>CACJKA010000035.1 GCA_902593945.1 uncultured Candidatus Poseidoniales archaeon | reverse complement strand
ATGATTCTGAACTCAACTAAACCATGGATGGGGTGCCCATGCGTTTAGAGGTGAGTTGACGGGATTTCGGAAGATATTTTAAGGAGATAATAATAATTGACCAATATGCAATCCACTGTTTGGATAAATTGCGGTGGCTCGTCAAAAAGAAAATGTAAATGTTCGAAAAAAAACATGCCTAAACCACACGGTTGGTCACTGCATTGGAAAAAAATAAAGAGGAAGAAGAAATTTCCAAAATATTGTTCATTTTATGTCAAAAAGCCAGGTGATAAAAAATTTACTAAATGTATCAATGAAGCTGAGTTAGGTGCACATATTAGAAGGAAATATAAATCACTCAACAACAATCAGTATATTGTTCCTGCGTGTAAATCATGTAATAACTCAAAGAAATGGAGTTTTAAACTAAAAAATAATGTTAAAAAAGCTAGGGCAGTGACGACTTATTGCAAAAAATAAATTATCTCAATTGTGTACTATATTATACTTAATATCACTAAAATCAATAGAATCTATATGGAAAAAAAGAATGTCAGTGATTGGACTCCAGTTAGCACGAAGTGCCCTTGGAATCCATGATATTTCTGAATACTGACCTGAACCGAAAACTAACATAGCTACGACATTACTTTTGTTATTGTTTGCAAATAATTCTGTCTTTAAACTTAAGAGTGAACACAATAAATAGTGATTCCTTTCATTCCAATTGCCCGAATTTCTCCATTCTTCTGGAATGACAGAGTAATTCTCCCATCTAGAAATATTTCGACGACCATTCAAACTTACAATAGGAGGATAGCATATTCCATCTAATTTTTTTTCAAGTTTTTTCTTATGACGGTAAGGTAGTAAGAAAACAGGGTAATGTTGCACAATTTGATTTACTAAAGCATCTGAAGAGTACAAATCAGCATTTATTGCCCATAGATTACATTCGCTGTTATCTTGATTATTTCTGTTCAATAACTTAACACTTCCGTCAGATTCTTCCAGTTCGGATGGAATGAATTTAGAATTTTTCACTCCTTTCAGTAGAGTTGCAACCCCTCCTGACGACAACCTTCCATTTGGATAGGATTCAAATTTCGCTGGATCTGATGAATCTTCGCAATTGTGGCACAACCAATAGGCGTGTGAACAAAGAGATAAATCGTTTTTACAATTATAGCATATGTATGAATCTTCTAATCGTTCAATTACTTGTTTATTTTCTACTTCAATTTCTTCTTCAACCATGTTTATCACCATATTTTGATATTTTCTAATTTTCTTCTTCTCCTTCAAGAAGATTAATACCTGCGTAGCCGATTTTTATCCATGCTTTAGTTGAGTCACACCTTCTTTTCCCCGTTAAGAGACTTTCAACAATAATTTCTCCCTCCTCATCAGGATTAGTTAGAACTATGTGGTATCCTTCTGGATAGTCGAAATTAACAGCCCAATCAAACCTTTTTAGTAGATAACTTGGTTCTTTTCCATCCATTATTGGTACAGGTTTTACAATGTCTCCTCGTCTAATATTAAATTTTTCAGGAGTAATCATTTTCAGAAATACTATATTTCCATTATCAATACAAATAAAGCTATTATCGCCTCTAATTAGACCTGATGATATATCTTCCAAGTAATTCATCGCTCTTTTTCCTTCAGGGGCGTCTCCATCAGGAATAGGTATAGGTAAATTTAGTTCTACTGAAATGAATATATTGGCTTGTGTAAATTCATCGATTTGGTGCCCATAATCATTATTTTTATCTTGTTTTAATCTATCCACACCTTTGTCCATATATTCACGCCCGAACATTATAGGATTGAGTATCCCCTTATGAATGCAACTCATTGTTGTTTTTTTCTTAAAAAAAATTAGGCTCTTATTTTCAAGTATAATATAACCGATTAACAGACAATTCAATCGGTTTCTGATTGTATCCATTAGTTTGTTGAGAGTGAACCTATCGGCTATCCCTCCGTCCTTTCATAGGCTACGGTAATAGACGATGGTATCATAGAGGGATACCCTAGTTGACATATTGTATGGAAGCAAATA
>CACJKA010000034.1 GCA_902593945.1 uncultured Candidatus Poseidoniales archaeon | reverse complement strand
TAGTTGATGGGATGAATTTAATCTCAAGTACCTAAATCAAAAGCAAAAGATATTGTGAAACCAACTACGAATATAACCAATGGAATTATTGTTAGCCAAATCATTACTTTCTTAATATGCGCATCCATATCGTAATCTTCCATGTTCGTCAAAAAGGGAGCCCCTCTATGATGTATACGTAAGGTTGGGTACCCACGCGATTATTCTTCTTCAGTTATTTTTCTACTGGTAAAAAAGGACCATATAGCGAAAGGAGTCGACCAAAAGAATCCTCCAATTGCCCCCATGGCAACCACTGTAGCTAAGGTAATTGGTTCAGTATTTGGCATTCCGAATAGAGGTCCAAATAAGGGAATTATCGATGTAATGCATCCTACAGGTATTAGAATCTTGAAGTTCACTTCGGGCCATTTGGCGCATTTCGATATTTGATTGACTATGAATGCTGAAAGCAGTGCTAATGAAAACCAACCACCACATAATACTGCAAAAGATCCTGGATCAAATTCTGGAAGAATGAACACAATAAGAATCAATATTGCGAGTATTGCACCAGTGGCCGCACCGGAAAAGATGATGTTTTTCCAATTCACAAACAACCCAATCATCCTAGACTTATATATTCCGAGGGCTAATGTGACTGTCCTTAGCAATGTTCAGAGAATACTAACGCCTTGCAGTGGGGCGATTCTAACGGTACCCTATGAAAGAGCGGATTCTAACTCACTAGTTTATTGGGAGTGAGCTTAATTTTCCATCCAAGCTTCTATTTCTTTGCTTGCAAGTATCAAGGTTGGAGCCCATAATCCTACAAATATCCCTAACATTTCATCTTCACCAACGAAGTAAAGGTACAATGACCCCAATACTGATGCCATGCTTGCTATCAATCCAAATTTTGCTAATTGTCCACTCATTTTAATCTCCGATACATCCCAATGGATGAAGGTATAATATATTTCCTAATTCACTCATATCGGTCCCAATGAATTCCATTCTCTTGTCAGGAGTAATATTTATGCGTAAAAAATCTGATGATTTAGTTTGATATCACAATAGTTCTGTTCCGACGAACTCATGGGGGGCCCTTACGCTCGAATACAATCGCAAGGGTGCCCTTACGACCGTATCTGAATCAGAGGGTTATCAATGGGTTTCTACTGGGTTTGATGACCAATGGATGTAATAGGACCAATCGCTCCAAGAGTACTCATAGTTAGCATCTAAAGCACTAGATCCTACACTGAATGTTATCATATGTTCACATTCTAAACCTGGACCAAACATCAGACCTTCACTATCGAAAGATTGTTCTAAAGATAAATCACAGTTTGATACACCAGTCGAACCATAAGCAGGATTGAAGAAAAATGGATTACCAAGATTTGGAGGATCGATTGAATTGATTTCAAAAACTTCTTGATAATTATCAATAGATTGGTTATTAGTGCAGTTTATGCAGTCTCCAGTTAATGTTACAATTGCATAAACTTCTATGATATAAGTAGAAAAACCTTCATTTTGATTTATTGTTAATTCCAAAAAGTTACTAAAATCTTCTGATGAATCATTCTCCTAAGATGGAAAAAAAGGAGGTTAGCTCTGGGTAAGTCGGTAGAATTAGATACTGATAATGATGGTTATATCTCCGAAGAAGAATGGGCAGCAGCAGGTATGTCGAATGAGGACGAAAACTGACGAAAGGGTAGGGACTGAAAGGACCAATATGATAATAAACAACTAGAAATGTACATTAATTATGGCTCAAGAGAAGGTTAAATTCCCAGTATATAGTTTCCAGAATGAATGTTGTATTGTCTTCATTGCTCTAATAGTATTCATAGCATCTGTTACGGGAACTGGAGATGATGAATTACCACTTTCAGATGCCTTAATAGCATCTCTAATTCTTTTACTAGGAATTACTTTTTGCTTATTCTATAAACTTGGATTTAGTCGTATCGATTCAACAGATATGATACAGATTGGACGTGAGTTAACACCGTTGATTAAATTTTCAACTAGAATTGTTAATATTAAAGACATATCAATCAAAAAACATACTG
>CACJKA010000033.1 GCA_902593945.1 uncultured Candidatus Poseidoniales archaeon | reverse complement strand
AACCATGATGAGACTTAATTGCTTCTTTGACAATATGATTAACTATCAATTGAATGTCTTCAATTCTCTCCATTGATTGAGTAGGAGCAACGACTGCAACATCGACTAATTCAACAATCATTCCACCGGATTGACCATTATAATCTCCAGTAATTGCAGCGGTTCTACAACCATTTTCTTTTGCAAAATTTATCCCATTAACGACATTGGGAGAATTTCCTGAGCCAGTGTATGCCACTACCAAATCACCATCTCTGATAAAAGTGGATAATTGCCCCACAAAAACATTTGAGTAATCAGTATCATTTGACCAAGCAGTAAATGATGAAATATTATCACTATGTGAAATAGTTCTTAATTTGAGTTCTTTAGACCAATCTCCTGCACTGTGAGATGGAGTTGCTGCACTTCCTCCATTACCTATGAAATGGACACTTCCTCCCTCCTTTCTTGTTATTTCTACAAGATTCCAAAATGCCTCTAAAGAGTCCATAGGAATATTCTCAAGAGCTAGTTTCAAATCACTAATGTAGGACTTCGCAAAGTCAGAAAAATCGAATCCCATAGTAAAACCCCGAGTGTACGGATGAGGGCATCCTATTTACGAGTTGAGCGTAGTAGGGGTGACGATGGAAGAGCCAATCGGACTGCTTGTCTCTAAAATTGGAGAGCAAATTGGAGTGAATTCAATGGCTCTAGAATTAGGCATAATTATGATTGGTGCATTGTTTTTAGGTCTAGGATTTCATAGAAAGAAAGATTCTAAATCGCGCTATTACGCGGCATTAGGTTGGATTTTTACTGGATTATACTTTTATCTACAATCTGCACACTATGTTGAGATTTCTGATCCAGTTCTGGTGCTAATGACTGCCAGTGCATTACCAGGAAGTATTGCTTTGGCTATTTGGGAAATAAAAAATGAAAATACGCCTGATGCTTTACAATGGCTAAGAGGTTGTTTTACTTGGGCAGTCGTACCATATTTTGTCATTTTTAGTGTACCATATCTGAATATGGCCCTGATTCAATTGACTGCAGAAAGTACAGAACTAATGTTGGAATTTTGCGGTCTTGGAAATTATCATATTGGAGAAATGATGGTGGCCCGTGATGGCGCTCCTGATATTCCTGTATCTGAGTGGGATGGAAACAAATGGATACTTACAGAGTCCCTAGCTGAAGAAGGATTCTATGTACAATTTTTTGATTCCGAAGGAATGGTAATTGTTCAATTTATCATGGCTTGTTCAGGACTCCAATCAATGATAATATTTGTAGGAGCAATTGGGGCATTAAGTTCTGTTTCTTGGAAAAGAAGGGCTAGAGGTCTTTTGATAGCATTACCTACAATATATGTTTTGAATATGTTCAGGAATGCTGGAATTGTTTGGTTAACAGAAAGTTATCCTAACTGGTCATTAATGGGTATAGAAATGTTCGATTTCACACACAGTTATGCTGCAAAAGCAATTTCACTGTTTGCTATGTTCCTTATGGCTATTGCTCTATTTGATTTATTGCCAGAGTTGCACAAACATATAATGAAGATTATCAATCCAATATTCGATGTTGCTGAGAAAATTACAGGGACAAATAAGTCATCTTGAACGTAGTTGCTCGTAGAGTTTCCCAGTTAGTGGCATATCGTGTTCCCATGCAAATTCTTTCATGACACGTAATGCCTCCTTCTCTAATTCCGAGTCACCTACAAAATCTGTTACTTCAATAACACCATCTTTAGTATTGGCTTTGAAAGCAGCAATTGGTTCTTCTTTGTGGAAAACCATGTATGCTGAACCGAAACCAAATCTTTCTCTAAGAAGACTACCGAAATAATGTACTAATGGGTCGGAAGGCGGAACTACCAAATCTCTAGTTTTTCTAATTCCTTCTAGTCCTTCCAAGATATCTTGTCGCCCCCAACAAATATCTTGTAAATCGTCAACTAAGAAACCCTTGATCAAAGTTCCATCTGATTCGAAATCATGCATAACATCGCTTATCTCTTCAGCAGAGAAAGCAGAACCTGCTAATCTTTCTACTTGTTTCAAAGAAATTACGGGATACTCGCTAACCAAGTCT
>CACJKA010000032.1 GCA_902593945.1 uncultured Candidatus Poseidoniales archaeon | reverse complement strand
ATTCCCGCGATGCTATCATTTGGATATTCTCGTGCCAAATACTATGGATGGTGATTTCATAATTTCATTATATGGGCAGATATTGCTCATTATTGCAATTCTTTCATCTATTAATCAGATTTTTAGATATCAAAATGCGGGAGAAAAATTACCTCGTTCGATAGCATTATTCGCCCAAACATCTCCCTTCATTTTTCTTGTTTTTGCCTTCATATCCGATTTTTCCTCTTTGAAGTTAGTAACAGAATATGGTGGCGCGGATCTTCCAATATTATATCGAATATCAGCAGTATGGGGTGGACGTGCTGGACCATTGTTATTATTTACGGCTTTATTATCAATAGTTACTTGGTTTATGACTGAAAAAGAGATTTTAGATTATGATGTTAGGATAATGCATGGTTTCAATCTCGGAATCTTACTAATTTCTTGGTTCTTAGATCCTTTTGCTGATTCTGCAGGAGTAACTCCAAGTGAACTCAATCCATTATTACAAACTGATTTGATGGTAATTCATCCACCTGTAGTATTCTTTTATTATTCTCTTTGCATAGCAACAGCAGCATCTGCAATGGGTGGAATAATAAGTGGAAAATCTGCTAAAGAGATTCATGAATCTCAATTACATTGGGCCCGTGCAGCATTTTTCGCTGGAACTATTGGAATAGGCCTCGGAGGTCTCTGGGCTTACACGGTTCTAGATTGGGGAGGGTATTGGGCTTGGGATCCAGTCGAGACAGGCTCAATTTTACCATGGTTCGCATTATTGTTGATAATTCATGCTAGGTCTACTCATGACTCCTCAACTTCAATCAAAATTTCTCCTGCTTTAGGATTAATTTCAGGAGCTCTTGCAATTCATGCAACATTGGTAACAAGAGCCAATGGCGTTTGGGCATCAGTACATGCCTTTGCTGCAGATGGTTTAGGTACAGATAGTCAAGATCCATATATTCGTATTTTGTATATTATCGATTCTAGTGCAATTGGATTTGAGCTTGCCTCTTACATGTTTGCAATATTATTGTTAGGAATTATTACAGTTTATTTCTTAGTCAAACAGCAGATAGAAACTCTGAAATCACAAGATAAGAAAATATTTTTCCAAACAAATAGAGAATTTTCTATTCTACTATTGGTAGTAATGTTTGCAATTTCTATATGGATTGAATCAACAGCGATAGCAATTTTGGGAGTTTCAATAATGATTTTGTTAATCACAAGTGATTCTAAAGAACCGTCTCTTTCATGGATATTCTCTGGAGTTGTCTTGATGTTCTATGCCAGTTGGTCATCATCTGCAACCATACCTCAAGCTATAGCAGGTATGTCTCCTTTCCTTATTGTATGGCTACTTTCAGATGATGAAGATGACTTAGAATTACTATGGTTACCCTTTAACAATAAATCAGCAAGAATGAAATTTGCAAGAGCAATTACTTGGTATGGTACTGCATCTTATCTCCTTCTTACATGGATTTTACTAACTGTAGAGATAGATGGAACTAATTTAGAAGCTCACGAATTTTACGGTGCGCCTTTCATTGCTTTTTTGGCGATTGGCCTAAGTATGTACACTTGGGGCAAGTCAGTAGATGTCAAAACAGGTAATTTATTACTTTCTTTAGTCTTCATATTCTCCATATTAATCGGTATTTTTGCAGATAATTTCGATTTACCCGGAGATCCATCGCTATTATTTGCATCGAGTTTTAGTAGAGGTGCAGTTTCTATATTCTTACTTTCATGGCTAATTTTTGCCATTCCACCAAATCTCAAGCAACTTTACATTACTTTGTCAGATGTCGCCCCTAAACTAAGAAAAGACGGATTTTTGGATAGGAAGAATTCATCTAGGCTTCGATTATTAGGTTCACACTTATCTCATTTTGGAATCTTATTATTACTGGTTGGACACGTATTCACTACTACGCTGATTGATAGATCTGACCCTTCACACTTAGTTACATTAAGCAAAGATCAACCAGTACAACATGATGGATATGAGTTTACTTTTACCGAAGTGGAACTAATTAGTCTCGAATCAGAAGACTATGATTATCCGGTTGGAGATGGATATCTCGGAGTTGTTATAGAAATGAGGAAGAATGGAGAATTAATTGATACCCTTCATCCTGGAATACTAAGATTTGATTCTCCTAGTGGTCAAGTAACTCCGAGATCAGAACCTGACAGACATGTGGGTCTTTTCGGTGATACAATTATTATTCTTGATATATTCCAATCAAATGATTTGTTGAACGCAATGATGTTTAGGGAAA
>CACJKA010000031.1 GCA_902593945.1 uncultured Candidatus Poseidoniales archaeon | reverse complement strand
AGAGGGCACTTTCCTGACAAAATAATCATAGCAGGTAATGTTGCTACTAGAGAAATGACAGAAGCTCTAATTCTTTCAGGCGCGGATGTTGTCAAAGTAGGAATAGGACCGGGTTCTGTATGTACGACTAGGAAAGTAGCAGGAGTGGGCTACCCTCAACTTAGTGCCATTGCTGAATGTGCAGATGCAGCACATGGTCTTGGAGGGCACGTAATGGCAGATGGAGGTTGTTCATCACCGGGGCACGTAGCTAAGGCGTTTGCTGCAGGAGCAGATTTCGTAATGCTAGGAGGGATGTTCGCTGGCCATGATGAATCAGGTGGTGAATTAGTAGAAGGTAAGAATGGGAAAATGTACAAATCATTCTATGGTATGTCTTCATCAAAGGCTATGGAAACACATTATGGTGAAGTAGCTAAACATAGAGCACCAGAAGGAAAAGAAGTCAGAGTTCCTTATAGGGGGCCTTTGGCGACCACAATCCAGGCAATTCTAGGAGGAGTTCGTTCAGCATGTTCTTATGTTGGTGCACGGAGAATTAAAGATTTACCAAAATGTACAACATTTATTCGAGTTACCCAAACTACAAATGAAGTGTATCAAAGATTTAATGTTGAAGAATGATCTAATCAACAATTATTTACTTTAGTCCACGATTCTTCGCTGCTTTCAGATTCATCAAATAAGTAATACGATGTATGTGATAAATCGCCTGCATTATTTGCATAACTATAGCTCAGACTAATATCTAAATGATAACAGCCATAATCACTCTCTGACCAGTCGGACTTAGGGATTACTATATTTCCTTCACCAACTTCAACATTACTTTCAGAGCCCATTAATGCTATCTCAGAGCCAAATAAGCCAATATTGCTCATGTAACCACTACCATATTGGCCACCCATACCGTCCCAAGTTGCCTCACCATATGGTCCACTTCCAGATGAAAAACCGCCATTAACTGTTACTTCAGGATATTCGATTGCATCAGAATCACCATCAAGAGATAGAGTAGCGGTGAATGAGTAATCGGCATATGGTAGAGCACCTGGAATAGAACTTGAAGAGCTTATTCCCACATATGCGGATAATGAAATTCCAGATACACACCTATCCATTGAACCGCAATCATCGGAATTTGTCGACATAGAAGGTGTTGCTACGGAATATAATGAAGTAATGTCTCTTGACAGAACTAAAGAATCTAAAGCGATATCTTCTACAACAGTATCACCGTTATCGATATTTATGGACATAGTATATACCGAATCCAAACTAGGTAACGCGTTCCCTGAATAAAAATCTGATGTCTGTATTGTAAATGTTCCATAATCACCGAGGCCGTCGCTCTTATCGATACTGAATGTATATTCATTAGACCAAGTTGAAGATGAACCATGATAGATTGTTACAATCGCATCATGACTTCCACTTCCTCCATTTTGTCTAATTTTAATTTCTAGTTCTTCTCCTGAATCATCAAATTCTACATCACCGACTGAAATGTCTCCAACCAAAAATGTGGATAATAATAATGGGAGACCAAGTAAAATGATATAAGTTCCAAAAATTGCAAAGGATTTTTTCAAATCTAGACCATTGCCTCCGGCAAAGGAAGGTATACCCATATCCAATTTCCACCAAACAAAACCCAACGATGCGATCATTATTATTGGAGAAAGAATATTTAGTGAGATAAAATCTAGATATATTCCAAACCACATTACAATGAAAAATGGAGCAATTGCACCATAAGATAGAGTAATTGCAGTCTCTTTTATTGATGAAGAATTACTGTTTGGTATTACAGTAGCATCTACTAATGCTTCACTGATTTCGCCTTCTGATTTTTGCGATGCCGCCTTTTGTAAAAGTCCACTGTCACTCATCTGGTACTCACCTTCAGTCATCCACGATAAATAATCGGTTATCAACCCGTTGACAGATATAGTCAATTTATAGGGTTTAAATGAGTAATTAGAACAAACGAGAATCAAGAACTCTTAGTTCTCCATCATCATCATCATCTTCCTCATTATCGTATACTCTGAATCGTCCTGCAATGGCTGCAGCTGCTAATGCAGTAATCATTGTAGTCCCGATTAATTCAAATCCAGGAAGGTAAACTCCACGGATGTAAAGAGTAACTGATTGGATTTGAGAATTAGGGATACCTTCAGTCCGCACAGAATAATCGGATGTTGCTTTAAATTGTAAATTATAGTATTTATCAGTCCATCCTTGGTTCTTAGGTGTTCGTATCTGAACTCTAACTTTTTCAGGAGGAGACTTAGATTCTATCTCAACGTTAACTAGAGGAAGGCTGAGTGTGAAGCCCTCGTCACTGAGTTCGTCATAGTTGGCAATTTCAATATTCATTCTATCTAATGCATTTCCATCGTTATAAACATCATATGAAACCATGTAGTCAACTTTAGG
>CACJKA010000030.1 GCA_902593945.1 uncultured Candidatus Poseidoniales archaeon | reverse complement strand
AACTTTATCAGAAGGGAATACCGAAATTAATTTGGGCGCTCAATCCTCTAGTGTTGTTGCAACATTCCAATGGGAATCTTGGAAAGAAGGTCAACCGTTATTGGTTTTGATTGTGGAAGATCCAGAGTCTGGTGAAATGGACTGGGATAATGCAAATGGCAATAATATCGACTTATCTGGTATCAATGTTCAACCATTACCTGTAGAAGCGGAATCTAATACCGGTCTCTATATGGTAATCGGTGTTGCTGTAATTGCAGTAGCGGTTGTTGCAATTCTGGTAATGCGTAATCGTGGCGATGATGATTATTATTATGACGACGATGAAGAAGAATACGAAGATGGCGACTGGGAATATGAAGAAGAAGATGAGGATTAAGGATTTATAGTTGGGATAAATTCAAACCCCAACTAATCCTTATCTTCATATGATTTCTTACTGTTGTCTTTATAGGCTATTTACTAACCTAATAACTTTTGAGGAAGAAATTCCTTGGATGGGATTGGGATGAACGAAACTAGCGATGCTATAACTGTAGAGGAACTAAAAAATGAAGTTGAAGACCTGAAAGTATTGGTCAATACTCTTCTAACAGTTATAATGGAAGAAGCAGATGGAGTCCAATCAGGAGCAGCACCCACTATCCCAAATCAACCAAGACGCGGATACTGTATGTAATCAATATTCTACAGGCTCAGGATCTATTGTTCTCCACATGTAACAACAAGCGACTGTCCTCCAAGGGATCCATTTTTTCGAAATTTCATCCAACTCTTCTTTAGACATTTTTTCTCCTGATTTATATGATTTTTCAATTCCTCTAATCATCCCTATGTCCCCTATTGGAAAAACATCGGGCCGAAGAAGTGTAAATATCAAAATCATCTCTGCGGTCCATTTCCCTACCCCTCTTAATTCTACTAATTTTTCAATAATTTCTTCATCGTTCATTTTATCCCAATCAAAATTACTATATTCATTCCAAGATTCCGAGATTCCAATTATATACTCTGTTTTTCTTTGAGATAATCCGCATTTTCTTAAATCTTCAAAGTCAGTAGATAGAATATTTTCGGGAGTAATCTCTCCAACTTTTTCAGTCAATCTTAACCACACAGTAGAAGCAGCTTTAACAGAGATTTGTTGACCTATTATTGATCTAATTAGTGTAAAGAACATATCACCTCTTGAAATCAATTCCAAATCCTCGTATTTTCCTATTATTTTTGAAAGTATTTTGTCATTATTCGATAGCTCTTTTTTCGCTACTTCCCAGTAGGTAGGTCTATCCCCCAATACTGTCATTGATATCCGTATGACCTCATAGTTCAAGAGAACTACCGTACTCGCATTGTCATGGATTTAGAAAAGATATTGTTTGGTGGAGCAATTGCTGCAACAGTAGTTTTCGTAATTTTGAGTACAACAGGCAATACTGATTTGATTGAAAATGATTCTTGGCCGATTGAAGAAACCTGCCTTGGTAGCCATTCTAGTGATATTAGCCATACACATAGTAGTTTATCGATAATAATTAATGGTAATGAGCAGTATATACCTCAGGATATAGGAATACAGGATTCAAAATGCCCCGATGGAATGAGGGGTATCCATACTCATGATGATTCCGGAAGGCTTCATATTGAAACTCCGAGTCAGATTTCAGCACCTATTGGGGCATTTTTCAATATCTGGGGAGAGGTGTTTAATTCTGATCAAATTCTTGATAATAAGGTAGATTCAGAGCATGAAATTGTGATGTTTGTGAATGGAGAAATCAATCAAGATTTTGGAAATTATTTGATGCTAGATGATGATGTCATTGAGATTCATTACCAGAAAAAATAGTTATCCTTTAATTACAGCAAATGGTTTCATTCTAGCTACCGGTCTGGCTAGACCTGCCTCACATGTCAGTCTTATTACTTCATCAACATCTTTGTAAGCATCTGGGGCTTCTTCTGAAAGAACGTTAGGTGTTTTTGTGTGGACATTGATTCCATTACTTTCAAGTTGCTTCCTTAACTCTGAAGAATTTATTTGATTTCTTGCCGCAGTTCTAGAAAGTTTCCTTCCAGCGCCATGACATGATGATGAAAAGGCGTCATTCCCTCCACTCTCAGGTCCAGATAAAACCCATGAAGCAGTCCCCATGTCTCCTGGAACAAGAACTGGCTGCCCAATTCCTGAGAACTTTCTTGCCAGTTCAGAGTGATCTCCTCCAAGTGATCTTGTAGCGCCTTTTCTATGAACACAGCATTCGCAAGAGACTCCATGGACTTTGTGATTTTCTATTTTTGCTATATTGTGACTAACGTCATATATCACTTTAAGATCACTATCTATCCTAATTTCATCTCTCAGAATGTTCCTTAATCTTTGAGTAAGGGTTGAACGGTTTGCAAATGCGAAGTTTCCTGCAGCAGACATAGAATCAAAATATTGCTGTCCCTCTTTACTGAATATAGGTGCGGCAGCTAATTGCCTATCTGGTATCTCCATATTCCACTTCTCAGCATACCATGATTTTTCTTTTTTTGAGTAGTGTTGTTCAATATTCGACACATGATCCGAGCAAACCTGATGCCCTAAACCTCTAGATCCAGTGTGTATCATTGCGGTGACCTGTCCTTCACGGATTCCAAATGCCTTGGCCGCTTTTTCGTCAACAATC
>CACJKA010000029.1 GCA_902593945.1 uncultured Candidatus Poseidoniales archaeon | reverse complement strand
GAAAACAATACCGCCAATACTGTTGAGATTTTCGATCATCTAAATAGCCGTTTCAAATGGGGGGCAACTATGAATCAGGTTGGAAATATCTTAGCTAAAGATAATCGGTTTGAGAAAATAGGGCACGTTAGAGGCCAATTTAGAGGAAGTATCTATACTGTTTGCATTTGGTCGTTAAGCTCGCAAATTGTGACCATATGAGTTTCTAACAGGGAAGAAGTCAAGTCTGATGACTCGATAAGAGGTTCATGAGTGAGCAGTCTACTGTTAGTTCATGGTTTAGATTATTCCGTTTTGGTAATTCTCTTACGGGACTTATAGGCGTAATATTTGGCTCGTTGCTAGCTTTAGGAGAAGCTCCAAAGGGAGATTTAGCATCTATTACAATTTTACATGGGTTATCAGTTTGGGCATTCATGTGTTCTTGGAATGCATTAAATGATATTTTAGATATTGAGATCGATAAATTAAACCAACCCACTAGACCACTCCCTAGTGGTAAAATTTCTCTTAATAATGCTAAAACTGTTACCGCGGTTTTAATGTGTTTTTCTCTATTCTGCCTAGTTTATGCAGGATATATATCATCCACTATTCAAGATGGTTTTGAAAATTGGTTCCCTTCAATATTAATATGGTTAATGGCAATTTTTCTTCTCACTAATTATGAATCTTCCAGTAATTACAGTTTGAAACTTAAAGAGAAAGGATTGCCTGGAAATATAGCAATTAGTTTATCGGTAGGCATGGTAATCTTATTTGGAGCCGCGGGAGTTTTTGATCTAACACATCCTCGCGTCATCTCATTATTCTTTATCGGATTTTCATATAACTTAGCCAGAGAAATAGTAAAGGATATCGAGGATATGGGTGGTGACGAGGGTCGAAACACGCTTGGTATGAGAATAGGTGTGGAAAAAACTAGAATATTAGCGTGGGTGATATTGTTATTTACAATGGTTGCAATATTAGCTCCATTTGCATTAGAGATATTCCCTCCACATCATCTTTTGTTGGCAATCCCTGGGTTGATGGTTATATTCTTAGTCAAAAGAAAATTAGCATATGCTGAAGATCGGAATGCACAACTTTTAATCAAAAAATCGTTACAATTAACTCTATTGGGACTTATAATTAGTTCATTAATATAAATCTCTATATGTTTCCCAAGCAATTGGATTACACATATATGTAAGAAGTGACATTTGTGCCCACATCCTATTTTCTGCCTGATCAAAAACAATACTATTCTTTGAATCAATAACTCCGTCAGTTACTTCTTCACCTCTGTGAGCGGGTAAACAATGCATAAACAAATAATTATCATTTGCATGAGATACCAGTTTCTCATTTACTTGAAATCCTTTGAATGCTTCGAACTTATTTTTCAAGTGCTCTTCACCCATAGAAACGAAAATATCTGTATAGATGACTCCTGCATCAGTTACTGCTTCAATAGGGTCATTTGTTGCGATTACCTTCGCTCCTGTTTCTTTACCGATTTCTACTGCTCTGTCAATTACTTCTTGGTTGGGTTCCATTCCTTCAGGAGTAGCATATTTCACGTCATGTCCTAAAATTACGCCAGCAAGTAATAAATCGTGTAGAACATTATTTCCATCACCTACCCAAGAAATATGTCCATTCAGGTCATTTTTATTTTCTGTAATCGCCATTAAGTCTGCAGCCGCCTGACATGGATGATGCATATCTGATAATGCATTGATTACTGGTACTGATGAACTTTCTGCAAGTAATTTTACATCAGAGTGTTTGAAACACCTGTAAGTAATTCCGTCTAGATATCTAGATAGTACTGCGGCAGTATCTGAAACAGACTCACTTTTACCTAATTGAATATCATTTGACAATAAAGTCAGGGGTTGCCCTCCTAATTTATTCACCCCTACTTCAAATGAGACTCTTGTTCTTGTAGAAGGTTTTTCATAAATTGAGCCAATTGTCATGCCTTCTAAAGGTTTGAAACCATCTGACATTTCATTATCATTTTTCAGGTTAATTGCCCAATTAATTATCTCTGGCAAATCTTCTTTTAAATCATCTATAGCCATCAAATCTCTTTTTTCATAATTCATGTTCAATATCTCCTTGGAAACCATCTCTTGAGTCTGCCATCCCTCCGAAAAGAGACTGTGCAAATGTTAGTACGTCTGCTAGTCCATCTTCTTCTTCACTTGATAACGGTATTAATCCCGGTTGTATTGATGCATGTTGCATCATTCTAAGTTGTCCAATAGCAAATTCCGCTCTTTGCCCAGTATGTGCCTGGTCAAGGCTTTGAGCTGCAGATTCTTCATACAGAGCAGCTTCTAAAACATCTAGATTTTCACCCCATTCAATTATCTTTTCCAAGATTTCCGGTTCCAAAAGATCAGATTTAGAAAGGAAATTTGCCGTAGGTAACCCCAATCTAAAGTGAACTATTGATGACAATAACATTTGTGAGACAAATCCGCTGGGAGTTTGTGACAGCATAGGGTCGAATAGGAATACCAAACAAGCTCTTCCTTGGCCTATAACTTGTACTAGATGACTAGACGCTTCTCTAAATGCAAAGAGCTCAACTTGACCAGGAGTATCGACAACTAATATGTCTCCAGAAATGCCTTCTATTTCATCAAAAACATCTTCTGCTTGTGCCGCTACTAAGTCAGCAGCAAGAATCTGTGCCCCATTTGGCCCCAAATCATATTCAGACATTACATCTGATAGAGATATTAAATCGCGAACATCAAATTCAGGGTCATAATGTACTCTCTCAGCACCAGGATCTAGATTAATGGTTAAAGCATCGACTTCGA
>CACJKA010000028.1 GCA_902593945.1 uncultured Candidatus Poseidoniales archaeon | reverse complement strand
CATTTCTAGCTATAGTTTTAGCAATGATCAATGTAATCGGTGGTTTTGCTGTAACCAATCGAATGTTGAATATGATTGCCGGAAAAAATAAGAGAAAGGAGGACTAATCATGATTTTTAGTGAATGGGTCTCAATCGGTTATTTGATATCTGCATCATTATTTATCCTTGGTCTAAAGAAATTAGGTCATCCGAGAACTGCGCCAGCAGGTAATCAATTAGGTGCAATGGGAATGCTAGTCGCAGTCTTAACAACTGTAGCGGATATGCACCTAGAAGGAGGTGCACAATGGACTCTTATCATTTTAGGTATACTAGTCGGTTCTCTAATTGGTTACATTATGGCAGTTAAAGTTGAAATGACAGGTATGCCGGAATTAGTTGCATTATTCAATGGATTTGGAGGTGCTGCATCTGCATTGGTAGCTCTCTCAGAGTCATGGAAATACATAGAAAATGAAGACTTATTATTACCTTCTGGATTAGAATTAGAAGTTTTGATGGTCGCAGCAGGTCTCTCTGCTTTAGTAGGCTGGATGACGCTTACTGGTTCGATTCTAGCAATGTTCAAACTCAAGGGAGGAGTGGAAATATTTGGTAAATGGTTTAGGACACCAACCTGGGGCCCATCATGGCTAAATTACGTCAAGGTTCTGTTGGTATTTTCTGTTCTAGCATTAATTTATTTGAGTATTTCAGACCCTCGCGATCAAGAAATATTATTTGCAATTATAATAATCTCTAGTATTTTGGGTGTAATTATTGTTTTACCAATTGGTGGAGCAGATATGCCCGTAGTTGTCTCTTTACTAAATTCCTTCTCAGGAATAGCTGCTGCATTTACAGGTTTCATCATTGGAAATAGTGTACTAATTGTAGCAGGTTCATTAGTCGGCGCATCCGGACTAATACTGACTTTTATTATGTGTAAAGCCATGAATAGAACATTACCTGATGTTCTTTTCAAATCATTCGGCGGTTCTGAAAAAGAAACACTTACTAGGACAAAGGTTGGTTCTGACGCGGAAGAAGTTGCAATGATGGTAGACGGTGCACAGAAAGTGATAATCGTGCCCGGATATGGAATGGCGGTAAGCCAATGTCAGCATCAAGTCAAAGAATTTGCAGATCTTCTTCAAGAAAGATTCCAAACTGAGGTCAAGTATGCAATTCATCCAGTTGCAGGCCGTATGCCCGGTCACATGAATGTCCTTCTTGCAGAGGCAAATGTGCCATATGATCAACTTATTGAGATGGATGATATTAATCCAGAGTTCCCTGAATGTGATATGGCAGTTGTTATTGGTGCAAATGATACTTGTAACCCTGCTGCTAGAAGTGGAGAAGGTCCTTTGGCGGGTATGCCCATTATTGACGCTGATAAAGCAAGGACTGTTGTAATCATTAAGAGAAGTCTTTCAGTAGGCTATGCAGGAGTGGACAACGATCTTTTCTATGAAGATAAAACTATGATGCTATTTGGCGATGGGAAGAAGATGATGAATGAGTTAAACAGTGCAATTAAGGATTTGTAAAACAATTAATTCAAGAATCATTGTGAAGCAACGGTTATGTGGTAGTCAACACTCGAAATAACATAGGTGTACTGCATGACGAGCATCAACTCCAAAGCCTTAGTCGTTCTTTTGATTATAGGCATGGCTGCAATTCCTGCTTTAGGAAACAGCGGAGGCCCTCCGTACCTAAATCAAGACGGAGATCCAACGGTGAAATATGGGTGCTCTTGTCACAATAATGGTGCAGTCTCAGAGAGAGCAGTTGTGATGATTACTAGTGTCCCAATTATGTATGAATTAGGTGAAAGTTATGAGTTTAGTATCAAAGTTGCAGATTCATTGACGCTTTCTGGTGGTGATGGAAATTCCAAAGCAGGATTTTTATTGTCATCTGATTCTGTAGGTGTATTTTCCTGGAATGAAGACCAAGATATCCGTATTGCAGTAGATACCGAGGCAGATATCTCTCATAGCGCTACAGATTCAGATGGAATTTGGGTAGTTACTTGGACTGCACCTTCAAATGACAGTGGAACAGTAAATTTCTGGTTAGCAGGAAATTCTGTAGATGGCGCTGGTGTACCTGATACTGAAGATTACTGGAATCTACTAGCATTTTCCATCAGCCCCCCAGGAACTATAGAAGAAGGTGAAGATGATGCAACATTATCCACAAGAACAATTTCAGTTGGAGATTATGATTCATTGTTCCTTCTCGAAGAAACTGATGCCGAGAAAGAAGCCAAGAGGCAAGAAGCACTTTCTATGAAGATTTATGAACAAGGAAGTATGTTTTACTGGTTCAGTCTAACAGCATTAATCGTTGGTGCACTCGTACAAAGAGAGATACTAGAAAGAAAATATGATGATGGGCCTGAGTATTTAGCGGCAGAATTAGCTTATCCGCAAGCATTGAGGCAATTATTCTTCAGTTTAGCATCATTTGCAATTGCAGTTAGGTGGTTGGCAGAAGATGCAGTAATAGAATTCCCTCCTAGAGCTGTTTTAGACCCTGAGGCGCAAAATGTCACAGATCTTACTAGTTTTGTAATTGGATTTACATTCTTAGTCAGTGGATGGTTTGCTTACTGTTTTTACCGAACAATATTAGCTGCAAGAGCCAAGCCTAAAGTTAAGGATATACTTTGAAATGCAACCTTATTCGAATGAAAAAATGGCTTTCTCGGAACATTTCTCTGAGTTATATAAGATAATTAGAATTAGTGCTTTTGTAGTGGTAATAATTTCTATTTCCCTTTCATTTTTTATTGACGATATTTTGAGTACTTGGTTAGATAATCTTTCATTGGATGCA
>CACJKA010000027.1 GCA_902593945.1 uncultured Candidatus Poseidoniales archaeon | reverse complement strand
ATCGGTAGGGATTGATGTGTTGTCCGAGGAGTCGGTTCCACAAGCTGCTTCATCAGAATCAGACCAACCATCTCCATCAGAGTCGCCATTAGAAGTTATTTGCTGAGAAACTATCCAAGAATTAGTGGCCCAGTCATCTCCAGAAGTTCCTCCGTTACCATTAACAAAATTTACTGCAAGCGAAAATGTGACATTCCCAGAACCATTAGAGGGTGCCGTCCATGTCACGCTCCAAGATCTTGAATTTGAATTAGAATGTGTGACTTCACCATTTTGTAATTTAGCATTGTTACCAGGATTCGACCAAGAACCTAAATTTGCATCTAAATTAAATCCACCTTTAGTTCCGGAAGGCCCCCCTGTCCCTCCAATATTCAATGAATAAGAAGTATTTCCTTCGTAACCTGCACTTGGTATCCCAGAAAGAGTAGGAGTCATCCCTCCGCTACTTCCGTGGCATCCACAACCATTTGTCGACGACCCTGTGACTCCGCTACTATATCCGAAAGTAGTTTCAGAAACAGATAACATTAGTAATAGTACCAAAATCACAGTCATTCGTTTTCTACCCTTCATACATTATTTCGTGTAATTACTACTTATTGTATTTATTGGGTTTAAATCTTTATTTGCTCATTTTATGCATCATTGATTAACATTTTTTCTTCTACCATTATATATCTTCAGAGAACTTCCTTCCGCTAAACTCTTTGACCTGTTCTCCATGAAGTGTCATGGACGCGAGAACCCAAGCCACCCAAATTCTTGAATCAGTAAAATCCTCTGGTATTCATTATCGAGATAGTTTACCTATGATTGCTAGTGAAAATATAATATCTCCAATGGTTGCAGCTGCTGTTAATTCTGATCTCCATGGTAGGTATGCTGAAGGATTACCTGGCAAAAGATATTATCAGGGTTGTGATGATTTTGATACCATAGAATCTATTGGTATTGAATCAGCTAAAAGAGTTTTTAATTGTAGTTTTACCAATATACAATCTACATCTGGAACTGTATCAAATATGGCATCTTTGAAGGCTTTAGTAAAACCAGGGGAGACAATTACTGCAGTATCGACCGCAGACGGAGGACACATTTCTCATGCAAGAATGGGCGCAGTTGGTGTTCGAGGATTGAGCCTTGTCACCTATCCTTGGGATATAGATAGGATGGAGCCAGATGTAGATGCATCTGTGAAACTTATCCGCGAAACATCTCCTAGTTTGGCTCTTTTCGGTCAATCTGTTTTTCTTTTCCCAACTCCTCTGAAAGAACTTTCAGATGCTGCTCATGAAGTGGGTGCAAAAGTAATGTATGATGGTGCGCATGTGCTTGGATTAATTGCTGGTGGTAAGTTCCAAGATCCTCTGAGAGAGGGGGCAGATGTGATGACTGGGAGTAGCCATAAGACGTTTCCTGGTCCTCAAGGAGGATTTGTTTTATCAAATTCTTCGGACGAAAAGTTCCATCGTAAATTAAACAATTCTATTTTTCCCGGAACTTGTTCATCATACCATCTTCATCACGTAGCTGGTAAGGCTGTGGCCCTTGCAGAGTTCGAGGAGTTTGGCGTAGAATATGCTAAAGATATTGTTGCTAATGCGCAATCTTTAGCCTCAGCATTGGCTGCTGAAGGTTTTGATGTATTGGCAGAAGATAGAGGCTACACTGAAAGTCATCAGGTATTGACAAGACATGGAGATATTGATTCAGGTGCAGGAAGGAAAGCAGCAGAAATACTAGAGGACTCAGGAATTATAACAAATATGAACATGCTTCCTGGAGATACTAAAGCAATGCAACCAAGTGGATTGAGACTTGGTGTGCCTGAGTTGACTAGGGTGGGGATGAGGTCCGATGAGATGATCGATGTCGCTCGTTTCTTCGCTAGAGCTCTAATCCAAAATGAGGACCCTTCTAAAATTAAATCCGATGTAAAGTCATTCAAATCAGATTTTCAGAATGTTAGATATTGTTTTGAAAGTGGACCAGCGTATCCTAATTTAGAATAACTATCTTAACAGATACTTTATGAAGAAATCTTTGATACCAATAATGTGCGTTCAATTAGAGTCATCGCTATATTGTTGGCATTCCTAATTCTAAGCCCTGGTTGTTTGTCATTATTTGGCGGCGAAGAATCTGGTTCCGAATTGGTTAATTGTGAATTAGATCCAAATAATCCTGATTGCGAAATTAGTGAAGTTACTGAAGAGGATTGTTTTTTCAATCAAGTTTTCACTGGTGACTATTGCAGATTGATGATCTCTCCAAAAAATCTAGATTATGGTGAAGAATCATTATTACTTGTAGTAGGTCAGGAGATGCAAGCATTAACTCCTAGTTTTACTGGAGACGGGCCGCAGAATTGGCTAATTAATCCTAGGTTACCTGAGGGGCTTAGTTTAGATTTAGAGTCAGGTGTCATTTCTGGTGTGCCTGAGTCGGAAAGCTTACTCACCAGTTACACAATAATTGGTAAAAATATAGTAGGCTCTAGTGTATATATTATCGATATAGAGGTTTTATCTCAACCACCTGAGAATATTACTTATTCTGCTAATGAAATATTTTGTACAATTTCAAAACCTTGCGGCATCAGTAGTCCATATAACTCAGGGGGTTTGATTGAAAATTGGGAAGTTATCCCTGCTTTACCCTTAGGTCTTGAGATTCTTGCTTCTGGCGGTATTTCAGGTACTGTCCAGCAACTTGGAGATAGTAATCACACTATTTCAGGCTCAAATTCAGGGGGTTCAGCATATACCGATATTAGAATAATTACCATTCATGAAGAACCTGTAAATTTATATTATTCCAGTAATTTTTTCCAATGGTTACTTGACGATAATATCGAAGAGTCTCCGAATATAGAAGGCGGCGAGATAATTAAT
>CACJKA010000026.1 GCA_902593945.1 uncultured Candidatus Poseidoniales archaeon | reverse complement strand
CAATCCTAATAAGCGATATTCAGAAAATCCTTCTATGTAATTGAAAGGATTTGGTGAACGAACTATTACTAATACTGCTGCTCGACTATCTTTTAGCTGATTTAGCAGTTTTCCTATACCTTCGATATGTCTAGAATGAACTTCTTGGATTTCATCAATTATTAGTAAATTTTTATTTTTCCCACAGTATGTTGTTAAAGCTGATATATCACGTAAAGATTTCTTCTCTGTCCATTGAAAAGCAATATCTGATATGTCTGTATTTGAATAACAAGTGGCCCACCTCACTGTCCATCCTAAATCGAGTATCTCTGAAACTAGATTTCTGACAAGACTTGTTTTACCAATTCCTGGTAGACCGCTCAAAAAAATACTACTCGCATCCGTTATCAATTTAGTTAAATTATTCTTGTCAGTTCCTCTACCAAATAGTCTAGATAATTCAGGAATTTGTCCAAATGATTTTCCTGATTTAATTTGAGTAATATTTCCAAGAGTACTGACTTTTTCTCTACCAAGAGCAGTAATATGAACAACTTTCCTTTTTCGAGAGCCCCCCCCAATTACATGGGCAACGCGAGTGAAGATTAGGCCTTCTTCTTCAAGTCTAGTCAATGGTTTATGTAGTGAGGATCGAACAAGGCCAAGAGAATTTGCAAGACCGGGTAATGAAAGTGATCTAGGTACATCCCAACTACCTTCTATTTCTTCACCAAACTCTGAAAGCCGGGAGAGAATACCCCTCTCAGTGTCGCTGAGCATGACACTCGAGTAGGTCTAGGGTTCATGGGTATTCACCTATCCCGTTCATACTGTTATGGCGCTCGAGAGGAGTCAAATTGATTTTCCGAGTAAGCCCGGAGTATATCTTTTTAAGCAAAAAAATGAACGTGTATTATATGTTGGTAAAGCTAATAATCTGAAAGAAAGAGTGAAATCTTATTTCTCAAAAAATCCTGATCGGAAAATGATACCTAAGCTAGTAACAAATTCAGAAAAAATTGATTTTATTGCGACTCAGAATCCTAATGAAGCGCTGGTTCTTGAAAGAGAATTAATTCGTAAGCATAAACCAAAATATAATTCTAGATTAAAAGACGATAAATCCTATCCGTTTATATCGCTCACAAACGAAGAATATCCTAGAATTCTCTACACTAGATTTCCTGCAGATAATGATTTAATAATTGAAGGAGGGGGTCAAGATATTCCTCTAAATACAAATTGGAGAAAAGGTATTGGTCTATCAGTAGGTGCATCATCAAGTCCCATTGTAAATGGAGCAATTATCAATGATTTAGTAACCCGTGGTTTGAATTATTGGGGCAATTCTGGAGGGATTATTAGCAATCTTCATGTTAGCAATATTAGTGGGGCTACGACGTCTATAGCTGCAGGGATTTGGGTTGAAGACTCACTGCCATTGATCACTGACTCCAGTATCACACGTTCAGATAATGGAATTTATGTTAGACATATTACACAGGGATGGAATACAAGGCCCACATTCTCTAATGTTGTAGTTGAAGATAGCCAGTATCGCGGCGTTATGGTTGAACAATATAACCATAGTCAATTTTCTAATCTTCCAATGAATGCAGTTTTCACAAATTTGGTAATTAGAGGTACAGGGGGATCTGATGCAAAGACTCCAGGACTTGGTATTGCAGCACTAGATGTGAATACTAGTGGAATAAGAATTGAAGGTGCATTAATTGAGAATAATCCAGTAGTTGGATTTAGGGCATATATGATTGATTCTTCCATGGTAGTGAACAATTTAACATTATTAGACAATGGAGAAAATGGATTTTCAGTGCCTTTTAACGATAGAGCAGGACTATTCTGGCGATCATCAAATTGGGGGACTTCTGGTCCTCCAACTTTGAACAATTTAGTTGTTAGGAATTCTTCTGGTTCTGGTGTTTTATTATGGAAAGGTGGAGTTCAAGGGTCTAATTGGAATATCTCTGATAATGGCGCTAGCGGAGTTGATTTCAGAGAATTTCATCCTGATGTAAATGCCGTTCATAGTTTCAATAATACTGGTCATGGAATATCTGTTAAAGATTCTAGTAATGTTGAGCTGGAATATATCGTTACTTCAGGAAATGGAATTAATAGCCTATCATCCAGTTTAGGTTCAGGATTCTACTTCGAGGAATCTAATGATGTAGTAAGTGGGGGTAAGAATGTTTCTTGCTATATGTGTTCTAGTTTCAATGATGAATGGGGCGTTACAGTTAGAGATAGTATTGATTTACAACTAATAGATTTAATAATTGTTGATTCGATACAAAATCCCTCACTAGATATTGATAATTCAGGAATTTCTCATCAAGGTAATATAATTCTTGACAATATTACAATATTTAGCGCATGCGATTTTGAAGATGCTGGAGATTGTTCCGATGATAGAGAAGCCATGAAACTAAATAATGTAGATGCAGAAATTAACTCATTGCAATTGTCAAGCGAAGTATGTGGCATCTATTGGAAAGCTAAAGGTGATATGACATCCTACATTAACAACTCAATGGTTTTCGCCTCATCTGACTGTTATGACTCGGGGAAAATGGGTTTCCAGTTAGTAGATCATACACAATTAGAAGGTGAAAATTTAGATTTATTATTTGCTCCAGTTAGTTTGGAAAATAGTATGGTCAATATTTCTAATAGCATAGCTCCTAGTATCTTCCTTAATCAAGTTGAACTAAAATCGAGTAGCCATCTCAGGTGGATATCTCCTTCCCTAGTGAGTGAAGAAGTAGATAATGTTGAATTCACAACAAGCGACAGCATTCTCGATTTAATGTGGAATGTTGAGGTCCATGTATTGAATCAATACTTGAATCATATTCCATATTCATCTGTAAATTTATCTTTTGATCAATTTGAATCAGATTATTT
>CACJKA010000025.1 GCA_902593945.1 uncultured Candidatus Poseidoniales archaeon | reverse complement strand
ATCTCTAACGCCATCACCATCAGAATCTGGAAAATAACCACTAAGCCCCCAATTTAATATTGTAGATGAGAAATCATCGTCACTCGAACTCCAAATCTGAGGTGAGTGACTTCCATTGGGAATTTCCCATAATGATACACGGTTACCAAAGCTGCAATTCAAATGTTCATATTCAATAGTGTCATTTTCCCCACTAGGAGAAATCAAATCTAATTGATTAACTGTAGTGTAAGATAAATCACATCCGGACCGATTGGCCCAAGAAAAAACTGTTTGCGATGCAGACGGGTAATTATTCCCTAGTATACTACCTCCATCATAAGAAATAACCGAATCTAATGTACCATGGATTTGCAATACATTTGGATAACCGGTATTTGGACAATCATTGAAATCATAATGTGTTGCACCTGCTAAAGAAATTACAGACCTAATCATGTATCCTCTTTCACAAGCCATACGATGGCCCATGAATCCACCATTTGAATGCCCCACAAGTACGATTCCTTCTGGATCGGCCCCATGGTATGTTATCGCCTCATTGATTAAAGCTGTCAGCCATGATACATCATCTACATCTTGCCCCCAAATATTACAACAGGCATCTGTTGCATTCCAGAACCTTTGGCCGGTTATACTAATTGTACCGTCGGGCCTTAGTAAAAGATGACCATTTTCATGAACGCTATCTATTAAATCAAAGAAATTCGATACACCTGATCCTGATCCTGTATAACCGTGTAAAGCAACAACCAAGGGTAATTTATGACTAATATTATGTCCACCTGGCAACTCCAAAATTGCTTTTCTTGATCCAGGACCTATCTCTAAAATTGTATGATTATCCGTATATACAATAGTTTCATGTGTCTTACTTGTATCCAAATCTAATAATTCATTGTCATTGATAATTACAGAAAATATTGAAATCAAGAATAAAAAAACCAATGTGACAGATAGGAGAGAATTATGCTTCATGTTTGACCTCTGTATCAATGCTATTCCACCACCTCATTAATGGTATAAAGAAAATTATACAAAATATAGAGATTAATGTGAAATTAAACCAGTTTAAAGAACTCTGTACTGATTCTCCATAAACTCCCAATAGAAATCCTACTGAACCAAATCTGATACCTCTGCCAAAAATACCCGCCAATGCAAAAAGTCGTAAATCCATTCTTCCCGCCCCTGCTATCCAGGCAAGTGCCTTGTAAGGAATTGGAGATATTGCTGCAATGAAAACACCTGCTGAACCGTATTTTTCAATCAAGAAGTTTAATCGGTTAATGTTGCTATCACTTACAAAACGCTCCAAAAGAGGTATTCCCCCATAGTAACCAATTCCATAACCAAAAAATGCACCTAAAACACTACTCAGAGTTGCAACAATAACAATTAATGAAATTCCTAGTATACTATCTGCTTCTATAACCATTGGAATGACTAAGACATCGGGGGGTATTGGCTGAAAGGCTGCTTCTGTGGCAGAAACTAATGCTAAACCAATTAATCCAAAACCATCTGCCCAATCAACAAATGGTTGAAAGTAATCGCTCGGACTCATATCTCTCAAGTGGCTCCCGTATCACTATGCGAATGAACATTTTCCGAATATAATTCATTAAATCACACCTATTACTGATATGTAGGCAACCACTCGCAGCGTTGTGGTGAAAGAAGTTCTGGATACTGCGGCCTTGATTTCTTGGCCGATTATTAGGTTGAATGGATGCTACGCTATTCCTTCGCAAAAGATTGAATTATGTAAAATATATCCAAAAAAGGAGATTAAAATTGATTCTGCCGAATTAATATGGATAGAACCTGACGAAAAAAGTCTAGAAATTGCTACAAATTTGGCCATTTCAACAGGAGACATGGCGGGATTATCTAAAATTGATTTAGGAATTCTTGCTCTATCTATCAATCTGAAGAAAACTTTAGTAACGGACGATTATAGATTACAAAATCTGGCAGAAAAGGCTGGCATAGAATGGAAAACTGTATCCACAAAAGGAATTAAGGAACTTTGGAAATGGGAATTGAGATGTATCGCTTGCAAAAAAATATATTCGCAACCAGGAAAACCTAATCAGAAAAAATCAGACTGGGGAGAATGTGAAGACTGCGGTTCTGAACTTAAATTAAAGAGAATAAGATGATTACTCTGATTCGTCAAGATGTTCCTTAGTCATTCCACCACGATCGATATCTTCTCCAGCAATTGACATACCCTCTTGTAGTCCTCTCTGAAATTCACCCTTTGCACGGCCTGCATTTCTAGCTAATTCGGGTATCTTTTTCGCTCCAAAAATGATTGCAAGCATTATTACAAGAATTACAATTTCTTGACTACCTAAGATTCCCATATCAAACCTGAAGAGGTAGCAACCTTCAAAGTCTTCGGCGAAAAATGCCCTCAACCTCCAGAAACTGGTGGTAAAAAGGCAATTTCGGAAGAATCTTTTACTTCAGTATCTAAATCTACACCAATGTCTCCATCCAATGCCACTACTAATCCGTCAGAAATCATAGATTTCAGTTCAAAACGATCAATTATCTGATTGATAGTCGTGCCATAGAGTAAAGATAATTCTATTGATCTCTGATTTAATTTCTCTGCCAATGGTCCAAAAAATAGCAACTTGACTTTAATTGCCCCATCAATAGATTCTTGCTTCCTCACAATACTCGGAGAAGCATCTTAGCAATCAAACCATCTATTATTTATTCTAAAAATAAAAAATAATTTATTGTTAACTAACAACAATTCATAGGTACGCCATCACTCGTAATGACATGAATGAAGTGGAAGCTGTTGTCTTCGATTGTGATGGAGTATTAGTAGATATCACTTCATCTTGGCAACAAATACACAACTATTTCGGTACAAACAATAAAGAAAATCTAGCGAAATTTCTTGAGAAGGAAATTACAGACGATGAGTTTATGGAATTAGATGTCAAATTATGGTTAGATATTCAAGAAAAAATTCATATGGACGAAATAATGAGGTGCTTTTCTGGTGTGAAATTGATGGAAGGAGCGAGGGATGTGATT
>CACJKA010000024.1 GCA_902593945.1 uncultured Candidatus Poseidoniales archaeon | reverse complement strand
TACCAGATTTTGAGAAACTATTAAATTCATTTTTCATAGAGTTAGAAGATAATTTGAAATTAGAAGGAGAAATTGACCCTCGTACATCTCCTGCATTAATTTATTCTTTTGAAGAAATAAATGAAGACCTTTATTGGGAAGCAGTACGACAAAAAGTAGAGATTTCTGATAGAATAGAGAAACTTCTAGATATTAATAAAATGACTTTAAATTCTGATTGGGGGCTAATTGGAGCATCTTCTGCTATGGCTTGGAAACCCCATGACAAATCTACTTGGGAACTGATAGCTTGGAGATATCCCAATAACATCGGGAAAGAGAGAGAGATTTCATCATCAATTGTTAAGGAAATGGAAATAAAACATCCTGAAACATTTGTTAATCGTGATCCAACTAAAGAAAAGGGCCTAATTGCGCCAAGAACTCCTTGCCCAGTACTTTATGGCATTAGAGGTTCAAATCCTGAATCTGTTCTTTCAGCACATGAATGGCTTCAATCAAATTCGGATGTTGAGAAATGTCAAAGATTTGCAATTCATAGAACCAATCAACTTAGCGACGACCACGTAAGCGGTTTCTCAACCTCAACAGTTCTAACACACCCTATGGAAACAAAAGGAGCGCATTCAAGCTTAGAGGTTACATTCAGAGGAGGTAGCAAAACTTTGGTAGCATTCAAAGAAGGTGGAGATGTTAATCGTTTATTGAGAAAATTAATCCCAGGCGATAGAATTAATTGGTTAGGTTTAGAATCTCCAGATGGTAGCATACATCTAGAAAGATTAAGGGTGGAATCTTCAGTACCAAGAGTAACTGGTAGGCCTACTTGCTGCAATAATAAAACTATGAGAAGTGCGGGCGTTAATCAACCGTTAAGGTGCATATTTTGTCAAAGAACCACCGATAAACATTGGCTGTTTGAAGATATTAATTTAAATGACCTTGAACTTACTAATGGATGGGTAGAGCCATCGCCATCACAGCGCAGACATCTCTCACGCCCACTTTCATTAGGTGAACCAATCCGAATTTAATTTAGGTGAAATCATGAGTATCGATTTTTTAGTAGGTTTGTTACTAGTAATAATTGCCTTGATAATGTCTTATTACATCCTTATGATCAAACTAAGTAAAGGTGCAAACATTTCTAATGAACAACAATATTCTGGAAGTGCTAGACAACCTGAGAAATTATCTGAGCCCAGTGAAGAAGCAATTAAAGATTTAGAGAAATTAATTGGTAAACTTAGTTAATTAATTTGTATCCATTTCTTGTAGATTCTGCAACTAACTCATTTTCTCCGTCCGAAATTAATATTTTTTGATATTGGTTATTGATTTTTGAAATCCACACTGTTCTAAATGAATCTTCTATTGTTTTCCCCCCTCTAAACATAAAACCTTGAAATCCTTTATTTTCTCCGGAAGCATCTTCATATGATTCAGAGGTTATTATAATCCTGAAACTATCAAAACTTTCTGCCAATTTCTCCATCAAATTAATGTCTTTTGATTTGGCTCTTCCAAAATTCTCACACCAGTCCTCAATTATTAACAAGTCATTCTTTTTCAAATTAGAGAGAATCCCTTTAATGTCTTCAAATTTTTCAGATAGATTATCTCTAAACTCTATAACTATCATTCTTTTCAAGACCGAATCATTTAGATGTCCTAAGATATCTGCTATTTTCCTTTGATCCGGTATATTTCTAGTCATCCAAATAACTCTATTGCCTTTTTCTAGAACCTCTAAAATTATACTCAAAGACATTGAACTAGGGTTTGAACTAGGTCCTGCCGAGATATGAACTGGCCCCATGCTCATATCGATCATAGTGTGCTGTAATAATGAGGGTGCTTGAGTATTACTAGCCTGTAGTTTACAAAACGGATTAATTAAATTCTTTCTCTAGCAACTTTAACAGCTTGGTCAACTATTTCACCACTGAATCCTAAGTGACTCTCAGGTTTGAATAATTCAGACAGCTCCTGTCTAGTGAAAATTTTTGATATAGCCTCTGATCTTGCACAAATATCCTCCAAATCCTCTCCTGAGTTTATTGCATTCATAGAAGCGGTTCTCAGTACTTCATGCGCTTCGTCTCTTGGCATTCCATTATCTACTAAAGCAATCATTAATTTTTCAGCCATTACAAGTCCTTTCTGTGCTTTAATATTATATCTCATTCTATCTGAATCGACACCTAATTTTGATAAGACTTTATCGCATTTTATGATTATATCATCCAATAATATCATTGAATGAGATAATGTGAATCTCTCAGCAGATGAATTTGCCAAGTCTCTCTCATGCCATAATAAAGCATTTTCATATGACGGAATAATCATAGATCTAACGATTCTAGCCAATCCACAAGCATTTTCTGCTGTAATGGGATTTTTCTTATGAGCCATAGTAGATGAGCCAACCTGTTTTTCAGCATCAAAATATTCTCCGACTTCTGCAATCTCACTTCTTTGAAGATTCCTAACTTCTTGTAATGCCTTTTCAATACTTGTAGAAACATTTGCCATCCATGATACCCATTCTATGTAACGATCCCTGCCCACAACTTGAGTAGTTGCAATTGGAGTTTGTAAACCTAGATTTTGCATGATTAGGCTCTGTAATTCGAACGCATTATCTCCTTGTGCAGCACCTGTTCCAACCGCTCCTAAGAATTTACCAGTAGTGACTCTAGGGGTCAGTTCGTCTAGCCTGTCCAGATGTCTTCTAAATTCATCTACCCAAACAGCTACTTTTAGGCCAAATGTAATTGGTACCGCCGCCTGTCCATGTGTACGTCCTAGCATTACAGTATCTCTTTCCCTCTCAGCTAAATCGCACATGGTAGAAAGTAGTTTTTTGAGTGTTTGCTGTTGTAAATTGATACTATCACGTATTTGTAATGCTACTGCTGAATCTACAATATCATTACTTGTGGCCCCTAAGTGTATGCACCAACCAGAGTCTCCCGCTGCTTCTGCCATTGCTTTAGTTAATGCCATAATGTCGTGCCTAGTTTCTCTCTCTATTTCGTCAACCCTATCTGCAGTGACAATTTCAGGTTTTGCAATTTCTGCAACTTTATCATAATCTTCAGGACTAACTCTTCCAAGTTGGCAGTGTGCCCAAATTAGAGCCCTTTCGACATCTAATTGTCTCTCGTGTCGACCTTCTCTCGACCAGATTGACTTAGCTTCATCTCTTCCATATCTATAGTCCAATGGCGATAC
>CACJKA010000023.1 GCA_902593945.1 uncultured Candidatus Poseidoniales archaeon | reverse complement strand
GAGGGTTTATCATTAAGTCATGAAGAGTTAGATTCTATCGAAATCTGTTGATTCGAAACTCTCATTCTTCTTCACCCATTCATCTAATGACATCAATGGAGAAATTTTAAGATCGCCTAAATGTTGAGTGAATAAATATAAAGTTGGAGAATGTATATCTATTACTTGCATTTGGAACTTAGTTTTGACTTCTTCACCTCTATTTCTAAAAAATGTCACTTCTATCATTAGACCAATAATTGTCGCAGTATACAAAACTAATAAGATGGATAAAGAGAAAATAATTGGATCAATAAAAAGTGTGTCCTGACGTATCGCCTTGTAAGAAAATGTTAGTTGCCTTACAAGAAAGAAAACTAAACCTACTCCTACCCAAGGAGCCATCCAAGACTCCACTAAACTGTCCATCGGAATTATCTTTCTTTTGGGAAGATCTGCAAAGGAAAGAGCGCTTGCTGTTGCAGCTCTGATTACAGAAATAAACGATACAAGAATAATATAAAGTAAAGAAGAAAGAAGTATTGTATTCTTTATACTAAAACCAGCAAGCCAGTGTAAATTCATAATTAATAGATAAGAGAATAGCCCCAAGAAAACAGTAATCGGCATACGATGAATTGATGACAAGATTCTGTCAGATGTTTTAATTCCAATATCGGACCTTGGTATTCCAATAATTTCCCAACGATTCACTTTCTTAACTAAATTAGCGATTCTAAGAAGAATTTTTCTTTCGATTAGAATCCATTCGAATATTTTCAATGGGAACCAAGCTAACAATCCGATTATTATCGAAAAAGGAAATAATATTGGCCATGCAATTAATGCTGGAAATAAGATAAAATGTGTAACACCGAGTGGATTAAGAAGATCTGATTCGATTCTTGCCTGACGGTCTGGATCAAGGTATACCTTTCTCGCTTCTGCATCTAATTCTGGACGGTATCGACTTAATGGAATTCCTGAATCAAGAACAACTCTCACCTTTTCCCTGTAGTGCTCATGTTCAGGCTCCATACCAGTCCACCACTTCCAGGCGAATGATAGAGGAGTTGCTAAAAATAATGGAGAAAGCAAAACTAAAACCGCTACAAAAGTGGATTCAAGACTCGCTGCCATGTCATTCCCAGTACCAATCTATCATTAAAGAAATGGTGTAAATATATTCCAACACCCCATTTACATTGTAAAATCTACAAACAGAGGGAATATTCTAGGTTAAAATAAAAACATGCATTGATATGTGATTCACCCAATCGTAATACATGGATAGAGTATGTAATATTGATGCTAAAGGAAGAATTGTACGTTTCTTTACAGGTATTTTCGCTATATTAACGGGTTTTGTATTGGCCATACTAATTTCCCAAGGATTTCTTTCATCTGAAACATACTGGATAGTTGTGGCTGGAAGTATAATAGGTGGGGCATTTGCAATGTGGGAAGCCAGAGAAGGATGGTGTATAGTACGGGCTTTTGGGATTAGAACACCACTCTGATGATTATTGAGATGGTTTATTTCCGACTGAAGGAGTTAATTTTCTAGATTTTCTATTTTGACTAGCGAAAGATAGTATCACCCAACCTAATGACAAAATGGGAGTTGAAATTAGTAGAACTAAAGTTATCCACATGTAAATCATCCCATTAGAAATAGGCCACGCCCAATAAGAAACCGTTACTAAGACTAATAATAGTAGAATTCTAGATGCCTCATTAGGTGTGTCCCATCCCCTATGATCTTTTCTAGGAGCTAAAAGAAAATCTATCAATGACACAAACATGCCTAGAATACATTCCTTTTGAACTCATGTTTTTGAAAAAGAATATTTTAGGACGGAATCATTCTTTGTCTTCAAGCCATCCCTTAGACTCGGTATAATCGCTTAATGATTCTAGCCTCTGGAATAATTTGTTTCCAGTGCCGCCTTCGCCTTTTTGAGCTCTGGCGTTCCAAACACCACCAAACAGAAATTCCCATATTCCGAAAGATTGATGATGTAATTTTTTGAATAGCCAATTACCAGGAACTAGTAAGAAAAGAATTACTAGAGTAACTACAACTCCTATCATTCCATTAGTCCATTCAGTTGATGCAGAGATGAGAACTAAGAAAGCTCCTGCTCCAGAAAGGTATGAAATGACTGGTGAGCTCTTCAGAAGATGATAAAGGAATGGTGGATTTTTCCCCCTAGAGTTGACATATCTAGTTGTCGTAATCCATTGACCGACGGTTCTTCCTGTTTTATATGGCATAAATATCAGATTAAATATAGGCAGAATTAGGCTAATTATCAATACGTATGTTAAATCAGAAGCCCCACCAGCGACGATATTAGTTAGAAGGTAAAACGAGAATAATGAGAAATTTACAGCGAGATCGACTATCGTACGGAACCAAGCGCGTGCTTTGTTAACCTGATCGAATCCTTCGGGAAACTCCTTGACTACACGTTCCTTTCTTGCCCTAGGAGTTTTTGCTTTCTTTGTTTTAGTCTTCTTAACTTTAGCTGCCTTTTTCGGCTTAGAAGCCGGTTCCTCTTTCTTAGTAGCCTTGGCCACTGTTTCATTGAACTTGGTAGCTTCTTCTTCAGCCTTAACCGTCTTAGCGGCTTTTCCATCATCTTTCTGAGCATTTCCAGCCTTTTCTAATAGTCCCATAATTTCATTCTCCGTACAAATCGCCCATCTTTACAAATATTGAGAAATCAGAGGAAGCAATAAATGCTTCTACAGATTTATTATCATCAGGTAAATCGCCAAGAACCTTATTAATTAATCTGAAGAAGTCTCCTTTCTCTTCTTCAGATGCAGATTCAGGAGACGCCCCCACTTTCTCAAATAATGAAAACGAATCTGATGCAATAAAATTCTTAATTGCATCTTCATCAGTAATATCGCCTAACAAATTGTTAATCACTGAAAAGAACTCTACAAACTCTTCGTCTTCTGCAGAATCATTTTCCTCTTCTTCATATTCTTCTTCATATTCTTCACTAGGCGCTTGAATTAACTCAACTGTGGGTTTAATTTCACGCATTTCTTGTTGTTGTTTTTTACGTAAAACAATTATTTCCCTATCTAATTCTGAACCAAAACGGTTGGAAAATCTATCTAAGAGTGTCCCCACTTCTCCAGTAGCAATTCGATCTATATGACCATACATGCTCTCACGATTGCCTACTGACAAGTTTGGATCGGAAGCTTTTCTTTTCTCCCAATGAGACTGGAAGTCAGTAGTTTGGGA
>CACJKA010000022.1 GCA_902593945.1 uncultured Candidatus Poseidoniales archaeon | reverse complement strand
TGCTTATTTGGACTGTGACGGAGGGGGATGTCTTTGGAGATGGTGCTTTTATTGTCATCATTCTGATATTTGCTACACCATTAGTGTTGATTGGCGCTTTACAAGAGAAGTTCAAGGATTCGCCCGAGTGGAAAAAATTTGTAGTTGGTTTATTTTGCTCTTTGCCATTTTCTCTTCTATCTGTCGTAGTCTCTTTAGGAATCGTGATTGGTTTTATTGATGGCAACTTGGATGATCTTTGATTTGATGAGTATTGCAATGGGATCCCCTTAGTATCGTATACGATATCAAGAGTAGCCTATGAAAGGACGGACTGCTAACGCATTAATTCAATAATTTTTAACTCATGGGTCTAAATACCCATCCCAGCTAGATCTCAATAACATGAGAGGCTGGCCATTTTACGTTGAGAACTCAGTCGCCATAGACGCCCCTAAGTCAGTCGTCTGGAATGCAATCAGCTCACCGGGCAACCTAAACGACTCTCATCCATTCTGTAAAGAAAATACGGTTCAGAATTGGCCTGGAGAGGAATCGGTAGACACCTTGGAGTATCTCAACGGATTTGTTCTAATCAGGAAGTTCCAGACTTGGAATGAGGGCGAGGGGTACTCTCTGATGATTGGTAGAGATGGTGGCAGACAGTCATTTGTTGAGTGGTCAATATCAGAGATCAATGAAGAAAGAACGAATCTCAAAATAAGAGTCTATCCGCACCTTCTCTCTGATTGGAATAGAATTGTCGCATCTCTTGCTTATTTATTCTTCATCAGACCTAAATTGAGTAAGTATCTATTCTCAGTTACCAGGGGATTCAAATGGCAAATTAAGAATAAGAACAGAGTCCCAAGGAATCACTTTGGTAAGCATCCATGGTTCTCATGAGGTTCATGATTTTCTACAACGGGTTGTACCTATACCTCTAGTTTACACATGAGTATAGTAGGGGTAGGGAACTTGACGTATACATCATAAAGCGGCACTCTTAGTGACGTCCATGGACTTAACGACACTTGATTACATTCGAATTTTGATTGGCGTGGCTATACTCCTGTATGTGGCAAATTGCTTGGTCAATCAGAAAGTATGGATTCGTAAGACGTTTTCATGGGGGGCGAGAGAGGAGTATCCCAAGATTTTCCAGATGAACATTATTGGGGGATCATTGATTGGATCATTTTTGGTTACAAGTCCTTTCTTGTTCTGACATAATCCCTAGGGAAGATGGTCATTGGCAGTCTGACGTGGGTTCATTCTGATCATCATGACAATGGTGTCTATCAGATTCAGCATGCTCTGTCTCATCGTTCTCCCCATGCTGATGATGATAATCTTCATCGCCGTGGTGATGAAGGCCGGGCTCATCGTCGTGATGGTCTGGATGATTGTCTCTATCAACGCATCCAGCAAGAGCGGATGTTAGCATTAGCAATACAATAATCATAGGTTTAAGCTGACTCATATCCTCTGGTTGGTACTCGGGCGTTTAGTATTTCTTACACAGCAACTACTTGGGCTGCCCTTGTTGACGCCCCCATCATAATGGGTAGGAAAAGTTACGCCTGTGTAAGATAGTGGGATTAAGAAACTGTCATTACAATATAACAGCTATTTTACGAAAATTGGTTTTAATTTCGACAGCAGTTCAATCCAACTCAGACTTTACGCATGACAGCAGTTTTTAGAGTGGTCTAGTGGGGTGGCCCCTGCTTTATAAGGTGATGAAACGGTATAGGGGTGATGAATGACATGAATGGAGCAACTGATAAGAGCGATATAACCGAGGAAGATATAGGCCATATTTTGACAATTATTGCCACAGACGGATATTACCAACAAGCCGAGATTGTGAAAGTTTCCTGCCCTGCTTGTGGGGAGGAGTTCTTAGGAACGAAAAGACATGCAGGGGGATTCATTGCAGGGCATAGTGCATACCATGAATTTGAGAACTCACTTGACGATATCATACAAAATCTAGGCGGTGCCTGATGGAGATATAACGCCTCTATAATCTAAGCTAGATTGGATACAAGTGTGCAACCAAGATGGAAGGATTCAGAGGCATCTCAAGGGGGTCATTGGTGAGACGCTATATTGTAACCATGGGATCAGTAAAACCCCATGCTGATGTCCTCGTGATGTTCCCTACCCATGCGATTGTTATATGAGCGATGATTTTCTTACTTTATATATAATTAAAAACATTGAATATTATGCCATGGTATTTAGGATTTGAAGAAGTAACAGATTTGGATGAACCAGAATTATATTGGATAACTGTCCATAATAATTCTCTTTCAAAACTTTTTGAAGAAATTGACACAATCGTTGAGAAAGAAATTCCAAGTGGTTGTGATGTTAGAATAGGTCAAAACTGCATACCTCCTGAAAGCCCCATTGCCCTGTCTCCAGCAAGTTATTTACTCAGTTTTAGTGAAATGGATGATGGAACCTTTCAATGGCAAATTACATTGAGAATAATAAAACCGACTCATGACGAACATAGTAAAAATTTCTTTAATACTATCTATCGATACATGACTGGAACATAACACAGCTAAATTTTGATCAACTAATGGGCTATCTATCCGTACTTTCAATGCCTACCCATGCGAACCAGATATTTTGGACAATTATGCTTTTATTTATTATTGGGTAAATGCCGGCACAAATAATATAAGAAATTATAATTATGTATATTTATGGAAGACCTAGATAGCAAAGAAATTTTTGTTTTGGAAAATGATTTTACCCAGAATCAATGGAAGATGAATCTGTTCGAGCAATTGACTAGTCTGGAAGGACGAATAAATCGTCAAAGGTTTATACTCCTAACACTTTTAACATACCCTATAATGTTTTTATTATTTATTCCAAATTTAATTATCTCGATTTTTATACCAGAAATTCTTTGGCCTATAGTGGATATGATATTCTATTCGCCTGTAGTTTACATCCTATACTCAATCATAATAAAAAGACTTTATGATACTGGTAGAAGTGGAGGTTGGATAATATATGCTCAGATATTCTCAGTGGCATATTTATTATGGCTAATAACTCCAGTCGGTACTGATATAGAATTTATACTCGACATATCAAGTACCATTCTCGCTTTCCCTCTAGGAATAGTCTGCATATTTTACAAAGGCGACATTGGAGATAATGAACATGGCCCAGACCCACTAAGTAGGTTCCAGTGAATTTTACTCTTCTTCTAGTGTTAATTCTTCTTTTAATAATCTATCAATTTCAATTATATTAGAAAATG
>CACJKA010000021.1 GCA_902593945.1 uncultured Candidatus Poseidoniales archaeon | reverse complement strand
ACATCTGACATCAATCTTGATTCTACACCGCTATACAATGATTTTAACAGAATTTCTGCATCTTGATTAGGGTTCCAAGCTTTATCTGGAGAAATTTTCTCATCAGTATATCTAGCAATGCCAGTTAATACTGCTTTTCCATCTTTGTCTACTGACCAAGTTTCAATTGTACCTTGCGCCACAGAAGTCACATTAGAGAATAAAGTAGTATAATCTAATGGATATTCAAACGCTAACCTCACGGCTAATGCATTAATATCGGGCTTCGCTTGAAAATCAGGATTCGCAAAGAACGACTTTATTTCAGATCCAAATAAAAGCGTGCCATCGGGCAACAATGTTCTGAAAAGGGGTTTTACGCCCATAGGGTCTCTGCAAAGAATTAACTCTCTAATTTTAGAATCCCATAATGCAAAACCCCAAACACCATCCAATCTAGAAACCCAGGACTTATGTTTCTCCGCTTTATTTCCGGGTTTATCTGCACCCTTAGCCTTAAACAAAGACCCTATTTTTTTACCTATTGGGAATTCATAAGATTTTTTATTATCAAAAGCGTACCTACGATGAAGTGCTAGAATAGTTTCACTATCTCCGGAAGTGAGCCAAGGATAATTTGGAATCTCGGATTTAATTCTTTGAAAATTATATATCTCACCGTTCTGGACTAGAACACATTTATGCTCTGATTGAATAGGTTGTTTTGAACCATTGATGTCAACTATTGCTAGTCTGGACTGAGCCAGACAAATACTCCCCACAACTATATCGGATTCAAAACTGCCAGAACCATCAGGACCTCTGTGTGATAAATTATTCGACATGGATCTAAGAATAGCAGATTCGCCATTGCCTAGGATGCCGGTAATACCACACATATTATGTCCAAAAATCACAGGTATTTAATTCAGCGTTTAGTACATAATCAGAAATATTTCACGAAAATTGCTAGAGATGACAAAGAAGCGATTGTCCAAATCATAACATACGTATTTTGAGAGATTGAGGATTCTATAATCTCATTTTGTTCATTATCATCCATATTATCATGCCTTCGAAAGGCAAGAAGAATGTAAACATGACGCAAACGAGCATTCAGAGAAACGGTTCTATGACTAACAATACAGTTAACGGAAGAAGAATCATTGTAGCATTATCATCAATCCACTTCACAGTAGGCAACTCGCCAAGTACTGTCATTGGGGCCAAAATAATTGATGCAATTATTGGCGTACCTAGAAAGTAAGTACTAGATAACCAAATGATATATGAGGCTATTAGGCCACCTCCTATTGCAGCCTTTATGCCTTTTTTTGAACGCTTGATTTCTCCCATAATTGGATCAACAAAAGTCAAACCCCAAATTAAGGGAGCAGCATATATGCCTGATTCCATACCATCGAAATTTTTTGATTCGGGAGAAACAATCAATGCCAAACAAACAGCAAATGCACCCCATGCGAGAGCAGAAATTTGTTTTGCTTCATATTCTCTCTGCCCAACGATGACAATTCCGAAGTATAACCTTAATAATTCCAGAAAAATCAATAAAAGTAGGCAAAAGGTGACAAAATCGATTGGCTCCATAGAGAAGATGCCAGAAAGTTGAGAACCTTTTGTATAATATAAAATTGGAATTAAGCACATTATGACATGAGTGAATCTTCTAAAAATATGGCCCTTCATACCTCCAACGGAATGTTTGGCATGATCTATGTCCAATGGAATTACATCACTATCCAATTCACCCACTCCTAAAAATAACCTCAAAGATTCTCCAATGCCTCATCTAGATTTATGGCTCCAGACTGCAGGTCTAATAATATTTCATCTAGAGATGAATTTGATAATAACTTATAATCCCAAGCAGAAATTAGCCTTTCCTTTATTCTCAAAATACTTCTTTCCTTGTTAACTTTGAGGTTATCCAATTCCTCTATTAATTCAGGAATACCATTGTTGTTAATAGAGGATGTCAGCATAACAACAGTATCGTTATTCTTATTTGAATATTCAAGTGATTTCTTAATTGAGTTCGCAGCATTATCTGCATTGGGCAAATCTGATTTGTTAATGACAATGGCATCGGCTAATTCAATGATTCCTGCTTTTTCGGCTTGAATTATATCACCACGATCAGGCCCATCAACTAACATTATCCTATTTGCAAAAGCGACTATTCTTATTTCAGATTGTCCGCTTCCGACTGTTTCAATTATGATTTTTGTCCATCCACAATAAGATAGCAAGTTAATCATAGAATCCAAAAAAGGCATTAATCCCCCGGGGTGATTCCTTGTAGCTAAACTACGTATAAATACAGATTCTCCATTATCTGCAGAGGTCATTCTCATTCTATCCCCTAGTAACGCTCCACCACTTTTAGGAGAGGAGGGGTCTATTGCCAAAACGGCGACCTTTTCGCCTCTTCCAACCCATTCTTCTATCATGACTCCTATCAAGGTAGATTTACCGACACCAGGAGGCCCTGTAACGCCTAAAACCCATGAATTATTAGATTCTTCAATAGGTAATCTTTCACCTGATTCGATTAATGTCAATAATTTTGCAAGTTCTCTTCTATTTCCTTGCTTGGCGAGAGAAATATTCTTTTCAAAACTCAAGACCATCTCCATCCTGTTTTTTCTCCGACACCAACATCCAATTCACTATCTTTACGTTCGGAAATAGTTTCTAAAAAGTCAATAATTGAACTTGTTTTTGTACCTGGACCAAATATCGCTCTAACGCCCAGTGAATACAAATATTCTCTATCTGATTCAGGTATAATCCCTCCTGCAAAAACAATTACATCACCCATATCATTGGATATCAGCTCTTCACAAACTTTTGGAATTAGTACATTATGAGCTCCAGATAATGTCGAAAGGCCTACTGCAACAGCATCTTCATCCATAACAACACGAACAATTTCCGAAGGTTTTCTCCTTAAACCGGTGTAAATTACTTCGTGACCTGCGTCTCTTAAGGCTCTTGCAATAACCTTTGCACCTCTATCGTGACCGTCAAGACCCGGCTTAGCGATTACAATTCGCATGCTCATAACAAAGTTAGGGGAAGGGGTAAACGATTTCAAACAATCGATTTTTAAGAGTTTGACGAAGAGTAATGCTAATTGGCTGAGTCTCGCCATTCAATATCATCATATGTCTGGTGTGAAGGAACGTATCGACGAACTTCGTCGAAGAAAAGCCCAATCTGAAGCAGGAGGGGGACAAAAAAGAATTGCAGCCCAGCATTCAAAAGGAAAATTAACTGCTAGAGAAAGAATTGAACAATTATTAGATGTAGATTCATTTATGGAAGTCGATTCTCTTGTAGAACATAGATGTAGAGATTTTGATATGGATAAAAATGTGATACCTGGAGATGGAGTTATTTGCGGTCACGGTACTATCAATGGTAAAGTAGTATATTGCTTTGCTCAAGACTTCACAGTATATGGAGGATCATTGGGGGAAATGCATGGTTTGAAAATTTGTAAGATTCTAGATATGGCCCTTAAAACAGGTGCACCAGTAATTGGATTAAATGACAGCGGAGGTGCGAGAATTCAGGAAGGTGTTGCAAGCCTAGGATCATATGCAGAAATATTTTTTAGAAATGTAAGAGCAAGTGGAGTGATACCACAAATATCTGTAATAATGGGGCCTTGCGCAGGAGGCGCTGTTTATTCACCTGCAATAACTGACTTCGTAATCATGGTTGACAAGACTTCGCACATGTTTATTACAGGGCCCGAAGTAATAAGAACGGTAACTAATGAAGAAGTATCTTTTGAAGAATTAGGAGGCGCTAGTACTCATGCTAGTAAATCAGGAGTTACCCACTTCACAGCAGAAAATGATGATGATGCACTAGAAATAGCAAGAGAATTAATTCAACTGTTACCCTCAAATAATCTAGAAAAACCACCAACGAAACCAACAAATGATTCTCTCACGAGAAGTTGCGATAAATTAGATGATTTAGTGCCAGAAAATTCTTCGCAACCTTACGATATGTTGACAGTAATTGAAGAAATTGTTGATGATGGAGCTTTTCTAGAAGTACAAGCTGATTATGCTCCAAATATCATTGTAGGTTACTCAAGGTTGGGAGGCCATACAATAGGAATTGTTGCAAATCAACCGAAAATATTAGCTGGTTGCCTAGACATTGATGCTTCGGTAAAGGCGGCAAGATTTGTTAGATTCTGTGATGCATTTAACATACCTATTTTGACTTTAGTGGATGTACCGGGTTTCTTACCTGGAGCAAATCAAGAATGGGGTGGAATAATTAGGCACGGGGCAAAATTACTCTATGCTTATGCAGAGGCTACTGTCCCTAAAATCACAGTAATAACTAGGAAAGCATATGGAGGAGCATATGATGTAATGTCATCAAAACATATACGGGGAGATTACAATATTGCTTGGCCAAGTGCTCAACTTGCAGTAATGGGGGCAGAAGGAGCGGTTCAAATAATTCATAGAAGAAGGATTAACAGTGCTGGAAATCCAGAACAAGAAAGAGAAAGACTAGTTGAGGATTATAACGAAACATTTGCAAATCCATATCAAGCAGCAGCCTTAGGATATTTAGATGATGTAATAAAACCTAGAGACTCCAGAAAGGTCCTAGTTAAGGCACTTGGAGCTCTGCTAGATAAAGAAGAAACAAGGCCTGAAAGAAAACATGGGAATATACCACTTTAGAGGTTTGAGAATGGACAAAGAAAGAATAGAATTGTTGAAAAAAGTTGCTATTGCGGCTGTTATATTAAGAACTTCACAAGGAGATTCAATTAGAACATCAGAATACAGATTAAGAGGGAATGAATGGGTTGCCGATCACAGAAGAATCTTATTAGGAAAAAGAAGTTTATCTTCTTTTAAAACAAAAAGAAGTACCTCGAGGTGATTTTTTGAAAGAAAAGAGGAAAATTACAGTTGATGATGAGGATTTCGAAGTCATAATGGAGAGAAATGGAGATTCGTGGATTGTTGAAATTGAGGGAGTCAGTTTTAACGTAAAAACAGAAGGAGAGACTGCCTCTAAACAAACTCGAAAAAGAGGAGGTAGTAAAAGAAAACTTTCAGGTAAAATCTCTTCTTCGATACCGGGGAAAATTGTATCGCTAAATGTTTCTTTAGAACAAATAGTTGAACAAGGGCAAGTAATTATGATATTAGAAGCAATGAAAATGCAAAATGAGATTCAGGCACCAATTTCTGGTAAAGTAGTTGAAATA
>CACJKA010000020.1 GCA_902593945.1 uncultured Candidatus Poseidoniales archaeon | reverse complement strand
TAAATTTCATCATTCTCAATCCCTGATGACTTTACTTCAATCCATTCTACGCCAATAGATTCTGCTTGGAATTTTGCAATTTCTGTATTTTGTAGTTGAAACATCATTGAGTCATCCCCTGTTATTTTTACAGTAATCATTACTTCTAATGACCATCCTTGCATTAATGCCCACCATGAGGCATAGGTGGAATCCTTTCCTCCGGACGCTAGGACCGCAACCTTCATGCTTGTGCGAAAACGTCTTTGTCCATGAATGCCACTATTATTCAGCCATCTAACTGTCAAGATTCATAAGACACCTTCGTTGGTTGCAGTCTGATTAACATGCAGCCAAGCGGACGCGGATATGACCACGGAGTATCTACATTCTCTCCAGATGGTCGACTTTACCAGGTAGAATATGCTCGAGAATCGGTAAAAAGAGGAACTACAACAGTTGGACTTAAATTCAAAGATGGAATAATTTTGATAGTTGATAAGAGAATCTCAAGTAAATTAATTTTAACTGATTCTATAGAGAAAATGTATCAAATAGATGACCATATTGGAATTACTACTTCAGGTCTGGTGGCGGATGCTAGGCAATTGGTTGACAAAGCAAGAGTGCAGTGTCAGGTAAATAAAATGACTTATGGGGACTCTATTGCTATTACTACACTAGTTAAGAAAATGTGTGACTTTATGCAATCATTCACCCAATATGGTGGGGCAAGACCATTTGGTACGGCCTTACTTATCGCAGGAGTGGATGATGAAGGTATCCACTTGTTCGAGACGGATCCATCAGGAGCATACCAATCATACCAAGCCGGCGCAATAGGCCGTGGCAGATCAACTGTAATAGATCATTTCGAGAATCATTGGAAACTAAACATGACTAAGAATGCAGCAATAAAACTTGGTTTAGAGGCTCTAAGAGAATCACTTGAAGATGACCTAAATAGAGAAACTGTTGAGATAGCAGTTGTAGACTCTAATGGTTATGAAAAGTTAGATAGAGAATCTACATTGAAGCAATTAGATAGATTGTAAGTATTTCTTACCTACAATTCTAAGTCCTTCCCCCTTTCTCACAGTACATGGTCAGCCTTGATGATGCAGTTCTTGCCCGTCTTGAGAAAGGAGGCTCAAGATATGAAATTCTTGTAGATCCCGATTTAGTAGATGCTTGGAAAAAAGATCATTCTTCTGTCTCAATAGACGACTTGTTGGCAACTGATCAGATTTGGAATGATGCCAGAGCTGGAGATAGGCCAACTAATGAAGCTTTGATGGGTGTTTTTGGTACGACTGAGATTTTATCTTGTGTAGAAAAAATCTTGAATGAAGGAACAATTCAATTAACAACAATTCAGAGGAAGAAAATTATTGCAGAGAAGAGAATCAAGATTATTCATCAAATTGCAACCACCGCCACCGATCCAAGAACAAAGTTGCCGCATCCGAAGACTAGGATAGAACTAGCTTTAGACGAAATAAGATTCTCAATAGACCCATTTTTGCCAATCGACCGTCAAGTTCAAGATGCAATTAAACTTCTCAAACCGGTAATTCCTTTGTCATTCATAAGCATACGTCTTGCGTTCAAAGTACCGGGGTCCGATTATGGCGGAGTGCATCGAATTCTAAGAGAATCTATAAAGAAAGAAGAATGGCTCAGCGATGGTTCTTGGGTATGTGTTGTAGAAGTTCCTGGAGGGATGAAAAATGAACTTATTAGTCAAGTTGCCCAGAGGTCCTCAGAAGTTTCTGTTAAGGAACTAGACTAAGTATACCCCATAGGGGTTCACATCAAGGTTATGAAGGGAGTGTTGGTCGCGCGGCTCGATAACATGACTGAAAGGAAGAACGCGGCCGGGCCGCAAGACAATCAACGAGCTACCCAACTCGTTGCTCCTGGAGAAGATCTAGGGGATTCAGAGGGTCATGAATTAGGTCATGGCGTAATAGCTATTGATGGCCGAATTCGTGCTACGAAGAACGGACGAGTGAATGTGAATGGTAACACAATTTCCATTGAACCAAGGAGAACAGCATATGTGCCAAGACCTGGAGATTTAGTGATTGGATATATTGAAGGTTGTACTAACAACATATGGTTTGTAGATATAGGTGCTCCATTCAATGCTATACTACCGATGAGTCTTGGGCCATCTAAAGCAGATTTTGGAGGGACTAGGAGTGTAATAGATATTGGTGAAGCAATATTATGTAGAGTCCAAGAAGTAGAAGAAACACATTCAAGCGTGGTTACTATGAAAGGTATGGGACTGCGTAAAATTCGCTCAGGTGCTGTTGAGAACATCGACCCACATCTTTTGGGTAGACTGATTGGTAAACAAGGAAAAGCACTAAGACAACTCAAGGAGGAATCAGAATGCAGAGTTATCGTTGGAGACAATGGAAGACTTTGGATTGATGGAGATTTCAATGGAACGTTAGAAGTTCGAAATCGACTCCGTTCACTAACTGCTGAAGCAAAAGCAGTAACACTAGGAGGTGTAGCATAATGGGATATGGAGACGTACAAATGATTGATGCCAACGGCATCCGTAATGATGGAAGAAAAGCAGGAGATGTGAGGCCAATCTCAATTGAGTTAGGAGTAGTTCCTGTAGCTGACGGTTCCTGTCGGATGAAGTGGGGCACAAATGATGTAATTGCCGCAATCTATGGGCCTATGGAAGCACATCCAAGAAAAATTCAAAGACAAGACAGAGCGGTTCTAGATGTCAGATATAATATGGCTCCTTTTTCAACATCTGATAGAATTAGACCTGGTTTTAATCGAAGGAGTAGAGAAATTAGCAAAGTTACCGCTGAGGCTTTAGAAAGTGTTGTAATGCTAGAATTATATCCACGTTCTAAAATTAGAGTTGAGATAGAAATTATTTGTGCAGAAGCAGGTACTAGGTGTGTAGGTTTAACTGCAGCATCAGTAGCTCTTGCTCATGCAGGAATTCCTATGACAGACATAGTTGTTTCTGTAGCATCAGGTAAAATAAATGATGTAGTTGTTTGTGATCTGAACAAGGCAGAAGATAATTATGGTGAAGCAGATTTACCTATGGGAGTGCTTCCTAATTCGGGAGAACTAGTATTTCTTCAAATGGATGGTGACTTATCTCCTGAAGAGTTCCAAGAAGCTTGGGATTACAATATGAATGCTGCAATGGTGATTCATGATTATTGTGTTGAAGCATTAAAAACAGGGAGGTATCCTCAATGAGTATTCCTTTAGTTCCACAATTATTGAGAAGTCATCTAAGAGAATTAGCAGACAACAATCAGAGATTGGACAATCGTGCTCAGTTTGAAGGAAGGGATGTAGAGTTAGAAGTAGGGATACTTGGGAATGCTGAGGGTTCAGCTCGTGTTAGGATGGGCGATACTATCGTTCTAGCTGGTGTGAAATTTCAGACTATGACTCCTTACCCTGATAGACCAAATGAAGGCGGTCTAATGTGTATGGCTGAAGTAAGACCTGTTTCAGGAAGGCAGCATGAAGCTGGACCTCCGAGTGCAGCATCAATTGAGTTAAGCAGAGTAGTAGACCGAGGAATAAGAGAATCTGGTTGTATTGATACTTCTGATTTGTGCATTATTCCTGGTGAAAAGGCATGGCAAGTTATTCTTGATCTCTTTGCTGTTTCAGATGACGGTAACCTATTCGATGCATTTGCTTTAGCAGGGATAACTGCACTACGTAATGCGATAATTCCTCAGGAAAAATTCGAATTAGGAGAAGATAGACCATTGATTGTTTCAAAAACACCAATCATGTGTTCATACCAGAGAGTTGGTGGCAGATTTATCTTTGATGCTAATGGTAGAGAAGAATTGGGTGGAGACGAAAGAATCCATATTACATTGGGTGATGATAATCACGTCCATTCATTACAGAAGGGTCTTAAGGGAGCCTTCACGGCCGCTGAATTTACTGAACTTATGGAAGAGGCACGCAAAAAGGGTGAAGAACTTAGAAATATGGTTCATTCATTAGAAGGAGGAAATTAAAATGGCAAAGAGAACACAGAAGTCTGGAGCAACAGCAAAGTTCGGAGCTCGCTATGGTGTAAGTGTACGTCGAAGAGCAGGTTCAGCAATTGCTAAAAAATCAAAATTTTATACCTGCCCTAAGTGCCAATATAATAAAGTCCGTAGACAAGTCGCTGGAATTTGGGAATGCAAAAAATGTGGATACAAGTTCACAGGTGGTGTTTGGGAACCCTTCACCAGAGCTTCTGATTCTAATAGTAGAGTTATTCGAAGAGGAATGGAAGGTGCAACTGCAACTGATATGACAGTTATTGCTCAACAAGCGGCTCTAGACTATGAGCGTAAACTTGCCGAGGAATCATCTAATGATGAAGAAGAATGAGACTTCTCATTTCGAATTAACATTCATTCATTCTGATGCGCAAGCACTGGCCGCGAGCCTAGTTACTGAATGTGATTTCACTTGTAATGATAATCTGATTACAGTTTCAGAGTCTGCGGAAAGCGTTGTTGACTTGAGAGCAAGATGGAATAGCTTGATGCGTGGGTTGATAGCATCAGAGCATGCCCTTAGTGCCGCAGGAGAGGATTAAATGGACCAAACGAACCCTCAAGATATCCAAGCTTTAGTACAAGAATTACAATTAGCACGTAATCAAATACAAACGGTTTCAACTCAAATCAATGAAATTAGTTTAACATTGGAATCTCTATCTAAACAGGATAAAAATAGACCTGTATTTAGGGCTGTAGGGAATTTATTGTTAGAAGTAGACGATAGAAATGAATTAGTTAAAGAATTATCTGCTTCTAAAGAAACATTCGAATCACATTTAGGAAGAATGGTTGAGAGAGAAAATGAATTACGAACTCAATATGATTCTGTTGTAAGTTCTATAGAATAATAGGGTGCTTTCTATGAGCGAATCGTTAGAAAAAGCAACGCCGCTAGAACTCGATATGCTAATTCTTCAAAAGAAAATCTCTCAGGGAGATTTGGAAAATTTGAGCAACTTTTCTGAAGATATCTTGAATCGTTCTAGAACAAGTGATGAGAGAGATCATCTAATTGAAGCACGAGTGAGGATGGAACGTGCATTATTGGGAATTACAGACACTAGTTTAGTTGGAAGTGAATTGAGATGGTGTGTAGATAGGCTGAATGCTTTATGCCCTGGTTCTCCATTACACGGCCTCGCCTTACTAAATTTAGCCAATTGGCATCGTAATGTGGGGGAATCAATAATGTCTCTAGTAGTTCATGCAGATATTAGTAAAGAATATGGTCATCCTGAAGATATTATAGGGCTTTCAAGACTGGAAGCCGCAAGGATATATGTGACATTAAATGACCTTGATCCAGCGATGAGGCATTTATGGTCTGCGAGGAATTTTTTCACTAATGCTAATATGACTTCTGAGAGTCTAGTGTGCTCTCTTGAGTGGTTAGATTTGGCATTGGAGGAAGTTTCAGAATCAGCGCCGAATATGGCGTCAAGATTAGAAAATGCAGCACCGAGAGAAACGGCGGGTGCAACTTGGATTCCTTCTAATCCAAATGATATTGTAGAGATTGTTGAAGAGTTAATTCCCATATTGACTCAAAACTTATCTGGGCTCAATCGAAATGATATAGGGCTGATTATTGACTCCTCAAATATATTGGGTGTAGATAAATGGAAGAGTATCTTATTCGACAGAAAAAGTGAGATTCAAGACTTAAAAGTCCTAGAGTCACTCCAGTCATAATCTATTAATTTCTTTATCTCTTTACCGCCCCAGTATAATTCATCAGGAATCTCAACACACCATCCCACTTCGATTATATTTTCATCATCAGAATCCCAACCATAGGGTTCTGGTTCTTCATTAATTTCTACTAAAACAACTACTCCGCCTTTAATTATATTTTCATCTTCAGAAATAGCAACTCCCAATAACCCAGTTTCTTCGTAT
>CACJKA010000019.1 GCA_902593945.1 uncultured Candidatus Poseidoniales archaeon | reverse complement strand
GTCTGTAGGCGAGAATAGGAAATTATCAATACTTCCGAATGTCTTAATTAATTCTGTTGAAAAAATACCAGCAGGATCTTCAGAAATAACTTACAAAGCAGAATCTACAGTTTCTAGGATTGGTTTTGAGGATGTTTCAAGTTCAGGAAGGCAATTTTCTTATGTTAATGCTAAAGAAGATGATAGACCCGGAGTTTGGCATTGTAAATGTATTTTTGAGAATAAATCCTCATTTGTAGTTTCACTTTCAGGGGCTTCAGTAAGGTTAATTGGTCGCGAATCTCCAATACTAGATCTTTCGGACTTAAGACAAGACATTCCTCCTGAGGGAAGTTGGGAGTCGATGGAAAAAAGAGTTGAATCCGATGACCAACCCAGTTTTACTCAAGAAGTTAGATACTCTATTCTACCTAGAGTCTCTGCCCAATCATCAGGTACTGTAACGATTTCTGAGCAGAATCTATCTATTTTAGATGCACAAATCCTAAAGAGGTTTGATATTTCAAGAATTAAATCATATGTTTCTTCAGATTTAGAAGCAACAATAACAATTGAAAATACAGGTTCTGCTACAATTAATGTCATGAGAATAATAGATGATGTGCCCGGAATATTCACCCCCCCCTCTCTTGAAAAGATCCATGTTGAGATTGAAGGTTTAGATCTCAGTGATGATCAATATCGTATTGAAGTAATCAATGGCAACCAAATTGAAGAGAAACTAATCTCTCCTGATAGTCCAGGGCATGCATTAAGAATCACCGTAGGAACCTCCTCCAGACTTGGTTTAAAACCTGGTAAGACTTTGATTATAAGATACCCTCTTCACGCTCCGGATCCATCTCCTAAGAATGAGTTGTTAGCCGCACCAATAAGGTCTGATTTTAGTATGGAGCGTTTTGGACCTGTAGCAACTAGAACTGTAGAGAGGCCTCCGATAGTTAGGGTAGTCCATCGTAGGAGAAAGATTAGTACGGGCAAAGAGGTCTTTCCAGGGGGTGGGGCTGGGCGTTATGAGATCTTACTAATGTTCCATAATACCTCAGATTCTGCTCTTGATGATTTAGCTTTACATGATGTAGTGCCTGGGACATTTTCGATAGAAAACTCTTCAGTTAAATCTTCAGTTAGTGGCGAAAAAGACTCATCATTTACTAAAGAATCATCAAGAGATGGTAATAAAGTCACATGGGCGATTGGTAGAATTGAAACCAATGAGAGAATAGAAGTATTATACGAAATTCAAGGCGATACTGAATCTGAATACAAAGTTTCAGATGCCCAAGATTTCCATGGTGCAACATTCGGTAAAGAAGTGGACGAAGAGCCTAATGTTCCGGAATGGGCAGATAGAGTTTCGGAACCAAATTTAATTTCGGTCCCGATCTCAAATTCATTAAATGAAATAGTAGACACGAAAAATAATTCTAGTAAGGAATCTATTAAAGAAGAATTAATAGTTCCATCTGAAGATTCTAAGATTGATAATGAGACGCATAAGATTTCAGAAGATGTGAACCTTTGTCCTATTTGTATGTCGGAGAATGAAAAAGGAGTATCTATTTGCCAAGTTTGTGGATATTCTTTCAAGTAATCAACAGTCAAAATAGAAGTCACTTAACCGAAGTATTCATTCAATGCTTATGAAGCCAAGGGGTCATGGTGGATGCTGGCCCCAATGGAAACACTCAACCTGCTGGTATGGGTTCAGCAATGTTGCCTATGCTGTTCCTCCTTCTGATGATGATGTCATTGATGATGTTTCCCGGACTTAGAAATTCACTTTCTAGTGGTGCAGGTTCTGTAATTGAACCGTTCCTATTCGGAACTCTGGGTTTAGAACAATATTTCGTACCAACCGTTTTCATTCTTGGTTCTAGTATAATGATTGTTAATACGGTCATACGTTCATTTTTTATGGATCCCTTGAAACAAGCTCATCACAGCCATCGTAGTAAGCAAATTAGTCAACAAATGCGTGAAGCCAGATTGTCTCGAGACACTGCTAAGATTGATAAAATGCAGAAACTGCAGATGGAAATGATGCCTGAACAAATGGCTATGCAAGGTGCTATGATGAAACCTATGATGTTTACAATGATATTCATAATTGGTATTTTCAGTTGGATGGCAGATACAGTGATTGATTTTAGAGTAGATTATGTTAGTTTACCTTGGCAACCAATGTGGGGCTTTGATAATAGGATAATGTGGGTTTTCCCAGCATGGATTGCCACTTATATCACAATGAGTGCCCCTTTAGGAAGGATTGTTGACAGGCATCTAAAATTATTGCGTTACAAAACTCACCCAGTAGTACTTGCTGGCGATATGATTCCAGAACCTTTACTATATCTTCTCGAAGATGATAAAGTTAGATCTAGTTCAGATTCTCGAACACGTAGATCACAGAGGAAGAGGGCAGGCCCAAGAAAAACTGGCAATCAATCATCCGAATCTCTAAGGCGTAGTAGTGGCAATCTACAAGTGGCCCCTCCTCTGAAAGGAACTCTTTGTCCATCTTGTAACTCAGAAATGATTGGAAGAACCACTAGAGGCAAATTACGTTGTAATGTATGCCGATATGAATGGCGGTGATATTTTGGTTAAAATAACCGTTAGCGGCCCTCCAGGCAGTGGGACCTCAACTTTGGTTGAGAGATTAGCAGAAGAAAATTCTTGGTCCTCATTAAATGGAGGAGATATTTTTCGTAATGAAGCAAAAAATAGAGATTTGACTGTAGGGCAATTCAGTGATTTATGTAAGAATAATCTTGATGTAGACAAATCTTTAGATAATAAATTGAAAAATGAGCTAAATAATCCTCATGGTTCTGAGATTATAGAAAGTAGGCTTTCTGGTTGGTGGGCTTATTTAATGAAAATAGATTGTATTAGAGTCTGGGTAAATGTTAGCTCGGAAGAATGTGCACGTAGAATACAAAATCGCGAAGGTGGTTCATTTGAGGAACAATTAATTTTGTCACAACAGAGACAAATTGATGACAAAGAAAGATATCGAATTCTTTATGATATTGATTTAGATGACATGAGTCCTTATAGCCTTATTATCAATGCTGATGACATAAGTGCGGAAGAAGTATTTTCAATTGTCCAATCAAGAATTAAGGGGTGAAAGTTTTGAGTGAAATTATTTTCGATAAAAAATCCACTACAAATTTGAAATTTGGTGGTCCACCATCGAAAAGGTCACTTGATGAATTATTGAATTCAGGTATTTTATTAGTCAAAAAACCGAGAGGACCAACCAGTCATCAGTTGACTGCTTGGGTGCGTGAGATTTTAGGAATTAAGAAAATTGGTCATGGCGGAACTTTAGATCCAATGGCAACCGGTTTATTGACAATTTTATGTGGTCGGGCAACACGACTAACTGATATTATTCTCAAGGGAGATAAAAGATACATCTCTGTAATCCGTTTTGGGAGAGATATTGATTCAAAAGAATTAGAGGTAATTCTTAGTAATCTTAGTGGTGAAATTTATAATGTCCCTCCAAAAGAGTCAGCAGTCAAAGTTCAGGTTCGAACAAGGATTATTAAATCCCTTAATTTGATCGATTATGATCAATCTGCTAGAACTGCAGTTATAGAAATATCTTGCGTTGCAGGGACTTATATCAGAACATTGACTAGGGACATAGGCCTACTTCTCGATACATCTTGTGAAATGTTAGAACTCCATCGAGATCGAACTAGTATTTTTGATGAGACGATGGCTTGTGACATGCATCAACTTAAGGATGCAATATTTCTATGGAAAGAACATAATGATGAGAGAGGATTAATTAAACTACTAACTCCTATTGAATCAATCTTAGGAAAAATCCCTAGTATTACCGTAAAAGATGGTGCAGTTGCTGCAATGACTCACGGAGCTCCACTTGCTAAACCAGGTATTGTGTCTTCATCTACAGAATTTAAATCCGGTTCTACTGTTGTAATTAAAAGTCTGAAAGGTGAAGCAGTGGCTTTGGCTGAAACTTTAGTTGATTTTGATAAGTTAATGTCTATGAAGAACGGACATGCAGCAATAGCAAAAAGTGTACTGATGCCTACTGGCATTTATCCTCAGAACTGGTCTAAACAGAATTAACTGATTTAAATCATTTCATGTTCTTCGTAAATCCATTCATCGGTTTCTAAACGAACTTTAAGTTTCATCATAATAATACACACACCACTGGCCTGCCCATATAAGACAGTGCGCAGTATTTCTTATTCGCAATCGGACTTGATATAACTATTGCCCGAGTTATCTACATTATCAGCCCAATGAGTACTTTTTACAATCTCACTTTCTTTTTTCATAAGGCTTTTTTATTTTACCTGGAGTTAATTGCATTAAGACTAAACCAATAAATATTATCACTAATGATAAAACTATTACCAATGTTTCACTAATGAGAGGTTTTGTATCATCATTACTTTCAATACTCGGTGAGCTAATAAATATTAGAATTTGTTTTTCGTTGTTATCTTCATCAGACTCTTCAATTGAATAAGTACTATCTACAAATATTCTTATTTCGTTATCTTGATCATTACCTGATAAAGCCGTATCGCAGATTGTACTTACGAGAGAGCCAGGTTGTAAGGTATCAATTCTTTTTGTATCAATTAAAACCTCATTTACATAGCACCTGACATCAATTCCATTAGCAATACCTCTTCCTTCATTTCTAATATAGGCAATTATCTCTACAACATCTCCGTGTTCTGCATTAGAGATATCTGCTCCATCTTTCCTTACTGTAATTGACTCAACCAACAAATCCGATTTAGCAGACACGTCAATAGTAATATTTTCCGAGACTATATTATCTCCATCATTAATTACAATATTGACTGTGTGAATTCCTGAATCGATAGGTGTTAAGATTAGATGATTATTTTCATCAATTAATGCCCAAGACTTACTAGTTGTGATTTCTAAATCATCAGAGTCAACATCGTAAATATTCATCGGAATATTCAGAGTATCGCCCAAATCCATATATGATATAGTAGGGACATTCTCAATCACTGGTGCATCTGAAACGGGAGCAACATTAACTGTAAAAATTCCAGTCCATTTATTATCTTCACTCAATTCACTATCAAAAACTTCTACAGTTATTTTCACTTCTCCCGAAGCATCACTAACGGTTTGTAATTCTATGAAATTTAAGTCTTGTTCAGCACTATATAGTGAATCAACTTTAATTATTTCATTGTCTGAACTTGAAGTTTGAATCATTAAACTTGATCTCGGAGTTATATCATCATTACAAGGCAAGGACATTAGGAATCCTCCCTCGTCTTCAATCATTTCTAAATTTGCAATATTCTGGCACGTCGGAGAGTAATCATATTCTAATTCAAAGCCACCGGTTATTGTTAATTCCTCAATATGTACGACAGTAGTTTCTGCATTCCCATCAGACGACCATTGGAATCTTGAGGCAATTCCTATTGTAGATTCACTGTTATCTAATGGGAATGCATGCCCTATTGGGGCACTGAATGAGAAATCTCCTGATTCCATCGCAACAGTCTCAACAAGATATTCTCCAATTGCAAATCTAATATTACTCGCACTTGAGAGGCCATTTGTAGAGCCTGAGATTTTTCCATTGACTACTAATTTAGGGTCATTTACGTCTACCCTAGCGGCTCCAACACAACCATCAAAAATTTGTATTTTTACAAATTGTTTCTCCGTAGGATTATCAAGTAGTTCTCCAGATTGTTTAGGAGAAAATTCTCCCTCAATCCCAGCAGGGATTACTCCTATACTATAATTTCCAGTCGCATAAACATGTATTCTCCCTAATTCTTGGCCGTATGGTACTTCGACTTCAAAATTCCAATAAGACTCATTCGCCCCATTTGGGGTGAGTCCACAGGATTCAATGTCTAAACCTTCGATTTCTCCGTCATATGGCGAGAAATCAATTATTGGTAATTCCGCAATATTAGCTTCATGATTTGCTTTTA
>CACJKA010000018.1 GCA_902593945.1 uncultured Candidatus Poseidoniales archaeon | reverse complement strand
AATTGAAAGCCTCGATAATGCTCTCGAGTCTACTAAACAGTCTTTGCAAGAACTCTCCGATGAAGTCATTTTGTACAGACCTCTTCCAAATGTTGATTGTCCATCAATTAGTTCTGGTATAACGGTGATTTCTGGAGTTGATGATGGTTCTGGAAAAGGAGAAGCAAATGATGGTATTCTGCATCTTGATGAAGGAACACATAGTTTCTCGTTCTGTAACACTATATTTGATAGATTAACTGACGATTTAATTCTGCCTCCTGGCTCATCAGGTCTTACTTGGATTATTGAATTGGAAGAAGTTGTTTTATTCACTGGTAATAATGGTTCTACAGGTCTTGAATTATGGGTTAGTGATGGCACTAAAAAGGGAACAAGATTAGTAAAAGACATTCTTCCTGGTGTTTATTCCAGTGGCCTCATAGATCCTGTTAGATTTGGTAATGGCATATTATTCGCAGCAAGTAATGGAATAAATGGGAGTGAACTATGGTTCTCAGATGGAACAGAAGAAGGAACTTATATGGTTAAGGACATCAATGAAGGTTATTCCAGAGGTCTTTTGTCTTCAGCTGTTAATGGTTATTCTTCACTAATTACAGTAGCGAGGTCGGGTGCTTATTTCAGAGCGACAAATGGAATTAATGGTACTGAGTTGTGGTTTACTGATGGAACGGAACAAGGAACATATATGGTTTCAGATATTAATCCTGGTGCTTCTGAAAGTATACCAAGTGCTTTGACGACTATTGCTGATGTAGTTTATTTCTCAGCAAATAATGGAGTAAATGGAACGGAACTATGGAAGAGCGATGGCACAGAGCAGGGTACATCAATGATAATGGATATCAATCCTGGCTCTCCAAGTAGTGACCCATCACATATTACTGAAGCAGGAGGAATTATCTATTTCTCAGCAAATGATGGAATTGTTGGTCAAGAATTATGGAAAACTAGCGGACTTACATCAACTACTGTTTTAGTCAAAGATGTTAGAGGTCCAACAGACTTTGCTGGTGGTGCTAATTATGGTAGTTACCCTTCTGATTTTATTGAATTTAATGATAAATTATATTTTTCAGCGGGATCATATAGAGAAGATTGGGATATTAGTAGAATAGAACTTTGGACAAGTTCAGGCACTAATGAAACTACATTTAGGGTCGGGGATGATCAAGAATTCTTTGGTAATCCAGAAACATTAACTATTTTTGGGGATGAATTATTTATGTCACTTTCCACGTTTGTTGCTTCTGCTTGGAGGAATTATACTTCTTGTGTTTGGGAAGGAAATGCTGAACAAGTAAGTATGGGCTTAGATGATTTATGGTATTGCACGAATCCTCTTTTCGACCATTGGACTGATGCAAACATTTCTGAGATAGAAGATAAATGGAATTATTGTGAATACAACAGTATGAATGGAGAATGGTATTGCACTGATTTCATTGATCAAGATCCAGAAAATGAATTCCTCTATAATCAGGAAAAGCATATTGAATTTGATTTCTGGGGGAACTTTGAGACCGGAAACGAACCTGCACTATCCGATGGAACACTTGATGGAACATACATAATCAAAGAAGTTGCGCCATGGACTTTCGGTAATTTAGACGGAGGTGATCCGTTTTGGTTTAATTATAATTCAATGAATTATGGGACTATGGAATCCGACCCTGAAGTACTCGGTGATGTTGTTTACTTCTTTGGCTGGACGCCAGAAAACTATTGGGAACTTTTCAGAACTGATGGCAGTGCTGACGGTACTATGTTGGTGAAAGATTTGTATCCTGGATACTTTGAGTCTGATTGGCCTACGAGTCTGACAACTTTGGAGCATATGGAATCCGTATTGTGGTTTGGAGATGATCCTGAATATGGAGTTCAGTTGAGACTGTATTACGAAGGAACAGGTTCTTATTTCTAGATTTTCTACATTATTGAGATATTATTATGGATGATAATAATTATCAGATATTATCTCAATTAAGAGAGAATGTAATATCAAAAATGAGAATTTTTGTTGATAAGAATAATGAAAGGTTTTTTTCAGATAATGAACTTTTACAATTATCTGATATCGAAGTCTCTTTTCTTTCTAGAAATTCTATTTCAAGGCACGGACTTACAACTAATTTAGATAAATCAAAGAAATTAAGTCCTAGTAATTGTAAAGTCAAACTTAATAAAAAACTGTTCGAAGAAAAATATTTTCTATATGCTGAGTTCGTTCTTTTTCATGAATATATTCATTGTTTAGGGAATTTTTCCCATGATAAAAATTTCCGTCAATTAGAAAATCTCTGGCCCGAGAAAAAACAAATGAACATTATTGGAAGGCAACTAACTAGAGAATTGCAAGAAATCAAAGCTCAATGGGCTTGGACATGTTCGAAATGTGGATTCGTTGTAAAACGTAGCTCACGAAAATTCCGGAGCAATTATTTCCATAAAGAATGTCTTGGCAAGTTAAAGAATATCCCAATCATTCGTCCCACCAGTTTGGAGCATTAAACCAATTTTCATGATCTACTGGTCTGTCTATTGTTGGTAAAGTAAGTACTTGATAACCTGCAAATATTGTCATTCCCACTGAAGCACATGGTGAGGGCAGATAGTCTTCTCCAGATTCAGTTACTACCAATTGTATTGTGTGCCCCTTAGGGACAATAACATCCATTGGATTGAATTCCATTAGCATCCTGTAACTAGTCATAGGAGATGTTGGTTTAGCATCATAACCTCCGTCTCTATATCTGACATCCATAGTTGCATGCCCCAGTCTTAAACCTGAAGTTCCATCAAACATTGTTACGAATAATTGTCCACCATTACAAGTATTTGTTCTGGCATCGATATGTAGTGTTGGCAATCCAGAGATGTGCATGTCTTCTGTTAATGGTTGACTTGTGATAGTCATCGATTGTTGAGAGTTCACAGTTCCTGACATTCCTCCTTCCCAATCTGCAATTGCATATTGTACATCTTTAGTATCTTCAGCGGGCCATGTTTCTTCAATATGCCATTCTCCATCGTTCCTTTGCACTTGGACATAAGATTCCGGTTCTTCTCCTATGTTCTTCAAGTAATACTCGAACCATGGAAATAGTTCAACCGCCCAATCCATTCTTGTTACACTTGGGAATGCTTCAGCCCCATATCCCGATTCTAATCCTTCATGGACACTTTGTTGATCTGGATAATTATGCCCCCATTGTCCAGATATTGTTCGTACATTTATTCCCGCATCTTTCAATAGTTGATGAGTTGGGAATGCATGATATGGATCAACATTCCAATCTTGTAAACCCCAAACAATGTACACGCTCCCATTATAATTGTCAATTACATCTTGCAGATGGTATCTTTCATCCCAATAATCGTTCCACTCATCTCCTCCAAGACCTGCTCCAAACCAAGTCGTGAATGGACTCAAAGGTCCGATGGCATCATCGGTACAGAATCTCATATCATCACTTGTAGCATCAGCAGTTGCTCCTTCATACAGAACATCGTATAGCATCGCTCTAGCTTCACTAGAGCCATTTCTATAGAACATCTGTTGAACTCCTATAGATCCCGAAATTGGAACAATAGTTTTCAAATGTTCAGATGGATTTTGAGCAGCTTCCCAATTTGTTGTTCCTGCATATGATTTTCCCATTAAACCAACATTTCCATTTGACCAATCTTGTTCTCCAAGCCAATGAACCGCTGCTTGTATTCCTATTTGTTCACCAAGTCCCTTTACATCCTGACAATGAGTTGACTTACCTGTGCCAAAGGTTGAAATCTGTGCTAGAGCATATCCATGAGGAACAAATTCTTCTAGAACCCACAAACCTACTCCTGCATCTGGAACTGTATTAGGATTCGAATCATCCCCTACTATCCCTTCACCACCAAAATCATAGTATGGATGTACTGTTGCTATTACAGGCACTTTTGTTCCATTTGGTACTTCTGGCATCCATAAAGAAACATGCATTAAAGCTGGCTCAGGATAACCTACATCTTGTTCAGAAGGAGGCAGTTCGACTTCTACAAAGTGTTCAGTTGGACCTGACCATGTGTAGATGCCTTCTACTGGTAGTTGACTTCTCCATCCTGTCATATTTAATTCCATATTTTCTCTTTCATGGATTGGAGTATCCCACCACTCGTCATTGTTACTAATTTTTTCTGTATCCTCAGTAAAACAACCTGCTAAAGTCGGCACTATCATGAGTAAACAAATCATGAGTGCGAGAGTGCGCATACACTTCCGAATTTATAATAGGATAAAATATAGACTGTGTTTTTGTGTAATCTATTCTCCTGACATATTTATGAATTATTTTTTCCTATTTCAATATCTAGAACTAAATGATCCCAATGTGGTGCATAAGATTTAATTTTGTTTATTTCACTATTAGTAACTTTATAATTTAGATTTATTTTTAGTAATTTTTCAATAGTTTCTGCGAGAAATCCTTGATGATCATTAGAGGGGGCCAATCCATGAATATGTAGCACTCCTCCTTTTTCTTTCATACATTTCAAAGCCACATTATACGATCCTTCGGCAGTTGGTAAAAGTCCTAGTAATACTCTATCAGCTCTATTTTCTAATTCATCAGTAGTTTTCCTATTATCTCCTTCAAGAATAGTACATTTTTTCTCCACATTGTTATTATCAAGATTAAACCTTAATGCTTTAATTGCATTAATATTCCACTCACAAGAATAAACATGTTCAATATTATTTTTTACTAATATAGGTAGAGTATAATATCCGATTCCACAGAATAAATCTACTACTATTTCATTTTCTGTGACTATTTTCCCCATTCTTCTTCTTTCATTAATATTGCCCGAGGAGAACATACATTGAGTAATATTATAGCCATATTTTATTCCATTTTCTTTTCTTATCACCCAATCATTATTTCCAACCAACATTTCTACATTTGCTTCTCTCTTTTCACCAACAATTTCTCCAGATCTAGCCAATCTTTCTATATTCAAACTCTGACAAACTTTAGTCCAAAACTCATCGTCGATTATTGGATTCCACATCTCCTTTCTAAAAGATGAATTTGGAATAAGAGCAATATCATCGAATTTTTCCCAACGTTTGGGTATATCATCTAATAATTCAACTATTTTTTTTTCTTCTATTCCTTTCAATACTAGGAAAGAACGAATATTTTCTCGAAGTTGAGAACTAGGCTTTCTCCCACTCATCAATGTCTCCGAGATGCAGGATGGATTCAGACTTATGGTAGATGACTTTCCCCAACAACTCATGCAGCGTATAGCAGTGTTACTGGTAATGTTGCTGCTTTCTCCAGTTTATTCTGCTTCTCCTCCCCCAGGTGAACCTGAAGTAGAAAATGATATTTGTTCTACATGGAATAGTCAGAATGGTATCTGTGATGACTACCAATCTAATCTAGACGGTTCAAATTTTAATGAATGGATCAAATCATCAATTGTAGTCAACGTAGTTGATGCAGATAGTGTATCTTTAACAATATCAACTGCTGTTCATGAGCTATCACGTTCTGATTTAGATTTAGAAGATTTAGATTTAGAAGGAGATAGTAATTTAGAAGACGGAATTCCTGCAGATTACATAAGGAATTATCTTGATCTTGAGAGAAATGGTTTTACAATTGAAGAGAGAATGGTTTCTTTGATTCAGACAAATATGAGAGAATATATTGAAGATAATTTTGACTATACCGAGGATTCTCTTTTGAATACTATTTCTTCTGTGGATTTTTCTTCTATTGGAGACTTGCAATGTACTTATGATAATTCTCAAGATTCAATTGATGAAGTAAATGGCATAATGAATGATCCATTCAATCCACCAATATGTTTCAGGGGCGTATTTATCTTAACTCTTGATCCAGATACCCTAGGAATAAAAGAGAATACTGGAGACTTAGATAGAATTATTCGAGGACTTTTGTTAATGGGAGGAGATGTTGAGTCTTCATTTAATGCCAAGGCTTTACCAGGTCATTATGTAGAATTAACAGTATCCCCTCCTGATTATTCAACAGCATTTGAGGTTAATAGTCCCGGTATATTACTTACAAAAAATATTCCAAATCAGATATCTCAACAGTATGGTCACTTATCTCTAGACAATACTATATCAGAGGATATAAATTCTGATATCTCAGAAAGTCTAGTTATGAGAATTAAGAATAGAGACCCGTCTTCAACATTATCAATTGATAATCATCAACCGTCTCTATCAATAGATGTGTTAATTGATGCTAGGGACTCAAGCAATACTGAGATTGAAATGATATTATCGGTACATTACCTTGCTTCAGATACTTTGGATGATTGGCTAGTTGATTTCGAAGATGATGAAATGAATCTTCCAGTAATCACATCCGATGGAATTAGAATGTTAGATTATGAACTAGAAGAAGACTTATCGCCACTTCTTCAAGGAATCCCAATAGAAGAAATTTCTGTAGGTTTTTCAGAATTATTTGGTACGGAGATTAATTTTATTCAACCAATTTTTTCTGCCTCTGATGATTTAGGAGGATTAGATTTCAGACATCAAAATGGAGAAACTTGTGATGAAATGCTAGAAGTTAGATACTGTTTAGATGATGAAACACCTATGTCCGGTAAGAACCCAATCTATATTCAATCAAACTCCCAACCCGTTCAAGTTCAGATGTCAAATATTATTCAGAATATGCTAGGTTCTAGTCTGGGCGATGTTTCTACTTTGGACTTTTCAATAGTTAATGACGAAGATCTTGCAGCAGCTATGAGTATAATAGAAGTTGATTTCTCTGCTAACTCCGGATGGTTACAAGAGATATTACCGGCAGATTTTCCAAATACTAATATAAATCTAGAATTACTCCTTCCCGAATGGATTCGCTCTACAAGCCAAGAAGATCATTTAATTGAGATTAATTCATTATTCCATAAAGAAGAGATCTATAAATCTGGATTTGAAGGTACAAGAATTTTTGATTGGCAACATCCAATTTGTTTAAATTCAATGCCTTGCGAAGACTCCTCAAATGATTTAATTTGCTCGTCCAACCAAGGAACATGTGTTACTTCTAAAGTAGAATTTTTCATTAATAATATTGCAATAAATGAATTAAGTGGCGAAATTAATATTGATTTTGATGCTGAATTAACTTTCTCCATCTATCGATTAAACGTTGATTTAGGTGAAGATAATATTGAGCTACTTCCGGTACCATCTGATTTAATCCGGAGAGCTATTGCGATGGGGGATAGAAAAGGGCCGTCTTTAGCCAATCAAATAAATGATGGAGGTGGGTTATTAGGGGGTTCAGAAATTAAAGCTCCTTTAGATTTTGGAAATGGAAATAAAATAAATGTCACGATATCTAATTCAGGCATGTATCAATTAGCAGAAGATCTCAATGAGATATTTCCTGCAGTTATTAGAGATAATGAGATATCTGACTTCCCATTGGATCTAGGTTTTGGTAAATATGAATTAAATGCCAACTTAATCAGTACTCCATTCAGATTTAATGCCGGAAATTACCAAATACCTGAAACCATTACTCCCAGTGATCTAAACCCAATAAATTTCTCTGCTTCGATAAATAATGCAGAGATGAGTATTTCTTCTATCGATGATCAAATTAACCTTGATATTCATAGATCATCACATGAATTTTATCAATCAGCATTTGAATGGCCATTTGGAGATCCAATTACAAGTGATTTCGGAATTACGTTTGAGAACTCACAGATGCAACAACAAATCTTCCCAATAATGGAGTACACGGTTTTTGGTACAATTCGCTCATCATCATTAATAATTATCCACATGCCAGATGATGTCCATTTCTCATCTTTCGAGAGTTCCAATGGACGTGGTAAAATTACTAACTTTGGAGATAAACAGGTACTTACGTATCTTACACCAGTTTGTCCCGAATCACTAACTTGGTATGATTGTAAAAAGAATTCTGATTTAGTAACATATAATCTTGAATATAGTTGGTCATTTATTTTCGTTGAATTAATTCCTTATGCAGTTATTTTAGTTTCATTATTAGCATTATTTACAGTTCGTCTAATAAGAAGACGAAAAGAAAAGAAATCTCTAAAAATACAAGAACAGGAATTGTTACAAAGTGAACTTACAGAAGTTGCAGCCGTCGAAGTGTTTGGTTCAATGGATTCTCCAGTAGTCGTTGCAAACGAGTCATATTTTGAAAAAGAAGAGAGCGATCCCACTGTAGAAGAAAATTGGTGGAATGATTCTAAATTAAATTAATTCATCATATATTTTCTTTGACATTTCTTTACCAATACCGGGTACTTTCTGAAGTTCCTCAATCGATGCAAATTTTATATTTTTATAACTTCCAAAATAAACTATTAATGCTTGTATTTTTTTTGCCCCCAATCCCTCAATATTTTCTAGAGGATTTTTCAAAGTATTTTTACCTCTTCTTTGACGATGAAATTTATTAACAAATCTATGGGCCTCATCTCTAGAATGAATTAATACCCTACCTTTCCTATCAATTTTAATTGGTTTTTTTCCTTTACGAAAAATCGTTTCTTCTTTTTTTGCTAATGCGGCAACAGGAAAAACCCCTTCTAGGTTATGTCTTCCTAGCAAATTATTTATTGTATCAAGATGAGTTTTCCCTCCATCAAGTAATAGTAAATCCGGCCACTCATCTTGCCTTTTTAACCATCTTTCAACAACTTCCGCCATCATTCTAAGATCGTCTAATACTTTCGTTTTTACTCTATATGTCCTATATTCTTTTTTAACCGGTCTTCCCTTTCTTAAAACTACAGAAGCCCCTACTCTTTCACTACCTTGAAGTTGTGCCATATCGAAGCAAACAATATAATCTAGAGAATCCAGTTGCAATAATTTTGCTCCATCGTCTGCGGCAATCTTCTCTAAGTTCCCTGAACGTTTATTTTTCTGTCTAGTTACTTGGATATCTGCATTCTTTGTAGCCATTTTTTGTAGTTTTGAAAGTTCTCCTCTAATAGGTACTTTAGTATCAACTTTCTTCCCTCTTCTGTTCGAGAGCCATTCTTCCATCACTTTAGTTATTGGAGTTGGCAGTAGGATTGTTTTCGGAGGCTTCCGTTCGGAATAATGTTCGGAAAGTATTAGGGAAACTGATTCTGAAATATCTCCTTTGTGAATTAATGGATAATTTACTTCCCCCTGAATTATACCATCTTTAGCATGAAGTATTACTACTACGGCAAAATCATCTCTTTGTGAGAATCCGATGGCATCACAGTCTTGATAAAATCTTGAATTAATTATTTGCTGCGATACAGTAACTTGAATTGAAGCAATTAAATCCCTAATTTTTCCAGCCTTTTCGTATTCTAATTCTTTAGAATATTTTTCCATCTCGATA
>CACJKA010000017.1 GCA_902593945.1 uncultured Candidatus Poseidoniales archaeon | reverse complement strand
ACCTGAATTATAGAGAACTTTACGAATTGTTTCTGAGTCTTGAATAAAACTAACGACAGAAATTGCAGGCCCGGACCCAGTAATGCCTGCAGCAATTGCTCCATTAGCAATCAATTTGTTGCAAATTCTAACCGCCTCATCATCTTCTGTTGCTGCAGCCACTGCCATACCATTAGTTGAAATCGCTTGAAAAATAGAATCATTTAGGATTGAATCTAATGCGCGTTCAAAGATTCTTGAGTGTTCTTTAAAATTATTAATTTCTATAATATTTGATCTACTTCCTCTTAGAATTAAAAATATAATTATTTCATCTTCAATTTTTCCTTCTGATATTATAGATTCTAAAGCAGACTTTTTTGGATCAACTAATTTCCAACCACTTGACATCGAAGCCCAAGTGTCGTCCATACTACCGGTAATTGTACAGCCACATTTTCGTTGTGAAGAAACAGCAATATCAACTATTTCAGATTCATTAAGACCGGCCCAAGTAGCCTGATTTAATGCTTTAATTGCCGCACAAGAAATTGCTGAACTAGATTTTAATCCTTGGCCGATTGGAATTTCTGAAGAGATTTGCCAACCATATTCATCAGGTAATGGAAAACCATTTTCTTTCCAAACCATTTCTATTGATTGAAATAATTGGTGAAAATCATTTTTTATTTCCTGAGGCTCTGAAACTAATTTTACTTTCGCCTTTAGATTAATCCCTATTGAGCATCCTTTGTCTAGACCTAAGGCGTGCAGTATTGAGATTGCTGCATTGGATTCTGCTTCAGCTAGAATATTCATTTTTCAGTCATCTCCCCCTCAAGTGCTTTTCCAATATGTCTCATTTGATTTTGGTGATGAATTATTATTTCGTCGTTAATATCCAAGTCAGTAACTGATAATGCTTTACCAAGTTTGTCTATCAATCTAACCGTTTCTGCCTGTTGTAATATTATTTGACCAACATCTCCATTTTTTGTTTTAAATCTGATAATTAAGAATGGCCTTCTTTCGATCTTTAACCTTCCAATAATAGATTTTCTTCTATGGCCGGAAGAAGAAATAACAGCAACCTCGTCTCCCGCTTTTAACTCAGAAAGATATCGGGTTGAATTATCCGACATCAATACGTAAGAATGAATTGATCCTGCATTGACTCTGAAAGGCCTTGAAGGAACAAATTGAGATTCGATTGTCTCTCCATGTACCAAAGCTAGTAGAGACGCATTAGAACCAATAACCATTCCTTCTCCAATATCCAATCTTTCAATTAGATCAATGCATACTCTTTCACCAACTCCACTAGAATCAATTGAAAATATTCTAGCAGTGTCGATCTTAATAACGGTTGATATTTGTTCATTAGTAGGATTTTTCTCCGATGCAATAATTGCAGCAGCGTCCCATAATTCATTGTCACTTGCAGGCAACAATATTGCATCTACACCATGTTCAAGAGCAAATGCGGCTCCATTTAAATCAACAATTTTATCAATTGCTACAGATATTCTTGTTCCACTCCCTTGGGACATTGAAACTAGATTTTCCAGGGGTATCATTGTCCAATCAGAACATCTGACAAGTATCCAAGGTATCATTCCAATCAAAGATATTGCTTCTTGTTGAGAATTAGCATCATCAAGATTAATTTCTGCAACATCAGAAGCATTGCCAATCCAGATTCTGGAACATAATTCATGAGGAGATTCCGAGTGAGAATCTTGCCAAAGTTCCACAATATCACCTCTCAAGTAATTTTGAAGCCTCAACAGAAGTTGAATTGTCGTGAACTATTGCCCTCAATGCTTTGACACAGGATTCCGGATTATTAGCACCAAAAACTTGCCTTCCAATACATACTCCTGAACCACCTGCAGAAATTGCCGATTCGACAATCTCAAGTAATTCAGTAAAAGATATACCTCTAGGGCCACCAGAAATTAGAACTGGGATAGGCACTGCTTGGCAAACTAATTTGAAGGACTCAACATCTCCAGTCCATGGAACTTTGACGACATCGCATCCAAGTTCCCAAGCGACTCTGGCAGCATGTGCGACTCCGTTAGTTATATCTCCTTGTGTAATCTTTAGTAAAGGCCCTCGAGGATAAATCATACCGAGCGTAGGAATTCCTAACGGCAATGCCTCACCAGTTAAATCTCCCATTTCTTTAATCATTTCTGGTTCAAAATGATCTCCAAGATTAATTTGGGCTGATACTGCAGTAGCACCTCGGATAAGACACTCAGCAGCAGTAGCTACTCTAACTTTGTATTGATCTTTTTTTCCGGCATTAACTGTTGAGACAGAAACATGGCAAACGAAATTACTCCACCCTGTAGTCTCTACGAAATGGCTTAAGGCACCTTTCTGTAGGATAATTGCGTCAGCACCACCAGATATACAAGAAGAAACTACATGATTCATGTTCTCAAGGCCCTTTTCAGGATATGCTGAAATGCCATGATCCATTGGTATCCAAACCCCTCTACCATTGGGTAAAATCTTGGCAAGACGATCTACAAGTCCTTCCACCATGAATCATCGCCCGCTGTCTTACTCTTGAAATGTATCGTATTTGGAAAATAGACAAAAATTAGAAAAATAACAATTAAAAATCTAAATCTATTATTAAAGGTGCATGATCAGAAACAGTAAGACCACCTTCTCTCAATATCTTTGCAGATTGGAAAATCTCCAATGCGGCATCATTAGCAAGAGCATAGTCTATCCTCCATCCTCTATCCAAAGCTCTTGCCTGCCCCCTATTAGACCACCAAGAATATGGTCCCTTGATATCACCTGAATCAATCCTCAAAAGATCGTGCCAACCAATTGAAAGAAATCGAGTGAACCATTCTCTTTCATGAATTAAGAAACCTGAAGTATTTCTATTACCTGAAGGATTCCAAATATCATTTTCAGTATGTGCAATATTTAGATCTCCACACAGCAGGACTGGTTCATCTAAACCTATAAATTTCTTAGACCAAATAAGTAAATCTTCTAACCATTGATCTTTAAATTTTTGTCTTTCAATATTCGCTCCGCCGTTGGGAAGATAAATATTGATACAATGAAGATTACCATGTTTTGTATGAAGTACTCTGCCTTCAGAGTCATCGATATCAACATTGGTAGATATGCCACGACCTTTTTCAGAAATTCCTATTCTTGACCAAGTTGATACCCCCGAATATCCTTTTTTCTGAGCAGGATGCCAAATAATTTCATGCCCCCCTATTGGTTGCCAATCTTTTGGCATTTGTTCAGGTAAAGCTCTTACTTCTTGGAATAACCAAATATCACTATCAATTTCGTTAATGAAATTGTTAAGGCCCTTTCGACTCGCTGCTCTAATTCCATTAAGGTTCCAAGTAACAATACGCATATTTACACCATCAAGATAGATCTTTGACTTTCTCTACTAAATCCATATTTCTAAGTCTCCAAATACCAATTGGAACCATGGCAACTGCAATTACTAATACTATAGCCATAAGTTGGTATGCGACACTAGGTATGAGAACAACTGGGAAGTAGAATTGCCAAGTGGAAAATGATGCGGCTAAAGCTACTGCTCCACCGAATGCAAAAAGAACCCCGAAAAGACCACCGATTATTCCAATTAGTATACTTTCGAATAGTAGCATAACTGTCAAACTCTTTGTTGACGCACCCAAAACTCTGAGTGTGGCGAGTTCAAAATCTCTCTCGGCAATATTCATTATCATCGTGTTGAACATTACTGCAAGAGTGAATAAAACTCCTAAGCCCATAATTGCTGTAAAGGCTTGAGTTTGTTGTTCTAAAAGAGCTTCAATGCCTCTTATCATCGTCTTTCTTTCTTGAACCCCACTAGATATTTCACCTAATTCTTCATTGACTTCAATGCCTTCAGGTAAATCAAGATAGACAGAAGTAGCATTTATGCCCATTATCTCAGCTAAGTCAGTCTGAAAAAAGAACATCGTACGAGCAAATTCACCTCTTACTGAACCAACAATTTCAATTTCTACATCATTTCCAGAAATTGAAATAGTTCGCTTTTCACCAACACTCCAGCCACTCATTTTCAGCGAACCTTCATCCATTAATACTTGAACTAAAGACAATCCCTGGATTGGATTTAAACCTTCAATTAAGTTTGTTTCCCTCATAGATTCTCCATCGTTAAATCCACCTAAACCAACCAAAATAAAGGTCCTTTGTAGGTCGGAGGAATCTGTCAAAGCCCCCATAGGCGCCTCTATGATTACCTCATATGAAGCACCATTTTCTACAGCCCAGTCAATTACTGAACCTTCACTATTTGGTTGTACGTAGACTTGTGCATCCCAAGTTTGACCATCTTTTAAGCCATCAACTATCGTATCAGTGAGGCCAACTGACATCATTTGAATGGAACCTGCAAGCATTAGTGAGATTCCTATAGCTAAAAATGTCATCCAAAGTCTAAGTGGTTTTCTAAGACTTGAACGTAAAGAAAGACCTAATAGAGTTGGCATCCAACTTGTCATATAACGTAATAATTCTGAACCTACTCTAATTTCTGAGTTACCCCCTAGAACTTCTAATGGCTCTATTGTTGTAGCCTTGAAAGCAGGATATACTCCTGAAATGAATACAATTAACATAGTCATTCCAATTGTGGATAAATATACCTCATTTGGAATGTCTCTATCGATAATTGGTAGACCGACTATTCCTTCATAAAAGTCCAACATTGCGTTCATCCCAATCGGGCCTGCAAGCACACCTAATATGCATCCAAAGAATCCAATTGCAAGAGGAGCAATAAGATACCCAGACATTATTGATTTACGAGGAACCCCCAAAGTTCTGAGAATTGCTATTTCACGTGTCTGACTTTGAACAAGCCTTTGAAGACTCAAAGCAATTGTTATAGCAGCAATAAATTGAATCAATATAGTAAATGGTGCAGCCATCTTTTTTGCACCTTCCAGATCCTGTCTCATCAGTTCAACCGAATCTACTTGTCCACGATCACGTATACGGCCATCTAATCCAGTTTCTTCTAGAGAAGTAATTACAGATTCTTTGAAAACACCAATATCGTCTCCTTCATATTCTTCAGTATCAGGAAGATCGAAAGAAGGTGTACCTTCGATATCAAGCATTACATTATTAGCTGAACCAAGAGGTAAACCGGTGAGTCTCTGCATACCAATTTCAGACAAATAACCAACAACAAATTTACCTGATTCAGGAGGGAAAAGTGAACCCTCTGGAGCCATATAGATATGCATTGGATGATAAGCAAAACCAACTATTGTAAAATTCATACTTCCTTCGCCTATTCCTATACTAACTACGTCTTGTAATTCCAAAGAAAGAGCTTCTTTAACATGGGCATCTATTACTATATCCGTTTCAGAAAAGGACGGAGAGCCTTCGGAGTATCCTTCTGGGAACCAAATTTTATTTATTTCTGAATCTGGTGAAATTCCATGCCAAACAGAATTAATTACATGACTTCCAGTTTCATTGTTATGAAACATTGCTCCATTGATAACTATTCTACCTTCGCAACCATCTAATTCTTCTGAATTACTAGGCCAAGATGAGTTAATCTCAGAACATAAAGATTCTACTTCTTCTAATGACCAAATTGTACTGCTATTATCAATCCACAAATCAGCTAAATTAGTCCCCGAATCACTATCTTCGTAAATTGAATCATACATTGGACCAAGGTTCGCAGAATACCCGCCAAATGTAATACCTGCAAAAACACCGACAAATATCATTCCTATAACGGCAATTAATCTTATCCTTGTACCCCATAGACTCCTAGCAAGTCGTTTATTCAACAGATTAGTTTTATTTTCTAATGAAAACATAACCTCATCTCACGATTTATTCCAACGATGACAAAACTTGCTCATCAGACTGTATTTTTCCACTATCAATTCTAATCACTCTAGTCCCATATTTAATTAATGATTCATCATGCGTAACTAATACAGCAGTAATATTCTCTTTTTCACAAGCTTCTACCAAAACTTGCATTACTTTCGAAGAGGTCTCAGTATCAAGATTTCCAGTAAGTTCATCACCCAATAAAAGAGTGGGTTTCTTTGCAATACTACGGGCAATTGCGACCCTTTGTTGTTGGCCGCCACTAATTTCTCCAGGGAATCTATCTTTCTCACTCTCTAACCCTACCATTTTCAATAAATCGATTGCTCTAGATTGATCCTTATTGCCAGAAAGTTCCTGAATAAGAGAAATATTCTCAAGTACGGTTAAATCTTGTAGTAAATTAAAGAATTGAAAAACATATCCTATATTCTCACGACGAAAAGAGGTCATTTCCTCTGATTTATTTCTTGGAACTTCTGAACCTTGGAATACATACGAACCTCCAGTAGGGCTATCTAATGCAGAAAAACAATTCAGAAGTGTCGTCTTGCCGGAACCAGAGGGGCCCAAAAGTATGACCCTCTCTCCCTCGTAAATCTCGATATTGATACCATCAAGGGCCTTCACTATACCAGCAGGTGTAGAATAGAAACGTTGTATATTTTTCATTTGTAATAATTTATTCATATTTTCACTTCTTATTTTATTATTGTTAACTTGATGTTGCGAAAAATGCCATTGACTCTCTGAAAAGTTCTTCTCTTCTTCTTCTTTTATTTCTTCTAAGATGTAGGAAAGTAAAGACAAAAGCTAGGAAAATTAAGAATGGTATGAAAGTTTGTGCATGATATTTTTCCATGAATTCTATAATTCCTTGCGCTGTATAGGCCCATGTAATAGAAGCTGCTGAACCTCCAATTAAACAAGCAAGCAGAACCCTTCTGAAACGCATTCTAGCTACAAGTCCCAACATAGCACCTACCAATACACCACTAGCCATAAATGGTATCCATACAAATACAATTAAACCCCAAAATCCATATTTATCTATCCTAGATCTATTTGAATGAGCCACGTATTCTACAGAAGATAAAATATCGCCCATAAACGGATTTTGTAATAATACTCCTGTTAGACCTGCTTGTTTGGCGACCATAGCCTCGCCTACTAAGTCATCCTGATTAGCTCCCATTTCGACTCTTCCGGCCACTGCTCTATCTGAAAGAGTAGCCTTTTCATTGCGAGCACTGACGATTAATTCTCTATCGCCCAGTAAATTATCTAAATTCGATACAAGGAAATCGTTTAGATCGTCTTGCATATCAATGAATGACTTCCTGTAAAGAAAATAAGAAAACTTCATCATAGGAGTATAAATTACCCGGATTAAAACTGATTCTTCATCAACAATTATGGCACTACCATAATCAAGAAGATTATGTTTCCTAAACCATTTATCTAGAGTTGAGACAATTTCTTCTTCCAATCTACCATTGGCACCAAGACCGGAAAAAAACGCAGTATAATCTTCAGACAAGGGACTTCTCTCAGAAAGAACTAGGGAAAGATCGCTTGAAAGAATAAATTCATTGTTAGAAGTATTTTTCCCATCTAAACAAATTGATTTGATTTGAAGTGGCCTCATCTCACCGAAAATTGAGAACTCTTCAAGTAAATCCTTAGTTAATCTAGCACGAATATCTGTAGCCTCCCCAATTGTTTTATTAGTAGTAAGATAAGGAATGATAATATCAATCGAAATTGCTCTTTCTTGCATCTTCAATTCATCAAAATTTATTCTTATTCTGAGATTTTCTTCAGATTTAACGAGGGTTCTTTGAATAAGACGGAAAAGCTGCTTTTTAGTCAATATATCATCTATATCGCGATGATACATGCGATGCATCAATGGATATTGAACACATAAAAAGAAAATTGACATTCCTAAGGAGATAAAAGCCATCCACCAAGCTGGAACTTCAGCACTACCACCAGTTAACATCGCTGTTTCTCTACCGCCTGCCCATTCAGCAGCCATTAAAGCCCAGCCCCACCAACCAAATTCTGTCATTGTAAAGCAGTCTCTAGGTTCTGGGTCCGATATCTTTAATGAATGGCCAGAAACCTCCAAATCTACGATTTTCTCATCGCCATTTTTTTGAAGTAGTGATGAAACCTCATCAAAAGATGATTTATTTGTGACAATTAATTCACTATCATCAGAACTTTGATAAATTTGGGCAGACAATGAGTAATGGCCATCATTAACTTCTTCTTCTAAATCAAACGAAAAATCTACATTCCCCATATCGCTTTTGTAATATTCATAATATTGTTCTGAATCGCTATAATTCGTAATTTTAACGACTATGACTGAAAATTTATCCGAAAACACATTCTTCGACTTTACTCTTACATCATCGTGATTTTCAATAAAGATACTGAAAGATACTGCTCCCTGATTATCTACACATTCCCCTCCTGTATCAAGAGGTGTTTTTGACAGATTTTCATCTAAAATAATTGAATCGCCCGCTAACATGCCAGAGGATAAAAGAGCAACCCCCCCAAAAAATACGATTCCTGCAATTAGGCCGAAAATTAATACAACATCGTCAAAGGTTTTGGGAAATTTTTTATTTTTGTCTGTTCGACGTAATCGTATCCTATCAAGCTCCTTATCGATACTATTATTTTCCGAAGATATCTTCATCTCAGAAGGGGATTCTAATTCAGAAGCAACAGTATCCTCTTCCTCCATAATACATGGAAGAAGGCGCAGGACATTAAGTCAACGGTTCAGTAACATATAGATAAGTAATAAAAATCATCTTAATGAAAATAAAAAATGGTGCAGGGGACAGGATTTGAACCTGCGAAGCACTACGCACTGGGACCTAAACCCAGCCCCTTTGACCACTCGGGTACCCCTGCTTGTATTCGCCGGAGAGCATTTGAGTCAAGAATGCAACGGATGGGACCTTCTCAGACCCAAGGGTCTTAACCGGAAGTTAAAGCGAGCGAATTTGAGGGTGACTATGGCTCGTATAGGTATTATTGGTTTGGGCAATTGGGGAACTGCACTTGCTAAAGTATGGTGTGACGATGGACACAATGTAATGGGATGGACAATTGAGCAAGAAGTATACGAGTCTATAATGACAGAGAATATTAATAAAAAATATTTACCACATACAAAAATTCCTGATTTGCAAGCTACAATGCAGATTGAAGATATCACTACTGATTGCGAAATTATCGTTTTAGCAGTGCCTAGCGGCATTATTCTGAGTGTTGTTGACCAAATTATCCCATATCTTAGACCTTCTCATTTACTAATTGATCTAGCAAAGGGTTTGGCTCCGGAAGAAGAAGGAGGTTCTGGAATTATTTCTAAAGCGATTACAAAAAGATTGAAGGAAGCAAAAAAATCAAATGCATTAGTAGTAATGACTGGGCCTACTATAGCTCCAGAAGTTGCTAGAGGGGTTATGACAACGGCTTTGGTTGCCTGCCATGATAGATTAGTGGCTGAAAAAATTGCAGGGAGATTATCGACCAATACATTGGTCTTAACACCTGCTGATGACCCTGAAGGTGCAGAATTATGGGGCGCGTTCAAGAATACTGTCGCTCTTGCTTGTGGACTGGTTGATGGACTTAGAAATAGTATCGGAGGAGATAATCTGAAAGCAGCATTAGTTTTAGCAGGATTTAGTGAAGGAATCAGATTGCTAAATGCAATGGGTGCTGAACCTTCAACTGCATTTGGCCCTGCAGGGCTAGGCGATTTATATGTCACAGCTACCAGTCCAAGAAGCAGAAATAGAACACTTGGAGAAATGCTAGGATATGGTAAATCATTAGAAGAAGCTCTAGATGAAATGCACATGGTAGCAGAAGGAGTTAGAGCAACTAGAATGTTTGTCAAAATAGCCCCTAAATTAAATGTTGAGATACCTTTCTTATCTTCTTTAAGTAAATTATTAGATGGAGAAATACCAGTTGAAGATGCTGTTCGCTTAATGGTTGCTTCTTACAAAAATTAGTAAACTTAGATGCAACCTTTTATGGAGAGAAATATGAGAAATTCGGGCCATAGATTAGGTGCTTCAGGCACTAAACTTGAGAATACTATTCAAGGATTAAGAGAATCGATAGAAAATTTAGACCGGAAGAAATTCAAATATTGGGAGTTCGATATCAGAGAATCGATAGATGGAGTAGTTTTTGTATTTCATGATGATATAATAGATGTAAATGGGGAACTGAGGGAACTGTCAAAAATGTCTTTTTTAGAAATTAAAGATGCAGGAAAGGAATTAGATATTTTAATACCAACTTTTGAAGAAGTAGTGATTGAATTAGAAGAACGAAAGGAAAAAGTTTTCGTTGAAATAAAAGAAATTTTTTCAGATCAAGCAAGAAATGAAATTATCAACAGAATTTCGGGATTGGAAGGCTGGAAAATCATGGCGACGCCAAAACGTTTTGAAAAATCATTTCCAGAAGATTCGAGAGAGTTTTGGAGAAAAGAAATACAAAAGGCAAAAATCGAATTAGTAAGAGTGGGGAGGCACAGGGTTGAGCTTTTTAGGGCGTCGAAATCTCCCTTAAAGTGGATTATGGCGAAGCCGAAATGGTTATTTGGACTATAATTAAATTAAATATTTTGATTTTTAGGTTACCCTAAATATTAACTATGGGGCTTCTTTGGATGCAATCATGAAGACGTCTGCGTTTACGGGCTGGGCAATGAAAAACAAAGCAATTTTAATGGTTGGTGTTTTATTATGTGCAGCAACGATATATCTGATTTTTGATGTAAATTATGAAGAATGTGAGGATCAAGATAATTGTATTGTTGTTGCTTTTGAAGTACAAGATACGTACCTGATTTGGGATAAAAATCCACAACATTTAGCTGATAAACTCAGTACCCTAACGGGAATGGATGTTGAGATATATCCAGTCACTGATTCGGGAGCTGCAATTGAAGCTGTCAGACTAGGTAATGCAGATATTGCATTTATGGATGGTGCGGCAGCATGGTTAGCATGG
>CACJKA010000016.1 GCA_902593945.1 uncultured Candidatus Poseidoniales archaeon | reverse complement strand
AAATGGATGAAAGTCAGACTCCACTTGTACCGCTTGAAATGTATGATGCGCACGCTGTGCACATAGGAACGAACCAGAAGTCTGCTGATATGAAGCAGTTCTTAGATGAGGTTCGACAAGACAATAGTGGAATACACATAATTGATGTTAGACAAACAGATTCAAGGATCCGTGCGGTCGCAAAATTCTTATCCAACTTTGATGCAGATAGGATATTAGTAGTAAGTGCTCGTCAGTACGGTCAAAGACCAGCTAGAAAATTTGCTCAAACAATTGGTGCAATGAGAATTGTTGGCAGATTCATTCCAGGAACACTAACCAATTCTCGTCTTAGAACCTATATTGAACCTGAAGTAATTGTTGTTACTGATCCTGCTGCTGATCAGCAGGCGCTCTCAGAGGCTGTCAGTTCAGGATTACCTGTTGTTGCAATTTGTGATGCAAACAACAGACTAAGAAATGTAGATTTGGCTCTTCCTGCAAATAACAAGGGTCGCCGTTCATTGGCTCTAGTATACTGGCTACTAGCTAGAGAAATGATGAAGGCACGTGGGGTCATAAATGATGCAGATTGGGAAAGAGCTCAAGATGTAATGGACTGGGAGTCCACCTTCTAATACTGTTGAAAGAATTAGATCTGGCTCTGAAAATATTCGCTACAAATTGAATTTTCATCAGTCATTCTGATAAAAAAAGTGTTACTGGAGTTTAATATGTTCCACCAGCCAGTTCCATTATTTCTTGCTCCGATGGCAGGAGTAACGGACCTAGCATATCGATTACTAGCCAGAGAATGTGGTGCAGATCTTTCAATAACTGAGTTTACTGCTGCTTCAGGGCTATCAAGACACGATGCGAGTTCTTGGCTCAAGGTTGAATCTGACCCTCGTGAAAAGCCATTTATTCCTCAGATATTTGGTGGTGATATTAATGAAATGGTTACCACTGTAGAATTGCTGGAACATAAGGCAGATATTATTGACATAAATTTTGGTTGTCCTGCTCCAAAGGTATGTAGAAATAATGCGGGAGCCGCATTACTTAGATCCCCAGATCAAGTAATTGAGATGGTTAGAGCTTGTATTAATGCCACCAATGTTCCTATTACTGTAAAGATGCGGCTAGGAACCGGCTCAGGACCTAATACCGCTCTAGAAATTACTCAAAGGTTGGAGGATGAAGGTGTTGAAAGAGTATGTGTCCATGGAAGGACATTGAGACAGAGATACTCTGGTGAAGCCGACTGGAGGCAAATTAAAGAAATAGTAGATTCAGTTGAGATTCCAGTAATTGCCAATGGCGATATTATAGATGCTAAAAGTGCTTCATCGTGTATGGAAGTTACTGGAGCAGGAGGGCTAATGATAGGTAGAGGAGCGATAGGAAGGCCGATGATCTTTCATGAGATAAAAAGAGACTTAGGATGGTCTGTTGGTAAACCACCTTGGGGAGATGATAATATTGCATCATCTCGTTTATGGTGCTGGAATAGATATCTTGAATTAAGTAATGAATTATATTCTGGAATTAGGAATAAGAATTTGAAACGTCATGCAGTATCATTCACTAAAGGACTTCCTGGAGCATCCAAAATGAGGGTAGAATTACATTCAATTTCTACTCAAGAGAAAATGGGAGATAGAGTCACACAATATCTTGAAGAATTAACTGAAATCGAGACCCTTTCAATCTAGTAATTACTTGTTACTAACCGTAATGACTGTATTCTATTAGTTACTGGATAATGTGTGGATGACAGTATTTTCTTTCTCTTTAATATCGAAAATTGGATATGATATTTTACTTTCCTAAACCAAAATCTTGAAACCAAAGAACCGAGTAAAGTGACCATGTCAAGTGATAATATGTACTACAGGATGATGGGAAATACTGGTATTCAAGTTTCTGTATTGTCGTATGGTTTTTGGGCAACATACGGCGTTAAAGATAGATTACAGGATGATAAAGGAGTTGAAATGGCTAAAGAATGCATGAAAATTGCTAGAAATGCTGGAGTTAATTGTTTCGATCATGCCGAGGCTTATGGTAATCCTAATGGAGAAGCAGAGAGAATTTTTGGTATTGCATTATCTGAACTTCAAGAAGAAGATCCCGAAAAATGGAGGCGCTCTGAAATTGTTATCACGACAAAAATTTTCTGGGGTGGGAATGGAGTCAATGAATCTGGGCTTTCAAGAAAACATATCATGGAAGGACTAGATGCTTGTTTACAGAGACTACAATTAGAATATGTTGACATGGTTTTTTGTCACCGTCCAGACCCATTCACACCAACATCTACAGTTGTCCGGGCTATGACAGATGTTGTAAGAAATGGTTGGGCCACGTCATGGGGCACTTCAGAATGGTCTGCTGCTCAAATAATGGAGGCGATTTGGTTTGCTAAATCAGAAGGTTTGGAACCACCAATGTTCGAACAGCCTCAATATAATATGCTCCATAGACAGAGGTTTGAACAAGAATATTTTCCGCTCTATCAGCCACCATATAACTACGGAACAACCATTTGGTCACCACTTAGATCTGGATTTTTGACTGGGAAATATAATGATGGTATTCCAGAAGATTCACGTCCAACTCAAGAAGGATATGAGTGGTTGATTGAAGATCTAGAAATGCGTAAGAAGAACGGAGAAGTCGAAATCGTCAAACAACTTACAGATTATGCTGCTAAAAATTTCAATTGCTCTACCGCTCAACTATCTTTAGCTTGGTGCCTTAAAAATTCTAATGTTAGTACGATTCTTCTAGGCGCTACTAAACCGGAACAGATGATTGAAAATCTTGGTTGTATTGAGATAGCTGAGAAAATGAATGACAAGCACATGTCAGATATCGATTCCATTCTTGCTAACAAACCAGATGATTGGATAGGTTATGGTGGAGCCGGAAACCGCCAATTAAGGACATTATAATTAGGTGATTTTATGCAAACTGGACTTGATGAGAAAGTCGTTCTGGTTACCGGCGGTGCTGGAGGGATAGGTGAAGAAATTTGCAAAGCCTTTGCATCAGAGGGTTCCAAAGTCATAGTTCATTACCATAGTTCTTCAGAAAACGCAACAAAGATTGCTGACGAAATTCAAGGTTTTTCCATTAAAGCGGATTTAACAGAATCATCAGAAACAAAATTAATGTTTGAGAAGATTGTTGAAAAATATGGACGAATAGATGTTTGTATTGCAAATGCTGGTTATTATCCTCCAGAGCCTTTACCTTTATGGGACATAGATCCAGAGCGTTGGAAAAAAACAATTTCTTCCAATCTTGATGTCTCAGTTAACACAGCTCGTAACTTTCTTAGACATGCTTCTAAGAAGAAAAGCGGTTCGATTGTTTTTATTGGTTCAACTGCCGGAATCTATGGAGAAGCGGGTCATTCTGATTATGCAGCAGCAAAGGGAGCGATTACTTCGGGTTTACTTATGTCATTGAAGAATGAAGTTTCAGATTTTGGCAATATTAGGGTTAATGCTGTTTCACCAGGATGGACAATCACGCCTAAGAAACTGGAAAATGGAATTGATGCAGAATTGATCGATAGAGCTACTGCAACTATGTCTCTGAAAAAATTAGCAACACCACAAGATGTAGCAAATACCGTTGTTTCGCTCTCATCCGATTACATTTCTGGTCATATCACTGGACAAGTTATCGAGGTTGCTGGCGGAATGGAAGGAAGAATAATCTAGGGTTGAATAATTCAAGAGTTGGAAAAATGCGTGCTAATGATAGTTTTATCCTACCTAGAACAGGTATAATCTTGAAAAATCGGACAGTTCTGGCAGCAATGACTAACAAACAGAGCCATGAAAATGGAGTTTTATCAGAAGAAGAGAAAAAATGGCTAATTCGACGTGCTAGGGGCGATTTTGCGATTACTACAACTGCAGCAACACATGTTACAGAAACTGGACGTGGTTGGCATGGAGAAATGGGGGTTTGGGGGGATCATCATATCCCTGGATTAACGGATTTGGCAAAAGGTCTGAGACAATCTGGAACTGTTAGTCTTGCTCAATTATTCCACGGAGGTATGCGGGCCCCAAAGAGTATCAATGGAGTACAACCTATATCTGCAAGTGTCAATACTGAGCCAGGCATGGATGGAATCTATACTAGGGCTTTAGAAGATAATGAAATTAAAGAAATGATTAATTCATTTGCAGATGCTGCAGTTAGGTGCGAAAAAGCAGGATTTGATGGAGTAGAACTACACGGTGCTCATTCTTATTTAATCTGTCAATTTTTAGGTAAAATCACTAACCGTAGAGATGATGAATGGGGTGGTGATTTAGAGGGAAGGAGTAGATTCCTGAGAGAAATTATCAAATTAATAAGAGAACGAACAGATCCAAATTTCCTAATTGCTGTAAGGATTTCTCCAATTATTGAGAAGGCAGGAATTTATCTTGAAGATAGTCTTGAGTTAGCTAAAATTTTATCTAAATTGGAGATAGATATTTTACATATATCATGTTGGGATGTATTCCAAGAAATAGAATCAGATTCAAAGAATAAAAGTTTGACTAAATTATTCAAAGACATAATACCTGACTCATTACCATTGATATCTACAGGTGCTGTTTGGACAGCAAAAGACGCGAAATATGTTTTTGATGAAGGTGCAGATTTAGTCGGTGTTGCGAGGGTTGGCATAGCTCATCCAGATTGGCCAAAGTATATTTCAGATATTTCATACACTCCTCAGAAGCCACCCTTTTCTGAGGCTCATCTTCTTGAGATGGATTTAAGCCCTGCTTTTGTTGATTATATGCGAGCTTGGAAAGGCTTTGTTATCGGCGGAAAATGATTACTATTGTAGAGAATCATCTATTCTATTAGCAACTGTAATTAGTCTACGAATTGTTCTATCTAAACGATTCAATACCCTTTCTCTAACCTGATCCCCATCTTTTCCTGCAATTCTGAATCCGTAAGGCATTCTTCCACCCAATGTATTTAGCAATAATTTTTGATTTTCAATCTCAACATCTTCAAGTATTTTTTGTATTTTTTCAATACTTAGATCTTTTTTCTTAATTCCCGAAATAATTTTTTTTGTTATTCTAGGTTCTAGTCTCCCCAAACCTCCTCTAGTAACTAACCATTCTTGGCCTCTGGCATCAAACTGTCTCATCAAACCAAGATACACATCTTGTGCAATCCTATCGGGCATAGCGACACGTTCAACAATACTCATTTCCAATAATCTTTCAAGCACCCTTTGGACCCTTGATCTTGTTTCACCCAATCTTTCTGCTAAAACTAGTAAAGTAATTGCTCTATGACTTTGAGCTAACTCGATTGTTATTTTTTTCGCCAAATCATCGTCTAATTTTCCTCTCTCACCATTTAACCCCAAGTCTTCTACTAGTGAATCAACCCTATTTTTGCCTTCAATAGTAGCACTGGGTTCAGCAATTTTAATCTTAAATTTTCTTTCTTGATCCTCTGCCTCAGTCAACATTCTTTCATCTGAATAAACAATTAAATTTGATAGTTCGGCAAGACGTATTTCAAGAATTTTTCTTGCCTGTACTCCTAGTAGCTCCACTGCGGTAGCCATAGAACCTCCTCTTAATACATGAATATGCCATCTTCCTTTGAGTTCCGAGGATACTAATCCTGATTCTCTCAGCCTCAACATCTGATTATGCATAGCAGTTTGTGATAATCCACAAGAATCCCCTAATTCTTTTGTATTCCATCCGCGAAGTGGATCTATCAATAGAGAACCAGTAAACATCCTATGTAGTGCACTAGGCTCATCAGTAATATTCCAAGATTCAGATTTTCTTCTAACTAGAGAAAGCGAATCGATTAACCATTCTAGAAGAACCTGTGTATCTTTACTGCCCGTAGGCATTGGTAGTTCCACCAACCTTAATCTGAACATACAACCTTATGCGATAATTCAGAGTGTAAGAGCATTCTGCTAAACTCCCTATGAATTGGGCGAATCAAGCATACTCTGCTCTCAAGTCAAGCCAATTATATTCAATTCTTGAACTCTTTAATCCTGACAAATGATCTGCTAATGTCAAGGCATTAAGTGAAACAATACCTCTATTTCTCAGAACACAAATAGCGGAATGAACAGCAGAACGAGATCTCCCCAAGTCTCTGGCCAATTGAGCTTGACTTTCAGGAACACAAGATAATGCAAGTCTTACAACTATAGATTTTTGCAGATTTGAAAGTCCTACTGGCAACATTGCCGCCGCTCTTCTTTCATCTCTAACACCAGTTCCTAATAAAATCTCAATTTGTGCTGGTGCGCCAGCATAATAGCAGGTTCTTCCATTAACTGGGATAATTGTTACAGTTTTTTCATTTACTAATACATCTAAGTGATGCCTCAAAGTTCCGTTTGCTGCATTCATTCTTCTTTGCAGCTCGCGAAAATGTAGCCCAGGGGATTTTTCTAGAGTAGTCAAGATTTTTGCACGTACAGGATGTTCCCATGGGTGCTCACTTGGTGAAGATATTGTACCTTCGGCAATTGGAGGAATTAATGCTGGTACTAAACCTGTAATGCCCATTGTAGCCCCTCCAAGAGCAATAATGCTATCGACGGCCCAAGAACGCCTACTGCGCCACTGTTGGAGTAAAGCCATAACCACTTTCTGACGAACTAGTCTTTGAAAGAATCGGTCATTTGAGTCGACAACGCATCATTTGTCGAATCAATCTTCTGAAACGACCATATCATTGTGTATTTTCATATATGCGACTAATGGCCCTAATAATCTTCCACAATTTCTTCCATGAGTAGTTAATCTGTAAATCACACGAATTGGAGGGCCATCTTCTACAACTCTTTCGACCAAACCATTTTCTTGACAAGCTCTCAATTTATCAGATAATGTTCTACTGGAAATTCCTCTTAATAAAGTTCTCAATTCATTGAATCTTTTATCACCAGCTATGTATAAAGCAGATAGGATCTCAGTTGTCCATCTAGAACTAAACATACTGAATGAGACTACAGCAGCATCTACCTCCCATTCTATATTCGCATTACCTTTTTCATAGTATGTTGTAAAAATTTTCCTAATATCTCTTCCATTATCCTGTACTTGATTTAGTGCAGAATTAATCTTTTTCCAATCTTTATTTGATATTTTCATCCGTGTCTGAGTCATAATTAACAAATGTTCCCAACAGCATCTAGTGTATAAAATACACCTTAGTGTATCCTCAAATACTTTCTAATTGATATATTAAGGGTCATTCGCTTAGTGTGAAAACTACACTAAGATGCAGGAGGAAACTAATATGGATAAATGGTTAGAATTATGGTTAGATGAAACAATGAAAGAAATAGAAATGAATAATGAGGGGGAAAATTTATGAGTTTTAGAGACTTCATAGAACTCTCAATTATAGGCATGGCCGAATATCGTGCTCCTGCATGGTCTCAATCTCCAAGAAGGAAACTTAGACTTCAGAAAAAATAATTTTTCGAAGAATTAGGAGTTTGTATAACTAGGTCTTCTTCCTTCGATCAATGCGGACAAACCTTCCAATGCATCTTTTGATTGGAAAATAATATTTAGATTTGACAACTCTTTTTCTAAGCCAGCGCTTAGATCATTTCCTGTTTCAATAGCTTCATTGAGAAGATTATTTGCAATTCCTAGTGCTATTGGTGCGGTAAAGCCCAGAGACTTAATCTGTCTTGAAGCTAGTCTTTCGTCACCATTAAATGCCTCAGGAATTTTCCCTGACATTATTTCATTCATGTTTTCATTTGTATAAAATTCTTTAGCAAATTTCGAGATTGGATGATTACTATCTTTTGGTTGACTAGGGTACTTATTCTGAGGTTTTCCTTGTTTTGATAAAGTAATAACGGTTTCATTAATATCTGCTGGATCCGTCAAATGAGTGATAATACCCAACGCAGAAGCAACATTTGAGTCAAGGAAGTTTCCTGCTAATACAGCATACCTAGCAGCTTCTATTCCACAAATACGTGGAGTTCTTTGCGTTCCTCCCAATCCAGGAAATATCCCAATACTTGTTTCAGGGAAACGGAATTGTGATCTCCTGGTCCCAATTCTGTAATCGCACGATAATGCTAGTTCTAATCCACCTCCTAGGGCCAAACCTGTTGTAAGTGCAATAGTTGTTTTGTTAGAATTCTCAAGTTTGTTCAAAACTTCGTGACCATATGATGTGAAATCATAAATATCTTTTATCGAATTTTCTCGAATCTTATCTACGAAGTATTTGACATCAGCCCCGGCAACGAATGCCTTACCTGCTCCCTCTAGTACAATTGTTGAAATCTTTTCATTAGAGTTTAATTCATCAATAACTTTTCCTAATTGTTCAACAACTTTCTCATTTAGGGCGTTCATTGCTTCTGGTCTGTTTAGTACGATTTTTGCAACTTCACCATCTATTTTTATATCAATATAATTAAAATTAAAACTTCCTTCTTTTTCATTAAACCACAGCGGCAATCCAAATCCAGCTAATTTCGCGTATTGTGAAGCCATAGTTTTTGCATCTTCTATCCCAATTCTGTTAGCAATCTCGAATGGCCCTTCAGCCCATCTTAATCCGACCTTTGCTCCTCTATCGACGTCTTCAATTGAACATATTTCTTCTTCTACAATTTGAGCAGAAACAGCAAAGACCTGCCCCAATAGTCTTTCTTTGATTATCTTCGATGTTTCTTCATCACATTCTGTTTTACCATCAATTTCCCACATTCCTGAATTAGCAATAGTATCTTTTAGGCACTTAGCCCCATAATAACGATCGCAATTTAATTGTTCAGCAAGATAATTTGTAGCATGTAATGCGATTGATGGGCCTGTCAAATTCATCAAGGCAAAGGGGCCCATTCCAATATTGAATGCTTTTTCAGCAACAGCATCAATCTGAGCAATTGATGCTACGCCTTCATCAACAAGATGACAAGCTTCATTTAACCAGGGAACAAAAAATCTGTTTACTACAAAACCTGGCCTATCTTTACAAATAATCACAACTTTACCCATTGTTTTACAGTATTGCTCTACTGCTAATAATGATTCATTAGAAGTTGTTTCAGCAGGTATAATCTCAATCAATCTATTTTTAGCTGGATGATAAAAAAAGTGTAAACCTACAAATTTTTCAGGCCTTCCAGTAGCCTTTGCTAATTCATTTACCGACAAAGATGAGGTGTTAGATGCAAGAATTGTTTTCTCACCACATACTCTATCTAGAATGTTAAAAACTTCTTTCTTAATTTCGAAATCTTCGAAAACTGCTTCAATTACTAGGTCTGTATCTGGCGCCACATTTTCAGTACCTATAACACCAGTGATTCGATTTTTAATTTCTTCAACTTTTTCTGGTTTGAATATTCTCCTTTGGATTGCTTCTTCAAGAAAATCATTGATTATTTTTTCTCCTCTGTCTACCCACTGTTTTTCACGATCAACCATTTGAACATCAAATTGTTCTTGAGCAGACTTTTGAGCAATTCCCGAGCCCATGTTTCCTGCGCCGATAATTGCAACTGAATTTACAGTGTTCATGGCCTTGCGAGATGCAACTCATCCATGAATGCAACGGCGTAATAGACTCAGTCTATGGAGTAACTTCTTCAATATCTCTTTCCCGTAGACATAATGATGCCACGACGCATAGCAGTTTTTTTGGTTGTCTTATTTTTAATTTCCACAGCACAAACAGTTCAATCAAATGCTTCTGGTAAAACTGGAAGTTCAACTTCTGGATGCTCTTGTCATGGTTCAAGTTCATCCATGAGCGTATCTCTAAGTGGACTTCCATCTTCAGGTTATGTGGCGAGTACAACTTACAATCTATTATGGGATGGTGGACCTCATATTCCAGGCACTGGTGGATTCAATTTAGATGCAAGTTCAGGTACATGGAGTAATTTAGGCAATAATGTCAAACTAGTTAATGGTGAATTAACTCATGATGGGACATCTTCTCGTTCTTGGTCAGCAGACTGGACAGCACCAACTGGAGGTTCTGGAACCATAGTATTCAATTTAGCAGTCCTATATGGAAACGGAAATGGAAATAATCAGGGCGATTCATGGGATACTGGATCTTGGAATTTACTTGAATCAAATACAAGTACGAATAATCCTCCAAATGCTACAAATGTTCGTTATATCCCTTCTACACCTACCAAAGAAACAGGCCTTGGTGTAGAATATGATTACAATGATGCAGATGGCGATTCTGAACAAGGTACGACTATTCGATGGTTTAGAGATGGCCTACAGATAGCTCAAATTAATGACATGAAATCTATACCAGATATTTGGATATCTAAGGGTCAAGAATGGCGCGTTGAAGTAACCCCTTCTGATAATGAGGATCAAGGTGATACTGTTTCGCTGAGCCCAGTAATTATACAAAACACTGTTCCAATAGCCCGAAATCTTGAGATATCTCCCGAATCTCCAACTGATGTTGATGATATTAATCTGGATTATGATTACTTTGATTTAGATGGAGATAATGAACAAGAGTCTCAGATTCGTTGGTATCTTGATGGTGTTAGAATTACTGATCTTGATGATTCTCTTACTGTTTCATCTCTAATGATCCGTTCTGGCGATGAATGGGAAGCTAGAATTACCCCATTTGATGGAACATCTTATGGCTTGACTAAATCTACTGGTTTGATTGTAATAGGATCTTCAAATACCCCTCCTACCGCCAATGCCTATATTTCTCAAGGTTCTAATGCATATACTGATGACGCATTACAGGTAATAGTGGGATGGTTCGATCCAGATGGGGATAATCTTGCAGGTACAGAAATTAGATGGTTTAGGGACGGATATCAAGTTTCAGCTTTCAATGACCTGACATGGGTTACTTCAGATGCAACTGCAAAGGATGAGGTATGGTATGCCAGTGTCAGAGTATCTGATTCACTAGTGTGGTCTGAGTGGGTTGATGCAGATAGTATCACTATACTGAATAGTCCTCCTGAAGTTACTTCTATAGCCATGCTTCCTGAGGGTAATCTCACTGCTAATCAAGATTTAACAGTAGTTTGGGAACAATTTGATTTAGATGGAGATTTAGAGTCGGGTAGTGAAATATATTGGATGATAAATGGAGAAAGAGAACCAGATTTTGATGGCCTGCTAACTATACCTTCTGAATCAGTTTATCGCGATCAACATTGGTCAGTACAAGTAATTCCTAGGGATGGAGAGGATCTAGGTAGTTCAATGACTACTCCATCTAGGGTGATAATGAATGGTGCCCCTGAGATTCCAACTATATCTCTTGGTTCAGGTACTACTGGATACTTAGGAGCTCCAGAATCATTCCCTCAATTAGGAATTGCAAATTCTCTAGAAGATCTAGTAGTACTAGCCTCATCTTTAGATCCTGATGATGAACCCCTATTCTTTGACGTAATTTGGTATAGAAATGGGTATCAGGTTCCTGATTTAGATGGCGAATCATTAGTTCCTTCCGAAAGATTAGATCCCGGGCAAATTTGGGAAGTACAGATTATTGCTAGAGACCCTTGGGGTTTAACTTCTCAATCTTCCGCAATTGTTGAGATATCGAATTTACCTCCTATACCTTCTTGGTCCACCATTCCAGAGATCTCAATACCTGGTTCTATGATTATGTTTGATGGTTCTTCTTCATTGGATCCTGATGGGACTGTGAATAATTGGTTATGGCAAATAAATGGGCAATCATTCTCAGGATCAAGTGCTAAGATATTATTAGGTGAGGGCACTCATACAGTTAGGTTGACAGTCACTGATAACTTTGGCTTATCTATTACAATACAAGATTTATTTTCTCTTGGTCCAGTTTCTATGGTTAGTAATTTAAATTCAGAAATTAGCAAAACGGACATTGAATTAAGTTGGTCAGGTAATGCTGAAGAATATCGAATTTATCGTTCATCTTATTCAACTGAAACATTAGATGAGATGCAATTAGTTGGCACTACTAGTGAAAATAGTTGGAATGAAATCGCCCCTATTGCTTCGAATTTATATTATGCTGTAACTATGGTGGTAGAAGATAATGAGATATTGTGGCTAGACAATGAAACGAATGTTGTTTCAGTAGATGCAACATCTGTTATCAATCACGCCGATGATTCACCCACAGGTTCAATTACAATCTTGTCAATTCCTCTAACTTTAATATTCTTGATTTTAGCAATTTCTAGTTTAGTTATTAGTTTACAAGATAAGAAAAGGAGGTCACAATAATGAAATCGAGAATAATCGCGCTAAGTGCAATTTTAGTACTACTATTAGCAACATCTTCTGGTGTAGCTAATCCTGGAGGTAAAGGAGATAGTAACAGAGACTATACTTGCGGGGGGTCTTGTCATGGAGACCCCAGCTTATCTTCAACTTCGACGGCAATAATTGATGTAGAAATGTCTTCAACAGCCTATTCTAGTACAACCACCGAGATATCAGTTTCTATTAGTGATTTAGATACATCTGATAATGGCTTAGTTGGTATATTCTTACTTGGTTCCAAGAATGGAAATGATGATCACCCAGAAGATCATGGGTGGACAATAATACAGGATCCAAATGGTGGACTTTCGAATTATGTTGAAGTGGTTTCTTCAGATAATCAAGTTACTGTTAGTTGGGTTTTATTGGCTCCAAATGATATAGGTACAAAAGAGATTTATGTTTCAATTCATCACGGTAGTTATTACAATCATAATAATAAAGCATTCATTGGCGAGACTGAAGGTATTACTGTAAATATTGAGCCAATCCCTGAGAATTATCCGACTCTTGCTGAAGGTTGGACGTCTCCAGAAGAAAGAATCTCAGGAGATTCATCAATCATTAAAATTAGAACTGTTAATACTGAATCTCTTATGGTTTATTGGAGACTCTCAGGTGAGACTAGATCTCATGAAGCAACTGTTGAGATGGTAGCAGATCAGGAATGGGAAGTATCACTCCCTGCAACTCTTGGAGATACAAGGATTGAGTATCAAATGGTTGCATCAATGGGTGATTTCAGTAATAGTATGCCATGGTTATCTATGGGTACCTCTGAGCCATATTTTGATGGTACCTCATTAGGGGCAAACTTACAATCAATCGCCTTTGCTCTGATAATTTTAGGATTCATGGTATCATTGCAATCTTGGTTTGCACCGAGAGGCGTGAAGAAAATCATTGATAATACCGCAGAAGTTGAAAAATCAATGATTGGAAATAACGAATCATCAGCTCCTGAATTAGATGATAAATATTGGTCCAGACTTATAAAATCAGAAGAGAATCCTGGGTGGTTATGGGATCCGATAGAGAATGAATGGGTAGCAGATCCTGTCGTATCTTCTGGAGGTGATGAATGATGTTTATGACTGCATTTCATCATCTTGTAGTAGGATTAGTGGCTGGTTCAGGCGTTATTATGGGTATTTGTGCAATTCTTGTATGGCTTTCTTCATACATTTCAAATCTTGAAACGTCAAAGACCACTTTAGATAGAGCGGCATACGTTGCGTCAATTTTTACAATGGTCGTAATTCCTTTAGCGATTATCTCAGGAAATTTCTCATCTACTAATTCTGGAGGAGCCATCTTTTACAATAAATTTCTTTTCTCGGGAATAGCCTTAGGATTTAGTGTGTCATATTTTGTAGGAAGGGTGAGATTTGGGCCAGAACTTTGGAACCATTCATCTTTAGCCAATTTACAGATGATTTCTGCATTATTTGCACTTACGTCGATAATGATACTAGGATCTATTGGTTCCAAAATTACTTTGGGTGAATCAACCTTAGATATTTTCCCATTTTGGCCTGATTTCATGAATTCTATAGTAATTAATCAGTGGTTTAGCCTATTATTAGTAATCTTTGGACTTATCTCATTAGTAATTTCTCTAAGATCAAGTACAATCAAATTTTCTCTTAATGATTAAATTAATTATCCAGTTTCTTGTAAATATTGTAAATCCTTTCTGCGTGTTTTTCACAACTCAAATTCAGAGATTTGATTCTTTCTTTACCTGCCTCGGACCATCTAATTCTATTCTCGTTATTTTCAGCATCTTTCAGAGCAGTATGCCAATTTTCTATTTGGTCTCTCCCAACTAGTCTTCCATTCTCTTTATCTACAATTGTATCTTTGAATCCGCCTTCATTGACATAAATTGCTGGGGTACCAACAGCGAACGCTTCTATAGGAGTCAATCCAAATGGTTCTCCATGAGCCAAACTTATACTAGCTCTAGCATTTCTTAATACAATTGCCAGTTCATTTTGTGTTAATCTCGGAGCAAACCATACCTCAACTTTACATGATTCAGCATGTTTTTTTAGTAGACGAATATCTTCTTTATTTCCTCCACCAATGTGCGCTAGAGAAAGATTAGTTTCTTCAAGCACCGAGATGGTCTCCCAAGTTCCTTTGACCCAACTAGCCTTCCCAATATTTACAACATAGGGGCTATTTAAATCGATAAATTCACTATCTTCTTCATTCTTACTGAAGTCTTCTAGGTCAATACTAGGCCATAACAATCCAGCATCAACATTGTATATTTCTTTTATTCTAGATACTGTATATTTCGAATTACCACTAATAGAGGTATTTTCTCTAGAATTAAAACTTTTAATCCGTAAGATGTCCCTTTTTCTTGCTCTAGACAATAGGGTTTTGGTCAATCCAATATTTCTTTTCGGTTGACCGTTTACTTTCAGATGTAAAACATCTTCATGTAAACCTCTGTGGGGTTCAAGAAGATGAAGATGAACTGGAATTGAACTTGGGATCAAGTCAATAATTGACATAGACCCATCTCCACTAACAATGTGGATGAAGTCAGACTTTCTAATTATAGAATCTAAACCTTCAATTTCTTTCCAAGCTTTGAGACTTGAATCTTTATCAAGAATAATTGAAACAGGATCTTCTGAGACATTCCATGATTTCTCCGGTATCATTAGTTCAAAGTTCATTTTTCTACAAACCGTCTTTAATTCATCCACAGGGTCAAGTGTTGCAACCTTGACAATGAATTTTTCTGAAAGAAAGGGGATATTTCTTATTAAATCTCTTTCAGCACCCCCCATTGCTGAAAAACAGCCTTTTACGACTAATAGTCGCGGTTTCGCGACTGAACTTGACCCCGCATAACTCGACATCTACCTCTTCATCTACTGCTCTCGTTTAAGTCAGATACGCTTTGACGAGTACTGTGGTTAGACGTGTTTTACTAGCTAGAGGAGGGGCTCTAGGCTCTAATACTGGTCTTGGTAGAGCTCATTTTTCAATGGTTTCACTTTTAGAAAAAACATTGGTTAGAGATTGGACTCTAGCAGGTATAGTAGAACATCCATTAAAAGATAATATTTTAGCAAGAGTTTGGAATAGATGGAGAGTCCATCCGAATATAGTTAAACAAAAAACAGAATCTTCAACTGCTGATTTGTTACATATTACTGACCAAGAGCAAGCACATTTAGTTCCTAAAAATAGTAGAATTCCTGTAGCAGTTACAGTTCACGATTTATTTCATATCAACCCTAGAAAGATAACTATAGATAATGATGTAATCAATGTAGGCGAAAACAATCCAAATTTATTTCGTAAATTTGACATTAATAAGTTAAAATCAGGTTTAAGTCGTGCCGATTTACTAATTTGTATTTCAGAATCGACGCGAAATGAAGTAAAGCGTCTTTTTCCAAATAAGAAAACAGCTCTCGTCAGACACCAAATAG
>CACJKA010000015.1 GCA_902593945.1 uncultured Candidatus Poseidoniales archaeon | reverse complement strand
CTCGGGGGACCCTTTGAAAGAATCGGGAGGGTGATGTCTTTTTTTGAGACTAAGCAGGATATTTAATCAATGAAATACAAGGTATTGGAGCAAGTTTTTCTATTGCCCCTAAACCTTCTAATTCTATAACAAAGAAATTAGAGATTACATTGCCTCCTAAAATATCGCATAATTTCGTGCAAGCTTCCACGGTGCCTCCAGTGGCTAAGAGATCATCGACAATGATTATTTTCTGCCCCTTGGATATTGCGTCGGTGTGCATTTCGAGTTTGTTAGTCCCGTATTCTAAAGAATATTCAATTTCTATTTTTGCGGAGGGGAGTTTTCCTGGTTTCCTAACTGGGATAAATCCGATCCCTAAATGTGCTGCAAGTAATGAGCCGAAAATAAAGCCCCGGGATTCTGGGCCGAGAATGAGGTCCGGTTTCCAATTGTTTTTTTCTATAATTCGAGAAAATTCTTCTGTAATTTCTTTCAAGAGTTTTCCATCAGAAAGTATGGGAGAAATGTCTCGAAACATTATTCCCTCAATAGGAAAGTTCGGGATGGTGCGTATAGATTTTTCAAGAGTTGTTTTGATTTCTGTTGACATACTAATCGCCCGAAAGAGGAGGAGGGGCCCCGGATCTATGCTCCGACCCGGGGCATTTTACGTCTTCAGATTCAGAGATCGCCTATGAGCATCTCAAAGGTTGTCTCGTCACCAGGACCTAGGTAGAACATTATCATCAATATTGCGATTCCACCTACTATCTTGTTGATTTCTGAGAATCGGCCTGTTCCCAACATCATAGCACAGTATGAGATGATACCCCATGCAATTCCATCTGCGATAGAATATGTGAAAGGCATCATTACCATTGTTATGAATGCAGGTACTGCCATTGTCTTGTCAGCCCAATCAATATCGGCTGCTTGTCTCATCATCATTGCTCCAACAATCACAAGAGCGCATCCCATTGCGTATTGTGGTATTGCTTCGAATAATCCTGAAAGGAACAGTCCTGAAAGCATCATGACTCCGACAGTTGCTGCTACTAGTCCCGTCTTACCGCCTTCTTCGATTCCTGCTGCTGATTCGATGTAGGTTGTTGTTGTACTTGTACCAAACATTGCTCCAACGATTGTTGCTGCAGCGTCGGACATGAATGCTTCATCTGAGTTCATCAGTTCATCATTTTCATCTACATAGCCTGCTTGCCTTCCAACAGAGTAAAGAGTTCCTGCTGTGTCAAAAATATCGACGAATAGGAAAGTGATCATCACTAATAGGAACTCTCCTACTGGTGCATCTTCGCCGCCAACATCGCCAAGAGCAGAAGCTGCTGCTCCGAATGTGTCGGATGGCCAAGATGGCATGCTAAATATAGCATCCATAGCAGGAGCTTCGGCCACTCCATGGCCCGCGACACCCGCTACAAAGTTTCCATCGACTACACAGTCATTCGCTGCCTGATCGATACAGAAACTGACTACTGCGTATCCTTCATTGTAAGGGTCACTTACATTTAGGGCCCAGCCGATTATAGAAACACCAAGGATTCCAAAAATTATTGCACCTTTGATTTCTCTAGCCATCATTACCGCTATGGATATCAATCCAATCATAGCCCAGAATGCCCCATTCGTCATTGGGTCCATTGCTGCAGTGTCAGCCAAATTAACAAGCGTTGCATTGTCATGTGCTATCCAACCCATTTCGCGTAGACCGATGATTGCGAGGAACATTCCTATTCCTGCGCCGGTAGCGATTTTTAGATCGGTTGGGATTGCGTTGATCATTGCCGTTCTTGCACCTACTTGAGGTAACGACAATATCATGAATATAATTCCTTCAACAAGTACCGCTGCTAGCGCTACTTCCCAGGGAACTGCCATAGCCCAAGGGGCGGCAACTGTAAACGCAAAATATGCATTTAATCCCATTCCAGGCGCCATAGCAAAGGGCAACTTAGCCCAGAAAGCCATAGCCATACAACCTATGAAAGCCGCGACGGCTGTGGCGAATAAGGCATCCTCGAATGGGATACCTGTCACCGATAGCATCGACGGGTTGACTAACAGGATGTAAGCCATTGTAAGGAAGGTGGATGCACCTGCCTTGATTTCAGTCTCGACAGTGCTTCCAGCTTCTGTCACTCCAAACATTTTATCTAATTGTTCCATTTTTCATTTCATCTCCTTTTCATTTACCAGACACGGGGTCTAGATGCCCTTCGATACTACATACGGCCTATGAAGAGTTCGGAACACTTGATTCACGAATTTATGTGGATTGGGACCCCGTTAACCGGTAAATGGATTTCTATTTTTTCACCTAATTCGGAAAAAATAACATTTCTACTTTCTTCGGGAGCGTGGAATAATATCATGTTTTTAGGTTCGCAAAAAATTGCAAAATTGCATAATTCAACATGCCCCGCATGGTTAGACAATTGGAATTGAGTAATGTCTAAATCTATCTTTGTAAGAGTTCCAAAAATACTTATTTTTCCTTCTTCTAATAATTTTCTTCCTCCAGAATTCTCTGCTTGGTAGCCCGTTAATAAAATTCCATTTGATAGATCTGCACGTAAGCGATTTAGGTACCAAAGGGCAGGGCCGCCGTCTAACATTCCACTGGTTGTGACAATAACGTCTGCTTGTAACGCCTTTTTACGGTCTGATTTACTAGATACTTTTCTAGTCCATTTCCAAACATTTTCAAATGTTTCTAAATCTTTGATGTGCTCGGGGTTTTCGAACCATTTTCTGGTTAATCTTGTTCCCATCCCATCATAATGGACATTAAGATGCGGGGCTTCCCTATACAATATACGAAGAATATCTTGCCCTCGTCCCGATGCAAAGGCGGGAATTAGTGCCACCCCTCCTCTTTCTACTATTTTTTTAACTTCGGATACGAATCTAGCTTCTTCATCGGCCCTATTAGGATGTTTTTTCCCTCCATATGTCGCCTCTAAACAAAGTATGTCACATTTTATTGGTTTGGCCCCTATTGTATTTGGGCTATCTCTTGTATCAAGATCACCAGACCACAATATTCGATGTGTTGGTGTTTCTATTTCTATCATTGCCGCACCGGGCATATGTCCTGCTCGATGCAACCTACATCTCCACGCCCCAATAGTGAACCATTCCCCATAATCATGAGTTATCCACGACTCAAGGGCATATTCGAGATCTCTTTTATCCCATGTTAGAGGATATCCTTCTATCTTCGAAACCTTGTAGGTATCTCTCCACATTATTTCTGAAACTGCAGAAGTCAAGCTCGTGCCGTGAAATCTAACATTATTAAACTGAGTTAACCATGGAACCATTCCAATATGATCTATGTGGCTATGTGTAATGATTGCATCTGTAATTGGTGGACATTGATCTGGATATTTTGGTGGACGAGTTGGTGCTAAGCCATAATCAATCAAGATACGGGTTCCTGTGTTATCTTCGATCACACAGCCAACGTTACCAACTTCGTCCCCACCTCCTAAAAAATGAAACCTAATTCCTTCCTTTACTTCGGTTTTGGGGTATCCCGAAGATTGGCCGGGGGTGTATAGCACCATACTTTACCGGACTATGTCAAAGATGATGAGGTCTTTGGAACTCCGTCCCCTGTATTTCTCCTGGAAATATAAAATTAACATTACGATTTTTTGATATCTTTCAAAATGTTTATGTCTTTTCGATTTTATAATAGGATTGTATATTGAAATCTTTTGAAATTATTAATAAATTTCAATTGAAATCTATCTTTTCTTGTTGCAGTGGAAATATAGGGGTTGGGGCGCATATTTCTATCAAATAATTACCAAATTTATGTTTCAATCGCCCAACTATTTGCCCAATTATCCCAAATTAAAAATCCATAACTATCGTCAACAGCTGTAATTGAAATAGTGTCGCCGGCAGAGAGCAAACCATCATTGTCATTATCTGAATATTGAATTTCCGTCCCATCTTGCAAAACCATAAAGAAATCACTCAATACAAAAGATCCGACAAAGGCCGCTGGAGAACCAGTAAGATAATCTGAATATACACTTATTTCTAAATCTGATATTAAGACATTATTCCAATGTGAATCCGCAACAGTTGTTATCATCATCACGTTGGTTTCAGGATTTACTACACCCTCTCCTTCCCACCATCCTTCAGATCTTATGAAAACTGGAGATAAAGAATCAATACTCCCACTCCAAGAGACAACATTTTCATCAGGTGATAATATTGTATTATTGAATGACATTTCATAATCCGGACTATATGTTGTTGTGACTATGACATAAGTCATTCCCGCTTCCAAATCCCAATGAATTACAGATGCCCAATCATCATCTCCATCTATGTACCAATCATCATTAGCAACAATAGCGTTTTGCTCAGGGAAGTCCGGATCAAAACTTGTAGCGTACAAATACAGAAAACCATCATCGTCTTGACTGGATTGAATAACGTGTGTTCCATTTTCAGAAGCTATAAACTCAAACGAATCATATCCCACTTCATCATAACCTTCAACAAATGTATTAATCATATCAGGTGTTTCTGAATCAGATCCATTATCACCGGAAAAAGCAATCACGATACCCCCCTCTAAGAATTCATATCGCATTCTGTCGACAAAACCCCAACCAAAATCCAACTCTATCAAAGTTTCATTAGCTATCCATTCTCCCATCACCATTTCGCAAGCTTCTTCGATAGTATTCCAAACACCTCCAAAATCACTACATTCATCTTGTGTTACTCCCCGATCACCAAGATTCAGTGTACCTGTATTATCAAAATCCAGATATATTCCATCGGGGTTATTCCAATTTTTTTCACTGATTGCTGCTTCTGCCTGTGAGTCTGAACTAAAGGAACCATTCCAGTCAATTTCGACCCCGCACCATTCAGGCTCAACCATATTCGAAACCGAGTTTTGAACATCTTCATTACTATCCGGTCCTAGGGGGGTATTGTCTTCGGCAAATACCGAATTTTCGCAATCCCAAATCATTTCAGCATCGTCCTCCGAATCTTCATTTCCGTCATCTTGACGTTCGTAAGCCCATCCCTGAACGAGATGCCCATCTTCGTTGATTCCATATCTCATACAACTATCATCCCAATCTCCTTCATTACACAAGTAATTATTAGAAACATTAGTGGCAATACTGTCCGTATACCACTCACAGGTTTGTGTTAAAATATCATATGTCCCCCCGTTATGAGAACATTCATCAGATGTAACATCTAGAAGGTACGAGGTCTGTTCCGTCGCCTCAATATCAATTTCCATAACAACTTCTTTCCATCCACCATCATTTGGATCTTCTATGTAGGTAATTGTCCCCCAACGGTTATCGAACACCGGCCCCGTTGTAGTAAAACTAGTGTTTTCAGAATCGGCTTCAATCAACTCCCCACAGAATGCCGGTAGCGAAATAATGCCCCATAACACTTCATTGACCGAATCAGTACTTTCGTCCTCAAGCGAATCTAGATTTACCAGACCTGTAGAGCAGCCCCAAGCTAATACAACAACCGGACCACTATCTATATATTCAGGATATAACCAATCTATGGCGACGGGAATTTTATTTGTATTCAAAGGCTGATTAATAGTGCTTGAGAAATCATTTATTTCAAGCACATAATCTTCGTCCCAGGTAGATACAGATAGTGACACCAATTCTACAGATCCAATGGTAAGTGTGGCAGACAAACTAATATCGCCCCCGCCCAAACCCGCTATTGTAGCAATCTGATGTCCAACATTTGAATCATCAACATCTATTACCCAATTTGGACCAGCAGGAATAACAACCCCTACCAGATTATGATATGTAGTAGGCAAATCAACTGCAAATATTTCCTCCCAAGTTTCTGCACCGGTATTGAAGTGGTTCACCATAGTCCAATGAATGTGGTCAGGGTAGTAAGAATGTTCCCACGCGCCCTCATTTCTATGTTGCAAACAATCAATTGATTCAACATAACAAACCGTAGCAATGCCTTGATTTTCAGTAGCAGTATATGTCAAATTGTCGCCTATACTAGCCTTCATTGTCACCGTCTCCTCATTTGAGAAAATCTCCATTGACAAATCATAATTTATTTCCGTAAAAACCAAGGAAGATGACATATCTTCCCCATTACGGTATGATTCCAATAATACAGAAACTTCGTTTAAAGCATCGTCAATTTCCGAGCCGGTGGCAGTAAATATGCAACTACCATCACTTAGTACCGCCTCGGGGTTGAAGTTTATGGCGCTTGACGCCATACACCCCTCTATCCAATCTACAACTATGTTATATTCACAGGATTGATCATCAGCATTTGCATTTTCATCAAAATTTATTGCATCAGAATCTGTACACCCCTCAATCACTTCTTCCCCAAACCCTTCGGAAAGACAACCTGGGAATAATAGCATAGCAAACATCAAAGTCGCAATTAATTTGGTAGAACGCATAATATCCTGTATGCTCTTTGGCTGATAAGGATATGCCCTGCAATTAATAATAATAGACAACTATCCAAGGTAAAATTGAGAACCATTAACCTCTCCTATAGGGTCATGGCGAGGGACCCAAACTCGATTTTCGTTGTCGACAACGATCGTTGTTTTGGTTGCGCGGCCTGTGTATCTCTCTGTCCAGTTAATGCATTAGTACTGGATGATTTATTAGCTATAGTCGATGAACCATCTTGCACTCATTGCAATTTTTGCATACCTTTCTGTCCAGTACATGCTCTTTCTTTAGCCAAAATCAATTAATGTAGGGTCAAACTTAATCTTCTTTTTGGAACATCAACCATCATGATAGAAGACCCCCAAGTCAGATTTGGTGCCGGAGGCTCTTTTGATTTCACACCCCCTTCAGGGTTCCAATTTATATTTTGGATAATTTCTTTGATAGCAGTAGCTTTTGGCCTTTCAACTAGTTTATTCGCATTAATTAATGACGATTTTGATGGAATTACAGCGGGCGGTATTTTTGTAGTTCCTGGTTGTTTGTTAGCGATGTATTTAACTCCTACAAAATTACAAAAGGAGTTTGATAAAATCAGAATCAAAGAAAAACCAAGAGATTTTATTCAGCGTAAAGAAGGCGGGGGCAGAACAGGAAATTTTTGGACCGGTAAATATTCCACAGCCCCTACCAGAGACGATAGAGGATGGGTATTCAAAGCACCAGGGCCCGAACATTGGGATAAAACAGATCGATACGGCCCTGATGATAATGGTATAATTCCCGAACACCCATCTGTCATTGGAACACCAGCTCCTGCAAGCTTTTCTTTTGATGGATTGTTACTTTGCATCGTTACTCTATACTCAATCCCCATTACCATGCTCTCAGTATATACAGGAGTCGAAATCGCAGCAGGTGCTCAAAGCGAATCCGACTTTGGGATGATTGGTTGTGCATTAATATTAGGGCCATCTATAGGATCAGTAGTATATGCATTTACTATGTGGTCTCAAGGAACCAAGATGCAATTGACTATCGATGTCCCTACATCAAAAATTAGATCCATGGCTGCTGGAGAATTAGAATTAGTCGGCCAAGTCCGAAGGGAGAATTCCCCGGCACCCCCTGTTCAGGTTGGAGACGATCCGGCGCGCACTTATGATGATCTTCATGCCTGGGAATGGGTGTATGAAATATATCTTAGAAGAACATATGTCGAAATGACCGACAAGGGACCTAGGACAAGAACGGAATATAGGTGGGAGACAATTACTGCGAAGGAAGGCACCCACAACTTCATTCTCCACGATGGAACAGGAGGCGTCCTTGTTAAGCCTAATACGTTCAAAGAAATTAATATGGGAGACCATATTCGGATATGGGAGGTAGATCATAATCGTAATCTCGGAGAGATTTTTGGCTCAATCATTACAACCACTTTTGGAGGTTGGACTATACTAAAGCACAAATGGACGTTATGGGGCTTAGCCCTGGGTGACCCTTGTTATATTCTTGGCACCGCGAAAACTCGCCCCAAAGAAACAAATGAAGCCACACAAAGAGACTACCAACAAACTTTGATGCAAGTTGTGGGCGAGAGTGGAGTAGGATTCAACGCAAGACTCGAAAGAGGAAGTGAATTAGGGGTACTCGGCAAAGTAAAATCACAGATTGAATACAAATTAATCCCTGGTATTCTTGCCATAGGCTGTTTAATTGGCACATATTTAGCATATACTAACTACTAATAATTTCTACCCTTTCACCCTCTAAAAGTGTGTTTTACGGGTCAAGATTGATTACATATGAGGGGCTTAGGTGTATCATGGACGGCACGATGATAGCAATTTACATGGGAACAGTAATTTTTGCATTAATCCTTCTATTCTGGTTTGTAGGTATATGGAATAGATTGGTTAGACTAGAGAAAGATGTGGACAGAGCGTGGTCAAATATTGATACAATTCTCCAGCAAAGATTTGATATGATTCCAAATATGGTAAAAATTGTTCAAGAATATGCGGGCCATGAGAAAGAAATTTTTGGCGACTTATCCGAAGCAAGAAAGACCTTTGCTGCGGCCTCCAAAGGGGGCGATGTTAGCGGTGTTATGGCTGCCGAATCCATGCTTTCTCAAGCCATGCCTAAATTATTGGCCCTCTCAGAGGCGTACCCTGATCTGAAAGCAAACACCAATTTTTTGAAATTACAAGGAGATTACAAGGAAATAGAAGATTCTGTTACCGATCAACGCCAATTATACAATAGCTCAGCAACCAATTTCAACACTGCCATTGAAATCATACCTGACTCTATCGTGGCATCGATTAAGGGATGTAAAGAAAGAATTCTTTACGAAGCAGAACAAAAAGCCCGCGAATCGGTAAGCATAGAGTTTTAACATCATTCTAATAATGAATCATCTTCTCACACATGCATGGAAATCAGCGAGATAGCCTCTCAATCCAAAGAAATACACCAATGGATAGTAGAAAAAAGAAGAACAATACATCGTCATCCAGAACTGATGTACGAAGAATTTGAAACAAGCAAACTTGTCCAAAATACTTTGAAAGAGTTGGAAATTCCATATAAAAAAGACATTGCAATAACAGGAGTTGTTGGTACGATAGGGAACGGCAACGGCCCTTGCATCGCGTTGAGGGCGGATATGGACGCTTTACCAATACACGAAGAAACCGATATAGATTTCAAAAGTGAAATCGACGGTAAAATGCATGCATGCGGGCACGATTGTCATACGGCAATGCTTCTCGGCGCGGCAAGAGTGTTGAAGGAAAATGAGCACAAAATAAATGGAACCATCAAATTAATTTTCCAACCCGCAGAAGAAGGAGGCGCAGGCGGAAAAATGATGAGGGAACAAGGCGTATTGTTAGAGCCTAAGGTGCAACAAATTTTTGCATTACATGTTGCAGGAACCATCCCCGTGGGTACATTGGCTTCCAAAGAAGGGACTCTTTTAGCTGCAACATCATCCATAAAAATTCTAGTTAAGGGTAAAGGAGGTCACGCAGCCGCCCCTCATCACACAAACGACCCTGTAGTCACAGGTTCAAAGATAGTAGTCGAACTTCAAACTTTAGTGTCTCGCGAATTAAATCCCTTAGAGCCCGGCGTAATCAGTATTACAATGGCAAATGCCGGCAGTGCATTCAACGTTATTCCTTCAACCATGGAGTTACAGGGCACAATAAGATCGTTAACGATTGAAGGGGTAACAAACTTACAAAAACGAGTCAAAGAAGTAGCACAATCGATAGCCTTGGCTAACCGCTGTGAAGCAGAAGTATCCTTCCCTGGTAACGATTATCCTCCGACGATAAATGATGCCGGTTGCTGGCAATTAGGAAAATCCGCAGCAAAAGAAATACTCGGAGAAGAAAACCTCATAGAAATGCCAGATCCAATTATGGGAGGAGAGGATTTTGCATATTATACAGAAGAAGTGCCGGGTTGTTTTTCTTTCCTTGGTGTGGGCAACCCTGACATAGATGCTGTTTATGATGTACATCACCCCATGTTCAAAGTAGATGAAACGGCCCTGTCTTTAGGTACTGCCATCCATGTCAATACAGCATTAAAGGCATTGGAAAATTTAAATTGATTAAAATTACAATGAGAAGATATTATGAAAATCGCCATCATTGGTTCTGGAATAGAAGTATTCGTATGTGGCCACAGGCTATTGGACGCAGACCCCAACTCAGAGATCCATGTATTTGATGAAAAGGCCGAATCCGGAATGTACGGGGAAGAGCCCGGGATTTTTTCCGCATGGCCAATAATTCCGATTAAGTGGTCAGGAAATCTATTCAATCAACAACCCCATGACAAATCTACAGCAGTCAGATACTCGTGGTTTGTGAAATCACTTTCAATTTCTCTCGCGGAGAGGGGGGCGAATTTACATTTGAAATCTATTGTAAAGAATATAGAAGAAGACAAAATAAATTTTTATGGCGCGGGATATTTAGGGGCAGGTCAAATGAAATTTGATAAAATAATCGACTTTAGGGACGAAAAATCAGGCAAAGTATGGCACGGAGGCGTCACAATTTCAAAACCGAATATGGAGATTTTCGGAATAAGATCAGATCAAACTATAGAAATATGGAGTCGAAATGCAAATATTGGTGACAATTTGATACAAAAAATGGAATGGCGAGGGAAAGACCCTCGCACCGCATTAATTAACAGAGTCACCGCAGGAATCAATGCAGCAGAATCCTCTTTATCTGAATAGATCTTTGTAAAATATTAGATGCTTGATGCATTCAGGGACTAATATGGGCGGGGTAGAGAGTCAGACACTGGAACATGTTTGTGATAAGACAGAAAGCACAAGACACGCCATTTTGATAGATCCCGCAGATCAAACTCCAGATACAGCTGCCAAAAGAGCAGTGGCGGCGGTTGCTGCAGGGAGCAAAATGATACTCGTAGGGGGCTCAAGCGACACAGATATGGATAATGTAAACAACACCGTAGTTGCAATCCAAGAAGCATTAGAGTTGGTAACCTGGGCCTCATCACAAGACTCAGATTTAGAAGAGAAAAATTGGAAAGTCCCCGTTGTATTATTTCCTCAGGGAGCAGCCGCTCTTTCACCTGCCGCCGACGCAATTACTTTCATGATGTTGATGAATAGCAAATCTCCAAGATACTTAATTGAAGAACAAGTCTCAGGCTCTTTATTCATCAAAAAAGCCGGAATTTCACCATTGCCAATGGGGTATATTATTTGTGAGCCTGGAGGAAAGGCAGGAGAAGTAGGGGAAGCAGACCTAATCCTATCAGATGAAACTGAAAGAATTTCTGCATATGCGACAACTGCAGAATTTTATGGCTTCAGAATAATCTATCTTGAAGCGGGAAGTGGTGCCGAAAAACCGGTCTCTCCTGACCTAATTAAAGCGGCCAGAGAATCATGCAATCTGACGATTATCGTCGGAGGCGGAATCAGAGACGGAGAGACTGCAAAGATCGCATCCGACGCAGGAGCAGATTGGATAATTACTGGTAATTTAACAGAATCTTTTGATAATGCCAATACTTTACAGAACGTGTTAACAGATTTCATTTCAAAAATGAATGCTTAACGGTCTTTTATTGAAGATAGTAACCGGTCGATTTGAGCTTCCATATCCAAAATCAAAATCATTTGCTCTTCTTCTACTTTGAGTAATCTAGCATTCTCGTCTTGCAATTCTTGCATACGCCCCTCTGAAATACCGCCGCCATCAATTCTTCTTATTTTTTCATTTTCCAATTTACTCTCCAATTGGTTATATCGAATTTTCATTACGCGCAATTGCTCTTCAAGGTCCGAAACAGAGGGGCTATCACCTTGTTCCAAATCTATGGCTTCTAATTCTAATTCCAACGCCCGTGCACGCTGTCTAGAAATCACCAATTCTTGCTCCATTTTCATCGCCTCATTCCATACCGAAATTACTTCCTGAACCAGTTTTTCATGCGAGATTTTTCCCAATCGTTCTTCCAATGTTTCTTCATCTTGTTCCGATGAAGCATCGACGGCGGAGGGGGCACTCATCAATAATCGATAAACATCGCAACTAACACGTTCTTGAACCTTGAGTAAAACTAGGAGAATATGTATCGAATTTTGAATATTATCGTCTTCGCCGTTTTCGTGGCGTTTATATCAAAGCCGAAGTTCGGCCGCAACATGCAAGCATATCGGATAGACGGTTCACTCCGCCAAGGAAAGACAAATCAAAAGTTCTGTATAGATTTAGTCGCGGAAAATGAAGACCAAGTCAAAGAAAAGGTATACTCAAATTTCGGCAGCCGTCACGGCGTCAAAAGAAGGTATATTACTATCAACTCAATTGATACAATAGATCCATCAGAATCTTCCGCACCTGTCGTAGTATCTCATTTTCGTGATAAATAATTAACTTTAACACGTAACGGTGAAATCAGATAGTCTCTAGGAAGGGTCATGTTGAAGAAAACATTCATGCGCCAGTACTGGCGTATTCAGCAAAGCCAAACTCTGATTTCTATGGGTTTTTGGATTACAACATTGACCTTGTTGATGTGGCCATATGTTAGTTGGAGATTCGAATCAGACACTGAAATGTTATCGGTACCGATGACGTATTGGGGGCTTGGGGCAATTGCACTATCGGTACTATTTGTGGTATTGATTATAGGTTGGATATATGATGTATTTCTTGGACTATGGAGGGAACACTTAACGGTCGTTCAAGAAAGAAATCCATTTACGACATACAAAGTAAACGCCCCTTTTGGTATGTTATTAGCCCAAACCAATACTATTTTGCGAAAATTATCTGAAGACGATGATGACATTAAACGCCATTGTGATTTTGTTGATAGGTGGTTAGAATGGAATTCGGAGCAAGAAATATGGGCCAGAACAATGTCTTCTTGGAAAGAAATAGTGGGCGAAGAAGACCCATATTTATTCCACCTCTCGAAAGAAGCAAGAGAAAAATTGGAAGACGCAGCCAAAGAAATGCAAGATTTCTAAGATATTGGAGAGATAGCTTTGGATTTCGAAAAGATAATTCAAATCGCAGAGTTAGCCGGAGACGCGATACTTGAGATTTACAATAAGTCTGGAAATATAAGGATTGAACATAAGGGCGACGACTCTCCCTTGACCGAAGCAGATTTAGCAGCACACAACATCATTGTTGACGAATTAAAAAAAATAGATGACACACCGATCGTATCAGAGGAAGGAAATGAAGGAGACCCTCTTTCTTCTGATACTTGTTGGCTAGTAGATCCATTGGACGGGACAAAAGAATTTATCAAAAGAAATGGGATGTTTACTGTAAATATAGCATTAATGAGCCGTAAAAAAAACCGCTGGACACCTATTTTTGGCGTAGTACACGCACCAGTTAGTAAAACAACTTGGTCCGGCGGAGTAATAGCTCCTTCAGAACGCAGAGGCCCCGGCGGTACTGGCTTGATGATGGTCAATCCATCCTCTCCTCCTCTTCCTGTACGCCTAGTTGCCAGCGGAACACATAGAGGTGAGAAAGACGAGTTATTTGCTCAAAAATTAGGCCATTACGATCTTGTCAGAATGGGTTCTTCTTTGAAAGCGTGCATAGTCGCAGAAGGATCAGCCGATTTGTACCCAAGATTTGGACCAACATCTTGTTGGGATATAGCCGCGGCTCATGCAGTAGTTTCAGGTGCAGGAGGAATTGTAGTGGGACCGTCTGGCAAAAATCTTGATTATGATTTAGTCGAGAATGTATTAAATCCATATTTTCTTGTAGCTGCAGATAATCGTTGGACCGAAGATTGGGTGAAATTACAGTAAATTCAATTATTTTATGTTTTTTTTAACTTAATTGAAACAGACCAAAACCCGTCGATGTGAAATATACCTTGTCTTACGCAAACACATGTCCCACCTCGACGCTTTGGAGGCAGAAGCCATCCATATTATGAGAGAGGTGGTTGCTGAAGCAGAAAATCCTGTAATGTTATATTCCGTCGGAAAAGACTCTTCGGTAATGCTTCATTTGGCTAGAAAGGCATTCCATCCCGGTAAAATACCATTCCCGATAATGCATATCGATACCATGTGGAAATTTTCAGAAATGATTGATTTTAGAGACAAAACAGCAAAAGATTTGGGTGTAGATTTAATTGTTCATATAAATCCCGAAGGAAAAGAAATGGGAATGAACCCATTTATTCACGGGTCTTCAAAACATACAGATGTAATGAAAACAGATGGGTTAAAACAGGCTTTAGACAAACATCAGTTCGACGTCGCCTTCGGCGGAGCCAGGAGAGACGAAGAAAAATCCCGAGCTAAAGAAAGGATATTTTCATTCAGAACATCAAAACATCGATGGGACCCCAAAAATCAGAGGCCAGAGCTTTGGAATTTGTACAATTCACGGAAAAACCAAGGAGAATCTATACGAGTATTTCCGTTATCAAATTGGACCGAATTAGATATTTGGCAATATATCCATTTAGAAAAAATTCCAATCGTACCATTATATTTCTCCAAGGAAAGACCAGTGGTTGAAAGAGATGGAACTTTGATATTGGTAGATGATGACAGAATACCTCTAACAGAAGGAGAAAAACCCATGATGAAAAGTGTCAGATTCCGAACTTTGGGCTGTTATCCGTTAACAGGCGCAGTAGAGTCAGAAGCCGATACATTGCCCGAAATAATTCAAGAAATGCTCCTCACCACAACCTCGGAAAGACAGGGTAGAACCATTGACCACGACTCTAACGCATCTATGGAAAAGAAGAAACAAGAGGGGTATTTCTAATGGCCCATGTTAGCGAATTGATATCTACAGACATAGATTCTTATCTGAAATCGCACGAAGAAAAAAGCCTACTCAGATTCATTACTTGTGGATCTGTTGATGACGGCAAGTCTACGCTAATTGGACGTATGTTGTATGAATCGAAAATGCTTTTTGACGACCAATTGTCTGCATTAAAACACGACTCCAAAAAAATAGGCACGCAAGGAAATGAAATAGATTTCGCGTTATTAGTAGACGGTCTCGCCGCAGAGAGGGAACAAGGAATTACAATTGATGTGGCATACAGGTTCTTTTCTACAGATAAAAGAAAATATATCGTCGCAGACACACCAGGTCACGAAGAATACACTCGAAATATGGCCACAGGAGCTTCAACTGCCGACGTGGCAATCATTCTAATCGACGCAGAACAAGGAGTTCTCACACAAACAAGAAGACATTCATTCATTGTATCAATGGTCGGTGTCAAAAAAGTATTATTGGCAGTCAATAAATTAGATTTAGTAAACTATTCTCAAGAAGTTTACAATCAAATTGTATCGGATTATTCAGATTTTGCAGAAAACGCACTCGACCTAGAATCAATTACTGCAGTACCTATTTCTGCATTACTTGGAGACAATGTCGTAGAAAAAAGTGAGAAAACGCCGTGGTATAAAGGCGAAACAATTATGCAATATCTTGAGAACATCGAAGTCAAAAATCAAAGAAAACAAACCCCTTTCAGGATGCCAGTACAGTGGGTAAACCGCCCAAATTCGGGTTTTAGAGGATTCACCGGACTGATAGCCAGCGGGGAAACAAAAGTCGGCGACAAAATTAGATTACACCCCGGAGGAAATGAATCTACAATAGAAAGCATAATCACATGGGATGGGAAATTACCAAAAGCATCTGCGGGCCAATCAGTTACGATAACATTGAACGATGAAATTGATGTTTCAAGAGGAGACATCATTGCAACATCAACAGATCCGTGCGGAGAAGCAGATCAGTTCCAATCACGTATTTTGTGGATGAGTGACGATGCTATGATTCCCGGAAGACAATATATTCTCAAATCAAACACACAGTCTGCGACACTAACGCTGGGTAGGCTAAAACATCGTATTGATGTAAACACATTAGATCATCTACCTGCAAAAACGTTGGAATTAAATGAAATAGGTGTTTGTAACATTTCATTAGATAAAAGAATAGCATTCGATTCTTATGAAAACAACCAAACAATGGGCGGATTCATCGTTATAGACAGACTCTCGAATAATACAGTAGGGATGGGATTAATTGATTTCGCACTTCGTCGGTCTGAAAATATCCATTGGCAAAAAATGGATGTTTCTAAAGAATCAAGAGCAGAACAAAAGTCCCAAATTCCTAAGTTGATATGGTTTACAGGACTGTCTGGCTCAGGAAAATCATCAATTGCAAATATTTTAGAGAAGAAATTACAATCACTAGGTAAGCACACGATCACTCTTGATGGCGATAATATCAGACACGGACTTAATAGAGATTTAGGATTTACCTCCGCCGACCGAGTTGAGAACATTAGAAGAGTAGGAGAAGTTGCAAAATTGATGGTAAACAGTGGATTAATTTGCATCACTTCTTTCATATCTCCTTTTGAATCCGAAAGGAAGATGGTGCGTTCATTAGTATTAGAAAATGAATTTATCGAAGTATTTGTCGATACTCCATTATCGGTTTGCGAAGAAAGAGATGTTAAAGGACTGTATGCAAAAGCTCGCTCGGGACAAATTCCTAATTTTACAGGAATATCAAGTCCATACGAGCCGCCCAAAAATCCTGAAATTAGAATTGATACGACAAAAGCATCCGCGGAAGAAGCAGCCAACCAAATAATTGATTTTATTACAGAATAATTTGAATTGCTTTTTGCGACGCCTTCTTGACAGACGACAACTTCGGCAGTTCAATGAGCGCAGTGGATAAGGCAGAATTGCAACGCATTGCGCAACAAGTCGAACTAAACCGCCAGAGGATGGAATCAATAGAGCAACAAATGACTCGTCTAGAGCAAATAAGATTGGAACAACTCCAAACAATCGAAACATTATCTGCAATTCCTGCTAGTGGCGCTAAGGGCGCAATGATCCCTTTAGGCTCAGGTGTACAAATTGTTGCAGACATCCCTCCAGAGACCGGAGCAGTGATTGATATTGGAAGTAGAGTCCAGGCCGAAAAACCTCTAGGGGAGGCAATTGAGATTTTAACAAAAAGAACAGAAGAAATTCTAGAATTAATGAATAAAATGAAAATTGAATTTAGCTCAATCGAAGAAACGACTATTTCATTAGCCAATGTTTTCAATGAACAGATAGCTACATTACAGACCGAAATACCGAGCGAAATACCGGAAAAAAAGAACGAACTGCAAGCAAGTTTACCAAAGAAAACGAGTAAAAAGAGAAAACGCGGCACAGAACTAACTCTTGATGATTAAGTGATAACATGGGATTATTCGATCGCTTCAAGAAAAAAACAAAGGATGCTGTTGATAGGAACGAAATCACTGTCAAAGAGGATTCCGAAGAAGCCGAAAAAATCCTTCAGGAAAGAGAAGAATTGCTGTCGGCTATAGCAGAATCAAAAAAGAATAATCACTCTATTGGTGATATACAAGACGAAGAACCCGAAGCAGACGAATGGGACGATTTTTCAGAAGATTTACCAACAAACCCCTTTTCCAAAGAAAAAGACAAGAAAGCCAGAAAAATAGCACAACAAACAGAAAAAATTGAACGGATTAAATCTATTCAATCAACTCAAAGTAAACCTATAGATCGTATGAAAACAACAACGGGTAGAGAATTGGTGCCCGTTGTAAAAGAATTCGAAATAGATTTATCGGAAGCTAAAGTCAATAAAGGCGGACAAATAATTCGTGGGGGCCCAATATTGGACGAAATATTGTTCGAACTTGAAGAAGAATTGTTACAATCTGATATGGGGCATTCGGCTGTCATGGAGGCAATAAATACACTAAAAGCGAATTTAATTGGGTCCAGAATCGACACCCGTATAGGATTAGAATCTATAGTCGAGAAGATAGTTCGTAAATCATTACAGAATCTACTTGAGGCAGGATACTGGGATTTTGATAGGACAATTCACTCCTTTGTAACCGAAGATACTCCAGTGTCAATAATGATAGTCGGAGTCAATGGTACAGGAAAGACAACTACAACCGCTAAAATTGCACATCGTCTTAAAGAACAAGGATATTCTGTAGTTTTAGCCGCGGCAGACACATTCCGTGCAGGAGCCATAGATCAACTTGCAGCCCACGCCGATATGATCGGAGTTCGATGTATAAAAAGCCAGAGAGGAGGAGACTCAGCAGCGGTTTCTAGAGACGCTATAGAGAGCGCTAAAGCTAAGGGCGATGACATTGTAATAATTGACACCGCGGGAAGAATGCAAAACAAAACAAATTTAATGGAAGAACTTAGGAAAGTGCATAGAATCACCCAACCACATTTAGTCATATTTGTGGCCGATGCATTAGCGGGAAACGATGCGGTAACACAGGCAAAAGAATTTCAAAGAATATTAAATTTTGATGGTGTTACATTATGCAAATTAGACACAGACGCTAAAGGAGGGGCCGCCCTTTCTATAGCGCATGCTACAGGCAGGCCAATTGTTTTGGCAGGAGTCGGGCAAGGCTACGAAGACCTCAAGGACTTTGATCCAGAATGGTTTCTAGACTCTATCTTAGATTGACTTTCGCACCGCGTCTTTCATGTATCATACCCCTTGTGTACGGTTTGAGATGTCACGTGTAGCCCTTGTTGTAGTTGGCAATTCTATCTTAGAGGGTAGGCTAAGAAATATAATGTCTCGAAGAGGTTGGAATACTGAAATCTGTCAAGATGGCGACAAAGCCGTAGACGAATATGTCCGCTTAAAGCCGGAATTAGTATTTCTTACATTAGATCTCCCGACAATGGACGGGCACATTGCCGCTCTTGAAATGAGAGAAACTGATCCTAATGCTCGAATCATATTCGTCTCCAGTAAAACAAGATTATCCAAAACCCAAGATGCAGCATATTCTTCAGGTGCAGTTACCACACTCGTCACTCCAGTTACGTTTGGCGATATAGATGAAAAATGGGAAGA
>CACJKA010000014.1 GCA_902593945.1 uncultured Candidatus Poseidoniales archaeon | reverse complement strand
GTAACGGATGCAATAGAATATTGTAAAAATACTTCGAATGAAGATGAAATATTTGTTAATATGCTGCCCGGAAGCCTTGGTTTTCATGCTACAGAAATTCTAGTATCTAGAGGTAAGAAAGTTGTAGACCTAAGTTTTAGTGAGGTAACACCTGATACCCTCAATAAGAAAGCTATTGATTCAGGAGCAAAAGTCCTATGGGATGTTGGAATTGCGCCGGGATTCTCTAATATGCTAATTATATACGCTTCAAGATTTGGAGGAGGAATATCTAATGCTGAAATTAGAGTAGGAGGGAATCCTGTAGAGAGAGATGAAAAATGGAGCTATATGGCACCTTTCTCTCCTAAAGACGTAATTGCGGAATATACCCGCCCAGCAAGAATTATTAAATCTGGAAAATTAACAACTTTACCTGCATTATCGGATATCCATAAAATAAATGTGAAACAAGCTGGAGTAATGGAATCTTTCTTAACAGATGGACTTAGAAGTTTGCTTGACACAATATCAGCAGATGAGATGACTGAATATACAGTTAGGTGGCCGGGCCATATTCAGAGATATATTGATGAGAGAGACGCTAATGTTCTAGATCATGAACAGTTGATTGAAGATTGGAAATTTGATAAAACACGCAATGAGTTTACTTGGATGGAGGTAAAAGTAGACTGCAGAAATGGAGAAAGAATGGTATGGACAGTATTTGACCAAGGACGAGATGGAGATTCATCTATGGCTAGAACTACTGGATTAGTAACTGCTTCATGTGTTAAGCAATGGATTTCTAATCCAGAATTAATTCAAGTTGGCGTTCACCCACCAGAAAGTTTGCCGGACTATGTAATTGCGAATGTTTCGCAATCACTTAAAGATGAGGGGATAGAAATAAATGGCCCAGGTATTATGTTATAATTCTCTTAATTTTTCATCTCTAGAAACAAGCCACTTAATGGTTAAAGGAGTCGCAATTAATACAGCAATTGCTATGACTGGAAGTCGCCAATCCATTTCTAATGCAGCCGGCCTTTCAATTAACCATGTAAATATTAGAGGGGAATCATAGAAGTCGGATGCCCATTCATGAAGATTTTTTACATGATGTCCGACTATAGTAACGCTATGATGTAAATCATTGAAGGTTTTCAAAGGATTATAAGAATATGATAGATTCTCTTCGAAATTAATCAATACTTTATTTCCCGGATAAATTGAAATAATTATTCCTTCATCAACTAATCTCCAACCTTCTCGTAAAGATTTTGATTCTTCTGTAAGTAAAGGGAAACTATCTCCATTAATATATTGAATAGTGGAAATAGGAGTTTCAGTACTTATCATTAAACTACCAGGGACTTTCCAATTTGAGTCGGAGTCTTCAGGTAATTGTAAGTTAATTGTAGAGTTAGAGGAGTTGACTAAAATTCTCGAACTAGATATATTGTGATTATACCATTCACCCCAAGTAGTATACCATACATCTTGATTCTCTAGGAATTCAATTGCTGGCTTATCTTCTCTAACTTTAAGATCGAAGATTCTAGCTTCCCAATATATTGAGATTAGAGAATCTTTCTCAGCAGACTCGAGTAGACTAATGTCTGCTGCATTTTTCTCGAGGCTCCCCCCATTCCTTTGAATAACTAGGAAATCTTCAGTTACAGTATTCAAATTATCTCCAATAATTAAAAATCCTGATTCTTTTAATGATGAAATTGTATCATTAGTAATACTCTCAGGGACTCCGAATGAGATGGGTTCTGAACCCCATCGGGAAGAATTAGTATGTTCTGTCAAATAGTCTTTACAAGATTGAATAACAGAATTGTCATTATTGATATTTACTCCCTCATATCCATGGCAAGCAAATTCATCTCCGTGTTCCAATCTCTCAGGACCTATTAGATTCCAGAGCCAATTATCATCGTCCCAATCCGCAATCACGGTCGGAGTCAATAAGGGAGTAACAAAAATTACTAGTAGAAATATACCCGCTCGCCTTACTTCCATAATATACCGAGTTGTAAATATCAGATTAAACCTTGTAATGCGTATAGAAAGCAATAAGTCTAATCGACTCCCCGTTTGAAACAGATGCTATCTGATAAAAGCTTAGAATTAATTTCTAGTGAAGTTGGTTTAGATGGCGGAAAAACAGATTTTAAAACCCCTTGGATGTATAAATTTCTCCTATTTGTCCTGCCGGTGCCATTCAGAGCAATGACTAACATCCACTACTATGGATTGGAAAAAATACCCAAAGATGGTCCTGCAATATTTGTTGCTAATCACACATCACATGTAGATCCTTTTCTGAAAATTGTTGCTGCTAAAAGACCGGTACATTATCTCGCGAAAAAGGAACATTTTGAATCTCATGCGACTAAGGTTTTGATGGAAAGTACCGGACAAATAAGTACTGCAAGAGAAAATGGTTCTATAGACGCATTGGAAAAGGCAGTAGAAGTACTTGAATCGGGATGTTCGATGGGAATATTTCCAGAAGGTACAAGGTCAAGAAAGACCCATGCGCCGTTCTTACAAACAGGAAAAACTGGAGTCGCGAGATTAGCAGTGAAATTTCCAAAAATACCAATAGTTCCTATTTCAATAAATGGTGCAAGAGATTTTATGAAACCAGGTAGTTTGATGATAAAACCTTGGAAACGAATAGATGTTTATATTGGCAATTCAATTACTTTCTCAGAATGGTTATCCGATACCGCAGGAGGAGATTATAGTGAACAAGAAATTGAAAAACTAGTATCGAAAGGTGAAGATGAAAAGAGAGATGAAATGAAGAAAATTTATCGAAAATTTACCGATCAGATTATTGAAACTCTAAGACTTAATGGTGCCCCTTAAGTGAATAATAGAGAGTATCATTCAAAGACTGTCACTCTAACCGGCAATATCAAGATGAAGCAGTATCTAGATTTTCTTAGTCGGATTCTCGAAGAAGGGGGAAGTAAGGACGATAGAACCGGCACTGGCACCAAATCGATTTTTGGGCACCAAATGAGATTTGATTTGTCGGATGGTTTTCCTGCAGTTACAACTAAGAAAATTCATTGGCCGAGCGTGATTCATGAACTTTTATGGATGATTTCAGGAGAAACTAATGTTCGCTATCTTCAAGAGAATAAAGTAAGAATATGGAATGAATGGGCCGACGAAAATGGAGATTTGGGTCCAGTATATGGTAAACAATGGAGGAAATGGGTTTCAAATGATGGACAAATAATTGACCAAATAAATAATGCTATTGAATTAATCAAAGAAAACCCGGAATCAAGGAGAATAATTGTCTCCGCATGGAATGTAGGAGAGTTAGATAAAATGGCTTTAATGCCATGCCATGCATTTTTCCAGTTCTATGTAAGAAATGGTAAATTATCGTGTCAGTTATATCAAAGAAGTGCAGATGCGTTTTTAGGTGTTCCATTCAATATTTCATCTTATAGCCTTCTAACATGTATGATGGCTCAAATTTGTAAGCTTGAACCTGGAGAATTTATCTGGACTGGAGGAGATTGTCATCTTTATAGAAATCATCTCGAGCAAGCAAAACTACAAGTTTCAAGAAGTCCATTAAAACTACCAAAATTAATACTGAATTCAGAAATTGAAGACATTGATGATTTTAAGGCTGAAGATATTCAAATTGTAGATTATGAACACCACCCTCATATTTCTGCTCCAATTTCTATTTGAGGTAGTTAGATGAAAATCATGATGATTGTAGCTATGGATGAACAAGGATTCATCGGAAAAGATGAAAACCTTCCTTGGAAATTATCTAATGATTTAAAGAGATTCAAAAAACTGACTGTTTCAGATGGATTTAATGCTGTTGTAATGGGTAGGAAAACATGGGAATCACTGCCTAATGGATTTAAGCCTCTACCTGAAAGATTGAACATAGTAATGTCTAGAGATACAAAATGGTCGGACGAGGGTGCAGAAATTGCTCTTTATCCAGGTAGAGCAATAGAAATTGCTTATGCTAACGGCTGTGAAGAATTCTGGGTCATAGGGGGATCGCAAATCTATGAATTGTACTTAAATCGTGTTGAAGAAATACACCTTACTAGAGTTCATACAAAAAATAGCGGAAATATTAATTTTCCAGATTTAGATTGGCAAAATTGGGAAGAAAAAATTATAGAAGAAATATCGAAAGATGGGAAAAATGAATATGACACGACATATTCTATACTGAAAAAATCTGTAAAATAAGAAAATAAGTTTTAGTTTAAACTCTGCATAAGTTTGAAGTAGCCTATTGTCAACCATTTAATCATGAGAACTGACCATTTGCCTTTTCCTATGCCGGAGAGGAAACATTCTCTAGAGCAAAATTGGGTAGGGCTAACATTCATGCACTGGGAAGTTAATCCTGATTTACTCCGGCCTCATATTCCCGAGGACCTAGAAATTGATTTATTTGAGGGTAAAGCATACATTGGCACAATTCCTTTTAGAATGGAAAAAGTAAGGCCAAGACTATTTCCTTCGATATCATTTATTTCTAATTTCCCAGAGTTTAACATTAGAGCATATGTGACAAAAAATGGTAAGAGTGGCGTGTATTTCCTGACTCTTGATGCTCAAAGTTACATTACTTGTATTTATGCTCCATTTTCATACAGCCTACCATATAGATATGCAACATGCGATTTTGAGAAAAATGAAAAAGGGGGGTTTAATTGGCATTCGAGAAGGAAAAAAGGTGGTATGTCGCTAAAGGGTGAATCTTCCTCACAAGGGCCTATTCTTCAAGCTGAAAAAGGCAGTCTTGAGGAGTTTCTTTTCGAACGTTATTGTTTATATGTATCTCACAAAGGTGAAACCTGTAGAGCATATACATATCACAAACCCTGGAAATATAGGGTTGCTGAAGCAAAAATAATTGAAAACTCTCTTACTGATTCATATAATCTAGGAATTAAGAATATATTGGAGCCTGATCTTGTTCATGTAAGTGAGGGCGTAGAAGTCTTAACTTGGAATATTGAACCAACAGGTGATGAATAAATGCAAAATGCAACATTAATTCTTGATGGCGATTGCGGGCTCTGTAATAGACTCGCCATATTCTTGAGCCCTAGATTGAACAAAAGTGGGAGAATGACATTCTTGACAAATGAAAGTAAGGAGGGGAAAGAAATAATAAATAAATTATCTACTAAAAAACAAAATGTAGATACTGTTTATTTAATCAAAAATGGAAAAACACATATTAGATCTGCAGCAACAATAAGATGCCTGCTTTTTATGAAATGGTATTACAAAATTCTTTATCCATTTTGTTGGGTTATCCCTCTCCCAATAAGAGACCTCGTGTACATCATTATATCAAAAAATAGACACAAAATCTTTGCAAAACCTGAAGTCTGTATTATCCCATCACTAAATAATTTTGAGGACTAATCATATTTCCAAGCAATGTGCTCCGAGGTAGGGAAATCATAGTTATGAGATTCAGGCCAATTAAGTTGTTTAGCAAGAAAAATAATTGCTATAGTACTAGATAAATTTTCTGAGATATTAATATCCAATAAGCCGTCACACCCATAAGCAAGGCAACCTATTGGAGCAAATGCGTAATGTCCTGAATTATTAAAAAGGGCATAATTAACCAAACTATCGCCTAATTGTAAAACAGTATTATTTACTTCAGATATAGTTACCGTTTCATCGGCAGTGCCGGTGAGAATCAATGTAGGTATAGAAACACTTGATATTCCCGTGTCAAGTACACTACCATTCCAAGGAGAAAGTAATAGGGCATATTTAACCCTAGAGTCAGGATTTGAAAACTCTGATATTTGAAGATCTGAAAAACGATTTAAAATTTCACAATTCACATCAGTAAAATCTGAATCGGTTTCATTACAACTAGATTCTAAATCAGATGACAAAATTTTCGCACCTGAAATCATCATTGATGTATATCCACCAGTAGATTGTCCAATCATTGAGTACCCTTCTTCAGGGGTTATGCAATTAAATAAATCACCAGTGATGTTATTTTGACTCACTAACCAATCAAAACTTTCCATTATGTCATCTGGACGAGATAGAATATGATCTGGAAATTTATCTATATCGACATCAAATACCGTGCCGTATATATGATTCGGAGCTATAGAAATGAAACCATGAGTTGCTAAACTTTCCATCATATAGGCAGACCCCCAACGTATACTTGGAAATCCATGACTGTATATTGTGACTGGTCTAGGCTCTGAGCAATCAGGCTTAGTATCATCTAATGCAAGACCAGGAAGAACATTATCGTAAATTACTTCTTCACCATCATTTTCTTTAGTTGGATACCAAATTTGTAAAGTTACTTCATGACCTCTAGGGGACATGAAAACTACATCCATTGTTCCTGAGGTGAAAGGCCCGTTTTCGAGTAAAGAAGTTACGGGAGATAGGTCGAATGGATCTACTGAATCATTCCATCCATCACCATCATCATCATTATCGACGCCATTAGGTATTCCATCTAAATCAGTATCCCATTTTTCATTAGAGTCATACGGAAAATAATCTTCAGAATTTTCTACTCCATCGCCATCAATGTCCTCATCAGAATTGTCACCTATTCCATCACCATCTAAGTCTGTGTTTTCATCGGAATCTAAAGGATGTGAATCATTTGCATCCAAAAAACCGTCATTGTCGTCATCTAAATCGCATAAGTCACCTACTTCATCTTCATCATAATCTAATTGCTCGGGATTAAAAATATCCGGGCAATTGTCCTTTTTATCAGCGACATCATCTGAATCAACATCTGATTCACTTATACAACCAGTCAATGAACTCGAGAATAGTAAAATAGATACCAACAAGTTAAAACCTGTCCTGAACACAATACTCTTTTTATATAACAGTAAATAAGTATATGTTTATTCACTCTTATATTCTGTTACACGAATTCCTAACTTAGTTTGTATAGCAGGTCTATTCATTATCTTCTCTATTTTCATACAAAATTCATCATATAAATCAACTTTAAGTGCAAGTGAATGCCCTAAAATCAAAATAAGAATATCTGCTAATTCCTCTGCTGCTTCTTCTAGAGGTTTACCTTTTGTTATGGCGGCTGCAAATTCCCCTAACTCTTCAACAGTTAGAGCTATTCTGTACCCCATGTCATGTCCCTTATTCTCAGGGTTATCAAAGTCAAATTTAGAATGAAACGAGGCTACCTTATGCATCATCATATTCCATGACCTTTCGTCATTATTAAAATTCTCAACATTCATCCAGTCCTCGACACTAAGTGGTTTCATAAACAGACTCGGGGAAGATTAGCCATCAATATATTCCAAAAAGAATCTCTAAAATTTCTCTGTTAAACCTTCAATACAACTCATTACTTTTTCCCTCATAGACGAAGCCATAGAATCTACTTCATTGTGGTCAATCTCAGCTTGAGGATTACCCGGAGTCCTTCCTGCAGCCCAGTTAGAAGAACAGGCTAAAGCCACATGAGGTATATCACTCTCAGAAACTAAACGTTGTTCAGGTCCTAAGGTCATTCCAACAACATCTGCTCCTAGCTTAACTAAAACATCAATTTCAGAAGGAGTTTCAAACTGAGGACCTATGCATTGAGCCACAATTAAATCTTTAATTACATGACTTTGTATTTCACTAAGTATATTGTAGCAACAATCTATAGCCTTACTATCGAAAATACTAGTTCTATCCGAATGATGTACATTATCATCATAGAATGTCCATGGGATTTGAGTTAGATCAATGATGTCTTTTGAAATACCTATATTTCCTGGAGAAAAATCTTCTCTCATTGTACCTACAGAATTAACACTCAATATAATGTCTGGATTACAACTTGAAATCGCGAAAACATTTGCTCTATGTTCAATCATGTGAGGTGGAGTGCGATTTCCGAATTTGGGATGATGTCTATCTAAAATGAAAAATCTATTTTGATTTTTCTCGACTACAAAAATTGGCACTTCGCCCCATTTAGATTGAATTCTTACCTCTGAGACATTAGAATTCGGTTTCTTTCTAAAATCATTAGTTAATTCACTCATGCCCGTGCCACAAATCACAGCAACCCGAGTCATATCTTCCCTCTCAATGGTGGGTTGATGTTCCTTATTATTAACAATCACTCATTCAGTCTGTCAATTAGTTCTGCCTTTTTACCAGAAACAGGTTTGCCTGCAGCCTTGAGAAGTTCCTTTAATTCACTAACCGTTAAAGAAGAATAATCTACCTCATCACTTTCAGCTGATTCTGATTCTACAGCATCTTCAGAGATGATCTCTTCTTTGGAATCTTCTTCAGATACTTCTAATGATTTGGCTTGTAATTCTTCTTCTTTTTCCTGTGCATGAATCTCATCAAGAGTGGGCCCTTCTTCTACTAAAACTCCAGATTGGATTAACTGAGTTCGACGAATAACAACTGTTCTAACAGGTTGAATTTTTGAAACCGCTTCTTTGATCTTATTTTCAAGAGTCCCGTCAAGAGTTGCTGCTTGTAATTTGAACCATGTTGATGTAGCGCCGGTTGTTAATATTATATCTCTAGCAATAGTACGCATTTGCTGTTTCTGGCTAGACTTAATCCTAGCTCTTGAAATCATTAATGGTTTGAAACGTACATAAAAACCGTCCTCGGTAACGACATCGATTGTATCATCAATTTTTCCACGATCTCTTCGAACCTGTCTGCGAACATGATCTTTCAAAAGTTCATGACCTACGAACTCTGTTATAGCATCGTTGCCAAGAACATCCGTGACTTTGAAAACAACTTTTACGTGCATCTTCGAAAAATCGCCATCTAACTCATTTTGAATGATTTCGTAGTTTCTTCCAATTAGTTGAGAGGGGTCTTCTGCTAGAGTTTCACCTATAACTCTGAATGACCAAGGAGTTCTTGGAGCTCTGATTGTGTACCAGCGCTTTGCCTTCCACTTGTCTCTCTGTTTACGTGCCGCTGCTCTTGCTGATGCTCCTTTTGCCATTTCCAACGACTCCGTATATACCGGGGGCTGCCCCGTTTGCGAGCCGTGCGACTTTCCTGCAGTATATGAACGAGACGCTATAACCAATCTAAGAAAAATATGGAAAGCGTCGCATTCAATACTGTAATGCTGTAGGAATAGACATGGGCTTGCATAGCGTATCGTGGAGAGTTAATGTTAGTGCTTTGGATCAATCAGAACTAATTCAGGATTCTCTGAAATGGATTGCTGGTGAAAAATCATCTATTGAAATATCAAAAGATAAATCATTTCACGGTGCTGAACAATATACTATTGTGGCTAAGAATATGAAAAAGAAAGATTCTCAAAAATCACTAGAAAGATTAGGAGAAGATGTTTTGAAAGAATTATTAGAAAATAATATTCAATTAAGAATTGATGAGAATAAGAATTTTTACGTTAGATTGGAACTTAGTGAACTTGTGAAAGGAGAGATTAGTTTAGCAGATAAAAATACAGTTTCTTCTACAGTAAAAGGTAAATTCAAGATTGAGTCATACCCCGGCGATTCAACTATCGAAGTTATTTCAAACTTGATTAGGGAACTGATTTAGTTCGCGAAATTAAATGAAAATAAACAAAATTACATGTAATATATACAAGTATTCTTATGTGAGATAATCACACGAAGTAATATGACTCATGTGGTTACTGAGGCTTGTGTAATGCACAAATATCAAGATTGTGTGGCTGTTTGCCCTGTAGAGGCTTTTAGAGAACATGAGAATTATCTTGTAATTGATCCAGATGAATGCATAGATTGCGCAGCATGTATCCCTGAATGTCCAGTAGAAGCAATTTTTGCTGATACCGATTTACCTGACGAACAAGAACATTGGTTAGAGAAGAATGAGAATGAGGCACCAAATCTCCCGATAGCTGAAGGAGATTCACCAGTTTTAGCTGAATCGTGATATAATTAATTTAGTATTTTATGAACATAAGTTCATCAAGGATAGCCACGACGAATGTCCATGAGTACAAGATTCAACTTCACTGACATGAGGCATGGCACTTCTTTGTTAAAGAGAGGATTTGCTAAAATGCAAGAAGGTGGTGTGATTATGGACGTAGTTACTCCAGAAGAGGCTCATATAGCCGAAGATGCAGGGGCAGTTTCTGTAATGGCTTTGGAAAGAGTCCCTGCAGATATTAGAGCCCAAGGTGGAGTGGCAAGAATGAGCCATCCAGATATGATTAAAGAAATTATTGAGACCACTAGTATTCCCGTAATGGCTAAAGCTAGAATAGGTCATGATGATGAGGCAAAAGTATTGCAATCACTTGGCGTTGATATGATTGATGAATCAGAAGTATTGACTCCTGCAGATCCATTTTACCATATAGCGAAGAATGATTTTACAATACCATTTGTTTGTGGGTGCACAAATCTTGGAGAAGCAATAAGAAGAGTTGCGGAAGGCGCTGCTATGATTAGAACTAAGGGGGAAGCAGGGACAGGGAATGTAGTAAGTGCTGTTCAACATGCAAGATTAGTAAAAGAGGAAATTCTCCATGCAAAGAATACTGATTCAAATGGTATCGAAGAAATGGTTGACGTGATTATGAAAGGGTTTAACAGAATGCCAAGTGTATCAGAATTTGAGATTTCTATAAAAAATACACCATTTGGAAGTTCTTCTGAATTAAAAAAAGAAGTTAAATCAATATTGCTAGAGGTAATAGAAATGGAGAGATTACCAGTAGTTACATTCTCAGCCGGAGGAATTGCAACACCAGCAGATGCTGCTTTGATGATGAATCATGGCATGGATGGGATATTTGTCGGTTCTGGGATTTTCAAAAGTTCAGATCCTAAAACAACAGCAGAGGCAATTGTCCTAGCAACTCACAGATATCAAGACCCAGACTCTGTTGCAGAAGCAAGTAGAATGATTGGAGAGGCAATGCCAGGTTTAGAAATAGAAACTCTTGATGTGAGAATGGAAAATAGAGGATGGTAGTTATTTCCTACCACGAGTCGTTCCAAGTTTTCTCGACTGCTTTTTGCCCTTAGTATTCTTAGTAACGGGAGATTTAGAATCAGTTGTTAAAACTCCGCCCAGAGTTAATGAGCCACTGTTAATTAATTGGGAGGCTAAAGAATCCGCCATCCCCTCATCTTCACTCGGTAACTTTAGAGCATCTTTGACAGATTGATTATGATCTTTAATTACCTTCAGGCGTTCTGCTTCAGCTGCTTTCATTTCGTCTCTAATCTCATTTACTTGACCAATTAGCTCTTTCATATTTTCATGTACTTCATTAGCAGATTCTCTATTTTCAACATATGCCAAATGGAACCTATCAGCCTCGGCTCGCAAGAAGTCTCTTTCCGCTAGCATAGGCTTCACATCTTCCCAAATTAAATCTGCTTGCTTATGGAAATCAATCATTTCTTGATGCGCTTTATCTGCTTCCGATTTTAGTAATTTGATAGAACCGTCCATATCACCTATGTCAATATTAATAGCTTCAAAGTCTTTTACTGCTGGCATTAATTTATTCCTCTTAGTAATTAAAACCTTTAATTTTTTGAGTAATTTATTTTCAGTTTCTAAAATTAATCTCCCATCAGTCATCATAGTATTTTCAATTTTTTCTATTTCATTAATAGTCTCGGATAATTCTATGACAACGGATTTAGTACCTTTGGCATCATCTTTACGCCCTCTATTTTGATTTATGAGTTCTCTAATTTGTTTTTGAATTTCGTCCCTTCTTGCTTTACAGATTTGAGCCTGATCTCTGACTTTCTTCTGTTCGTCTAATTTCTCTTTAATAGATTCCCGAATTTCCTTACTTTGTTCTTGTAAAGCATTTCTTGAATCGGCAGCTCGGCGGGCATCTTCATTGAATGAATTTCTTTGATCTTTCATTCTACGGATTTTTGTTTCCATAGCATGTAATCTTGTTCTAAGATCATCCTCAGGCTTCTGCTGCTCGTCTTTCACAAGGCCCCCGAGAGAGGAACCCTTCTTCAATGAAACTACTCGATTCATAGGCCTAGAAGTGATGTGAATAGAGGGAAAATGGGTGAAATAATGGCTATTCCGGCACCTACCAAGAATATTGCCCCTATTGAAACTCTTAATCTTGTAAACAAATCCGCCCTATTTTGTACAGTTAATACTCGACCACTGAGTAAGTTACCATCTTCATCTTCTAATCTAACAGTTACAGTAGCCTCCCCTGTTTCTTCAGGCAATAGACTCTGCCAAACAATCTCTGTCGATTTAAGAATCAAAGGTAATTTCTGTACGAACGAGCCGTTATCAATCTCATTCAATAAATCATTGCTAGAATTAACTCTGAGTTTGTAAACACATTCAGAAGGACGGAAATCCGGAGTTTGAATCTTTAATATTAGATTCACTGGTTCGGGGCCATTATTCAAAACATAAGCAAATAGATTTGCTTGACCAACAACAAGATTTTCCATATCTACATCAAACCAAATTTCGTGATTGATGCCATTATCTATTTTCATTCTCAAACGATCATGGAGTCTGAAAAAAGAGGCGCATCTATCCCTAGCTCTAATTATGAGACGATCCCAAGTCTCCTCACCAAGTTCTGGATGCCGGAACAATTCATCAATGATTTCGAGAGGCATCATTACCTCAAGTTCTGAACGAAAATCTTCTTCATCCAAATATCCTGCTCTCCTTAAGTGCAATAAATGAAGAAGTTTTTCTTGTAATTCGGAGATATTATTGCCTTCATTAACCGATCCCTGTATTGAGCGCAAATATTCAGAAATACGAACCGAAAGTAAGGGATCTACATGTGCACTAATTACATCACTAAAGGGTCTTTTCAATAATGCAGGATGGATAGGAGGTGAAAATGAATCTAGCATCCCCCAGGTCTCACAAGTATTGAATCTCGATCTATCGGAGACCATATGTACCCCATGACCACATAGAAGAAAACCTGTTGAAAAAGATAGTAAAACGGAATTACCACTAACAAAATCAGAAAATTGAAGACTAGAAATCAAAAATACACCGGAAAGAAACATTAGAAATGTTGTAGCAATCACTTGTCTAAAAGATCCTTCGATAGTTTCTTTCATCTCAGCATATCCATGGGCACTTCTGAAAGTTAAACCTGTCTTTGTAAGATAGTTCGACTGAATATTAAAGATTCTTCTTGTGACTGATAATAATAGTAAAAGTAGACTTAGAAGGCCTAAATCTGCTACAATAAAGAAAAAGGCCAGATAATATAACCCTACTTCGATAGTGATGCTAAAAGGAATTACTGGTAAAACATGGTTAATCCACCAATCCGGTTCAGAACCAGTGAATGATTCTGCAAATCCATACAATATAATTACAAGAATTGGTATAACTAATACGAACCTAGCACCTCTGCTGATAAATAAACGATCTAACTTGACAAGATTCCTTTCGTATTCTTGTAACCTATCAATAGTTTTCTGATCATAATTTTTATCATTACTAAACTTTGGAGGTGAAGAATCGATCTCAGGAGCAGATGGAAGCTCAAAATCATCATTAGTAATTGACATAATAATCCCCCTATTCTAACCTGACTATAACTTTGAAGCTCAATTCCCTTGAGAATTTTATTTCAGAACCTTCGCAATAAAATTTATCTGATTTTTTAATAATCTTAGAACCAATCTTTACGCCTACATTATCTAACGTTTTAATTGCAACACTACTAGAATAGATTAGTTCAATTATTGAAGTTGTATCTTCAGGTAGTGCGGATAAAGGTAGAAGTGTGTTTGTTTGAGAAATAATCATTTGTCTATCGACAGTTGGGATCATTTTACCTTCTATATTCCTCTCTGGATAACCCAACATTCTATCAATACATGCTTCTAATTCCAAATCAATACTATGCTCAATTTTACATGCAGCTGAATCTACATCTCCATCGAATCTAATCACATCTGATAATAAAATTTTCAACAACTCTTCTCTTCTCTTAATTCGGGAGGCATGTGTGAATCCTTCAGATGTTAACCTACATCCTTTGTAAGGGATATATGTAACATAATCTCTCCCTGCTAGTCTCTGAATCATTTCAGTTGTAGATGCAGGACTTACTTCCATTAGTTCGGCTAATTTTGTGGTTCGAACAATTTGACCCGGGTCTTCCGAATGAGCTTCAAAAATTCTTTTGAGATACATTTCTTCGAATTCACTCAATTCAGACATCCAAACACCTTAACCTATTTTTGCTACAAATTCAACTCTACAGGCTGGACAACGCGACCTAACAGGCCTCTTATCGAGTGCTACTCTAAGAGTTTGTTCACATTGTGGGCAAGCCAATAAATCAGTCAATGATGATGCCTCTGGCTCAGAAACAGTAACTTCATTTTCCGATTTCTCCGTTTCCTCCTTATCTGAGATTTCATCCGAACTTAAATTCTTTTGAGTGAATTGCATAGAACATGCAGGACATTTTACAGGGCCAAAGTGATCAATTGGAATGTTCAGCCTCTGACTACAAGAAGGGCAAGAAACTTCCTTTTTAGACCCATTAGCGCTATTTCTTGAAGTTATATTTAGGAAATTGCCTCTGAATAAAGTTGAGTCTGTTGAAGGTGTTCGTTGGGAAATCACTCTATAAATTACCAAACAAGTCATAACAATAGCAAGACCAGATAGGGCACCATAAATTGCAGCATAGATACTGAAAGGTAGTGAAAAGCTAGTACTACTTCCAGAGTCCACTAACACTGATGTTTGATTCTTTACACTAATATCTCCCATAGTCCAGATAAATTCAACATTAGTGGTTTGAGAATATTCCCATAAAGAAAAATCTATTGAACCTGAATATGTACCCCCTGCGCTTATTGAAGGTATGGATATTTCTGTGAATATTAGAGGAGGTTGGGCTACATCAACTACCCTCAATAATCCTGGAGGGGTTTCAGATGTGCCAGTATTCTCTAAAATATAGCCAATAGAGAAAGAATCACCAACTGATATTGGAGATGAAGATATCTCTGAGATAATTATAGAAGGAGTTACTAATGGTGGAATTAATTCAACAATCATTTCTCCATCTCCATTCAAAGGCAGCCAATCATTTGGGCTAACAATCACCTTTAGTCGGCTCCCATCAGGTTGACCAAGGTTTAGGTTAATATTTCTTATTCCAGGATTCATTTCTAATGAGAATGTCTGATAATTAGTATATTCGTTACCTGATTTCATCAATACTTGGACATCGATACTACGATTCAGTCCCGAACTCAGAGAAATTGAAACATCCAAATTTAAACCGTCTTGAAAATTCCAGATTATTTCTTCTAATTCAATATTGATATCCTGAGATTCTCTAACTTCTACATTAGAGGTTCCATTCAGTGAAGTGTCGATACCACCACTCAAAGAAGAAACTCTCCAATCGATTACTAGGGAACCTGACAAAAGAGGAATGAAATTAGCAGAAACTTCTCTACTAGATCCAGGAGATATGGAAATGAATTCTCCATTTACTAGAGTTGTTCCGTCTTCCTTAGTAAGCTCTAATCTAACGGAATCACTATTTGAGCCCTTATTGTGCACCAATATTGATGCCGTAAGTTCATCTCCAACATGAACCGGTTGACCTATGATGACAATTTCTTCTGAACCTGCGGATGAAAAATTAACAGGATTTGGACCTACTCTCATTTCAAGAATTTCAACTTCTTGTGTGCCATCCACTTCCAACTTGCAAAGAATATAACCTTCACTAACTGGTCCAAAAGAAATTTCAACGTCTGTAGTAGATGCACCACCATCCAATAATCCTGAATGGCCACCGTACCATTGGCCTCCATAACCAAAACTAAAACTCCAAGATGAGTTTTCAGATGAAAGATTAGAATTTAATACTTGAATCTTCATATCGACAAAATCTCCATCCGATGCAGAATCATTGTCAGTTTTTTCTAAGGTATTACCGTCTAAATATTCAACCGACCAAGTATTGCTATCTGAAATGGTAAAATCGTTCTCAGAAGCAGTAACATTATACGAAAAAATTATCATTAATATCGAAAATAATAAAAAAACCTTCAAGGAAGAAACTGTAGTTCTTCGGGCCATTGGATAATACTCGACAAGAACAACCGTATGAATGAAACCCCTCTTCAGGGTCACATAGTGACCTTTATTGACACCTTTCGTTAGCCCCGCACACAATGAACACAGATGAGCTTCTCGCAGTCACGCCGGAAGAGATGGCTAAATCTCTCCTTGCACGTAGACAATTGCTAAAGCAACAACTACCTACTGTAATTAGGACTTTAGAAGCTGAAGAACAAAATCTCGCACCCAAAGCAAAAAAAGCAGTTGAAATTAGTAAAAATATAAATTCTAAAGTTAGTGAATTAAAAGAAGAAAGAAACCAAGCACAGAAGAAAGCAAATGAACTACTAAAATTAGTTAAAGAAAGTAGAGAAAAATTAATTCAGAGCGATGGAATGATTAATCTCGATCCTTCTTGGAAGAAGGAAAAAATGTTTGAAGAAATAGAGGATATTGAAAAGAAAATTGAAACATCTGCTTTAGATCATAAAGCCGAAAGGAAACTTTTAGATAAAAGGAAAAAACTAATTGAAGAAAATGATAAATGGCTTAAACAAAGAAGGGATTTAAATCCCGAGATGGTCACATATATAGACTCAAGAAGAGAAATGAATACGCTTTACAGGCTGGCTGATAAATCTCATAGAAAAATGCTTGACGGGGTAGAAAAGGCTCAACCACAACATGAAAAACAACAGAAAATCAGAGATGATTTGCGTGAAATTAGAAGACAACTGGATAGAGCAAGAGAATTATTATCGCAGTCGGATAGGGCAGTAGAACATTGGGAAAGAAGACTCGATAAAGGATTTGGAGAATTAGGGGGCGGATTCAAAGATCTATTATCAGCACAAAGAAAAGTCGCCGAAGGTGGCGATTCGTCTTTTGCTAGGAAGAAAAACAACAACAAAAACAAAAATACTCCTAAAAAGAAGGAGGAAGAAGGATGAGTAATCCCGAACCTAAGGAAGGAATCTTCTCAGATTTAGAAGAAATGTCACACAAAGATGTTGAGTTATTGTCCAAAAAAATAGAGAGAGAAATTAGAACTATCGAAGAAGAACATATGTCATTGAGAAATGAAAAAAGAAATCAAATAGAGATTGTAAAATCATTACGTCAAGCACTCGATGAAAACGAAGCTATCAGTGAAGAAAGAAGAGGTTTATTAAGAAAATTTCATCAGTCTAGGAAATTAGCAGAAGAAGCAAGGAAAAAGAGAGATTCTGTCAATTTGTCAATTCCTCCTCCATCAACTATTATTGCAGAATGGATGACTGAAACGCATCAGAGGTTAGTAACAATCGATAATGATTTGACTGCCGTGCCGACGCTTCACAGAGAAATCGATATGTTCAAGAGATTTTTTGAACTCCAAGCAGCATTTACAAGGAAACAAGAGTCAGAAAAATTTCATGAGGAATATGTAATATATATCAAAGAAATAAGAGATATTACCAAAGAATTAGATGCTACAAGAAAAGAACCGGCTAAAGAAAATGTCGAGAAAATGTCCTCTTCTGATGAAGAAATTGATTCTAGTAATGTTAGTCGCTCAGATGTGAGAAAAATTAGTAAGAGAATTAAGAAAATTGATTCACAATTAGATAGAATTTCAGAAGAAAGGAAGTCACTAAGGAAAGAAGCAAATCGTCTAAGGACATACCTGAAAATTACTAGTAGCAGAGGGAAACCTATGAAAATCTGGGAAGTAAAGGATAGGGCGACAAGTGGAGATTCTCTTAATACTCAGGAATTAGGTGCATTACTTCGAACTGGAGGGCTCGCAGAATTAACAAAAGGTAGTCCAAAACAATCTAAGAAAAAACAGTCAAGGAAAAATAAAGGCAAAAAACAACATCGCAAGCTTGGAGTTGCCAGAGGTGGAGCAAGATTAGGTTCACGGGTTTCCAAAAGAGATGACTGAGCAGTTGGCCATTTTACAACCTTCCTATGCCCTTATATGATGACGTTAACTCCGACATTCTGATAGGTGCCTGCTAATGATGGATTTTGACGAGGTTAGAGGTGTCCTCACACCTAAAAGTACTTCATTAGATGAGAAACTTTCCGAATTTCGAGATGATAGAGATAGTTGGAATGCTAAAGTAAAAAAGTACTTGAATGAAAGGAACGAAATAAATAGGCAAGTTAAGGAATTAATTACAGAAGTTCAGAATCAAAAAGTAATCAGAGATGAAGCAAATTCTAAAGTTAAAGAACTAAAAATTATTCGAGCAGAAAGATCGAAAGTCCTGAAAGAACTTCGAGCAGAATTACAGGAGAAGCGACCTGCTGAACAAAAAAAGGAAGAAAAAAGGGAAAAGAAACGTAATGAAAGATCTATCCGAAGCGATATTGAGAAAATGGATATGAAATTCAATTATGGCCATTTCCAAGGCAAGGAAAGAAATTTTGAAAGAGAAATGAAGAAATTATATCAAGAGTTGAAAGAAGTTAGAAAACAAAAGAAAGATAATATCTTTTCCGAATTGGAATCACAAATTAGGAAGGCAGCAAAATCGCAAGAAGAAGCGCACAAACTAGTCGAAGATGCAGTCAATACTGCCCAAGAATCTCATGATTTAATGATAGAATTATCAGAGGAAGTTGATCGATTGAGAGCAAAGGCAAATTCTTCCCAAGAGGGAGTTATTCGATCGAAGAGAGAAGCCGATTTATTACATAACAAATACGTCGTTTCACTGAGAAGTATTCATTCCATTCAAGACTTATTTAAGGCAATGTTAGCACAAGAAAAGAATGTTGAAGATGATGATGGTAGCAAACTAGAAGTTACCGACTTAATGTCTAGATTGATGTCAGGAGATACCCTATCTACTGAAGAATTGATGGCTTTACAAAGAAACTAACTTACAAATCGTAAGTCTTTCCATTATGACTGTGAAGTATTTTTTCCTCACCATCTTCAAACATTAATTTCCATGCTGGGATTTGTGCATACTGAAACTCAAAATTTAGTGATGATAAATCAACTCTCCACCACTCAAGCATCGTCGACTTAACTAATTCTGCCGCATTATCTGATTTTTCTTTCTTTCTAAAATCAAGCATTGGTTTAAGATTAGTCTTTAATTTATCTAATGAAAGCCAATCATTCTCAGGCGCCTTAACCGTGCGGAGATTAGGAGAGTTGAGAAAAATATGTTCTTCATGAAAAGGAAAAATTTTCTTCATCCAGGGATCCTCAATAAAAGACCATTTTTTCTCATCATTAATTGAATCGGGGCCAATCATTAAACCAGAAATCTTCCATAATTTAACAACTAAAAACACAGGTGTAGAATTTAGATTCCCTAAAGGTTCAGTTTTTAGCCAATCATCTAATTTAATTATTGGATTAAGAGTTATTGCCTCGTTTCCTTCTTCGACCTTGATTTCGTGAAAGCTATTCTCATCTAAATAAATCTCTTCTCTCGAAGAATTATTTACAATTAGGTCACCTCTTAGTACAGATTCACCGATCCATCTAGATAATTTATCAGGGCCCCAAGTAATCACTCTGAAGTCATTAGGTAAATTAACAAGAACCTCTTCAGTTATTTCTCTTTCACTAAGTATCCAATGTCGATTACCTGGCGCGTCAATTGACCACCTTTCAATTTCATTTTTAGAAACTGGTAATATGTCCGACTTAACATGCCAAATGTATACCGAGGAGTCACTCATTTCATCTAAATCAAGTAATTTTTCTGCAACACCTAGGCATTTAAATCCATAAATGTTGAAACTTTTTTCTATAGGACCTAAACTAACTGTTCGAGAATTAAGAATGGCTCGAACAATTTCTTCCATAACACCGGGTATGGCTACATCACTTCAAAACAACTATCAATATCTAACTAAGAGGTTTAATTATTGAGTATAAGAACACATTCAAACATTCATTGAAAGAGAGAGTAATTCGCTCTGTCCGGGATCCAAAACACATACTGCGCTAACAGGAAATGGCTTTGCGCATGCGGCGCCAAGTTGCCTATTCACTAAAGTAACTTGATGAAGTGTCACATCAGGATGATTTTGTTTTATGTCGGAAATATATTCTTTGGGGCAATTTGCAGCCAATAATACCATTCTAGCATCGCCTTTTGTGCAGGCGCTTTTTGTTTGTCGTTGTCCGAAAAGTAAATTTCCAGTACTAATTCCTTGTTTTAATTGTCTTGCTAAATCCATAAAAAACCCCCTTATGCGTCCTCTGGTATGTAAAATAAGTCGACACTTCCTGTACCCAAAGCAACGGGTTGTCCGACAATAATATTCTCAGTAACACCTCTTAGTTCATCTCTTTCACCAATTATTCCAGCTCTTAAAAGATGAGTTACTGTTACTTCGAAAGCAGACCTTGCAAGTATACTGTGCTTAGTACCGCTAACTCCATGACGTCCAATAGCACGGACTTCACCCTCGCTGGTCATTACATCTGAAACCATCAATAAATGTCTGACATCAACATCAAGACCGGCTCCTTCTAGTGTCAGAAGCATTTCATTGATTATTGCTTGTCTTGCCGCTTCAATACCAAGATAGTCATGAATTTCAGTTATGTTATTTGTATAAGTTCTAGACCTATCTACACCAGCATATTCGCTAACCTTGGATAGATTAGAGCCGATTGTTGAAATATAATATTCTCCGGTTTCAGCATTTGGCCCTTGCACATTAGCCCTCATTATATCAGGGAGACCTTTTAATCGTAATTTCTTAATTTTCTCCTCTAATTGAAGTAAAGCCGTATAAGTTGGTGGATCACTAGCAAGTGTTGCTAATTCTTCCTCCTTTGCAACGCCTGGTATGATTTTCAACGTTTTAGGTTTATCATCATTATCTGCTTGAACAAACAACCTTAGAGCGCGAGATAACTTATCACGGACTTCTGCACCATTCATTTTCTTAACACGGAGATTAGCATTATTAAGTGAAAGGATGATATGTCTTTGTGTAATATCTACGTCAATATTTGCTATATCACGTGTTGTTGTGGTTTCTAATCCTGCTGCAATTTCCTGAACTAGCTTCTGGTTAGTGCGAAGAGGTTTTCCTTTAGCATTATTTTCATCAAGATAGATTCTCATTGTTGGAGTTTTAGGTACTTTTCTAGCATCTACAATTTCAATAATACGTGGAAGACCTTGGGTGACGTTTACCGTAGCTACACCCGCATAGTGGAATGTTCTCATAGTCATCTGTGTACCAGGTTCACCTATTGACTGAGCAGTAGTAATTCCAACGGCTTCGTGTGGATCAACTCTAGAACCTTTGAGATGAACGTTAGCAGAACTTACTACTTTCTTTGCCTTTGCAGGTGTCAGTTTTGTCTCACCTCTTGCAATTAGAGCATTTACCAAGTCGTTGGTGATTCTTGGAGACATTGGTGCATTCAATTTAACAGAGGCGTCCGTCAGTTGTGAATACAATTCAGATTCAACATCAACGTCTCTAAGAATCTGAACCATTTTTGACTCAGAATCATAAGACTGTATAGGTAAAGTGGCTCTTTTAGAACTCCTACTTCTTCTTGCAGTCTTTCTTCTCAATAATGTTTTATCGATCCTAGCTGCTGCTCTCTGAGCAGCTTTTGATGACCCGGCCATTACTTCAAAGATTTTTGTAGCGGTGCCTGAATCAGTACCACATATCTGAGCGATTTGAGAGGACGTTAAAACCTTGACATCATCCCATTTTTTATCATCCGCTAATTTATGAGCATATTCCTCTTCAATTCCTAAGTCCATCAACTTCTTCTTTGTTGCACTCTTTACTACCATCAGTTAGCACCCCCTAAAGCATCATCGAGAACTTGATTTACATCGAAAGGTTCACCTTTTCTACTTCTGGCAGGATCAACTTTATCTTCACCATATTCGAATTGAATAATTCTATCAGCAGTATTTCTTACTGAACGCATATGGTCGTTTGCTACCTTCAAATCGTCCATTGCATTAATCAATCTACGTTGCATATATCCTGACTTAGAAGTACGAACTGCAGTATCGACTAAAGATTCTCTACCGGAAACTGAAAGCATGAAGAACTCTGTAGGCTCAAGTCCTCTCTTGAATGAAGACGAGACGAAACCTTTCTCTTGTGCTCCTTTCACCCCTCTCTTGAAATGAGGTAGGACTCTTTCTTGATATCCTCTTTCCAGTCTTTTACCTCTAACCTTAGGTTGACCTATTGAGCCTGCCATCATGGCTAAGTTATCCATTGACCCTCTAGCTCCTGATGTTGCCATCAATACCGCAGAGTTGTCGTCTCCAAGGTATTCTTTTGCAACTTTACCAGATTCTGCCTTACCTGAATCTAATATATTCAAAATATTTTCTTCTAATGTTTCTTCAGCAGTCCTACCTGGTCTCGTTTCGTACCTACGGCCATCTTTACCAAACTTTTCTAGTTCGATGTTTACATTATCGCTTGCAGTTTTATTAATCTCTGCAATCGCTGCTTTGGCCTCAGGAGGTAAGTCTTCATCGTCTATACCAGTAGTAAAGCCCATAGCAGTACAAATTGCTATAGTCATTTTAGTCATTCTATTGATGAACTCTGCCCCAACATCTGGACCATGGGTTTGAACAACGGCATCTAACAGTCTACCATCTTCGGCACCTATTCCTCTCTTGTCTATTGTTCCAACAACATTACCGTCACTAACTTGTACATGATCGCCAGATCTACTTGTATATTCTAGATTAAATCCTTCTGGGACAATTAGGCTGAGAACATCAGAACCGAGATACCCTCTAACGCCATCAATCTCTTTTATTTCCGGGAGACCTCCGTCCCATCCTACTGCTCCGAGAATCTCAATTACCAATTTCTCAGGAAGAATTTTCGACCCATGAGTTAGCAGGTATGATCCAGATATATGGTCGTGGATTCCACCAATCACGGAACCACCATATCTTGGAGTAATGATGTGTTCTTGAACACGCATCAAAACTTTCGCCTCGGCCCTAGCTTCTTCGGATTGGATGACGTGAAGATTCATTTCATCTCCATCGAAATCTGCGTTGTATGGAGTACAATCGGCCAAGTTAAATCTGAAGGTCTTGCCCTCCATAACTCTGATCTCATGAACCATCATCGACATTCTATGTAAAGATGGCTGTCTGTTGAATATAGTAACGTCTCCATCAATCAAATGTCTTTCAATAACAACACCTGGCTTTGGATTTCCGTCTCTATCAATAGTGCTTAGTCTATCTTCAACATCAGTTCGATAGGATTCCCCATATTCATCCTCAATTGAAGGGCTACCACAATGAGGGCAATTAACTTCTAAATGCTCAGGATACTCGTCTTCAGGGTTTGAATGCTCCCAAGCCCATCTACTGTGTATCAAAGCACGTGGATCCTCAGAAGAAAGACTCTGTCCTTTCATAGAACCTTCACTCTCCTCTCCTCTTAGATTACATAATGTCTTATCTAAATCGACACCCCATTCTTCTTCGAGTTCTCCAATGGAGTTTCTTCTCATTTGCCTCTTTAACTCTAAACCTGGAAGGAAATTAGGTGCAGGTAATACCTGATTCAAATCGGGCCTGTAACCTGAATAAGGTTCATCATCACTTCCAGAGTGACAATCAGGATTCATACATCTAAATCCTGCCCAGATATACTTAGTACGATCTGTAATCCTTACCCTTAGAGTATCTCCTCGAATAATGTAGTTCACACCAGGATGTACATCAGGACCTCTGAGAATCATTTGCCTTAGTTGTTCTCTATTTCTATTTGTCACCCTCACAGGAACTGTCAATTCCTTAGCGGTTTTAACAGGTATTCCAACTTCATTAATACCTAAATTAGGATCTGGTGAAATTACAGTCCTTGCACAGAAGTTAACTACTTCTTGCCCTGTTTGTGGCGACAGATCGGATGTTCATACAGTACAAACATCATATGCATTCAAACTACTTTTGGACGAAATG
>CACJKA010000013.1 GCA_902593945.1 uncultured Candidatus Poseidoniales archaeon | reverse complement strand
TTTATATCTAATATGGTTCTTAGCTATTCCCTTTTTAGTAAATTATTTCGATGAAAATGGTATGATCGAAGGTGGAGAAAATATAGTCTCTGCTAGGTATGATGCAGTTTCAATAATTAGTTTGGGGATTGGTTTCTCATGGATATTAGTCATCGGAGTTTTAACTACATTGGTACTTTCAATGTCTAGATTTTTTGGCATGGTTGCGAATAATGAATCTAGAATCAGGACTCGTATACTATTGATATCTTTCTCTCTCATTTTATTATCTCTTCCAAAGACCTATAATGGTCTAAGAATAATTATTTCTCTATTGACAGTTTTCGTTGCCGATTTCATTTCTCGTCTCACTCCGATTTTCGAAAAATAATTGAACAATTTTGCATTGTATTCAAATCATAGTTAGTTTAGGGGCATATATGAATAAGACGCGAGCAATCCTTGCACTCGCGGTAGTTTCTTTCGGCTTAATGGCTAATATTTATTCAGAAGTTATTGATGATTGGCTAGAAGATAAGGTCCATAATGACAGCACACACGATGAAGAAATCTTAGTTGGCCTTCAAGAAAATGAGAATTGGCTAGTTATTCCTGTGACTTTTGAAGGCGATGTTTTCGATTCCGATAGAGCTGAAAACATCCTCAACTCTGAGAGTCAGGCTAGTGATTATATCAGTCAAATTAGTGCAGGAAATTCTACACTCAATACGACAATTTTGGATGAGATTTGGGTTTCAAATTATAATATTGATTTTTGGGGTCAGGATGGCGATAGTGGTAGAGACTCAGGAACAGATGGTGCTGGAGTAGATGATCTTGTGGAAAATGCAGTTAAAGCATCATTAGTGGATATGGACTTATCTCCCTGGGATTTCGATAATAACGGTATTATAGACAGATTATTAATTCTTCATTCTGCAAATCCACAAGAAATTGGCGGAGGTTCTAGTTCAATTTGGAGCCATATGTCTGGCTTGGATAATCCCGTCGTTCTCGGTGAATGGTCAATTAATCATTACACTATTGCTTCAACTAAGTCGGGCGTCGGCACCGTTGTTCATGAGATGCTTCACCAAATGGGTGCGTATGATTTGTATGATGTCCATAGTACTCTTCCGACAAGTAATTGGAATGGAATTGGAGAATGGGGAATTATGGCTAGCGGGAATTGGAATGGTAATGGAAACTCTCCAGCTTTACCTGCATCTTCAACACTAGAATTAATCGGAATAGATAGAGGGATATTTGTAGATCCTGATGTCGGAGGTAATTTCACTCTAAGTCCAATTTCTAATGGGGGAAATTATCTTTCTATTGAGACGGGTCCAGGGGAATTTGTTAAAATAACAAATAGAGGTAATTTTGGATTTGACTCTTCACTTCCAGGTCATGGGATATTAGTTGAGTACCAAGATACTAATAACGGAGATACTAGTAGTAATCTTGTAAATACTGACTCAAAAAATGCTTGGTTAAAGATAATTGAAGCAGATGGAGATGATGCTCTAATTAGAAATAAAGATTCAGGTAGTGCTGGCGATGTTTTTACTGATGGTGCAATATTTGGAAATACTAATCCTTCCGATGGAATGTTAATTTTTGATAATCGTGGCCGTTTAGTAAGCTGGTTTGCTTCAGTCCACTCTATTGAAGGAGACGACTATTTAATTTCTATTTCACCTGTTATTGAAACAAATGTATTCGACGTCCTAACCCCTCGTAATCCTGTAGAATTATTGTTTGGAGAATCAGTTTTTGTAGAAGTCGATACCGCCATAACTTGTGATTTTTTAATTGATATTACGACACATAATGGAAATAATATCAATCAAACAATAGAAAAATTACCTGTAGGTGTTTCAATAGTACCAATAATGACTATAGGTGAGAATTTTCCTTCCTCCGGTAATATCATTGGTACATTGGGCTGTAATTCCAATCTAAGAGAAATAGACTTAAAATGGCATAATGTAGGTAATAGGATTATCTCAGAGGACTTTTTCTTACTAGTTGATTCAGATAAGAAAAATACATTTTCTATCGAATTAGATTTCGAAGGGGAAGAATCAAGATTCTATAATTTAGAAATACAAGGGGCCGCTTCTAGAATAGCAAGCTTGGAATCCAGTGCAACCATTAGTCCGGGTGATGATATAGAAGTCCATATCGATCCCGAGGGGCTTTTAGTACCTGGAATGATAGCTAGAGGGGAGTTAGTATTCGTAGATAATTTCGGAATAGAATTAAGGGTCCCAATTATTCTAGAAGCAAAATCAACTTTCAATAGCAATGCCGTATTTTCATGGTTTGCAGAACCTGGAAATGGTTTATTCATGATTGGCATTCTTATCGCTTTATCGATATTGACCGGTGGCTCTAATACCAGAAATACAGCTTCTGATGAATCCGAATGAAAATTTATTTTTTAATTGGATTGGTCCATCTTGATTTTGTAGGCGGCCTAATTATTCCTAGATATTTCCATACATTATCAATATTCAAAGGTTGAAGCCATGTTTTATTCACTCCGGCGGCTAATCTTGATGCCAAACAAGCACTTTCCCAGGTCATCATTTTATTTGAAGGATTTACAACCAACCAGGGGGCGTGATCATTACCAATTTTCTTGTCATAACATCTCCATTCAGTGCCATACTTGAAACCGGGTCTTGGGTGTAAACCTCTTTTTAATAAATCTGAAAATACCTCTGTAACTTCAGAAAATTCTTTCTCATTTTTCAAAATATATTCTTCAGTAACCTCATCAATTATTCTCCCATCTTGATAGTCAATACCAAGTTGTTCAGAAGGCCATTTCTTGTATCCGAAATATAAATTTCCTTTTTCAATTTTTATTTTCTTAAGTTTTGAAACAAATAATCTATCGGCATCATTAGGAGGCAATAACTCTCCCACTGGATTTTCAGAGGTGATGTTGTAAGTAACCACGGCTTGCTCATTATCAACAATCAATACTTCTGCTATACGTTTCCTCGATTTTGCATCAATTGCCCACGATAATAATTCATTCATTTCAATGTATTCTGATGAATGGAACCATCTGATCTCAGATTCTGGCAAATCTTCTCTTGGATGATGATTTGAACTCCACCTTAGCCCCCATGTTTTCTGATTAAAAACAAAATCCTGTTTTCCTTCCAAGTTTTTTGTCAACATAACCTTATTTCCTGGAACTCTTAAAGCCTCCAAAATTATTGCTTCATTTATCAAATTCGGATTTTTCCCAGATTCTTCCTTTAACCAATCCTCATTGGGCCAATCTAAATGTCTGTGATCGTGACAGAAAATTACTTCGGAGGAGCACAATAAAAGGTCATTTCCATTTATTTTCTGCCCTATTGCTGATTTATCCCATAATCTTTCTTTAGCGGAACCAGAATAAATCCAGCAGTCATTGTATGGTTCCATGAGTCTACGAGGGGGTTCTTGTTTTCATGTCGCCGGTTGCAAAATATCATTCATGTGTTAATCTTCGGAAGTATGATAACATGAGCGAGGGGCCGAGTGAAAGAAAGAAAATATTGAAAGATTTGAGAAAATTATTAGATAAAATAGAATCTTCTAAAGTCACTTTAATAGGTGATATAATGCTAGATAGATATCATCATGGATACTCAAACAGATTAATTTCTACAGCCCCTGTACCTGTACTAAAAATTCTGCGATCCGAGGAATCTCCTGGTGCTGCCGCCCATATCGCTAGAGGTCTAAGTTCTCTTGGACTAGATGTTTCTGTATTTTCATCTGTTGGAGATGATAGAGAAGGTGATTTCATAAAAAGCCAATTTCTTTCAGACGGCATCCCAATTGATGGAATAGAGGTCGTTAAAAACCGTCAAACTTTAACTAAAATTAGATTTTTTGGAAGTCGTCAGAGTCTTCTTGAGAAGTCTCAAATATTATTGCAGGCAGATAGGGAACCTTTAGATGAATTAGATATAGAAGTAAGTAATAGATTAGTCGAAAGGACACTAAAATCAATACCAGACAGTTGTGCCTTAGTAATTTCAGACTATGATAAAGGTGTACTGACTGATGTAGGGGCTCAGAAGCTTATTGAGTGTGCCAAAAAGCATTCAGTACCGTCTATTGTTGATCCTAAATTGACAGGCCTTGAAAGGAGCCGGGGGGCTACAGTAGTTCTTTTTGAGATAAGAGGTCTTGATTTACTTAGAAGGAGATTGATGCTAGAAAGTGCTGAAGAGGCAGCATCGAGCTTGATTAAGACATATAATTGGGATTCGATGATAGTTTTGGGAGGAATTGATGGAGTTACACTTTATGAGGCGGATGGAAGTATAGAATTTATTCCATGTTCGGCCCCCTCTCCCTCTCAACAAATAGGATTACATGATGCTGCTGCAACAGCTTTGGCCGCAGCCCTAGGCAATCAATTTCCAATGAGTTCTGCAGTGGTTCTCGCAGCAGCAGCCTGCGAATGCGTCCTTTCAGCCGAGGCCAGCCACGAATTTGTCAATCGAAAAACACTTGGATTATGGTTAGATGAACTTTTGTGGCAATTGCAGATATCCGATAGATGATTTTGAACCATTGAAGGATTGGATTCAATACTATAATAGTTCTCCGAGTCTATATGAGAGCCTTACTAATAGGGGTATTATCTATATTTTTTGTATTTATCTCTCTTGATTCAGTAGTGGCGGAATCTGAAGAAGTAGATGTCTCAATTGGGTTTGATTTTTCATTTGGAGAAATAATTCAGGACGAGAAAGTTATTTCAGGTACCGTTGTTAGTTCCGAAGAAGAAATTGAAATTTCTTGGGAGATTTATAATTCCACTGGATTCAAATATAATTGGGGTTTATTCGACAGTGAATCAGAGCAACTTACTCCCTTAAGTGACGATTATTTCTCAATGGATTGGGAAATGATGATCAAATCAAATGATTATTATTCATGTTCTTGTGAATTTAAGGTTAGTGTTAGTTTCGATTCAACCATCATTCTGGAAGAAACAATGCCCTTTTTCATTTCCAATGAAAATTATCCTTCTGATTCTAATTATACAATGCTTATCGAAAACCCATTAGAAAATGATTGGATTAATGGCAACCTATCAATTGAGGCTAGAATTAGCGACATTGCTGGAGAAAACCCCTCCTCGGCCCAGATTTATGTCAAACGTTATGTGACTTTTACTGAAACATGTAATGAAGAGCCAATAATTAATGCCGAGAATGATGTTTATCTAACCTTTGACGATAATAATTTCTTTTCATATGAGCTAGAAATGGATAGTAAACCAGATGGTTGGTATGAGCTAGTAATTATCGTTACTAAATCGAATGATCCGAATTTAATCGATTTTTATTCGTGTTTATCGTTTAAACTCAATAATCTAAACCCCACAATTTCTATTTCGAGTCCTCCCTCTGATATTACAGAAGACTCATCTTTGATGGTAATTGATGCATCTTCATCAGAGGACCCAATTTGGTCGGAAGAAATTTTATATTTCATATGGACATGTACTAATTCCAGAAATAACGACATTATTGTACATGAAGGATATAATGCACAAATTTTCGAGTTAGATAGTAGCATATCTGCATATTATAATATTAAACTAGAAGTAGTGGATCAAGGGGGGTTATCTTCAATTATTGAGTATAACTTTTCTATATCTAATCTTGTTCCATCTTCTAAACTAATCATTAATGGTGTTTCTGCAAATGATGGTGATGAAATAAATCTTGAAAATCTTGGTCCAATATTGTTAGATGGATCCAGCTCTTTAGATACTGAAAATGACTTACAAGGATTAAGATGCATTTGGTCAATAAATGGAAATGTGATGTTTGAAGGCTGTGAAAATAGAGAACTAACTTGGCCCGAAAATCAAACCAGTGAAAAAGAACTTGTTTTGAGACTTGATGTAATGGATGATGATGGTGATTTCTCCTCTCAGTCCGTCAAATTAATGAATCCCAATGTTAGTGACCCACTACCATATCCTTTGATTGTATTATTCATATCATTTCTATTCTTAATTTCTTCAATATTCTATAGATTTAGAAAAGATTCTGAAAATACATCAATTCCAAAATGGTCTAAAGGAAAATAATGTATTACACAGATAAATAAGAGAAAGCCATCTCGAAAACATATGGGCGTCATAGGTGACCTTCCGTTCTCGATGGGAGAGTATAAGTTACGGCAAGACAGATTCCTATCTCAAAACAAGGAAGATACATTAGTTTTAATTCCTACTAACTCAGTAAAAATTAGATCTAATGATACTTCTTACCCTTATCGTGCTAATTCTTACATGTTGTATTTGTGCGGTTGGAGTGAGCCAGAAGCAATTTTCATGGCATTCAACGATTCAGGAGTCTGGAAGAGTTGTCTTTTTGTCAGACCCCGAGATACACGTGCAGAGATTTGGGAAGGTCGCAGAGTTGGGACTGAGGGTGCCTCAAAATATTGGCCAATCGATGAAGCTTACTCAATTGACGATATGGACAAAATAATTCAGGATAAAATTAGTAACAGTAAATCTATTTCTACAATTGAAGGATGTGATGAAAAATTAGATATTCTAATCAAAAAATCTAATTTAGATGTATTTGATGCTCAAATAATTTTAGACGATTTAAGAGTCATAAAATCCGACGAAGAGATAAAAATTATGCAAGACGCAGCAACATTAGCCTCCAATGCTCATATCGAGGGGATAATGAAAACGTATCCTGGAATTGGTGAATGGAAAATTCAATCTATTATCGAATCACATTTCTCTCTACGAATAAAAGTTTCCCGAGTTATAGTTCAATTGTAGGAGGCGGTGATAATGCTACGATTCTACATTATAACTCGAATAATATGGAAATTAATGACGGAGATCTAGTTCTAGTAGATGCTGGTTGTGAAATTTCAGGTTATGCTTCCGATATTACTAGAACATGGCCAGTTAATGGTAAGTTCTCCAACTCACAAAGAGAAATTTATGACCTAGTTCTAAATGCTGAGAAGGCAGCTATTGAAGCATGTGTTGTCGGTTCTCCATGGAGTGCAATGCATCATGCCAGCTCAAAGGTTTTAGCTCAAGGATTAATCGATTTAGGTATTCTTGAATGTAATCTTGAAGAAGCACTGGGGGATAATTATGATGGTCCATATAGGAATTTCTTCATGCATGGAACGGGCCATATGCTTGGTTTAGATGTACATGATGTTGGGGGCGGTAGACAGGGAGATAAGGGCCCCGAGAGGTTACTTGCCTCTGGCATGGTCTTAACAGTCGAACCGGGTCTCTATTTTGGAAGTTGGAGAACAGATGTTGAGATACCTGAGAAATATTCTGGTATTGGAGTTAGAATAGAAGATGACGTTCTGGTAACTGATGACGGCCCAGTTATTCTTACTTCTTTATGCCCTAAAGAAATTTCCGAAATAGAATCTTTAGTCGGTGGAAAGATTGAGTGATAAATATGCGTAGTTGGAAAACAATCCTTTCCGAGCAATTATCAGATGATGCAGAAAGGCTTTCAGTCGAAGATGCAACAATTCTCTATGAAGAAGCAGATATTAATGACTTAATGTATGCATCACTCGAAAGAAGAAAAAAACAAGTTCCAGGAAATTTTGTTACATATTTAGTAGATAGAAATATCAATTATACCAATATTTGTACTATAAACTGTCAATTCTGTTCATTCTACAGACCCCCTGGTCACTCTGAAGTATATACTCAATCATTTGGAGAAATTAGTGAAAGAATTTCTGAGTTGGAAGATATTGGGGGTTCTAGAATTTTAATGCAAGGTGGTGTAAATCCAGATTTGAATCTTGATTGGTATCTTGAACTACTATCGCAAATTCGTAATAAACATCCAAAAATCTCAATGGATTGTTTTTCACCTATTGAAATTGAAGGCATTGCAGATGTCTGTAATTTATCAACATTTGAAGTTTTAACTAAATTAAAAGAATCAGGTATGCATGGTCTTCCTGGAGGTGGTGCGGAGATGTTAGTTGACGATGTAAGATTAGATATCTCTCCAAAGAAAGGTTCTGCAGATAACTGGCTCAGAGTTATGTCAGAGGCACAAGAACTGGGGCTCACAACTTCTGCAACAAATGTTTTTGGTTTCGGAGAAACAGAACATCATCGTATACTTCATATGGAAAGAATTAGAGATTTACAAGATGAAGCTATTTCCAAAGGAAGAGTTGGTTTTACATCATTTGTAGCGTGGCCAGTACAATTAGAAAACAACTCATTTGGGAAAAGAAATCGTGGTAGAAATAGGATTGAATTAGGGGCGGGTCCAGTAGAATATCTAAGGCATATTTCAGTATCTCGATTATTTTTTGATAATATTGATCATATTCAGGCATCATGGCCAACTATGGGGCTTGGAGTAGCTCAAATGGCAATTTTGGCGGGTGCTGATGACGCTGGCTCAACTATGATGGAAGAAAATGTAGTATCGGCATCAGGTACAAAGAAAACATTGGCCAAAGAGGAAGAACTACAGACATCAATAATTCGGGCAGGTTTTTCTCCTGTAAAAAGAGATTCAGACTATAATCATCTTAAAACTGAAGTTGTCGATGATAATCAATTAATTGCAATAATCCCTCTTCAAGATTAATAATCTGAAAGTTCTAATCTTCCACTTCTAACTGGTAAATATTTGATTTCTATTTTATGATGGTAATCATCCATTATTACGGGCCTCACCCATTTCATTTTCGTTCCATCATTTTTCAAGAACTCGATAATTAGTTCCCAGTGAACTGCTATTAATCCTGAATATATGGAGCCCGGCCATAATTCATCAGGTCCTTGCAACTTAATCTCAGTCAAGTCTTCTCTATCAGATAATTGAACCCATTTTCCTGGTTCTAATACCCTCATTGGTTCTAACATCATCACTCTTCTGTTTGCTACATTCATAGGTATTGATTCCCCTACTCCTGTCCCTAACTCTTCACTTGAAGCAATTCTTCTTGCAGGTAATGCTGTTGACATCCCAGGTATTGTCTGTTCACCTTCCTCTTTCCCCTGTGATTCAAGTATCATTTTTCTTTCAGGAACAGCAACTCCGACTTGTATTCTCCCTCTAATAATTTTCAGTTCTTTTGGAATTTTATTAATAGAAATTTCAATTTGATTTTCTTCTTTCTCTATGTCAATGTCTGGAGAATCTATTGGATATTTGATGAGGTTATTTTGTCTTTTTATGTCCCTCATATTTGCAATCATTCTAAAAACCATTGGAGAGATAAATATCGGGAATGCCACGAATAAAAATAATGGGTAATCTAATTCTCCTATTCTAACTGAATAATTTAGTATTTCTAATACTGGATTAATGAGATTGATGCTGCTTAGTGCTGGTGTAACAGCTCTGATAAATAGTGTTGAAATTAATATAATCACAGCCGGAGTAATCATCCTTCTCGCTTTATAGTGCATTGGATCCGGATCAATATACCAACCATTCCTTGTCCTCATTAAGAATGGAAAAGTTTCTTTTGAGATTTGGCCGTGAATGACTTTTAGTTCTTCATCTTCATCATTCACTTTCCTCCATTCTACAAACCATTTTTCATCATCCCCAATCTTAAATGCTGGAGGTGGTTTATTTTCGGATTCCAGTATTACTTCAATTATAGGTATTTCATTAGGGATCATATCAGAATGTTCGAAAGGAGGATAACGTATCCTTTGAACAGATTTTCCCATATTATTAACTCCATAAAACCGCTTTAATGGCTTTCCCAGCAAGCTTTCTAAATTCAGGAATTTCTCTCAACATTTTAGTCCCTAATGGAATAGGATTCTCAATTTCTCCAACTTCATTAATCATTTCAATTACATCTGGTTTAGCCCAAATTTTGAATATTTCTTCAAGTTCATCGTCACTAGAATGGGAAAGAAAAGCATCTCTTAATGCTCTGGCTCTAGATTGTGATTTTCTCATTTTATCAATACTCTTGTCAATCTTTGATAAATTTCTAGCATCTAATTTATTCTCTCTAATCAAATTGATAAAATCCCCGGCAATTAGATCTATGTGGGCGAAACCTGGCCCAATTCCGCCACCAGTGGTTGGTTTACAGATTCCTGCTGCGTCTCCAAAAAGTGCAACTCTTGTAGATGTTGTACTCTTTAAAATTCCACTCGGAACAGAACCAACAAATCTCCCCACTTCTTTACAATCTTTGAATTTATATGACCATCTACTATTACGCATTAATTCATTAAGCAAATCTTCACAAGATTTCTCGCCTATATATTTTGTTTGACTCCAAACACCTACTCTAGCAGTCTCTCCTGAAGGTATCACCCAAGCAAAAAATCCTGGAGATATATCTGATCCAGTATACATATCGAGCTTCCCCTCCTTCCCCTCATATCCAGCAACTTCTATCTGCATTCCTATCATTGTTTCTTTTGGTCTCCCCATTTTCAATTTTCTTCTAACCCATGAATGTGCACCATCAGCGCCACAAATGACCTTTGTAGTTAAATTCTTGATTCCATTAGGTGTTGAGATTTCTATTTCCACTTTTTCTTCTCCAATTTTCAAATTTACTGGTTTACTAGATAACCAAATATCTGCACCCGATTTTATTGACTGAATTACTACTGCTTCATCAAATAACTTCCTACACACTGACCAAGTCCGAACTTTATTTTTTTGACCAATTTCTACTAATGTCCCTTCAGGGCTGTATATTCTGGCACCCCAAATAGGAGTTAGTACTGTCTCCAATAATCCAACAGATGCCATGGCTTTTGGATTTACTAAGCCTGCACATTGAAATGGTCTACCAATCTCAGAATGTTCTTCCAGAATAAGAACTCTGAGATTGTCTTCTGCTAATTTTTGTGCAAGGTATCCTCCAATTGGTCCCGCACCAACTATGATTGCATCATAGTCGAACTCATCCATAGTTAATTCAATAGGCATACCTTATTGATATCTTCTAAATTTAATCTCATTTCTTGCGAGATTTTTTATTTTTCTTCATTACGGTATCTATTATTTTACTAGCATCCTTTTTAGTTAATTCTTCTATAGATACAATATCTGCAATTGAAAGAATATCGCTCAGAGGTACTTCTTCTCTATTTGCTATTTTATTGATTAATTTTACCTGAGATTCAGTTGCAGGTAATGATTGACTTTCAGTTATTAATTGATCAATGACTCTACTTGCGGTTCCATCTTTACCGCCTGTAAGATTATTTATATCATCTATATTGACTATTTTACAAACATCTTCTAATTTGTATCCTAATTGATCTGATAGTTTGATAATCAAATTTATTTGTTTATCACTGGCAGGAAAGTCCCCACCTTCTTTAATGATTAAATCCAATGTTTCTCTCATCTCATCTCCAGTTAAATCCTGAGGTTTTTTCCCGTGAAGATAATTTTCCAAATCTTCCTCATTCATATTTCTGATCAAATTATTAAGTAATTCAATTTGTCTTTTAGATGGTATACTTCTCTTCTTTGTTTTTGCATTTCCATTCATTCTATCAAAATCTTCTACAAAGTCATGCCAGATTTTAGGAGCCGATTGAGTACTATCTTCTATTGTATCTAAATTTAGTTCCATTTTTGCTGTAAAATCACTATTGAATAATCCTTTACTATCTTGTTCATTGTAAAACGGTACAACTTCTAACCACATAGTTTTCCCAGCATCTGTTGGAACTAGTGATCCACTACTATTTTCTACATATTTTCTTTTATTCAATGTCTGAATAGTTGAAACATATGTCGATGGCCTACCTATTCCAACTTTTTTCATTTGTTGAACTATTGAACTTTCAGAATATCTTCTAGGGGGTTTAGTTTCATCACTAACAAGCTGTGGATTTTCTGAATCACAGATTATTTTCCATTCGGCTCCATTTTTCAACTTATAAGAGGGAGGATTTTCGATAACATTTTTGTGATAATCAATGTAAACAATTTCCCAACCTGGATGTGTTCTCCAGGTCGCAGTTCCAGTTATTTTCTTTTCTAGATTCTCAGTCTTAGCCTCAATCTTTCTTGTTTCTCTAATAGAATTAGACATTTGGCTTCCTGCAAATCTAGCCCATATCAATTTGTATAAAGTTTTCAAATCACCATTAATATCTTCTGTAAGTTCCCCAATTTCGGGCCTAGTAGGCCTGATTGCCTCATGGGCATCTTGGACATTACTACTGCCCTTTTTTGCATCAGGGCCAAGAACTCCTTCTCCGAGAAATTTTTCTCCATATTTTTCTTTGATTAATTTCTTTACAGCATCTCTTGCTTCTTTATTCGTTCTAGTCGAATCTGTCCTAATATATGTCACATGACCTGAGTTATATAATTCCCCAGCAACAGAACTTGTTCTAGATACCGACCAACCTAAAGTTGAACTCGCTGCCTGTAACATTGTATCTGTGGTAAAGGGCGGTTTGGGGCTTCTGTTACTTTTCCCTTCCTTTACGGAGACTATTTCTATTTTCATATTTTTATTTAATATCTTGATTGAATTGTTAGCCAATTCTTCATCGAAAGTTCTGTCAGGGAAGTGTTTGCCATCATCATCTAACCATGCCTCAGGGTCACCTTTTTCATGAAATCTTATTTTGAAGTTGACATTATCCGAATTGAAATTAACACTGTGGTAATTAATTGGAACATGTTTCTCACGTAACAATTCTCTATCTACAATAAATCCCAAAGTTGGTGTTTGGACTCTCCCCATTGAGGCTAATTTCCATGATCTGGAGAATCTAGAGCATTCAAAACCTACTAGTCTATCCATGAATCTTCTTACTTTTGCCGAATCAACCAAAGCAGTATCAATCTCTCTAGCCTGATTAATGGCTTCATTAACTGATTTCTCGGTAATCTCATTGAATGTAACTCTTTTTTGAGAATCAAAATCTGAAAAAATAATACTAAGCCTCCATGCGATAAATTCACCTTCTCTATCTGGGTCGGTAGCAATATAAACCTCATCAACATTTGATTTCTTAGCCTTTTTTATCATTTCTTTGATTTTTTTCTCTGCTCCTGAGGTCCACCCCCATGGCGGTTCTGGGAGTGTATCTTTTTCCGACTTCCACATTGATTTAGAAGAACCTTTACTTCCTTTTGATGGTAAATCTTGGACGTGTCCACCACAAGCTTGAACGATCCAACCTTTCCCTAAATATTTCTTTACAGTCTTCGCCTTTGCACCGGACTCAAGAATCATTAATTTCATATTTCTCAACCATCACTTAGTCAATTAACTAGCATCGACCATTATACTTCGCCGCAGAATACAACCTGTATAAAGTTGAGTCTGAACCGTTTGAGTACAAGGCGCGCGCGCACGTGAGGCGCGCGAGACCGGCTAGTTTTTCCCATCCCTAGAAATAGATTCATCCCATGGTTCTGATGCTGCAGGTCCGGCACATCCTATACAACCAGGATATCCTGCTCTACCTAGTTCTACAATTTGATTTTTGAGAAAATTCCATTTTTCAGCACCACCCTTTATCCAAACGGTCTCTAGGGAGATAGGTGCTTCCTGAGAAATAATTCCATTTTGAGAATTCATATTTAGAAAGTAAATGTCTGCTGAATCACCGATTTCTGATTCTATTCCGAAAATGATTTTCGGAGCCTTATCGGATAATTCACTGGCAAGAGCTTCAATTTCTTGTGTTAATCCTCCATCATGTATGATTTTTACACCAGTAGATCTTAGGATCCTTCTCGCTAATTCAGAGATGGCCGCATCCCCATTAGAACCCTTCATGACTCCCGGAAGGTGCGTAACGCTTGAAGAGTGTCGGTTCACCGGCTTCACCGTGGGAATGCCATATCGAATGTTTGGTAGGCCTCTATTGGGCCTAATAGACTCTGAAAGAGCCCATGGTCTAGGACTTTCTTCATTAGCTAGGTTAGAGAGAAGTTCATTGGGTAGAAATCTCCTAAAGAGTTTATACCAATCTCCAGAACTACCAACAAACGTTTTCGGAATCTCATTTAATCATCCATTGGGTATAGCAGCGGGATTTGATAAAAAGGCTCAGGCCTTATCTGCATGGCCTTCCTTAGGTTTTTCGTGGATGGAATATGGTGGTATCACTAGGTTCCCTCAAGATGGTAACTCCAAACCAAGAATGTTCAGAGCAAATAAAGAAAATGCTTTGATTAATAGGATGGGTTTCAATAATCCCGGTGCTTTAGCAGTAAGGGATAATCTAATTGATAGGAAATCGACTGGTTTATGGCCCAACAACCCTGTTGCTGCAAATATTGGGCGTTCAAAAAAAGTATCTAATGACGAGGCGGCTAATGATTACTCGTCAACACTGGATATTCTTTGGGATTATTCAGACCTCTTTGTATTGAACGTATCTTCACCTAATACTCCCGGTTTGAGAGAATTACAAGAAGCCGATCATTTAGCAAATGTATTAGATTCATGTAATCTAATTAGAGATAGAAAAGGAAGTCATAAGCCATTATTATTGAAGTTTTCACCAGATATGAGTGATGAAGACTTACTCATCTCAGCAGAAGTTGCTATCAAATCTAAAATTGACGGTTTCGTAGCAACAAACACTACAATTTCTAGATATGTTCCGAAGAATTCTCAATCAAGATCTGTTTTCGCAGAATCCGGCGGACTTTCAGGACGACCCCTAAGAAAACGGTCATTAGAAGTTGTCAATTTACTGTACAGCCATAATGGCTCTGAAGTACCAATTGTTGGAGTTGGTGGAATTGATTCTGTTGAATCTGCCTGGGATATGATAATCTCAGGTGCCTCATTGATTCAATTATATTCTGCATTAGTTTTCAATGGCCCCTCAGTTGTTTCAAAAATTATTAAAGGACTCAAAGTTAAAGTCAAGGAAAATAATTTTTCTAACATCGGAGAAGCGGTCGGTTCAAAACACACCTGAGAACACAAACCTCATGAGTGATTTTCAACTGCGACGTATATGGCTACAACTAGAGTAAGGAGACTTGTTGTAGTAGGTATAGGGTTGATTGCATTAATCTCTCTGATGTTAATTAGTGTAGACCCTGAGGTCCAATATACTGTCGATGAAGTGATGGGCTCTCCTGAAGATTTTACATCAGGTGAGATACATCTTAGAGGGACAGTTTTAGAAGGTTCAGTAGATGAAGAATCAAAGATTTTTATTTTAGCAGGAACCAATGAAAATGCTCAGTTATTTGTTGATATTTCATCTGTTGCTTTACCAGATGGTTTTGGTGAAGGTTATATGATTGCAGTAAAGGGGGATTTACTCAATATTGAGGGTAAATGGACGATATCAGCTAACTCAATACAAACTGGCTGTCCTTCAAAATATGCTGCAGAATGATAATTTCTTTCCTATTAATTCATTACATCATCTTTGGGTTTCATTAAAATGGGACGTTATTTACGGCTAGATGGGCTAGGGGGAGTGTTGACGTGCTCTATTATTCACAAATCGTCAATAATGGTGACCTGAAGTCTGAGGGCGGCGTAAACGAAGCATCGATGACCCATTGGGTGACAGCGACACTTCGCCTCCAAGAGATGCAGGTTGGCATAACGGATTTCCGGAGGGAAATTCGAAGTGCCTTATACCCGGGAACCAGGTCAGGCGCGGAAGCGAGCAGCCCGACCGGGGATGCTGTATGCCTTGGAATAGCGGAGTTGAGGAACTCAATGAATTTTCATCCTTGCTGACGAACGTCCACCGAAGACATGCCCACATTTTTCATTTATGTGGGATTTTTTCTATTCCACCCATTTTACATATTATTTCAAAATGATTTTCTGATACTGGTTGAACAGAAAGTCTTGACCCCTTCATTAGTAATTTCATCCCTTCTAATGCGGGGTTGTCTCTCATTTCTTGCAGTGAGACGGTGTTTTCCAATGCACTTATTGGTTCAATATCTACCATCATCCATCTTGGATTTTCAGGAGTTGCCTTTTCGTCAAAATATTTGGATCCTGAATCCTGAGCAGTGAAATCAGGATATCCTTCTTTACAAATTCTTGCCACCCCTGCTATATGTGGTGGTTTAAAATTCGAGTGATAAAAGAAAACTAAATCTCCAATTTTCATATCATCTCTCATCATATTTCTTGCTTGATAATTTCTCACTCCATCCCAATGAGTTCTTTTATCTTCAACAAGTTGCTCCCAAGGATAAACATCCGGTTCACTCTTCATAAGCCAATAATTCATGACTTACCCAGTAGGGATAGGTGAATGAAACTGTCGTCACCAAGCATCATCAGATTTGCCAATAATTAATGTCGCATCGATAGCATCTGCTTCATCTCTCTCTATTGCTCTTTTCAAACCTGCAGTTTTCACCATTCTAGAAACCCCACCAGTCAAATTGACATTTGATTTCACCATAATTGCATAAATCGCAGGTAGTAATATTAATGCGGAAATTGCAGCAATAATAAGTAAGACAATTATTACTGTGATGAATGGTTTGATTGCAGGTATGTTAATTCCAAATGCACATGTCATTCCCGCTGCAGTAACAGTAGTTGCCTCAAACAAACTCATACCAGTACTTGCACAAGCTGATTTTATGGCCTCTAAATTCCCTCCAAGTTCTCTTACTCTATTGGCGATATGTATTGAAAAATCAACTCCTACGCCGACGAGAATCGAACCAATCATCACTGTAACTAGTGATAATTGCACACCTCCCGCGTCCATGATCATCCATTGCATGGCTACGGTAAATCCTACTGGTATTGTTGTTAATAATGAGTATAATATGTCGCGGAAAACCAGTCCCAGTGTTATCACTGTGAATAATAAAGCAAAACCAAGAGAACTCCATTGTGAACCTACAATTAAATTATTGACTTCTATAGTTACAGATGCAACTCCAATAAGTTCGGGAGTACCTGTTGTCCCTCCTAATCCTGAATTTGCAGCATGTTTGTTGACTAAATTAGTAGCGGTTTCAGTACCTACAACATCCATAAATGGCATATCAATATAGATTAAACTACTACTATAATCTGATGAGATAAATAATTCTCTCATTTCATCAGTCAAACTATTATAAAATACGTATATTAAGAAATTTTGAGCCTGCTGACCTCCTAATTCTTGTGCATCTAATGTGTCCAAGGTTCTCCAGAATGATGCGTTACCTGACTGCTCATTATCAAATATCAAATGACCTACATCTTTGATTGGCTGAGGAGCTGGTGTTTCATCAATTAAGTCAGCTATAGGCGCACCTGAAAAATTAACTGAAACTGCTATTGCCTTCATCAAGAAAACAATAGATACTGCAGTAACTTGATCCACTTCGGCACATTGTCCTTCTAGTTTCTCTATTGCTTCTAATCCACTGAAAGGATCTTTCGCAGTAAGGTCAGTTATCTCGGCTGTAGCCCCAATATCTTCTGAGATCTTCAAGAAACCAGGTTGTCCTGATTCGAACTCATCGCTGTAGGTCTTCATTTTCTGCACCGCATCAACATCTTGAGGTGCCATTTCTAATAGGTCAAGATTTGACTCAACATTTTCTCTGGAAATCCCAGCAGAGAAAACCATTGCAATTATGAATAGTATAAGCGTAACTTTTGTCCATCTAACTGGCACTGATACAATGTTTACAAATAATTGAGGAGGAGGGTGCGAAGGCTTCTTCAGGTCCAGTAGTATTGTCAAATTAGGTACCATCAACATGGTCATTATGTAGACAACAACAATCCCAAATGCAAGAGACCATCCAACGGTTTGAATTGGTGCCATGGGTGTAAATGTTAGAGAAATAAAACCAATGATAGTGGTTACTGCAGATAAGAAAACAGCTCTTCCTGTTGAATTTAATGCCTCTTCCATCTTTTCATTAGGAGTTCCTTTTGCTTCAGCATAACGATTTGTGATGTGAAGTCCATATGAGACTCCAAGAGCAAGAACAATCGGACCTACAATAATTACTGTCATAGTAACTTCATAGTTTGACCATCCTATAATCCCCATCGTTAAGAAAACGGAGCATAATGTCGGTAATCCAGATATAATTAGAACTTTAATTCCTTGGACAAGTCTAAATCTTCCTGTTTGTAACAAGTCACAATGGAATAAGAATAGTGTTATAGCCACCAGAAAAACACCTACTGGAAATACATCCCAGAACAAGCTAAAAGATTCTTCAGTGACTGCATTAGTGATTGGAGCGGGCCCTGTAAGGGCCATTTGCAGACCCCAGTACTCCCAATCAGTTTGATCATCAACATCAGGGTCAAGATTACTATCAACACTACTCAATTTATCAATTTCATACTGTGTTTTTTCAATCATATCAGCAACATCAGCGTCGCTTGAGATTCCCATTATTATTACAGCTCTATTCCATCTTGATATGCAATTTGCTGTCTGATTTTCATCACAATCTAGAGTTTGATCAGCATCTTCTCTACCGACATCTCTCACAAGTTTGTCCAAAGCATTTTTCGGCATCTCACCTAATATCTGATCAACTCTTTCTTGCTCATCAGGTATTGCATAATTTCCTAAAATATCTTTTTGTTCATCTATGGTCTCATTAATTTGTTCTGAAAATTGTTCTTGACCAGTGGATGCAGCAACTCCAGAAGCAAATGCTTTAGCAACCCTGACAGCACTGGAATTAACCTCCTTAATCACAGCAGAAATAGACAGAACATATATGATTTGGTCAAATTCACCTCCATCATTTCTGTTTGTATTCATTGCACTTTCCATAGCATCAATTTGTTTCAGAATAGGTACAAGAGTTACATTGTAGTCAGGAGATTCGACATAAATTATCATCACATTTGTAGTCCAATCTTCCTCTACTTCTTCAATTAATAGAGAAACTTGAGAACCATCTGGTAAGTAAACTTCCAGATCACCATTAACGTTCATTGAAGATTCTTCATTGCAAAAACTAGGGTTGAAATCCTTTCTACAATCTAAAGCACCAGAATGCAAAGTGAAATAACCCGTGAATAACAAACAGAATACAATAATAATTACTGGGAATTTAACTAATGCTTGTGTCGCAGATAATCCAGACAAAGATCTTCTTAGTTTGTTAGGCGACTGAATTATGGCATCTTTCAAACTATCGGAATCAATATTTTTCATACGTTCCTTGTATGAAATTTTATCTGATGAATCAGCACTATTATCACTTCCTTGAATGGTCATGCTGCTGCCTCTATGTATGTCCGTGGATAAGGAAGGGACTTCAACCCAACGCTTCTGTAACCTTCCAAAGTGCATTTAGATTATGTCTTTGGATTGGCAATAGTCAAGAATAAGTTACTACGGGGTCGTAGTATAAGGTCTGGGCGATAGTCATGGGTAAACCAAAAATTACTGACAAAAGATGGTCCATTGATCTTGAGAAAAGAATACAAGAAGAACATTATGGTGAGACATATAATGATAGGTATTCATTCAATCCTAATTCTGAAAAAGAAATTTTTGTTATTGATACTCCCCCGCCATATCCTAGTGGAACTTGGCATATTGGGGCTGTCGCCCAATACAGTATGATAGATGTCATTGCTCGTAGTCAAAGGCTATTGGGCAAGGAAGTATACTTCCCATGGGGTGTAGACCGTAATGGAATAAACATTGAATTCACTGTGGAGAAGAAAACCGGTAAAAAAATGAGAACCTTTGAGCGAGGAAATTTCATTGATATTTGTAGAGAAACTATCGAAGAATATACTCAAGCTATGAGGGAAACTGCTTGTAGAGTGGGTTTATCGTGTTCCTTTGAAAATGAATATTTGACAGACTCTCCAGAATACAGGGCTGTCTCTCAATCTATATTTGTTGATTTATTTAAGCAAGGAAATATTGTTGAAGATTTAAGGCCTAATATCTATGATCCCGTTGAAGGCACCACAATTGCAGATGCTGAAGTCCAAAGAATATCAAGGTCGACAAAACTTTGTGATGTGATTTGGGAAACTGAAGATGAGGAGAAGGTCATTATTACAACTACACGACCTGAGTTAATTTGTGCCTGTGGTATAGTCTTGGTTCATCCCGAAGACAGTCGATATTCACATTTGATTGGTAAAGAGATATATTTGCCCTTAGCAGTAAATGGACGTAGTAAGAAAGTACTAATTTCATCTCATCATTCTGTCAAAATGGAATTTGGTTCTGGAGTTCTTATGGTCTGCTCTTTCGGCGATCAAAACGATGTCTCTGTTTTCAGAGAATTTGGCTTAGATCCATTTGTAGCAATCAATCTAAATGGAGAAATGACTGATATTTCTGGCCCCCTATCCGGTTTGTCTGTGATTGAAGCTAGGAAAAAAGCAATAGATATTTTAGAACAAGAAAATAAGTTATCTTCAATTAAAGATCACGAACAAGAGATACCAGTTAGTGAGAGAGGAAATAATCCTGTTGAGATAATATTACTAAAAGAATGGTATGTCAAACAAACACATACTTTAGAACGTATGAATGAGTTAGTTTCAGAGATTAACTTTATACCGCCTAGGAATAAGCAATTTCTTGACGATTGGATGCAAAATATTTCTATTGATTGGCCAATATCGAGAAGACGCTGGTATCATACTGAAGTACCTATTTGGTATACTGAGGATGGCTCAAAAGTTGTAGTTCCTCCTTCTGGAGTTTATGTCCAGCCATGGAGAGATTTACCCCCTAAGAATTCTGAAGTATTAGATAGAGAGACCAAAGAAACTTTGGGGATATACGAAGATATGAAAGATCAACTTGGAGAATTGATTGGTGAAGAGAAAGTGTTTGATACTTGGATGGATTCTTCTAACTCTAATTTGTTTGTATCAGGGTATGGTAAGAATCAAGAATTATTTGAGAGGGCTTTTCCAACGGCTTTACGCCCACAAGGTAAGGAAATTGTTAGGACATGGTTGTACTATACTTTATTGAAGAGCACTCTTCTTTTGGATAAACCAGGTTTCACAAATGTTTGGATTGATGGACTAGGTATGGACCCATGGGGGCGTAAAATGTCTAAATCACTAGGGAATGGTATTGATGCCAATTCAGTTCTAGAATGTGGTTTTGGTGGAAGAACAGGCTCATGGAAAATCAAGGGGTCTGATGGTAAGCAGGTACAACTAAAAGCAAATAAAATTGGTAGTGAATGTTTCCGTCTTTGGAAGGCATGTGATGCTCAAGTTGGGGACGATTTTCAGATTAACCCTGAGGAAATCGAAGCTAAATATTTCGGGGTGTTAACAAAAATATTCAATGTTGCTAGATTCGCAAGTCAATTTGAAGTACCTTCCGACTTAGATACTATTTATTCTGATTTGGAGCCAGAAGATCAATGGATTCTATCGGAGTTCGGGCAAACTATGTCCAAAGTCGAAGGATATTGGGAAAATATAGACATCTACAATGCGGCTCAAACAATTAAAAATTTCAGTACCGGTGTATTTCCAAGTCATTGGCTTGAAATGGCTAAGTCTAGATTATACGATGGAGATGAGGGCGCATCATGGACATTACATCGAATTGTTAGAGATATTCTGACCTCTTTAAGTCCTATTTGCCCATTTTTCACCCACTATCTTTCAACTACACTTTATAACCAGAGTTCAGTTGATGTAAGAGATTTCCCTGAAATATTACCAGTAGTGCCCAAGCTTCTTAATTTGACTCCTCATCTTATCGAGTTCAACTCTAATGTTTGGAAAATCAAGAAGGAAACTGGAATATCTTTGAATACAGAGATTTCGGATATTCCTATACCGAATAATATTGATTTCTTAGAAAAATCACTTATTCGTATGCATAGGATAGTTAGTTAAATTTAATTTAAACTATAATCAGCATTTTTTCTAACCATTTTTTACTCAAACTGATGTTATAATCATTACTTTTAGTAATAATTATTCCCACTATTTCACTCTTCATAAGATGTTTATTTTCTTCCACAAAAGTAAAATAATTTTTTTCGAAATTTTCAATTACTGAAAAATGAGAGTAGTTATTATTCCGCATCACATGTGTTGTTAAAAGATAGAAATATACCACCTCAATAAATTCTTCATAATGTTTTTCTTCATGATGGTGTTCTGTAAATATTTCATAGAAATTTTCTATAGATATTGATAATTTCTCTATAAGATTCTTTAATAGCTGTTTGTCTTTATTTTTCGGGTCGCGTTCATTAATAGTATATGTGTCAATAATCTTGTTTCTTACTTTAGATGCTTGTCTTCTGTAATATCCTGTTGGCACATCTCCGTTAAAGTGCCTCATCGCGGAGTTGTGACTTTTCCACAAAGCCTCCCTCGATTCAATGTATCTATGACTTAATTTCTTTTCTTTGTTCTCTAAAGTTCTAAATCCGACCTCTTTCCATAACTGAAATTCCTTTTTTTTCTGGTATTGTTTAAGTAATTCTGGAATCAAATCTGAACAATTTTCTGCTCCTTTCCTCAACCATTTTACTTTCTTTTGCATGTCTTTTTCTCCTTCTGATATTTCTTCAGCGATTTCTACACTTTTCCAAATATTAGAGTGTATTATACTTTTCATTTTCTCAGTTAGTTTATCATTAGGCAGACTTAGAAATTCTTTAGTTGCTTTCTCGCGGTATGCGTATTGTTGATATTTATCCTCTCTTTCTTTTTTCGAAAGAGCGATGTAGAGATGGCCCATATTTCTTGATGAAGTTGCATTATCATAACCACAATTAGAATTATGTGCCGCTGTTATTCTTTCCCATTGTAATGCAAATTCATATCTTCCTTTTCTTAGTATATCAGTAATCTTTCTTGCAGTAGATGCCAATAAATCTTCTCCTAATTCATTCTTCTTATCAAAGTTATACTTGTTTATTAGTATTTCTAATTTATTATTCTCTTCACCTAATTCTTCATAATCATTTGATATTTGATATAAAATATAAGATAATTCCTTCTTTGATGACTTATCCCCCCAATCAGTATTTTCTGCCATAATTTGATAATTTCCTTCATCTGATTGGATTAGATTAAAGGCTCTGAGTCTGTTATTTATTCTCTCTTGAGGAGTTCCATTTTCTATAGCTATAGAATAATCAAAATTCAAATACTTCAACTCATTAATCTTATCTTCTTTATATTCTTTTTCTATTTCCTCTTTTGCATCATTGAATCTTTCCAGCCTAATCAGACATTCAATCCTCCATCCATACATTATACTAGAGATTTTTATACCTGTTAAATCTCGTGAAAACTTATTCATTTTAGCTATTTCAATAGCCTCGTTTATTACTTCTAATGCTTTGAAATAATCCTTTTCTTTCATTCTATTTCTTGCCCATTTTTGATAAAATTCTAACTTCCATTTATCAACATCTGGAATATTTGGATCATTTATTACATCCTCCCAATCACCATATCCAAATAAGGTATAATCTGCAGATAAATGATAGTATTTCCTAGAATCTATCTCTCTGTAAAAATCACGTATTTCTCGAATAATCGATTCCAAATCATCAGGTTTTTCGTTTTTTCTTATTTCTGCCAAATTTCTTTTCCAGCGATATTCCCCTCTCTTGGAATTTAATTTTATCCAAATTTTTATAATTTCCTTACCTATTTTTAAAATCTTTTTTGGATTATTTCCATCTAGATTTAGCTTCTTTTTTCTTTTTTCAATCATATATTCTGTTTCGAGAATTCTAACACGCAAATAGTTTAATTTTTTCTCTCTCCCCTCACCTCTGACACTTTTGACAATTTTCCTATAATTTTTATAGGCAAAAGAAATCGAGAGGTCATAATCTCCCATATTCTCTGAATCGGCATGGTGAAAATCTGAGCACTGTTTCAGTGAATTCTTTAATTTCCCAAGTTCTCCCTCGAATTTATGTTTAAAATCATAGTGTTCTCCTCCCTTTTCTAACTGTGAAAAATTATCCTTCAACAAAGACATAAGATCGAACCTTTCGGAATCCCAGATTTTAATCAGACCTCTCCAGATTTTTTCTTCTACGAGATACCTGATGAATTCTATATTTATCTCATCTGCTTGAATCTGCTTTTCAATTTCTTTTTCGATTCTAATAAATTTTTCTAAATCAAGTCTAAGATTCTCTCTCTCAAAATCATTTTTAGTATAATTTAGTATAGATTTTATAGCCTTAATGGTTTCGTAAATCTCTCCATATGATTCATAAAAATCTTTAGAAGATTTTAGTATGTTTATGCCGAGAGTATACCTCTGTTCCACATCATTCCCAACGGGTTTATTATCTAGTAATATAATAGCAACATCATAATCGAATTGACCATTATCTCTCGGACATAAATAATCAAGCTTTCTACCTTGATCTATTAATTCTTTAATTTCTGAAATTTCACCTTGTTTAGTTTTCAGTAAGATTTTCGTTAGAATTATTTTTCTAGAGAGCTTTATATCTCCATAATCATCAACAAGTACATTATACATTTCATCTAATTGTCTTTCCCAAGTATCTGATTGATGATCTAGAGATTTCGAAGATTTGATATTACATCTTATAAGGCTATTCTTGATTTGAAAATATGTTGTATCCCTTCCGAATAATTCACTACAATCCAATGCAATTTCGTATTTTTCACGAGCACCCTTAAAATCATCCCCAAATTCTAGTCTTTTTGCCAGCCTTTCCGCAGATTCCAATCTCTCCCATGCTCGATTTTCATCTTTATATTTTGTAATTAAATCATCTAATATATCTTCTGATTTGCTTTTTTCTCCGACTTCCCAATAAGCATCTTCAATTTTTAGTAATGATTCATGGTCTGAAATATCGTATCCTTCTTTGACATAATATTCATATTTCCCTACTAAATACTCAGGAGAATGTTCTGAATAAATTTCTTCTTTTAGTTGAGAAATTTCTATTTTTGTCCCAGAATCTATTTTACTGAATAAAACAACTTCTCTTGGAAATATGTCTTTGAAATACTTACCTATTTCTCTCCAATCATCTAAAATTTGAGCCTCAGTGTATTTTTCCCAACGGCTACCATGAATTATTTGATGATATTTATCATAACATTCCTTGCTTTTTTTGAACATAGGTGATAAATATTTTTCCACTTCTTCGAGGTTACAATTTTCCTCGATATGATTGGCAATGTTAGTAGGGTTGTAAGACTTTTTCGCTGGCAGACGTATTTCCAGTGACTTAGCTATAGCACGTATAATTAAATGAGTTAATGAATCTATATCATGAGCAGCACTCTTTACTGAAGTCCTTGAGTAATATAGAAAATTTTCTTGTGTCTGCAAAATCTTCTTTCTATAATCCTTGTCTAGAAATAATCCTTCATAGTAAGAATTTTCCAGATTTCCATCTTCACCAATTGTTTCTTTCGGTTCGAATGCTTTTGCCAGAATCTCATCGGTTGGACTAAGAAATTTACTATATCCATCGGATGACACATCAACTCGTTTCTATTTTTGTATTTTATATTTTTCACAGATATCATTTTCTTTTTTAGCAAAGAAATCAATTATCAATGATGTCATTTCAACCCCAATTCTTGCTTGCGCCTCTTTTGTTGCAGCACCAATATGTGGAGTTCCATGAAAATTTTCATGATTAAATAGAGGATTATCAATAGCAGGTTCTTTTTCAAAAACATCTAGAGCCAAACTCGATAATTGCCCACTTTCTAATGCCACTAGTGCTGCTTCTTCGTCGACAATACCTCCTCTCGCACAATTTATCAGATGATTTCCACAATTGATTCCATCATCTCCTACACCTGGCATCAGATTTATTCTTGATGAATTTACTAGGTGATAAGTTTCCTCTGTGAGGTTGCAATGAATAGAAACATGTGTGCACATTCGAAAAATACTATCCACATCATTGTGTAATCTACATTTATTTTTCTTAGCAATTTCTTTAGGGACATATGGATCGTATGCATGTAAATCCATTCCAAATGCTTTGGCAATATTACCAACTCCCTGTGCAATTCTGCCATAGCCAATAAGTCCTAGAGATTTACCAGATAATTCTGTACCTACTAATTCCTTTTTCGCCCAAACGCTGTTTCTTAATTTTCTGTCCGCAGTAGTAATATTTCTACAAGATGCTAATAGGTGCGCAATTGTCATTTCAACTACACTCTTTGTCGATGATCTTGGAGTATTGCAGACAACGATATTGTTTTTTGTTGCAGTATCAATATCTATGTTATCGACACCAACGCCGGCTCTTCCAATAAATTTCAGCCCATGCACATCATTAACTGATGCTTCAATGACCTCTCTAGTCAATTTAGTTGCACTTCTAACTACCACAGCATCAAAATTAACTAAAATACCGGAAAGCAATTCTTTCTCAGTATAATGTTTGACAATGACTTCATGCCCCTGTTCTGTAATCATTTCGATGGCTTTTTCATCCATCCCGTCAGTTACTGCTACTCTACCCACACACCTTCTAGTATGAGTTACTCAATCAATATTACTAATGAAAGGCATTAACCTTAGTATTCATAATGATGTACCTTATGCGCTAAGTCAGAGGTAAGATAGTATGAAAGAAACCGAGTTTAATAATAATGAGATTTTGTTAATTGATGGCCATGCACATTGTGATGGGCCATGTGGAGTATATGATCCAGCAAGCGCACGTGTAGCTGCTGAGGCCGTACAATCTATGACAAAGAAAATGAACGCTCTCGAAAGTAACCACGGAGGCTCAGGAAGTAATTCTGCTGCTTACATTAACACGATGTCCAGGTATGCTGCAATAAAGGAAGAAGAGGCACAGAAGTGTAAAGATGAATTATTAGTACTTTGGACAGATTTCTTCAAACCTCAGCATTTAGAATCTATCCCTGATCTTCACGATACTTTCTGGCAGGCAGCTAAACTTTGTTCCGCTTGTAAGGTAGAAGTTTCTGAGCAACATGCTCAAGAATTAATGGATGCTGTTGAAGCAATTCATAATATGTTCTGGGCCGCAAAAGGCCGTGAAGTACCATGGATTCGCGCTTCATAGACGTTAAAGTGAAAGGCGACTCAATGTGGCCAACTTTAGAAAATGATGACATAGTTCGCTTTGAAAAGATTAATTCTAATACAATAGAAATTAACCAAATTGTTCTCTTCAAACATCCTTTCAAGAAGGATTTTAATCTCATCAAAAGAATTGCATCTATAGATGAGGGAAAGGCCTTCTTAATTGGCGACAATCCTGATCCAAATGCTTCGGAAGATAGCCATAATTTTGGCCTGATAGTACTTGAAGAAATTATTGCAGTGATGATTGAAAAATAATTACTAGCAGCAACCTTCATCCCTCATCGGAGCGGAATTAAAAGTGATCTTATTGACATTAGCTGTATTCTGTAATTTTTCTATAATATTTCGAAAACCCAAAGCAGTTCCCTTCCCTTGTAATATATCTACACAAGTATGGCTATGTGTTAGACAACTATGGTTACATGAACTGATTTCTAAGCCTTTACCATGCCTAATATCCATTAATTTATTTTCAACCCCATGGTCATGTTGGTAATAGACTATTAAATGACCTTCAATTATTTCATCGTCCTTCATGTAGTTTAATTCACCCCTCTGTTTTATCTCAGAATAATATAGAGCGGCATCTCGCAGAAACCGACTTCTGTTTTGATAACCCGATTTCTTGATGATACTCTCTAAGTCATTTGCAAAGCTTTTATCAGCGCTAAAAGTTATAATTTGGCTCATGTCATGCCGAGTGAGCATGCATTAATAATAATTTCCCGATATATATTTATTAACTTTTTTTATATAGTTAATAGCCTCCGAAGTGCCATGAATAAAGCAGTGAGAGCCCTGTCTGTAAGCCTAATTTTGATCCTATCAAGCCTTGCAGGCTGTCTTACAGATGATGAAACAGCAGATATATCCGATGAAAATCTAGATGAAGTAAATTACGGTACAGTAATGGTATCAACATACCACGTGGGTGAATTAGTATCTGCTGTGGCTGGAGATAGTGTTACTATTGAATACATGAGCCAAGATAACATTCCTGTTCATGATTATGAACCATCTGCAGCTGACTTAATACGCCTTCAAGAGGCTGATATATTCTTCTATCATGGGTTGAATCTAGAACCATGGGTTGAATCAACTCTTTCAACCTTAGGTGATGATGCACCTCCTTCATACATGACTCATGCAATGCCATCCGGTGCAAGCAATCTTGCTTACGAATCTATGTTAATATCTGATTTGTGCGAATTAATGAATGATGGGCCGTTCGAGAGCACAACACTTGGTATGGTATCTGATGATCACGATGATCATGATGACCACGGTGACGATGACCATGATGACCATGGTGATGATGACCATGATGACCATGGTGATGATGACCATGA
>CACJKA010000012.1 GCA_902593945.1 uncultured Candidatus Poseidoniales archaeon | reverse complement strand
TGATGCAGACACTGATGACGGCGGTGTTACAGATGGTCAGGAATACTTGGATGGGACCAATCCTCAGAATAACTCCGAAGATGACCTTAATCCTCTAGATACTGATGGAGATGGTATTCCAGATACCATTGAACAAGCAATTGGTCTTGATTGGCTAAATCCTGATACCGATGGAGGGGGAATTCCAGATGGCGATGAATGCGGCCCAGATTTCTGGTCATTAGATTGTAATGGCTCAATTAGTAATCCATGGGATCCAAGTGATGACATAGATCCAAATATGTTGATGTTCACTGTAACAAATTCGACAGATATAGATTTGAATATCACTCAATATTGGCGTTGGCACACATATGACTACTATACGGGTGTTTCATTCGGAGTTAATACGACTTTAGTTGGAGGCACCCCAATTGACCCTGAGATAGGTTCTAGTCAAGGTGTAGCACATGACTCATTTTGGGTAGGGAATGGTACCAATGATTGGATTATAACTTATTCTTCCGGAGCCGAGATAGGCCCCGGAGGTGAATTAATTGTACCCTATAATACAATGAACTGGACTTCATGGAGCGATTCAGCAGCAGTACTAAATTTCTCAAATTATACTAGAGACATAGGCGTATCTGTCACTTCTGTAGATCAAGTTTATGTAAGCAGTCCCGATGTTTTCTTTGGTCCAGAAGTTAGAGAGAATACTACGATATTCTTTGGAAGTGATTATGGTAAAGACTTACCACAGTCTTATCTAAACAGGCAAAGTGATGTCCCATTATCAATCACCCAAGCCGTTCTAAGTGAATCCGGTGCATTTTCAGCATGGGAGAAAGTAGAAGCGATACAAAATTTCCTAATTAATGGAAATAATACCACTACATTCGTGAGAAATAATGATCCTGTTATTCCAAACTTTGATTCAGATATTGATAGTGACTTGACACATTATATTCTAAATAATACTCAGGAAGCTTCTTGTGAACAATTCGCAACTGTTTTCACTGTCATGCTTCGTCATGCTGGTTTCGCTTCACGTAAAGTGACTGGTTTTTCAGGAGGTGATTGGAATGGGAAGTCGTATGAAGTGTATGGTAGCGACTTTACAACATGGGTAGAAGTACAAATGCAGACAAATCAAAATCAAGGTAATGTTACTTTAGGATGGGTTCCATTTGAAGCATGCCCGCCACAAAATCTCTTAGAAGTTGTAGACGAAGAATGGGGGCCAGATACATTTGACAGAGATTTGTCAGGAGGGGATATATGGTTAAATGGAACTTTGAGATTTGTTGACAACTTGACTTTAGCAGAAAATGTGTCCTTGAGTTTATACCTAGTTACTGATAATGAGACTAGTTTTGTTCCTGGTTCTGCAGCTAAGTCGGAACATCTTGTTGCTTCGGGTTCCACAGATTTGAATGGTACATTTACTCTATCGGGAAAACCTCTACTTCCTACAATCCCCGGGTATGGTGCATTGGTGTTACAAGTGTTTGAGAAAGCATATGTTGGTTCTCAGGGCATTTCATTTACATGGAGGATGAATGTTACTGATGACGCTAATACCTCCTTTAGTTCACCACCTCCTACTAATCAACCAATGTTAGGTGTGGGTGTAAACTCAAGTGTTACAGGTTATCTAAAACTTGAAAATCCGCCTTATCCTGATGTTTCTTTAATAGATAATCTACAAGTAATTTTGAACTATACTACTTCGATAGATGGCCCAGTAAGTCAGATTTCAAACGTTGGTACCGGAGGATACTATGAATTCAATATTATAATCTCAGAATCAGAACCACTAGGGCTAATTAATGCTTCAATTTCGTTCCAGGGATGGCATCAAAATGATTTGAATAATGCCAGTAATCCCAGTTATCACATTCGACCTCATACTGATAATTTTATGTTTAATATAACCCCTGCTCCGAATTTAACAGTTTCATTAGAAGGTACTGATTTGAATAATACATTCTTGGACATTGACTCTTCAATTTTCCTTAATGGTACCGTTTTGAGTTTTGGAGATACTCCAGAGGCTCTTAACGGAACTTTGTATTTGCAGATGAGGCGTGCTTCGGTTAGCGGACCTTATCAGACTTTGAAAACTTGGTATCTAAATGATTCAGACTGGACTACTTCTCCTGGACAGTTTAATGTCAGTTGGTTATTTTCTGCAGACAATGTATCTATCCCCTCAGGACCAGTAGAAGTTAAAATCCAATTTGATGCTGAAGGTCTCTTTGCTAATGACCAGGTTAATTACTTGACTGAACATGGTATCCGTAGTAACATTAGTTTCTCTTACGAAATAGTACCGCAATCACGAGGAAATCAGGCATCAGTTGAAATAATTCTCACTGATCATACTAATACTTCTCTCAGTAGTTTCTTAGGTACCTATATTTTAGATTTCAATGGGACCTCTGTTTGGAACATATCGGACCCTGAAATACCTAGAATTACACCAGTTTGGGTTCCAGAAGCAACTGCTCCGGCTGGTGATTATTCGTGGGTATTAAATTTCTCAGGTAGTACGTGGTTAAATCCAGCCAGTATCGTAGAGGTTGTGAGAATTCAGGGGCAGTCAAATGCAATTGTGAACTTAGGTAGTGAATGGACTCCGAGAGGAACTTCTAACTGGGTTTCTGGTTTTGCTCAAGATAGGAATTTGGGAACTCCAGTAATAGGCAATAACTCATCAGTCACTGTACAACTGTTAGTGCCTTCAGATTTACCTCCTCTTCCTGATGGTTCGCCTGCTCCCGATACTGTAATAAGACTTGGAGGAGGATTCATTAATCCACTAAACGGTGAATATAACATCTCTTTCTTTATGCCTGCAGAGATTTCATCAGGCGTATATGAATTACGAGTCTTTTTGGATTACACGATAAACCCTCCAAGTGGTGGCGAATATTACAAAGTCTCGGATGCAGATTCTATTGATGCTGGGATTCAGACCGAGATGGTCGTTGAATCTACTCCCTCATCTTTAATTGTCATTGCGGGAGAAACGATGCTAATCAATGCAACAATTACTGACATAGCTGATGGTTCTCCCTTGAATGACATATCTGCCGATGTTATTTTTGATTCAGGAGGTTCTCTTCAGCAAACCCTACAATCAGGTTTGACATTAAATGATGGTATAGTTTCTTTCAATCCAATTATCCCTGCAGATACTCCTCCTGGATTCTATAATGTATCAATAATAGCTCCTGATGACCTTCTAGATAACTTGACCGATGTAGGTGCAGGAAGGTGGTTAGGAAATCAAAGTACATCCAATTTAACAGTTCAAGTATCTAGTTCTATAAATCTAGACCCATTACCTTCTGAAGTTACTGCAGGTTCTACATTCTCAATATCTGGACAGGTATTCGATGCTGTAGATTCTAACAGAACTGTAGATGGGCCAATGGCTGTAGAGGTATTTTTCTTAAATGACTTAAGTGAGACTCTAGTTGCTAATCATGTCACATCTAACAATGGTAGTTTTAACATTACAGTCCCTACTGATCCACTAGGGGATGGCGTCAGTAGTGGAATTAAGACAGTAATTGTTAGTGTAGTCGAAGGTAGTACACCATTTTATCTAACAGGTACTGGGAATGATACTATATTAGTTAGAGGAGTAACTACATTTATTGATAAGAACCCGATTATCAATACTGTTGCTGAAAGAGGTTCTAATGTTACTTTAACTGCCCGAATTGTAGAATCCAGTAATGGTGATCTACCATTACAGGGATTAAACGTATCTGCTGAATTCCATGACACCTGGCTTCCTGAGGTCAATTCTAGTTCTCAAGGAATTGTCAATTTCACATTCTTTATTCCAGATACACATCCTTTAGGTCAAATCGATACCATTTTCTTCTTTAATGGTTCAAATACTTTACATGGTACTCTAACTTTGATATCGACAATTACAGTACGTTCATCTACCTTGATTACTGTTGACAATATAACAGATAATCCCGCCTCTGGAGAACTATTCAATGTTAGTGGTACTTTAACATCTAGCAATGGGAGCGCTATCATAGATAGACAAGGTAATACTTTGGCTCCCAGTTTAATTTTTGAGATTGATGGAGATGACGATACATTCACCGTAATGAATAGCAACGTTGAGTTAGATGGTTCTTGGTCTGCAACAATTCGTCTCGACTTAACATTCCCTAGAGGAACTCACAATATCTCAGCAACATTCACACCGAATGTAAATTATTATCAATCTAGTACTGGAACCGGAATTTTTGATAGTAGAGGGTATTCACTTCTAACAATTGTTAGTCCCCTTGATTTAGACCCTGATAGTCGTATAGTTAGAGGTGAGGAGATGAATATATCCCTTTCATTGATTGATAATTCTGCCTTACCTGTCGATTCTGCACTAATTTCTGTAATGATTGATGGTTTGATAATATCAAACGTCACTACAGATACTTTTGGTTTAGCTAACACTTCGATATTTGTAGATCCAAATAGAGTAGCAGGGCCTATGGAGATTAATGTAATATTTTCGGGAATTGAGGGCCCCACAGGTCTTGTAGGGGATGAATCAGTAACTAGAGTAGTTGTTTTGGCGCCGACAGTGCTTGATATCACGCATATCACTGGTTCTGCGATAGCAGGGGAATCAGTGACATTCCACGGCACTCTATTAGACGAGCATGAACAATTACTAATTGATGATGGAATTAACTCTGGAGGAGTAATTCATTTATCAATTGATGGAGTTGATGTAGGGGCTATATACACCACTCTAAGTAATTCTTCAACAGGTAATTGGACAATTACTTATGACATCCCGCTAAATACTGACTTTGGCGCACATGAAGTAAAGGCAGAATTCTTTGGAGGATTCACTTGGGTTGATCCAATGGGTCAGGGCGATTCATTGAATCCAGAGTATTATCTTCCATCATCTTCGAGTTCATTCTTCAATGTGACCCAAACCTCTCAAGTTGTTTTGACAACACCTCCGGGCGAAATAGATCGTAACCAATTACTTGTTATCGAAGGTATGCTAACAGATGGTGCTGGACGTGCACTTCCAGATAGGGGCCTTTCTGTATATATGAATGATCAATTGTTAACAGGTTTAGATGTAGATTCAAATGGTAATTTCAGCCTATTCATCCCAGTTCCTTCTGATATGCCATTAGGCCCTAGAATTGTAAAAATAGTATTTGAGGGTGAAGAATTCATCCTTTCTTCTAATTCTTCATCCGTATTCATAGTATATTCATCTACTGAGGTATTCATATCACAACCAAATGCCGTGGCAGTTGGGGATAATTTAGTATTACAAGGTAATGTAAAAGATAATCTTCCAAATGGGTATCTTTCTAATCACTCTCTTGAGATATTTATCGATGGAGTATTGATTGGTATTACTACAAGTAATGAGCAGGGAGATTGGTCGTTAAATTGGGTAGTTTCTGATTTCTTAGATGTCGGCGTACATATCATCACGGTCAAGGCCCCTCAACAAGGATACTATCGCGAAGGTGTTGCCGAATCAAATTTGACAATTGCTTATCATTCAGGAATTACCTTGCAAGTTGAGTCAAGTATTGTTACTCGAGGTGGGCAATGGAATTTTACTGGGAGATTGTATGATGCTGATTCTGATGGTCTCCCCGGACTGGATGGCCGAGAAATTATTATTTATTTAGATGGGGAAGAGATTGGAAGAACAAATACTCTTGGTAATGGTTTTTATGAGTTCGAACACATGTTAGGTTATTCAATAGATAGAGGTAAGCATGATATTTTAGTAGAGTTTACAGGAGAAACATATTATCTTCCAGTAAGCTATAATATGTCTGTTTATGTTAGATCAGATATTGAAATTGAAATATTATGGATTTCTGAGACAATTATTAGAAGTGATATTGAACATCCTATAAAGATTGAAGGTAGAATATTAGAAATAGGAGGCGGTGGCAATATCATCGAAGACATGGTAGTAACTTTACACTGGCTATCTGATGGTCCCGAAAATGCTAATGTGCAATGGGACGAATCTACTGGGCATTTCAGAATCCAATCAAATGCTCATTATCCTATGCCTCCAGGTCCTATTGATTTGGTCGTTAAAGTTGAATCCGATAGTACAAGATATCTGAATGGTAATTCTGAAGATATGTCAGTTTCAATAATGGTACCTGTAAACTTCAAGTTCACTCCTGAAAATATCAAACTGGATAAAGATGTAAGAATTATTAGAGGCACTGTAAATGTCACCTCTACGGACTCATTAGATCCTGTTGCGAACATCTCAATGTCTGCATCATTGATTAATTCCTCTTCTGGACAAACCCACTTCAGAGTTATAGAAATGACCGATGAAGATGGACTATTTACATATGAATTTAAGTCAATTGAAGGCCTACCTACCTTATGGGATAGAGATTTCTGGGGCGAATTAAGTATTAATTTCTATACCGATTCATTATTTATCGACCCTTCAAATAGAACTTGGTTAGCTACACAGCAAAATCAAAATCCTCATGTCACTATTGAATATGAAGTTACGGAGGAATCATCTATTTTGCAATCGTTACTATATGGTTCGATAATTATAATAATATTAATTGGAATGGTAGGTAGTGGTCTGTATTATCAACGAAGACGTAGCGCTACAATAGACGAATTAGCAGGTATTTTCAGTTATACCGCAGAACTTTTAGCTGCGGGAGACGAGTTTAGAGAAGCAATTTACAACTGTTATGAAAGTCTTTGTCAAATATTAATGCGTAGAGGATTTTTACGTAGGGACTTCGAAACAGTGAGAGAATTTGAGATAGCAATCAGGTCGGCATTACCAATTAGTGATCAATCATTAGTTTCTTTGGACAGAATTTTCGAGGAGGCTAGATATTCAAGCCATGTTCTTGGAGAAGGTCACCGCCAAAATGCACAAATTGCTCTTAATGCGGTATTGCAAGAGATTGATCAATTGCAAGATATACCAGTTAGAGACGATTATGTCTCAATGGAAGATGAACAATTAAAGAAATAATATTTCGAGGATTCCGTTTTCACTTGTGACACTATTTATTTGACAATCATCCGGCATGGCAAAGCTTCTGAAGATACCTCCATTAATATTTGATGAGATGATTTGAACAATTTGTTTTTCATTCTCCATTCTACTTTGGATAATAATATCATCTGCTGAACGAATCTTTATGGGAAGACAAATTCCCTTTTCATTAATTTCTCCATTAAATTCATTTAACATATCATCCGTAGATAACAAATCTCTAATTTTCATTTTCGAGGCTCCAATATCTGAAGATATTTTTGAGACTAGTTCCATGTGGTCGCCCCTAACTTCAGATAAGTGAGGGAGATTTGTGATAAAATTTTGATGTAAGTTTTGTGCATTTGTATCCAACCCCTTTGTTGAGATTTGGAGATAAGGTTCAACCATCGATCCGTGGTCAAGAATTTTTATTTTGTGTCTTTGCCATGTCACTTCCATGGCCTTCCGAAACTACACTCTCGAATGAACCCGTCGTCTATTCTCTCTCTGTAGCAGGTTCGGGATTTCTCTTGAAGAAATTTTTTGTCAGTCTTCCTGTACGGTTATAATCTGGAGATTCAAAAATATTTATGTTAATCGGAAGACAATTTCTGAATTGTCTCAATAATATCCTTTTCTCAAGTAATACTACAATTGCTCTATCTGCGGATTTTCTTATCGGCCTTCCTAATGCCTGCAATATGCTATTAATTGCTGGTTGAGTACTAGTGTATCTCCAAGCCTTACTATTACCAAATCTTTCTACATAATATTCTTTCAAAGCATCTTGCCTAGCGCTTGGGGGTGCTAGAGGGAGTCCGAGACAAATTACTGCATCTAGTATGTTATTTGGATAATCCACTCCTTCTGCTAGTTTCCCACTTAGAACTCCGACTAACAGTACTTGTCGATGATTCCTTCTTTCATTTAGTAATTCATCTACTATGCCATTAACTCTACTTTTAGACATTCTTTTCTCCTCCTCTATTATTCTAATATGACCAGGTAACCAGTTTGCATCTCCTAAGATATCACCCATTAATGCATAACTTGGAGAGAAAAAGGCAACATGTCCGGGGGTGTTAATGATGACTGCAAGAATATGTTCTCGAATCTTCTCAGTATTACTATGATTTCTTTCTGTGTATTTTGTAGTCACATCTTTAGCTACCAAGATAGGCCTTCGGTCCGATAAAAATGGAGACTCATATTCTGTCATTATTATTTTTCTAGTTCTAGGTATCTCTAGAAGGTCTACATACATTTCAGGAGGAAATAGTGTGCCTGACATTAGTATAGCGCCATTAGTCTCTGCAAAGATAGGTCCACTGACAACTCCTGGATCTAATAGAAAACTTCTGACTCTACCTTCTTCTCCAAGCAAGTCAAACACTAATACTAAAGCAGTGCTATGTAAATATTCCAGTGTTATTGAAAGTAAATCTGCAAGTCTAGTACTCGCTGTATCTTTTTCATCATCATCCTCATCTTGATCAACTTTTACTTTATGTAATTGATTTATTAATTTCTTTAAAATCGTAAATTTCCCATCATTTTTAACATTTAACTCTTCGTTTAGTATAGAATCTATCTCGCCAATAAAGTCAGAAGTTGAAATTTTCATATCTTTCTTACCTGATTTTATCAAATCACTTTCTTTCTTTTTATACCATTTTTTCATTTCTTTTTCTAGTTTTTTCATTTGTCTTAATGAATCTCTAATCTCTGATATACCATAATTATCCTGTAATTCCGACAAATCAAGTTTTTTCATCGCTTGTTCTCTTGAACCTAGATACTCGTCTATCTCAAATCGGCAATCTCGAAAGATTTTCATTATTGCTCTTCTTTCGAGGCCATTCCTAATCCTATCTGGTAAATTATGTGCCTCATCGATAATCAATATAGTATTCTCTAAGTCTATTTTCATCGCTGATAATGAACTCTCACTAACATTCTCGATGAAAACATGATTATAATCACAAATTAAAATATCACACTCATTTACTGCCGATCTAGCAGCGGCCCAAGAACATATTTTCTTTTCTTTTCCCCTTTTTATTATTTCATCGACATGTTTAGGACTTTTTAGAATAATTTCTTTCAGATCATCTCTTCTTTTTTGTTTACTTCCTTCAACTATATTATCTTCACAAGAGCATTTACCTGTAATCCTATCTACATCTTCACACATTGATTCTCTACCGATTATATCAACAACTTTGACATAAGGTATTGTCTTATCCAATTTAGAATTAATTTTTTTTATGGTTTCAACAACAATTTTGTGTTGTGATTGCCTCCCAGTTAGAAATAAAATTTGTTTAGGTGATTCACTATTTCTAGAAATTTCCAGCCCCGCAGCCAACGAGGCAGCAGTTTTTCCAATTCCAGTAGGCGCTGCTGCAAAAAGAAATCCTCTTTGTTCTAGAGCTATTATTCCCTCTTTTATCATCTGTTCTTGAGCACTTCTTAATTTTTCATGGGCCACGAAACTGCCAGTTCCGAAGTTGTCAGCGTGTACCATGAAAGCAAACCTGACAATAGAACGACCAAGAAGATTGTCTTTCTAAGGTGCTCCGTACGAAGCGTACGGAGCGGTGTGTGTTTGAGTATTAGAATAATTTCTCTCTATCAGTAATTCGATTTCTTCCACGTGAGATCCTAGGTACATCTTTCGCATCATAACCTACAGCATTGCTTAACTTCGCTCTACTCCTAACTCCCGAAAAACCAATAGTGATTTTTGTTTTATGATGTTGGGTGAGGGGGCTTTTACGCCCCCCCACGTTCTTGTGCATCCCATCCTCGCTCATTCTCTCACCTCTGAGCGTTCGAATCATCATTAAATCGCGCACTTAGCTCATTCATACGCTCTCCGAGGAGTTTTGTCACAGACATCCCCTCTATTGTTTCTCTTCGAATATAATTCCTTGCAGCTACTTTCAACACAGTTTCTGGTTTTTCTGCATGAATCTTGCAAAAATCATTCATTAGAATTGTTAATTCGGGGCCTAAATTGACTTTGACACTATCGCCATGATTAATCACATCCTGCTCTAGTAATCGCCTTACTGCGTCTCTAATGACATCTGATCGATTTCTCATTCCATCAAAACCTATCCTCTGATCTAGTGCCAGCAAATGATCTTCTGGAATCCTTAGCGAAACCATCGGGCTTTGTCCACTCATCGTCGTCCCTCAGCCTTAGCAGAAGACGTCCAGCACATAAATGTAATGCAAATGAATTGCAAATGAATTACAAATTGTTAATTTTTATGTATTTTTATTTATTCCATCCATTTTGTTAGATAGTGCGGTTCAATAGTGACTACTCTTTGGGCTAATCAGAGGTGATTTTATCAAAGTCATTAACGATGCAATTCATGGACAATTTCGTATTGATGATGTCAGGGAGGAATTGCTAAAAACACCTGAAATGAATAAACTTAGTCACATTAAACAATTAGGGCTAGCTCATCTTGTATTTCCTGGCGCTCATCATACTAGATTTGAACATTCTCTAGGTGTTTCTCATATTGCAGGATTAATGGCTGATTCAATATCTTTGAATGCGCATGAGAAATCTACTGTCCAAGTTGCTGGAATGTTACATGATGTAGGTCATGGCCCCTATTCACATACATTAGAACATATTCTTCATGAAAGAGGGGGGCTTGATCACATGTCTATTACGGAGGGTATAATCTTAGGCGATTATGATATTCTAAGGGAAGGTGAGGCTAAATTTTTCTCAGAACGAAGAAGTATCCCTGAGATTCTTGAGTCTTATGAAATAGATCCTAAGGAAGTTGCAGGACTTATTCGTGGACCTGATGCAGGTGGTACTGAGAGGAATTTACTACAATGGGTGGAAGGTAAAGAGAATTTTGTTTTTCAAGACGACACCTTATCTCACTTAATTCACGGACCAGTTGACTGTGATCAGATGGATTATTTGTTGAGAGATTCTCATTTTACAGGAGTCAAGCATGGAATAATTGACCATCATAGACTTATTGAATGCCTAGAGAGGCACGGGGGAGATGTAGCAGTAGAAGAAGGAGGTTTACCTGCATTAGAGGGTATGATGATGGCTAGAGGGCTAATGTATAGTGCCGTTTACTTCCATAGAGTAACAAGAGTAACTGAAATCATGCTTTCCAGAGCGGTTGAAAGGAGCGTTGATGATTTGCCTGATTCATTAGATTTACAGAAAAGAGTCGACTCAGAAATTTGGGGGGCGCTTTATGATTCAGGAAAGTTCGCTAGAGATATGGTTAGGAGGCTAAAGTATAGGCAACTAATGAAAATATCAACTAGTCGTCGAAGACAAGATTTACCCGAAGAAACTATTGAAAAATTAATTTATCTAGCGTCTAACTCTTCCCAAAGAATTGAGCTTGAAGATGAAATTGCGAAGCGTGCAGGATTAGATGAGGGTTATGTTGCAATAGATGTTCCTTCGGTTAAATTATTGCTTTCTGAACCTCGTATGTCTCAAGTAGATATTAGAATAATTGGCGATGATGGTAAAACACGATGGTTCAAAGACCATACTCCAATAGCTGAGGCATTAAGGAATAGACAGGTCTCTCAGGAAGTTGTCTATGTTATGACTTTACCAGGTTATGAGAAGATAGTAGAACGTCTTGCCGAAGAACACATCTTCTCCTAATTACTGTTTAATGAGTTGTCTAATACATACCATTCAAAAGGGGTTAGTCGGTCCTGCGCTTGCCCGATAACTAATCTAGATTCGGAAACCTTGGTGAATCCCATGGATAATACAATGAAAAAAGTGTACGATAGTGTAATTGCAAGAGACCCGAACCAACCTGAATTCCATCAAGCCGTGGAAGAGGTGCTGGAAAGCTTAGTCCCAGTAATTAAGCAGCATCCTGAATATTTACCAGTAGTGGAATCAATGGTTGAGGCTGAAAGAATAATTCAATTTAGAGTTCCTTGGTATGATGATAGTGGCAATTTACAAGTTAATCGTGGATTCCGTATCCAAATGAATAGCGCAATAGGGCCATACAAAGGTGGACTCCGCTTTCACCCATCCGTTAATCAATCGATCCTTAAGTTCTTAGCATTTGAGCAGGTATTCAAAAACAGCTTGACTGGGCTGCCGATGGGTGGTGGAAAAGGTGGTTCTGACTTCGACCCAAAGGGTAAAACGGATGCTGAAGTAATGCGTTTTTGTCAATCTTTCATGATGGAATTATGGAGGCATATTGGTGCTAATCTAGACGTTCCAGCGGGAGATATAGGAGTTGGAGGAAGAGAAATAGGTTTCCTTTTTGGAATGTATAAGAAATTAGCTAACGAGTTCACAGGTGTACTTACTGGAAAAGGACTCTCATATGGTGGTTCTCTAATTAGGCCAGAAGCAACAGGATATGGTCTAGTTTATTTTGCTAGAGAAATGCTTGCAGCGAAGGGGAAATCATTCGAAGGTGCAACAGTCTCTATTTCGGGCTCAGGCAACGTTGCACAATTTGCTTGTGAGAAAGTTTTAGATCTTGGAGGAAAACCGGTTACAATGTCAGATTCCAGTGGATTTGTTCATGACCCAGATGGTATAGATAGGGATAAATTATCTTGGATTATGGATTTAAAGAATAATCGCCGTGGAAGAATCTCGGAGTATGCTGAAGAATATTCAAGTGCCACTTTCACTCCATCTGAACCAGAACCAGCTTCAAATGGATTATGGGGGATAAATGTCGATGTAGCACTCCCCTGTGCCACTCAAAATGAGATAAACGGCGAAGAGGCAAAAATGCTAGTTAAAAATCAAGTAATGGCTGTAGCAGAAGGTGCGAATATGCCTTGTACTCCGGAAGCTGTTGAAGTTTTCTTAACTAATGGCGTTATGTTTGCACCTGGAAAGGCTAGTAATGCAGGCGGAGTCGCTACTTCAGGTCTTGAAATGTCTCAGAATTCTCTAAGATATAATTGGACTCGAGAAGAAGTTGATGCTAAATTGGATAAGATCATGGTTGATATACATAAAAATGCAGCAGAAACAGCTGAAAGATATGGTATGCCAGATAATTATGTGGCAGGCGCTAATATTGCGGGTTTCCTTAAAGTCGCAGAGGCAATGACTGCTCAAGGATTAATTTGATTCCTGATTATTCATCATCCATCGCTGAAAGAAATTCTTTCAGTCTCTCAGTTTTAGGATTTTCAATGATTTCTGATGGGCCTTCCTCTGCAATAATTCCCTTGTCCATGTAGATTATTCTATCAGCAACATCTCTAGCAAAATTTATTTCATGAGTAACTATTACCATTGTCATTCCTTCATCAGCTAAACCTCTAATTGTTTGTAAAACTGATCCTATTAATTCAGGATCTAAGGCACTAGTCGGTTCATCAAACAAGATAACTTCTGGATGCATTGCTAGAGATCTTGCAATCGCAACTCTTTGTTTCTGTCCTCCAGATAGGTTTCCAGGATAAGCATCTATTCTATCTAACATATCCACTCTTTCCAATACTTCAAGAGCTATTTTTTCAGCATCTTCTTTATTCATTCCTCTTACGTATCTAAGTCCTAATGTTATATTTTCCAAGACCTTTAGATGTGAAAAGAGTTCAAATGATTGGAAAACCATTCCTATTTTTGAACGTATTTCATTAACATCTGCCAACGGATTATTTATGACCTCTTCATTTAATTTAATAGTCCCCATCGTAGGTTCTATCAGCCTATTAATACATCTAAGCACAGTCGATTTCCCACTACCTGATGAACCTATGATGGCTACAGATTCTCCCTTTCTAACTTTGAATGAAACCCCTCTGACTGCATGGACACCTCCTGCATATATTTTTTCAAGGTTCTCTATTATTAGCACCTCATCTTCCATTTAATTCCCTCCTGAAATCCCTAGACCTGGAATCCTAGTCTTCTCTTCCAATCTTCTCAATAGCAGGGCTAGGGTCCATGTAACAACGAAATACGCAATCATCACCATACCCCATGTCCAAAAGATTTGGAAAGTGATTGCAACAACTAGTTTTCCTTGTCTAGTTAATTCAGTGTATGCAATCACACTTGCTAGGGATGAATTTAGTACCAGATTGACCATTTCATTACCAAGTGGAGGAATACATATTCTGATGGCCTGAGGTAGAATAATCAGCCTCATAGTACCCATATAAGTTAGGCCTATACTTCTCCCTGCCTCCATTTGCCCTGATGGAATTGCTGCTATTGCGCCCCTTATTGTTTCACATTGATATGCAGCAGAGTTCAATCCCAATGCGAAAATCGCACTAAGATATGACCTTTTTCCTGGGCCAAATAAACTATCACTTACATAATCAATCATGGGCGCAAATATACTATCAAAAGGTCCGAGATAAGAAGAAATTATTGTCAAATCATTAGTGACATCAATTCCTATATTTTGTATATGTTTGCCTAATTGAATACCAAAATGGATAAACATAAACTGTACTAGTAAGGGAGTGTTTCGGAAAAAATCAGTATAAAGAGTTGCTAAACTATTCAGTGGCCTTAGTCTCCATGGGTCGATAGTAATATTGAATTCATTCGGCTCTAAATTCTTCCAAGATAATTCAGGAATTATCCTTCTAGTCATGAATAATCCCATTCCCAAGAAAAATAAGTATTTCATTAAACTAGCTATACTTAAGTTAAAATTATTTAGATCAAAACCTATGAATAACTCCGTTAAAATAATGCTCCATACAATTATCAATAAAAACAATTTACCTGCGAAAAATCTTTTCTTTGAATAACTACCATTTGCAGTAATAAATAAGACCCCTAAATATGTCAGACCGATACCGATTATTAGCCTAAAGAATGCGATAGGGTCTCCAATTGGTGCAAAAATATAACCTAGTTGGGCAGATAATTTCGGAGTATCTGAACCGAGCTGAAAATCATGAAAATTATTTAGTGCTGAATAGATTAATTCCGCCCCTCCTTCAAAGCCCCATTCCTCTGAAATTGGGATGCCAATTAATAGCGATAGCCCCAGAATCTTGATTACTTTATTCCTATGATTATTAGGTATCTGGATTCCTAGAAAACCCTCTTTCTCTGTTTTATTCTTATTGATATAATAATCCACTAGTATGGTTACGCCGATTATTGCTAAGAATGTAAAAATCCCTATTCCTATTCCACTGCCTCTAGTGGATAAGATACTTACTGGTATTACTAACCAGAACAAAATCAATGTTTTTTCTAAATCGCTTTCAATCATTTGTTTTAGAGTAGTTGGAGCCGTTTTACACATAGCTAGAACAATACCTAGGAAAAAACCAAGAAGAATCCCTATGAGGACTATTTTCATTGTTGCTTTCAAACCCTCCAAAAGATTATCTTTTGTGAAATCTACAAATTCATTGAAATCATTAAAGTCAACTACTTCAAAGCCAACTGGGTTATTCTCTCCGCCATTTTCTGTATAGAATATATTCCCATCATTTCCAACAATTATTCCTCTAAATGCATTTATCATAGCTACGTCATTTATTTTTTGATTATCAAATTCATCTGGAAATAACTGAGGGGTGACTATATTTCCTCCATCTTTACTTAGTGCAACATAACCATTTTCTCCAGTCAATAATATCTTAGTAGTACTTAATATTTCTAAAGATGTTAGATTAACATTTAAACTAGTGGAATAATTCTCAGATTCAATCTCTTTTATACTCCATGAATATCCTACAGTTGTTGTAAGTGCCTCTTGGGTTGATTTCAATATTTGTCCATCTGAAGTTATAGCATAAGCCCTATTTGTTTTATAGTAACCAATGGATATAATTTCTGATTCTGAGATAGTTTCCGGAGTCTCTCTGGTTTCCCAAGTCAATCCATTATCTTCAGAGCCCAGAATTAATCCGGATGAACCTGCAATTAATCCTCTTTCATTTTCAAATGTAATATGGTATAGATCTTCCAAAGTTAACGAATCTATTTCGGACCATTCCCCTTCTCTTAAGATTTGAATTCCACCAAAATCTGTAACTATTATAATTTCATTCATATTGTTAATGGCAATTGAGTTTATTTTTGTCTGAGCGTCTATATTCTTCTTTATCCACTCATTAGACAATACTTCTTTGTAAATCACTGTTCCATTTGTACCCGCAGCCGCAACCATATAGTCGTTAGAGTCTGCTGTCAGAATATCTTCATTAGTTGGCGAATCTATTATACTCCAATTTGTTAATTTTTCTCCATGTATAATTATACCGTTATCTCCAAAAACCCAAGCATCTTCATTTGAATCAATCACAGCAGCATTATAGTCATTTGTTGAGTCAATTTCTATTTTATTCCATGTGCTTTCATAACCTTCAGCAAGATTCGGCGTCAAGAAAATAAAAATTAATGTAGTTGCTATAAGTAATATTCTTGATGACTTAGGAATCTTATACCAAGACAAAATTCTATCCTCTTTTGATAACACATTCACACCCTATCTAGAATATTCCTAATTCAAATTTTCCATCTTCAGTGGCATGTATTTTCGGATCCCAGAGAGGCGTAAAAGTAAGATTCACATGAACGCTTTCCAAACCCTGAGTATTTAGGGCAGCTCTGTGTACTGCAGCCATTAATTCTGGCGCTATAGGGCATCCTGGACTTGTCAGAGTCATTTCAATTTCTGCATGTGTATTTTCTATTTTTACATCATAAATAAGACCTAAATCGATAACTGAAATTTTCATTTCTGGGTCTTCAACCTCATTTAAAGCCTCAAAAACATCATTCTTATCAATCATCCTAAGTCTCCGAAAGTATCTTTGCCTCTTTAATCACTCTATTGAACATATTTAAGAAACCATTTGCTCTATTCGGACTTAAAGCCGCTTTCAACCCCATTTCTTCTACAAATGCAGGAGTTAATTCTGAAACTTCAATCGGTTTTAATCCGTTTACTGCAATCGCAGTAATACTCATGAGGCCCTGAACGATTTGTGCGTCTGCTCCCGATCTTAGTACGAAAAGCCCTTTATTATTTAGTAAACAAATCACATGTGCTCTCGACTGACAACCCAAAATCTGATTTTCTTCTGTCCATTCTTCTTCTGGAAGTGGTTTTGGATTTTTTTTAGCATATTCAAATAGTAATTCATATCTTTCCATTGAGTCGAAACAATCTTTGAATTCTTCCACAATTTCGTCTAAATGCTCAGGCCAAAGCGAAGACATGTTACGCCGTAGGGGTTTTTTTTATTGAAATGATTGTTTTTCTATCCAAATCTTTCACATATGTATTTGAGATGATTAATGAAACCCTCAACTTCTTCTTTTGTATTATATATCCAGAAAGATGCCCTATTTGTTGAGGGAACACCCAATGCATCCATTAGTGGTTGTGCACAATGATGACCTGTGCGAACGGCATAACCTCCTTGGTCTAATAGTAATGCCAAATCTTGGGATTGTATATTTTCATGTAAAAATGAAACAGCGCCTGATGAATCCTTATTGCTGGGATCTCCGAAAATCTTGATGCCAGGTATTTTCTTCATTTCGTTACCTGCAAATGACGCAATTTCATGTACATGATTATGAATGTCTTCCATCTTAAATTGTTCTAACCATTCGACTGCAGCCCCCCAACCTATTGCTTCCGCAATTCTTGGAGTTCCTGTTTCAAACATAGCATGCCCATCTTTGAATGTAGAACCATCAGTAGTGACTTTCTTTATCATTGAACCACCAGTCATGAATGGCCCCATTTCTTGTATTCTTTCTATCGATGTTAGAAGACAGCCAATACCGGTTGGTCCCGCCATTTTATGTGCTGAGATTGCTAAGAAATCAGCACCTAGGGTTTCAAAATTTATTTTTTCATGTGGGGCGCCTTGAGCACAATCAATTAGAACTTTACAACCTATTTTTTTACTCATTTTGATTATATCCTCAATTGGATTTCTAATTCCTAATACATTACTTGTATGAGTTACACAAACCAATTTCGCCCCCTCTAAAGCGATTTCAAAAGCTTCCATATCTAATACGAATGTTTCATTATTTATTGGCACATATCTTACTTCTACGCCCTTTTCTTTAGAAAGTTCTTGCCATGGTACTATGTCGGCATGATGCTCCATTTCTGTAATTACTATTACATCGCCATTATGCAAATTATTTTTCGCCCAACCATAAGAAACAAGATTAATTGCTTCCGTCGCTCCGCTAGTGTAAATCATATTTTCAGGTTTAGCGCCAAAAAAATTAGAAATTTGACTTCTGGCATTCTCTAATGCGGAACTTGCTTCATCAGCTAGTGTGTGATTTGCTCTATGGGCATTTGAATTATAATTCTCATAAAAATTGCTCATCGCATCAATAACACATTGAGGCTTTTGTGAAGTTGCAGCATTATCAAAATAGACAAGATTCTTCCCATTAGGTAAAACTCTACCAAGTATAGGAAAGTCTGCACGAATTGCATCAATATCTAGCATCAGTACATGTCACCATGTGTCCCGAAATGATGATCAGATATGAAATAATGTATTGTTTTCTGCACGACATTTATCCATACAAACCCCTCTGACTCTATTAATGGCACCCGAAATTGGACAGAATGTAGTTGACTCGCTTGGAAAAAAAGACCTCAATCAGGATGGAAACATTATCAATTTAGCAGTAGTTGGTAGCAGTAGATTCTATGACTTTGAAATTTTTGAGGAATTAATTGAGAATTGGGTGGATAAAAATGGATATCCAGATATGATAATAGTTGGCGGTGCAAGTGGTGTTGATTACATGGCTGAGCGTTGGGCAGATAATAATTCAATTCCAATAGCTATTTTTTCTGAAGAATGGGATGACCCTAATAGGACACTCAGAGACCGAGGCCGTTCAGAGGCACCTAATTCACTTACTGGAAAGATATTGAAGTCTGCTACAGATATACTCGCTATTCCATCATCTACTAGTAAATGGACAAGAATTGTAATTGAAATGGCTAATGTACAAAAAATACCTTTAACGATATATGAAATCGATTAATTAGAATATGATTACTCATCTAATATTTGATTTAATATTTTCAATAGTCCTCTGAGAGTTACTTCACTAATTCCTGAAACTTTACAAACTTCACTTTGTGTCCTAGGGGAATTGCTATTTTGCGATGCTTTGTACAATATACAACCCGCAATTCCTGAAGGTTTCTTACCTTGCCAGATTAAATTTTCTCCAACTTCATCCCATAGGTCTCTAGTATTCCCTAATACTTTGGGAGGTAACTGCAAGTCTGAATGAAATTTCTCAAAATATTCTTCAGGCCCCGTTATATGATGAGTATTCATTTTACGAGCAACTAATCTAATTGTCCGTTTCAATTCTTTTTCTTCAACATCAGTTAACATATCAAAAGCCTCTGCTATAACGTCAATTCTTCTTGGAATTCCTGCTTGTCGTGCCGCGATATAAACGCAAGCAGCAGTGACTCCTCGTATGCTCCTTCCAGTAACTATCCCTTCTTTCATAGCATGCCTGTAAAGATTCGCAGCTTCTTGCTCAATTTGTTTCGGTAATCCACCCCTGTCTCTAATAAATTGCATGGCAGTGGTTAGATTTCTACTTCTACTATCTCTTGTTTTACTTCTCTGATCAACTCTTTGTCTTCTTCGCCAGTCTCGTAAGTTCTTCCCTGTCATTCCATGCCTTGCAGCAGCCCCTGATGTCAAATCCGTTCTACTAATCTCTGTAGATAGGCCCTTATCTGAAATTGTTAACGATGTAGGGGCTCCAACTCTACTCCTATCTTCTCCTCCTGAATGATTTGTCCACTCCGCCCCTGGATCAATCATATTTTCAGCTGCAACATAGCCACATTCTGAACAAATAGTTTCTCCACGAACAGAATCAGTATCCCATGAATTTGAGCCACAAATTTTACACTTTCCAGTTACCGATTCTGTGCCTCTAGATCTAGAGGGTCTCTTATTGGCTGTTAATTCCTTTTTTCTAGAATTCTTATTCTCATCGAGATTCGATGACACGCCTTGACTTCGCTTCTCATCACTCATCTTATCAACCTCTAGTTGTATAGTGGGACTGACACTATATAAACCCCTCCTTTTTTTAAGTCAAAATAAATTTCCTTGAGTTTTATTTTCTGTTCCCCCAAGCGCCACCTTCTTGCACCTGTTCCTTTTCGAAAGGGGCATGGGTGACGGTAATCTAGTAAGGACAGCACTTTATGAGAATCATTTGCAGGCGGGCGCAAATATAGTAGATTTCCATGGTTTCGAACTCCCAATTTGGTATACTTCAATTCAAGAGGAGCATCTTTCTTGCCGAAATAAATCGGGTCTCTTCGATGTTTCACACATGGGTTTTTTCGAGTTTGAGGGCGATGAAGTTCTTTCATGGTTGAATTCTATAGGAACTCAACAGTTTATTAATTTCGCAAGTGGTAAATGTGGTTATACGCATTTTCTAGATGAAAATGGACATATAATTGATGACATGATTTTTGCAATAAATTCTGAGAATAGTGTTTTTGGGGTGCCTAATGCATCTATGATTTCTACAATGTGGGAATGGTTTAATTCCAAGCTTCCAAGTGATGGCTCAATAAAAATTAATGATTTCTCAAATGAAACGAGTATTATTGCTTTGCAAGGTCCTGAATCAGTTTCAATATTGAAAAATGTATTGGGTGAAGGGAATGTAGTATCTAGATTTTCATGTCAGGATATCGTTGAGAATGATTTAGGTATAACTGGATGGATTCAGGGAACTGGCTATACTGGCGAAAGAGGGGTTGAGATATTTATTCCAAATAATCAGGCAGCAAGTCTCTGGGATTCTCTAATTAGTTATGGGGCAATACCTGTCGGTTTAGGTGCTAGAGATACACTTAGATTAGAAAAAGGATATCTTCTTTCAGGGCAAGATTTTATGTGGCCAGGGCTAGGTATTGAATCAGAATCTAATCTTCCTGAAGGATTCCTTTTCCGTAATTCTGCAGAGACTAATGTACCGTTCGGTTTGAATCTAGATCACGATTTCATTGGAAAAGAATCTGTAATAAATTCTATGAATTCAGGTGCTAGGTGGTGTGGATTAGTTTGTCAAGAAAGAGGTCCCAACCCTCGTCCAGGACATATGGTTTTTGATGGCCCAACTGATTCTGCAAACAAAGTCGGATACGTCACAAGTGGTGGCCCTTCACCTAGTTTGAATAAAACAGGTATCGCAATGGGTTATTTTGAAAATGTGTCTATGGGGCAAGAATTGTGGATTCAAGCAAGCAGTAGAAGAAGAGTCAAGTCGATTATTGTCTCTACTCCTTTCGTTTGATTGACTAAGATTTGCTAATTGTGGCGGGGCAAGTATCATGTTTAGATTACCTCACGCATATGCATGGCTATATCCGATAAACTAGTCGCAGCAGCAATGAAAAACCTCGAGAAATTATTAATTGGAAAGGGTCTCACCGCTGAAGGAATGATTTCAAAATTTGATTTCGACGGAGATGGAGAAATTAATTTAGATGAGTTTGATTCAGGTCTAGAACAGCTTACAGGAAGTCGTGCGCCTCGCTCTTATTTACAGCCAATATTTTCTGCTATTGACCAAGATGGTAGTGGAAAGTTATCTTCCAACGAGTTAATGGCACTTCTAGGGATTGAGAATGAAACAATGAATAGTTCATCATCTCTGATTATTTCAGATCATGTTAAAGATAAATACAATGGAGAGTACAAAATGCAATCTAGTAAAATTAATGGCAAAGATTGGTATCTTAATTCAAATAATTGTAGACTATATTTTTACAATGCAAACGAAGGTGGGGCTCCTTCTTGGAGTTTGGATGATAGAGAACAAGACGGCAGCAATGATTGGTATGGTGGTGGTTGGACTAGAGTTCCTGCGGATGGAAACATTCCAGTAGGTACACGCCGATTTGTTGGTGCCGGGAAAATTACTATTTTGGATAATGATGTATGGGATGGAGAAAAGGCATTTGAATATGAATCAGAAGTCAGCAAAGAAGTTGTTGAAGAAGAAAATGTAGGTAGCAATATGATTGAAGACGATATGATTTCAAGAGCCAATAAATGGACCTCGGAATTGAGTGAAATGCTTGAAAATTCAGAAAGTAACGAGAATATAGATGCTATAAAAGAAGATTTTGATTCTAGATTTGAAGATGAAATATCCCAATTGCCGTTAGTAGCCCAAGCTCCTGCTAGAGCGATTTGGAAAATGAAATCAGATGCACTAGTGACAGTTGCTAAAACTAAATTATCCAATGATAATGCTAAAATTGTGGCAGGATTAGGTATTGCTGGAGCAGCAATTGGTGCAGTTTCCGCTATTAATCAACCAGATAAGATGAATAACGCTGATGTTGAATTAGTCCCAGAAATTGAACAACCTCAAATAGAAAAAGAAGAGATTTCTGAATCTATCGAATCTTCACATAATAATCCTCAAGTTGAAGTTCCAGATAGGGTGGAAGTTCCAGAACAAATCAGTTCTGAAGAATGGGCAGAGGAACATGAAGTTGAGGTTCCAGAAAAGGTAGATTTACCTGATAGAGTTTCGGTAATTGAACCTCTATCTGAATCATTTTCAGATATGTCAAATGATGAATCTTCTGAGAATGCAGGTTTATCTTTAGATGAAATTATCAATCAAATGAATGAGGCAAGATTCTTGAATGAACAAAGAGAATTAATTTCAAGTTACAAAGGAAAAAATTTTGATTTATCATTCAGAGTAAATTCTGTGGATCGTACATTTGGAATAGGTATATCTGATGAATATCGGCGAGGCAACACCCTCCATGTCACTTCAGAATCTCATGAGATTGAGGTTAGGATGAAAAATGATTATGACACAAGTAAAATTTCTTCAGGTAGTCAAATGTCATTTGAAGTCTCAGTTGCGGATTGGAATGGAATCAGAAAAAGATTAGTTGTTAACTCCGTCTAAGCGATCTCAAATGCTTCTTCTATCATTTCATCAAGACTGATTTTAGGTCTAAATCCTAATCTTTCTTCAAGAACCCAAGCATCCACAAGTCCGAATACTTCTTCTTCATCATTTTGATTTAATTCTATTTCACAACCAGTTTTTGAATTATATATGTTTGCTAAATCCAGCATTGATATTCCTTTCCCTGAACCAACAGCAATCTCCTCTCTGGTTAATGGCGGATTTTCTATAATCCCTCCTATGACTTGTATTAAATCTTCAATATGTATGAAATCTTTGGGATTAGAACCGTCACCAGGGACATTAATCCACCCTATTTGACATTCTCTAGCCCAGCGATGTAAGATTCCATTACCTGGTGGGCCAGAAAGTGGAACTCCTTGCACATTTGATGCCCTTATTATACTGACTGGTTTTTCAGAATGGGCCCTATCCAATGCATTTTCTTCCATCCATAACTGGCCTTCAGCAGCGGTGTCACGAGGTGCTAACGTAGAATCCAATCCATAGAATGGTTCTCCGGGTTCCCATTGTGGGTGAACTCTAAGTGTACCCACTATGATTAAGTGTATACTACCGTGCCTATCGACAGCGTCCAAAATAGGCCTAGCTGCATTCATCATTTCCAATTTTGTTTGTCTATCATTTCTTTCGAATGATGATTCCACAGGTCTCGAATTAATATGTATAAGTGCACTACAAGGAGTTAGTAAAGCATCAATAGTTAGTTGATCTTTAATCGCATCTTCGGGAATTACTACAGCAGCATCCCCTAACATTTCCACTATGTATGGGGCAACAAAAGTATCTGACGCAGTGATGGCAACCTTCATTCTAACGTGCCTCGACTAGTTCCTAAACAATAAGAGGATATCGGTCTGATGTATAGTTTCCACCAACGAACAATTAAGTCATTATTTACCATCCAGAAAGTGTAAGGAACGGGTGATAGGCTTATGGATCAACTACCCAATTTAGGTCGCGAAAAGGAAATGCTCTCTATAATGGGGCTAAATTCAATAGATGAACTGTTTTCTAATATTCCTGAAGAAGTTAGAAGGAAGAACCCTCTTCCTCTTCCGCCTCCTCAATCTGAAGAAGAAATCTGGAGAGATGCCCAACATCTTCTCGGTTCTAATATTCATCTAGATTCAAGGCCTTCTTTTCTTTCTGCTGGGCTTTCTAGAAATTTCGTACCTACTATGGTAGGGATGTTAGCAACTCGAGGTGAGTTCTTAACTTCATATACGCCCTATCAGGCAGAAGTTAGTCAAGGAATGCTTCAAGCTATGTGGGAGTTCCAAACAATGATCTCTGAATTAGTAAATTTACCAATCTCTAATGTAAGTATGTATGACGCCTCGACTTCTGCAGCAGAAGCAATTACCTGTGCAGTTAGGGTCCATAACAAAAAAGCAATTCAGAAAGATACAATCTATGTTTCTGAACTCGTTCCGCCACATAGAATGTCTGTGATTAAGAATTATGTACAAGGTTCCGGAATAAATCTTCATACACTCAAGCACGATGAAAACGGTCATTTAGACATAAATGCTGCATCAATCGCCCATGGTTCATGTGCAGTTTATATTGAGCAGCCAAATTCTTTCGGAATATTGGATGAAGGTTTATTGGAACTGAAGGGAAAAATTGGTGAAAATACTGCTTTAATTGTCGGTGTTGATGCTGTTTCTTTAGGTCTAGTTTCTCCTCCTGGAGATTGGGGTGCAGATATTGTTATTGGTGAGGGTCAGCCATTTGGGATAGGTCCAACTTTTGGTGGTCCCATTTATGGTATATTTGCTTGTACTGAGAAATACATTAGACAGATGCCTGGTCGAATTGTAGGGCAGACTTATGATACAAATGAAAAGAAAGCATTTACATTGACTTTATCAACTCGAGAGCAACATATTAGGAGACATAGAGCCACCTCTAATATTTGCTCTAATGAGACCCTAATTGCTTTGATGGGTGCTATGCATATGTCTTTGTTGGGTCCGGAAGGAATTGCAGTATTGGCCAAGAGAGTAGCAGCATCTACGGAGGTCACTAAAAAGGCTCTAAGTTCAATAGAGGGGGTAGAACTGATCTATCCTAACTCTTCTAATTTTAGAGATTTTGCAATCAGGATTCCTGGGGACTCAGAAAAGGCGGTCGCATTCATGGATTCTAAGGGAGTAATTGCTGGGTTACCTATGGGCTTGTGGTGGGAATCACACTCCTCATCTATATTGATTGGTTGTGATGAAAGAACTAGTGAATCAGATATTTCTTCACTAGTTTTGGTTGTTAAGGAATGGATTAAGGAGGTGGCAAATTGAGCGATATTTTTTCATTTAATGGTTCTCCAAATGCAGGTTGGTCACAACCCAATCCTATTTTATCCGATTCCGAAGTTTTGGAAACAATACCTTCCTCTATGTTGAGAAATAGTCCGCCTGCCTGGCCTCGTGCTAGTGAACCAGAATTAGTCCGCCATTATACATGGTTATCAAAAAGAAATTTCGGCATTGATACAGGTTTTTATCCTCTTGGTTCATGTACAATGAAACACAATCCAAGAGTAAATGAGAGAATCGTCAATCTACCCGGTATCGATAGAATGCATCCTTTACAACCTGAACATCAAATTCAAGGTATACTTTCAATATTCTATGAAATGCAGGAAATGCTTGCTATATGTTCTGGCATGGATCAAGTGACTTTGCAACCGGTGGCGGGTGCACAAGGTGAGTTTACTGCTATGCGCTGTATTCAAGAGTTTCATCGTGAGAGGGGGGAAGGTCACAGAAATAAAGTCATAGTTCCAGATTCCGCTCATGGAACAAACCCTGCATCTGCATCAATGTGCGGATACGAGATTATTGAGATACCAAGCGCCGAAGATGGGCGCATTGACTTGGAAGCTTTACAGTCAGTTGTTGGTGATGATACCGCTGCAATGATGATTACAAATCCCTCAACATTAGGAGTTTTCGAACCAGATATTGCCAGAGCCTCAGAAATGGTTCATACAGCTGGTGGACAAATGTATTATGATGGCGCTAATTTTAATGCAATTATTGGGAAAACAGATCCCGGTTTAATGGGATTCGATGCCGTGCATTATAACTTACACAAAACGTTCAGCCAACCCCATGGAGGAGGGGGCCCCGGAAGCGGTCCTATTGGTGTAAAGAAACATCTTTCGAAATATCTACCCTCCCCCCTAGCTTCTCGACGCAAGATCGCGAAAGATGACTCTGAGGGTGTAGGTGATGGCTATTGGTATAGTTGGATCACACCAGAAAAAACAATTGGTAAAGTTCAGCAGTGGCATGGTAATGCAGGTGCAGTAATCCGTTGCTGGGCCTTTTACAGAAGATATGGTAGAGAACTTGAGAGGATGTCGGAACATGCAGTTTTGAATGCAAATTATCTCAGATTCAAGATAATGAACCCTGAAAAAGATGTACTGGAAAAAATACATGCTATGCCTTCAGATGGGGCGCCTACGGATTTTGTCATGCATGAATTTACATTATCTATGATAGATATGAAAAATAAGGTAGGTGTTACTGGAAAAGATATAGCCAAGAGATTACTTGATTATGGAGTAATGGCTCCAACACTCTATTTTCCCATGATCGTACCAGAATGCTTGATGATAGAGCCAACAGAAACAGAATCTAAAGAGGTATTAGATAAGTTCGCAAAGGATTTTCTTAATGTCCTGACTGAGGACCCAGATCTCATCAAAGGCGCCCCATATACGACAGATGTTTCTCGTGTCGATGAAGTTTGGGCCGCTAGAAATCTTATTCTTAGGCATCCTGGGAATAATATTGAAGATAATTAGAGAAGAAACTAGAACAATGACTCTCTCGGACTCTTGTGACTGTAGGCAAAGAACAAGAGTGGTTACTTGGAGAATCTTCGTGGTGGCCTAATTCAGATGGTAGATTATTAACTACAAGAATTGGAGATTTGAGCCCTCCTAAATCTTGGATTTATACTGATCCTGAATCTGGTGGAATAGGGTGGATGCGTCAAAGATTAAAACCAGTGGGGCCACAAATTTTGTACACATCTGCTTGGTCACTTTTTTTCTTAATAGCGAGTATTGTCCCTCTAATTTTACCAAATAAAGTCCCAATTGATGATCAATTATTAGCAATAATATTATTTTCTACATCATGGTTCTTAATATTGATGCCATATCTCTGGTATTCTAATGCTAATAATGAGATATTTTCTATCTTTCCATTAGATTATATTAGTTTTTGTCTAGGTTTAATATTCTTCATTTTACACATTATAATAAACTCTAAGTTAGGGTGGATAGGATTTTTCTTCTTTATTTTATCATGGATTAGGACTATCAGGAATATTAGTAATTCATTGAAAGTAAATTCTTCTAGGTGGTTGTTACCAATTTCATTATCTGATTTTTCTCAGGATATCTTTAGTCAAGGATGGAAGATTTCCACCAATAAATTTAGAAACGGACTTATTGCTACTAAATCAGACAACTTTAGCCCATATAGTGCTGAATTAACCGGTGTTTCATATCGAGATTTCAATTTTATCGCATTTAGCATGGTTTTCCGAAATCGAATTATTCATGACCCATTCAACGTAAATTTTGTTTCTAACAATCATATTAATGATTTTCTTTCATCTCCTCCATTGCAAATTTCTGGAGAATATTGGCCTGAATCTTTCATTAGAGAAATAGAAGAAGAATAATTTTTTTTCTAATCTGTTATACGGCAGGCATTTGAACTGTACTCACAACCGAGGTGTATGGATGTATGTATCATATTAGGTTCAAAATCGGATTTGCCAGTAGCTAATAAGTGTGTTTCAGTGTTAGATGAGTTCTCTATATCGCATGAAGTAAGAGTTGCTTCAGCTCATCGTGCTCCAAAATTCCTTGAGTCAGTTATTGAATCTTCAATTGAATCTGGTTGTAAAGTATTTATTGGTATGGCAGGTATGGCTGCGGCACTTCCTGGCGTAATTGCATCTATGACAACACTCCCAGTTATTGGAGTCCCCGTAGGAGGTAAAGTTCCTCTTGACAGCCTTCTTTCGATAGTGCAGATGCCTCCCGGTATGCCTGTAGCAACTGTTGGAGTTGATAGAGGAGACAATGCCGGAGCATTAGCAGTGCAAATGCTCGCTCTGACAAATACAGATTTAGCACGGCAATATGATGCATGGCGAGTGATGAAAACTGCAAAAGTGATTTCAGATGATGAGTCACTCAGAGGTGAATGAGTTTTATGCAAACTCAAATGTTGATTGACGAGGCAATTGAAGCATTACAAAGTAAAATAGACGATACCGCAATCATCGCTTGTTCTGGGGGAATAGACTCTTCCGTTGCCGCTGTTTTAGCCCACCGTGCAGTGGGCAGTCTTCTCCATTGTGTCTATGTAGATACAGGTTTTATGAGAAAGAATGAGAGCATCGAAGTTTTCGAGATGTTTCAAGAAATGGGTATTGTTCTGAAAGTTGTTGATGCTTCTGATAGATTTTTTAGACACTTAGAGGGCGTTACTGATCCAGAAGAAAAAAGGAAGGTTATCGGAGAACAATTCATACGTGTCTTTGAAGATGAGAAGAAATTATGTGGTGCCAAATTTCTAGTTCAAGGAACTATTGCACCAGATTGGATCGAATCTGGTGGCGGAGAACGTGATGTCATCAAATCTCATCACAATGTAGGTGGACTTCCAGATGATGTTGAATTGGTTATAGTAGAGCCATTACGTGAATTTTACAAAGATGAAGTTCGTTCAATAGCCCGTGAATTAAAAATTAAATCAAGTGAGAGACAACCATTTCCTGGTCCTGGTTTAGCCGTTAGAGTCCTTGGTAATTTAACTAAAGAACGAGTTGAAGCATGTAGGGAAGCATGCTCTATAGTCGAAACGAGACTTCAAGATGCAGCTTCAGAAGGCAAGTGTGATTTGCCTTGGCAATATTTTGCTGCTCTATTGCCTGTCCGTTCTGTTGGGGTTCATGGAGATACTAGAGTTCATGGTGAAACAGTCGTAGTCAGAGCAGTAACTAGCCTCGATGGAATGAGTGCAAAGTATTCGCCAATACCTCATGAGGTTCTGTCATCAATTAGTACTGAAATTACTAATGCTCTTAAGGGTCAGGTTAATCGTGTTGTTTACGACATTACTCATAAACCTCCAGGGACTATAGAATGGGAGTGAAACCATAAATTTAGATGGTACAGTGTTTCAAATCAAAGTTTGGAATGAACTAAAGAAAATTCCATATGGAGAAGTTCGTACATACAAACAAATTGCTGAATCTATTGGACATCCTAAATCCTCGCGAGCAGTTGCTAATGCTTGTGCCAGCAATCCTTTCCCTCCAATTATACCTTGCCACCGTGTCATAAGATCGAATGGAGGCTTAGGAGGATATAGTGGCTTAGGTGGAGTTGAAACTAAAAGGAAATTATTGGAAAAAGAGGGTGTCTTTACTTCCGATTAATTGATGAATGATTGAGCAGGCGGCAGGCTAGGCCGACATAGCTTAGTTGGTGGAGCGGTGGACTGTTAATCCACAGGTCGCAGGTTCGAGTCCTGCTGTCGGCGCCATCATTTCTTTCGTGCGAATGCTGCAAATGCAACGATACAAATCGTGCTAATCAGGCCCAAACCGGGTAGACCAGAGGTACTTTCAGATTCCATCGAATCACAAACCCCATCATTATCTGAGTCTTGAGGTAAGATGCTACTATCCTGAGGGTTAGAAAAACACTTATTTTCTAAATAATCTGTCCAACCATCTCCATCATCGTCATCATCTGCATTATCTCCAATTCCATCTGAGTCTAAGTCAGAATATTCTATGGGGTCAAATGGGAATGCGTCTAGTTCGTCAGATGCGCCATCATTATCATCATCAATATCTAATTCATCACAAATTCCATCATTATCAAAATCTGTCGGGATTGAACTAGGATCTAACGAATCAGTATTACAAGAGTCCTCTATAGAATCCGAGACACCATCTCCATCGTCATCTGTATCAATTTTATTCTCAATTCCATCATTATCAGTATCGATTGGATATTCACTAGGATTAAGAGGATCATATCCCAATTCTATCTCAATACTATCATTCCATCCATCATTATCATCATCTAAATCTTCATTATCGCCTATTAAATCTCCATCATTATCTATTGACTCATTAGGATTATCTGGGAAAATATCTAACTCATTATCGACGCTATCACCGTCTCTGTCAGTATCGGAGTTATCTCCAATTCCATCCCCATCTAGATCATAACTTTCACTAAGATTTAATGGAAAAGCATCGTCTATATCTTCAACACCATCATTATCATCATCTAAATCTACTGAATCACACGTGCCATCTAAGTCAGTATCGGTAGGGATTGAGCTTGAGTTTAGAGAATCAGTTCCACAAGATACTTCATCTTCATCATTCCAACCATCATTGTCATCATCGGTATCAGCATTATCTCCAACTCCGTCTGAGTCTATATCTGACCATTCATTGGAATCTCTTGGAAATATATCTAGTAAATCATCAACATTATCATTATCATCATCATTATCCATAATGTCACAAATCATATCCATATCAAAGTCCTCTGGTAATGAATTAAGATTTTGACTTTCAGAACCGCATATCTCTTCTTCAGAGTCTAGCCATCCATCATTATCATCGTCAGTATCTGCATTATCTCCGATTCCATCCGAATCATAGTCTGAAGTTTCATTAGCATCTAGAGGAAATGAATCTAATTCGTCTTGTATTCCATCTCCGTCGTCATCATTATCTATTAGATTACATAGATGGTCATCGTCGGTATCTAAAGGAATCGATGAAGCATTTAATGGATCAGTGTTACAATCAGACTCTTCTAAATCTGTCCAATTATCATTATCGTCATCGGAATCTGCATTATCTCCTCTACCATCGCCATCGCTGTCTTGCCATTCATTACTATCTAGAGGAAAAGTATCATTCTCGTCAGAATAACCATCAT
>CACJKA010000011.1 GCA_902593945.1 uncultured Candidatus Poseidoniales archaeon | reverse complement strand
AAAGCATATTCATTTAGAGAAGCTTACAAAAGATTTCATTATTGCGAATTACATCATGAATTATTGATGAAGAATGTATGGAACAGAGTTAGAAAAAATGAAGATAAAGACGATGATCATGTGGCGCCTACTGCAATATAATCAAATTAAACCTAATGCATCTTCAATACGATTTAATTCAGGACCTGTTGAGCCTGAACCGACAAGAGCATTATTCTCAGAGGTAACACATCCAGCACCAACATAAGGAGAACCAAAACAAACCGTACCTACCATAATTGGTACATTCATAACGGACTCAATCACCTTGACTTCGGAAGATGTCACATCAGGATGTGAAAGAATTCCTTTATTATTAGCGACTAATAAAGAACCTACAGTATCTTGACCTGCAACTCTAGTTCTTGCTGTTTTAACACCTAGGACTTCACCTATCAATTCGACTCCAGGTGTAGGGATAGATTTGCTAACTACCGCACCATAATCGTTGCATTCTACCAAATTTCCAGCAGCATTAACTCCACTTTCTAAGATTACTACTTCGCCGAAACTAGATAGAATATCCAGATCTTCTTCTGTTGCAATATCTGCAACAGCTATTCCTTTGCTATTTCCTACAATTAAACTACCGAGTAAAGATGAACCTCCAATTAATATTGAATTCATCTCTAAATCGAAAGCCTGTTCTATTTCTTCAATTGCAGGTTTATCAAGAGATGAAGGATAAAACAAATTGTTTCCAATAACGCTCAAGTAAACTCCTACCTGAGAATTACCTAATATATCTCCTGTTGAAATTGTCATATGGATGGCTCCTTCATTTTATGGCTACGCCCATGAATGTTATAATTGTGCGGGGGAGGAAAGAGAGTGTGGCACAGCGACAAACGTTCCCGTGGGCTTTCGCACCACAGTACAGGAAATGACGCAGAAGGGTTTGACTTCCGGGTTCGATATGGGACCGGGTAGTACCCCTTCGCTATGGCCGTGCACAACTCTCTTTCGAATGTGATGAATTGATATGCCCATTGGACAGAGGCCCACAATAGAGCCCTGTGTTAATTTAACTAATATTAGTGTGTGTAAGAAATTGATGAATGCTCGGGGGGTTAGTGCAGCTGGGCTGAATACCTCGGGCGAACCCTCGGTACTTACACCCGCTGTCTATCAAACTCATCTTCTATGAGTCCCCTGAGATGCCTCGTCTTTCGGATGACTTCGAGCTTAGATGCTTTCAGCTCTTATCCACTGGAGCGTGGCTACCCAGCATTGCCCTGCCGGACAACTGGTAAACTAGTGGCTCCGAGTCCTCGTTCCTCTCGTACTAAAGGACCCTTCCGATCAGGCATCTGATACGCCTCAACCACAAAGCAACAAACCTGTCTCACGACGGTCTAAACCCATCTCACGATCCCCTTTAATGGGCGAACAACCCCACCCTTCCCAGCTGCTGCACCAGGAGGTTGGGAAGAGACGACATCGAAGTAGCAAGCCACCAGGTCGATATGTGCTCTTGCTGGTGACAACTCAATTATCCCCAAGGTAACTTTTCTGTTATCAATCACCCCCATAAATGAGGTAGATTGGTTCGTTAGGCCCTGCTTTCGCATCGTCGATCGTTATTGGTCCGATCCACGTCAAGCCAGCTTTTCCCCTTACGGTTAACGGTGGAGACTGAACCACCTAAGCTGACCTTTGGGCACGCCTGTTATATTTTCGGGCGCGTGGCGCCCCACCCAAACTGCCCACCAAACGGTGTTCTCATTAAGAGTTAGAATAATTACAGACTAAGGACGGTGTCTCTATGGACGACTTCTATCTGGACTGGCGTCCAGATGATCAACATCTCCCGTCTACTCAGCACATAGTGTGCGATTATTCAACGCCAGGCTGCAGTAAAGCTCTATGGGGTCTTCGCTTGCAGGTTGAGGTTACTGGACTGTGCGCCAGTAATAGTCAATTTCGCCGGACGTACCGCGGAGACAGTGGGACTCTCGTTGTGCCATTCATGCAAGTCGCCAATTAAGCGACAAGGTATTACGCTACCTTAAGAGGGTCATAGTTACCCCCGCTGTTTACCGGTCCTTCATCAGGTTGAAACCCGATTTCAGATACCGGCACTGAGCAGGATTCACCGACTATACACAACCTTTCGATCTAGCAGTCGGCTATGTTTTTATTAAACAGTCGGAGTCCCCTTGTTACTGCGACCAGGTTCTCTCGAACCTGGCACTCCTTCTCCCGAAGTTACAGAGCGATTTTGCCGAGTTCCTTCGCGGTACTTTGCCCGTCACACCTTAGGCTTCTCACCTTGGGTACCTGTGTCAGATCTTGGTACGATCACCTCTACGGCTTTTCATGGGACCTAGGCCTCATCTATCTTTGCTCACGCCTTCTCGAACTTCTCACCATTACGGTTCTCCATTCGATTATTGAACGCTTCGACGCACCATGACAGATGCGCATAAACTAGCCCAAGCCGTTACCATTAATTGTAGAGGGGCTTACGAATATTAACGCAATTCCCTTTCGATCATTTCGGTTAGGAATGACCTTAGGATCGGCTAACCCTCGGCTGATAACCATTGCCGAGGAACCCTTACCCCTTCGGTGGTGCGGATTCTCACCGCACTATGCTGCTACTCTTCCCTAGATTCTCATACATACACGGTCCACCCGATCTCAAAACCGAGCTTCTACCCGAGCATGTCGCCGCGCTACCTCATCTTCTTTCGAAGGATCAGTGTATCGGTATACAGTTTTAGTCCCGTCCATTTTTCGGGCCCGCAAGCTTGACTAGTGATCTGTTACGAACTCTTTCAAGGATGGCTGCCTCTAAGCCCACCTTCTAGTTGTCTTCGACCACGGACTCCGTTTGTAATTAACACTTAACTGTAATTTTGGGACCTTAACACTGAGCTGGTTTCTTCACCTTTCGTCACGGTAGCTTACCCACCGTGGCTCACTCCTCGCTTCTACGACGATTACAACTTCGGAGTTTGACAGCGTACCGAGGGATCGCTCCCCCTAAATACCCAATCAGTGCTCTACATCGTAATCTATCTCTACGAAGATCTACCTGCGAGTAGTCTCGCGCGGAACCTGCTATTGCCCATCTCGATTGGACTTTCACCCCTATACCCAGCTCATCCGAGCGATTTGCACATCAGCAACGGTTGGATCCTCCACCCAACTTTCATCGGGCTTCAATCTGGCCAGGCATAGATCGATAGGCTTCAGGTCTCCCACTAATGACTCCGGGCGAGCACACCCAGTCCCTCACCGCCTAAGCGGCTGCGGACCTTTCGGTTTCCCTTCGGCTTCGGAGATCAACTCCTTAACCTCGCCATTAATCAGAACTCCCAGGGGCATTATTCGAAACGCACGAATAGACGCTGCTCATATCTTCGCTTTCACGCCTATTCAGCTTGTTCCCGACTGGTTTCAGGTTCTTTTCACATCCCGCTAAGGATACTTTTCAGCTTTCGCTCACGCTACTTGTCAACTATCGGTCTCGAGTAGTATTTAGGATTGGAAGTTTATGCCTCCCATATTCACGCGCGATATCCAACGCACGATACTCAGGATTCATCACATGGTCATATCATGTACATATACGGGTCTTTCACCCTCTATGGTGCGCCGTTCCAGGCGACTTCTACTTCCATGACTTAGACTACAGATGGTCCATACCCCACATCTCTTCATGATTTCTCATAAAGATTCGGTTTGTCCTATACCGTTTTCATTCGCCACTACTAGCGGTATCTCGTTTGATTTCTTTTCCTCTCCCTACTGAGATGCTTCAGTTCAGGAGGTTCCCTTTCCATTTAGGAATGGCACAGAGTGCCAGGAGGTCCCATTCAGCAATTTGCGGATCCAAGAGATTCATGCCTCTCCCCGCAACTTATCGCAGCTTGTCACGACCTTCTTCGGCTCTCGAGCCGAGCCATCCCCCAGTCGGGTTGTAGCATTTTATTAATTTCTACATTCCCACTTCTATTTTATTATCTTAACACAGGGACTCATTGTGAGTCCTCTGGTGTCCAGGCATATCAATTCTGGTATCTCAGACCACTCCGTCTCCCCGCAGGGCGAAGCAGTCTCAACCACTAACCTTGATACATAGCAGTACCAAAGCGCACTATAAGCAGCCTCGCGACCTACCTTTGGTATATGAAGTCAAGGGTCGGGACCCCCTCTTTAAGGGGTCTGAGTATAGCGAAACTGATATTATTGAAAAAATATTTTTTTGTAAAAAATAACACTGTGTTACAACATTAAAAAACAGTTTTGGAACGTTTTAAATCTTAGATAATTGTAACTAATTTTATAATTTATTCAGACTCTAAATCTAAACTTTTCAAATCTAAATTCTCTAAATTCTCTAAATCCTTGTAAACCATCGGGGTTAGCATTAGGCTACCAACAATCAATAGAGTAATAATTACGAATGGAACTATTGGATTCGCCCACTCAATGGCATATCTTACTACACAATATACTGTCGCTAGTAACAGTGTAAGTATCATAATTGGGAAACCTGTGCGGAAAAATCGATTAAATGAAATATCATTCCCTGATTCTTCAGCCAATCCTGCAGCAACAACGTTAGCCGATGCACCAATGATAGTACCATTTCCTCCGAGACAGGCACCAAGAGCTAAAGCCCATGCCAGAGGCCCTAATGCAAGACCTAGTGTGGGATCTGATGCCAGTTCAATTACTACTGGGACCATAGTTGCAGTGTAAGGGATATTGTCAATGAATGCAGATGCAATTGCCGATACCCATAGCAATAACAAAACAGCCACCATCAATCTATTTCCTTCAGATGCTCGAGACACAGTATCTGAAATTAGATCTGCGATCATCTCAATCAAGCCCATGAATTCAAGCCCATGAATCATAATAAATAAACCAGCAAAGAAAATTATTGTAGTCCATTCTACAGAATCTAATTGTTCTTCAACATGATGTGGTGACGTCACTAGAAGCATTACAACGGCTCCGGCTATAGCAATTATAGCAACTGACGATAAAGGATGAGAAATCTGAGAATGTGCAAAGAAGAGTAGAATTACTACTATCAAAATAGCACCTGATTTCTTAAGTAGTTCAACGTCTTTAATCCCATATTGAATTTTTAGTAAATCGACATTTCTTCTCCTGTATCCTGATAGCCCTGGTTTTTCGATAATCCTCAACAACCAAAATGCAGGAACCATCGCAATCAATACCGCTGGAGCAACATGAATGATGAAATCAATAAAACCAATACTCTCTGCTTCTAATATAGTTCCACTGAGGCTTTGATTGGATAATTGTGCGCCGATAATAATGTTTGGAGGATCTCCAATCTGAGTTGCGGCACCACCAATATTAGAGAACATGACCTCTGCTATAATTAACGGGACAGGTTCTAAATCTAACACCTTACAAATTTGTATCGTCACAGGCACTATCAACAAAATAGTGGTTACGTTATCAAGTAATGCTGAGAATACAGCAGTAATGACACATAGAATAAATGTCAATCTCCATATCGAGCCTCCGCTGCGAGCATATGCTTGGACAGCAGCCCACTCAAATAGACCTGTTTTCGAGAGAATATCGACCATAACCATCATGCCTATTAGAAGCCCGATTGTTTCCCAATCAATCCATGTCATAATAGTCATTAAATCCGGTCCGAGTAATTTTTCACCATCTAATAATGTACTTTTTTCCGGAGAATAGTATGTGGCAACATGTAGTGCAGCAACTGTTGCAATACCTCCTAACGCTGCAGCTAGTGCTCTGTGAACCAATTCAAAAACAATTAATGCATAAACTGCTACTAAAATAATGATAGCCACAGTAACGGCCCAACTAGGCATCTCAGCAGCCTTCCAAGACCCTCCTGATGAACCTCCTGCCGCTGAAACCGATAGAGGAATGAATGAAAATACAAACAATAGAGACAAATAAATCTTGTAGACTCTGCTATTGAACGGATGGCCTAGAAGTCTCTTCATACACTTCCGTGATAGGTTACCTCTAAATATCTCTCGATATGAAAATTAGTAATAATATATTTTCATGACTTCATTCGCCGGACCAAAATACTGCAGTATTTCCTCTTTGCAATACCAAAAATGATTCCGATTGATTTGAAATTGATTCGAATAATAATTTCCTATCCGCGTTATTAGATGCTATGCCCTGATTGACTTTTATTTTGACTAATTTTCTTTTGGATAGTTGCTGTTTTAATTCCTCTATCAATGATTCATTTATTCCTTGTTTACCCACTCTTATTGTAATATCAAGCGTATTATCTAGAGCCCTTCTTTTTATTGCATTTGGTATTTCCATTCCATCACCTTTTAATCGGTCTACGAACCTTACTATTACAACGTTCACAAGTAATAATAATCGATCCTTTTCTAATTCTTATTCTTGAATCAGAACCAAAACTCATTACAGATTCACAGACCTTACAGAACATTTTTCGGACATTAGGCTCACACCTCTGACCGTGCCTCTTTGATAGTCGCAATGTATCCCTAACAGCAATGTCCCTAATTTTCAAAGAGAAATTTGCTGGCGAATCAATAATACTAGAAAGTTGCGAAATCGCCTTTTTTGAACGATTTTTCCTCTTTAGAGAGTCTCTAGAACGTCTTCTTCCTGACATAATTACCTCATCTAGCAGAAAGTTTAGAAATTATTTCATCGCCAACATTTTTTATGGTTTGTTCGCCATCAACTTTGATTAAAAGCCCTTGATTTTCATACCAAATAGCTAGAGGAGATGTCTGTTCATGATATGCCTTTAGCCTGTTACGCACAGTCGATTCATTGTCATCTTTTCTCTGAATTAATCGATTAATGATAGATTCAGGTGCTGGTTTGAAATCAATATGATAAATTTCACCAGTTTCAGGATCCATACGCCTTCCAACTATTCTTCGAACTATAGATTCATCAGGAACTTCTATTGAAACTACTGCGCTAACTTCTGCAATCTTAGCAAGTTCTCTAGCCTGGGCAATTGTACGGGGAAAACCATCAAAGAGTACGCCATTTTTAGCATCATCCATCTTCAATCTTTCAGAAATTAACCCTATAATGACATCATCGGGAACTAATTCTCCGGCTTCCATGAAAGATTTGGCTTCTATACCTAATTTACTGCCTTCTGATAGTGCGGCCCTTAGCATATCTCCAGTTGAAACCTGTGGTTTAGATGTTAAATCAACGATTCTTGTTGCTTGAGTCCCCTTACCTGCACCTGGGGGGCCAAATAATACAATTGAGCCATTCATACTATTACGCGGTAAAGACTCAGTGATAAGTCAAACCCTGTTTAAGGTTGGTTTTGTTCCCACCATAGGTGACCATACGACTTCCATTGTTCCATAGACCAGCCATCGGGTAAACCTCCAAGAGGTAAAGGAGCTGCTCCATCAGGTGTTGGCAATAATTTACCTGGACCAGAAGCAGCAATAGCCGACTGAATTTCATCATCACTAACTCCTCCTGTCAGAGTATCACCTGAGCCTAGAGAGGTATCTAATGCTGCAGCACGACGCTCATTTGAACTTCCGGATAATAAAGCCGAACCCTCGGGTATCAGTTCTTCTTCAGGTGACAAGAATTTTTGTGAATTGGCTCTCATCTTTAATCCTAAGAACACTGCCCCAGTCAAAGAAATTAGGAATAATAATGGTAGAACCCATTGAGGCAATCCCAAAGTATCTAAAATTCCAGAAATACCTCCAGTATTAGTAGTTCTTTCCCTACTCATCTCTAGTGTCAGAGTTGCGTTAGTTACTTCAGAGTCATCGGGATAGAAGTTTACTGCAATTGCAGAAATCTCGAAACTAGATAAGCCAAACCCTGCATTAGAATTGGGTTTCACAGATACTGTGAAGATTCGGGATTCTCCTGGAGATAATTCGCAATTGATATCAGAGAAACAATCGGGATATTGTATTTCAAAACCATCGGCTAAAGTGGCAGAAAACTCTGCATCGGTAATTATATTTCCTTGATTTGTTAAATTAATTTGGAAATTAGCATTATTACCAGAAGAAATATCTTCAATTAGAGTCACTTCAGAAGAAAGGGAAAGCCAAACGGATGGAAGTACCTCTACTTCAAACTCTATAGTCTGGAAATAAATATCTCCACCAGGCGTCTCAGATTCTATAATTACAGAGACAGTTTGTTCAAGTGAGCCAATTGGTAGAGCGCCGGGTAATTCTAAACCAACAGAAACAAATGCTTCACGGTTCATGTCCATCTCGAAAACATTTCCTGAGAGGAATCCCCCTGACCAACCGTCGGGAAGAGTACCCATTGTCAAAGATATTTCAAGAGGTACATTTCCAATATTATGAAGCTTGAAAGGAGTTACTGAAGATTTACCTAAGATTACCAATATCTCAGAAGGGCTCTCAATATCTATTGAGGCAAACTCTTCTAGAACTAATTTAGTTCCATTGATTAGAGTTTCACCTCCTGAAATTGTGGTACGGATTGTAATGATATTTGAATCGCCCATATTAGATGAAAGAGGCACTATTGTATTGATTATAATACTAATATTTTGACCTGCAAGAATATCTACAACAACATCTTGATTGACAAAATCATTAGTGCCTATAATGATTTGAGTTTGCCAGCTATTTTGTACTTTCACTGTATATTCTGAAGGAACATTTCCTTGATTAGTTATAACTAAATTTGTAGTTACTAAATCTCCATTTAACACTGGGCGATCTGTTGAAAGTCCTAATGGTCCCAAAGAAATACCATCTTCCGAAAATATTTCAGTAGTAAAATCTCGATTCTCAAAAACTTCAACAGTTGCTGAGTCTATAGAAAATAAACTTGGATCGTTTACAGATTGTGTAGTACAACTAACCCCTTCAATAGTCCCAGAAGCAGGAGACCCTAGGACATCATTAGGAATCCGAACTTTGATTGTCACGGGTAGGAATTGTAATCTAGAAAGTGGTTCAAGATTTAGAACTGAGGTTCCACTGTCCCCTACTCTGATTATCCAATGATTATCCGTCTCACAAGAAACTGTATATTGAGTAGGGCCATTTCCAGTATTTAGGATTGAGAGAGAGAATTGAGCAAATTGGCCTGGGATAGCACCTAAATCGTCAGCGCCTGCAACTACAGTGACTAAACCTTCAACCCTCTCTACAACTGTCTTAAGTTGCATCGAATGATACACAGTGGGTGCATTCTTATCCCATAATGTAACTTGGGATACAAACTCACCAGGTAGTGCATATATGTCATTAGAAACATCTGCATCAACATCAGAAAATTCTAAACTGATAATTACGCTATCTCCGTCTTGCCCCGAAGGAGACAAAGTCCAGGGGCCTGACTCATTGAATAATTTCCACCACTCATCTATTGGAGCTACTAAAAGACCTCCTACATCGGATAGTTGAACTGGTGAAGCAGAAATATCGACAATGACTTCAGAGGTCCCTTCATTCTTTAATTCTAAATCAAAAGTCACTGCACTTGATATACTGGGATTCAAATATCTAACCTTTGAATCATCTAATTCAGATGGTGTAGAAGGATAACTACCATCAGATAATAGAGGAGTCAATCTAACACCTACCTGAGAAACATAAACATCAATTTGTACTCTATTATTGTCTAAGCCAGATATTTCATCGTTTAACTCCACTACCTCAGAATTCGAATCTAATGTCAGCATTAACGTATGTAGCCCCGTTGTGGAGAAAACATGAGGATAAGAGAGAGATGCTAACGAGCCTCCCGGAAGTGAAGTTTTGGATTGTTCAAAAATTATTGTATTTTCAGTAATATCCTCAATTAATACAGAATAACTACCAGTAGGTCCAGCAGCTTGATTTTTCCACTTGGCTTCAATCAAGAAAGTATCTCCTTGCAGAGGGCTTTCTACTGAAGTTGATAATGAGTTAGTAAAAACTGTAAGATCGGGTAACACTGTTTCAATGATTTGGCCAGACATTACTATAGCATAGTCCTGTAAGTTCCCACCTGCATGCCCAACTTCAACTGACCATGTTCCAATTTCCGAAGAATCAATCCTAAATCTTTCGACGTTGTTTAGAGAATCTGCTATTCCGCCGGCTACACTGTAACCGTTAGCAAAATTATTTCCATAATATACAATCCCGCTCGGAGATGTAATTTTAAGATCTAAATCATTCATTAACTTGGGAGATGATTGATTGGCTACAGCAGAACCCTCGGGATCATTCCAAACAAGTGTTATATCAAATCTAGAGTTATCATTCGATTGAATAGTGTAAACAAAAGAGTGACCCGGTTTCAATTCTCTAGAGTCATCGTATAATTGTGCTAAATAATTCCCTGAATCTTCAGGAAACAGGCTGTTTGAGATATTTATTTGCCCCCAACCTTCGAAAGCATTTGGAATATCAGGAGTTCCTAAATCATCTGCCCCGTTTATCAAAACTGATCGGATTAAGTCGGATCTTGGCTCAACTATGCCTTGATCAACACGAAGGAATTGCCTAACCATGGTGGTCGCACCTGCTGCTACTGCAGTCGACATTGAAGAACCGTTGAGTGTCATGTAAAGTGGGATTTCATTCCCTTGATGTGTAGATGAAGAGCAACTATCCCCCTCTACAAATTGTGCTTCTTCAGCTTGAGCAGAGCATATCATCACACCTGGAGCAACTAAATCGGGTTTTATTCTACCATCTAAAGTCGTCCCTTTGGAAGACGAGGAATAAACCTCTCCACTAGATTGACTGCCATATGAACCAGTAGTAGATGTACCAATAGTTAGAACATTCTTGGCTGTCCCAGGAGGAGTAATACTCTGATAGCCATTCGCCCCCAAATCTCCTGCTGAGAATAACGCGAGGAAACTTGGTTCATCTACTAAGTATGAATCTGCGGAACGTGAATCTGAACTGTACTCCCCTACAAGGTTAATATTTCCCCAACTATTAGTTTGAATACGTGCACTTTGTTGGTATGAATGTGCAAACATTTCGTAAAGAGATCCCCATCGAGCTAATATCCCTGAACTATCTGCTTCCAATTGATAGAAATGAAATGTTGCAGCCGGCACTAAACCTGTGTTGTTTGAGTCACCAGAACCATCCCCTAATATCGTAGAAGTGACGTGTGTCCCGTGGCCACTGTTTCTATCCTGATATGAATTATCAGGACCAAATAGATCATATATCGCTCTAACTCTTCCATTAAAATCTCCATGATCGGCATCTATTCCAGTGTCTGAAATTGCTAGAATCTCTCCACTACCATTAAGAGTAAAATTAGACATTGCTGATGCAATATTACTGCCAATTATTTGACTAGCATTACTATTATGAATAGAAATAGTTGAAGACTCATGAATACTAAGTATTCTTCCATCCATAGCCAAAACAGGCAACCATGAAGCATCTATTCCTTTAACTTGGCATAAATGAATATCACAAACATTTCTAGATATTGAACTATCTGAAATACGACTCATGTCTGATTCTAGTTCAGATAGTTCACTGGGTTCCAAATCAGAAGTGATTGTTAAATCTAAATCAAGCAATAAACCCCCTCTTCCAGAAGAATCGATTAAATTTGCCGATACACGCCAAGCAATTGGCAGCCCTTCTATCCATCTTACAGACGGGGATTTTTCCAATTCAGATTTAGAATTTATAATATCTTCAACTGGAATCCTAATAATTAAAGCAGAATCTGGAAGATGATCTATTATAGAATATCCATTTGAATCTAATAAATTAATTAATTCCGTCATATCTACACTATTTGATTGGATTATCGCCAATCCTGTACGTGAAAGTGCTGATGAATCATACAAACTCTCTGGACCGAGAGGCATTGGATCAACTAAAGGGTCAAAATCACCGAATGGAGAATGGATTATTCCTGTAAAATGATTCAATTCATAATTAGATTCAGAAACCACTGATAACTTGCCCCATTTATTGATTTCCTCCGGTTCTTGAAAATTCGAAATTTCAGTAGATTTTGTAGTTTCACTTAGAGCAGAAACAGCACCTGACCAAGATGAAAGAATTAGAATCAGAAGAATAGGGAATATCGATTTCACAGCAGTCATAGCAAGCCTGCGACACATTAGGCCCTTTTGACCGTTAACGTTTGGTGAATCGGAAAAAGGTCAAAGATTCTAAATGCCGTAATACTCAGATATCGCTAAATCTGTTTTTGCAACACTAACTTTCCAATCTTCTTCAACACCCATTAAAGCCCTTACACAATCTACATTTTCTGGGATGACGTCGCTTTCTTGATGGATGGCTTGGAAGTAATACAACCTATCGCCAACTAACTTCACACCATCTTCCCACACAAAAATTTCATGTAAATCTCCCCACTTTCTACCTATATCTCTAGCCATTTCCATTACTTCTGCAGTTGTCGGAATACGATCATCTTTGCCACTCATAACAATAACACGAGGAGATTCTCTCCACATCTCAATAATCGAATCGGTACTTAACCCATGACCTTCAGGTAAATCAGCAATAATAGAATGAACATGCATTAAAGTTGTAGGCACCGCAACTGCTAGAGAATTTATGTCAATTTCGGGCTTAACTGTCATAACATCAGGACCGTGGTGGCTTGGAACTTTTAAAACCGGTTTAATTGCATTAATCGGCCCCTTATCTGAGTCGCCTGGATCTGCTGCCCTTCTAATCATAGTACACTCAACTTTGAGAGAACCGCAATGATCATACAATGGAACAAGAGTTCTTGAAAGACCCGTGGTATTACATGAAACTACACGTGTACCTTGAGCATTGAGATTTTCTGAATGATTGGCACAAGAAGTGTACGATAGGCCTGTAAGAGAATGTTTTTCACCACCTTGAAAGATGTATTTTACACCTGCTGATTGATATTTTTCCAGATTAGCGGCCCCCATTTTACCGGGTGCGCAATCAATAACAACATCTGCAATTGATAATAAATCTGTCAAACCACCTTCACATGTGTATCCTTGTTCAGAAAAAGAAGCTATTTTTTCATTATCATCAAAAGTGCAATATAAAGGGAATCCTCGTTTTTTGGCAAGTCCACAGCCAAAGGAAGGACCAGTTTTGGTCACCCCTATGACTTCCATATCATCTTGTGCATCTATAGCGTCTGCTACTCTCTTACCTATTGTACCAAAACCATTTATTGCAACTTTAATTGTATTCATAATCTCACTAACTACCCTTTGACAATATCATGCCCGAGTAGAAACTCTATCAATATACCCTTTTTTAACTAACAAACTTAATTCAATTTTTAATAGTTTTATTGCCCCTCAAGCCGTCAGAATCAAGACTAAATACACCCTCAGAGTCATGATAGACTATGCGCGAGGTCACGGATAAGAGCGTTAAACTAAATCGTGACCTTGAAAAAATGCTTGTAGAAGCATTAGAACGTGACCTGTTAGTCCGGATAGGATGGGGTAGGAACGGTGATGAAAAGCCAAAAGAAGGCGAAATTGGAGTAATAACTCACCTTCCAAAGAAATCCAGAGTTTTGCTACTAGGAAACTTAGGAGAATGCTGTGGGGCTATGAATAGAGGGGGTAACCTAACTATTCAAGGAGGGTGTTCTTCAATGGCTGGAGCTTTTCAGGAAGATGGTAGATTGATTATCGAAAAGGATGCCGGCGATAGAATCGGCTCTAATATGAAAGGTGGAGTGATTAACGTCCAAGGATCAGTTTCTAATTTTGCAGGAGAGTCTATGAAAGAAGGCACCATTCTGGTTCGTGGTCATGCAGGAGAAAGAGTAGGAGCGGGAATGTCAGGAGGGACAATAATTGTTTTAGGTTCGGTTGGAAAGGAACCAGGAATAGGGATGAATGGCGGGAAGATAATAGTCTCAGGTAATTGCCCGCCTGCTGGAAATGGTGCAGAAATCAGAGAAATAAAATCAAAAGAAATCTCAGAAATCTCGGAACATTTAGAACCTCTAGGTTTGTCAATAAATAAAGATGCCTTAGTAATTATACCTTCAGAAAAAGATACTGCTATCTTTGAGTATCCTGAAATTAGCATCATGGAAGGTTTAGAAAAAATATTACTAGTACCATCTGGAAAGAATAGACAATCACTATATGAAAAATTAGACTGCGAAACATTACTAAAAACAGTTGAGGGAGATGAAGGTGTTGTGTTTCCAATACCTTGGCTTATTGAAAGAGATAAAATTCCAATCTCCGATAATGAAATGGTCTCTAAACAACCATTCTTAGTAAGAGATTCTCCAAGAGAAATTGATTTACTAATTGTGGATCAGGAAAATATAGTTCAAGTTTCAGATTACCTTACTAGTTGTTCAGGAATTGTCCTAAATTTGGAATCTCTTCCTAAAATGAATGATGCTGAAATAGAAGCTTTAATTGTTTCTTTAAGAAGTAAAATGAATGAGAAATCTATTGTAATGTTAAGAGATAGAGTAGACAGAGTAGAGAATTTACTTCGAATGATTATCGATTTGAATTTGGATGGAGCAATTATCAATGCTGCAACTCCTGGCGGCAGTAGAGCAGCAGCAGCATTACCTAGGATTGGTTTGGCATCAAGAGCAATGAATATCAAAGAACAAGGTAAACATTTGTTAATCAAATTAGATGAAAACCCTAGTGCTGAGGATTTTATCATAGCTAAAGGTGCTGGCTGTTCATTAATTGTTGCTCCAAATAATGATGAAAAAATAGAAGAAAATCTCCTTTGGCTGAAATCAACAATAAATGGTTGGATGTCAGATTTAGGTGTACAAAACCTAGAAGAGATTACTCGAAGAAATTTAAGGGCTATAGATTATGATACTGCGGCTATTTCTGGCCTGAGATTAATTGGATACGATCGCCCTCTTCCAATGTGGCTTGGAAACTAGGTGATATTATGCCAACATTGAAATTTAATCATAGTATCTTAGAATATCTTCACGGAATAAAAGATATAAAATATGATTCAAAAGATTGGGAAAAAAGGATGCCATCGATAGGTTGCGTAGTAGAAGAAAATGATAGTAAAGGGATTGAGATAGAAATTTTTCCAGATAGAACAGATTTACTCAGTCATGAGACTATTTCTAGAGCGGCTAGAGCTTTTCTTAATTCTGTTAGCGATTCACCCGAACTTGAAATAAAACAGGGAGAGATAGGTGTCGAGGTTGACAAAACTCTTGAACACATACGCCCTGTTATTTTTGGAGCCGTTGTAAGAGGAGTAGATAATGGGGCAAGTCTAAAACAAAAAGATGATTTTATTCAATCATTAATGGATCACCAAGAAAAATTGCATTTGACTTTAGGTAGAAAGAGAAAATTCGCTTCAATTGGAGTTCATGATTTGTCTCAATTAAGTCCCCCATTCAAAGTGATTTCTGTAGATAAAGAATACAAATTCACTCCATTAGCAGAAGAAAAAGAAATGAGTATTGAGGAAATATTGGAATTACACCCTAAAGGCAAGGAATATGCACATCTTATGTCAGATATGGATGATTATCCTGTAATTATAGACTCTGAAAACAAAGTTCTTTCATTCCCTCCTATTATCAATGGAGACCATACTACTGTAAATGAACAGACTAGAGATTTTTTCATTGATGTGACGGGATGGGATGAAAGATCTTGTGAAGCTTGTTTACTATTGATATGTTTATCACTTGCAGAAAGAGGAGGTGAAATCGAGTCTATTCAAATAAAGAACTGGAATCAAGAATTATTAAGTGTACCAAGAGGCGATTCAAAAAATCACAACGTTCCTGATAGATTGATTAAAAATATTCTTGGAGTCGAATTAAGCAAAACAGAAATTGCGGAATCAATCAAAAAAATGGGCGGAGAATTAGTCGAAACTAGAACTGTAACTGATGGCCCAGATAAAATTGAGAAATGGGCAGATTGTATGGTAGGCGAGAAGGAACATATTATTTCAATGCCAAGATGGAGAAATGACATCATGCATCCTGTTGACATTGTAGAAGATATTGCAATAGGGTATGGTTATGACAACCTACCTGAACAGTTATCTACCGTGCACTTAGATGCAATCCCTCTACCCTCATCTGATCTGCATAGAAGAATTAGTTCCAGTCTTTGTTCATTGGGGTTACAAGAAACTCAAAGTTTAACGCTATCAAATAAACGTGATCAATTTGAAAGAGTTAGGTGGGCAGAAGAAAGTAAAAGTACAATAATCTCAAACCCTATAACTAACGAACATACGATGTTAAGGCAGCATATTTTACCTTCATTACTGAATCTTTTAGCAGCAAATAGACATCATGAACTGCCTCAAAGAGTGCATGAGTTAGGAGATGTGGTTAGGGATTCGGAGAATAAAACTCGTCTTTCGTGGGCTTGCGCGGAAGTTGGAGGAGGATTTTCTGCTGCTAAGGGTATTGCTAGCGCATTACTTAGGGACTTAGGAGCGAACCTCTCTGAGGTAAAATGGGAAGAGATTAATCATGAAGATGGCCCTTGGATAAAAGGTAGAGGCGCTAAAGTAATAATTGATGACATTGAAGTCGGACAAATAGGCGAAATTGATCCTATCGTATCATTTGAATTCGGCCTAAAAGTTCCGATTCAAGCAGGCGAATTTGATGTAGATGCACTAGGCCGGACAATACCTGACCCTGTACTTTAATTTACACTCATTCGCTATTATCTGAGAGTAGTTCCATAGCATCAATAAAGGTTTTATTTGTAAGGTGTGAACGGTCGTTTTCTTCCTTTTTTTCGCTCCTAACTTCCCTTTCATATTCGACTACTATGTTATCTTCAATTTTTGAAGATTTTTTGCTCCCAGAAGATTTCTTTCTGAATGGCCATATCGGTGCCATGTACTGGCAGCAGCGACTAAGGACTTCAACACTTCCCCATTTTCTGAACAAAACAGGGAGATAATCAAAGAGTAGAACACTCAGGATGTGATATGAAGAGAGGTTTCGCGGCAGTGTTTATTGCGTCCTTAATCTTAATACAAGTAGGGAGTTTTACTGATTCAAGTAAGTTAAATTATCAAATGAATACAATTACAAAAGATCATGAGCAGGGTCATGAGGATACAATAATTTTGGACATATTATTAGTTGGAAACTCTTACACTAGCCATAATGATCTAAATATTAGACTTGAAAGTATCTTGGATGTTTCAGGAGAAAATTCAGATGTTGAGTCAGTTACAGGAGGAGGGATGAAGTTATCTGATCATTCTGAGGATGCAAACCAACAAAATAGTGAATTGAACCTAAAACTTTCCGAAGGCCATGACTATGTAATTCTACAAGACCAAAGTCAAGTTCCATCATTTCCAACTAGTTCTGAGTTTTGGATCGATAGTAAAGAAGCTGTTCAAGACCTAAATGAAAGAATAACTTCAGAAGGAGGGGAGACGATTCTACTCATGACATGGGGTCGGAAAGATGGAGATACGAATAACCCCCTAAGAAATCCAGATTATTTGACAATGCAACTACATCTTCAGCAAGGTTATGAAATGTATCTTGAAAATTCAACTAGTATCGAGAAACCTGTATTTTTGGCACCCGCAGGACTCGCATTCAAAAACATATACAATCAAGTTAATGAAACAGGAGTTGACCCTTCACAAGGCGAAAACTCGTTTTCAAATCTCTACTCAGATGGTTCACATCCTTCTATAGATGGAACTTATCTAACATCTTGTGTATTATATGCGGTAATTACTGGGAATTCTCCAGTTGGAGAAAACTTCCCATCTGGGATCTCATCTGAAAGAGCTTTGGAATTACAAGAAGCTGCGGCAGATACGGTTTTCAATAATACTCCAGATTATCTATATCCATTTGAAATTGAAGATGGCCCAGGAGTAGAATTTGGACCGGATTCAGGTTCAGTTTTCGCTATTGACCCAGGTGCTCTAATTAATTTAAATGTAAATTATTCAAATCTAGCTGAATTTAATGACATAGTGAACATTAAGATTAATGGGCCAGATAATTGGATAATTGATTGGGAATACTCCGCAGATGCATCAAATGGGTTTGATTTTCAAATTCTATCGGACGCTACCGAATGGACTGAATTCTCGATTACCGCTCCTATGGCTGAAAATGGTATGCCTCTGGCAAATTCTTTACATCAATTCTCAATGGAAATAAATTCTAACATTACAGGGAGTAGTGATTGGTATAATTTTTCAATGAGATATGGCTACTTCCATGGAGTTGAAATTGTAAATGGAGGAGGGACTTACTCTATTTCACCATATGATGTTGCAACGATTGAGATGACTGCTAGAAACTTGGGCAATACTCAAAGAGATATTGCAGTAAGTGTAAGGCCTGTTAATGAGAATGGAAGTGCATTAGGAGATTTTTCGCAAGCATTTGCATTAGAAGATTGGAATGTATTCATACAAGATAAAATGGAATTGAATGCAATGTGGCCTAATGAAACCGGGAAAATTAGATTTCAGATTCAGTCGCCATATCTAATAACAGGCACAATATTCTTTGAAATAAAAGTATGGAGTACAGCAATTCCAGATGAAGCTGTTAATGTCATACAGAGAGTAAATATTGTTCCAAGATCTGGCGGTAACTTAGAATTGAATAATATAGACTGTCAATTCGAGACTAAACCTGGAGATAGTTGCCGAACAGAATTAATTGTAGAAAATACTGGCGATATTCCATATGATTTTGAATTAAGAATCAAAGAAACTCCAGATTGGGTCAATCTTGAAATTAGTCAAAATAATATTAATTTAGATTCGGGACAGATTAAAAATCAAATTTATCTTAATGTATCAGTAGAGGAAGGAGTTCTTTCGGGAGAATCTACAGAAATAGTTGTCGAATTATGGGTAGATGGATGGAATCCAGAGACAATTAGTTTCGAAGTAGTTGTTGGAGATTATTTTAGTTGGAATTTGATTGATGAAGTATATGTTCATGATTATAATTATGATGAAAGAACTGTGAACATTTCTGCACGATGGACAATGGAAAATATTGGGAATATTAATGACGGTTTAGTAGTTAACTTAGATTGTAATATTTTCACTGACTTTGAACTTGAATTACCGCCCGAGGCTGAAGAACAAAATTCACCTAATCCGCGTTCATTTGAAGTATTAGACGTAGAAATAGGTCAAACAATTAATTTTACAGCATGGATGAATATTTCTTATGATGAAATTTCTCAAACTATGTTTTTTGTTGAAGGCCCAACACTATCAATTGAAGCAAGATCAATTAGAGATCCTAGAATAATTTTTGAAAACAGCATTACTGAAGATAAAGACTTGTTTAAACAGGAAGCAGATGACGAAAATAATGAAGATAGGGATTCAGCAATTATTGAATTCTTCAGAGTTTGGCAGACAGTCATTATTAGTCTAGTTGTAATAATATTCGGAAGCATAGGAGTGGTGAAGGCAATACAATATAGACTGGAACAGGATAGGAAAAGGCTAGGATTACCTGTGGAAGAGGGGGGTGAAACTGCGGGCGAGTGGATGTCAAAATTCATTAAGAAATCAGAACCGAAAATTTTTGTTGAGAGTGAAACTATAGATTCTAAGGGATTTGAATCTGATTTTATGAGTAAGTCTAAGGAGAAGGTACAAAATATGAAAGATTCTCCTTCTAAATATGACATTAAAGTTGCTAGTAATTCTCTAGATAAAGCAATGACCGAGGACGCACTAGAAGACATAGTAGAGTTAGCAGATGATATCACTAACGATAAAGAAATACATCCACAAAATTCAAATCTGGATAACGATGATTTTGAGTCAAGATTCTCAAAATTAGGTCGAGCGAAAAAAGAGGAATAAATGTACCAATTAGGAGTTGATGAAGCAGGAAGAGGGCCCGCTATAGGGCCACTTGTTGTTTGCGCTTTGGGCATTCCGACTACGGACATAGGATTTTTAACAAATATTGGCGCTAAAGATTCTAAATCACTAACCAGAAAAAAGAGAGAGTACTTAGCAGAGAAAATATATTCAGAGGTTGAAAAAAGGAATTGGAAAGTAGGATTGATTACTTGCAGCGCTTGCAGGATAGATAAAGAAAGAGACCGAACTAATCTGAATAATTTAGAAGTAGAATTATTCAAAGAAGCAATTATCAATACAAATATCGAGAAATATAATGGAAAAATATACTTAGATGCATGTGATGTCAATGAACAAAGATTCGGTAATCGAGTTAAAGAATCATTAGGTCAAGATTGGAGCCAATGGACTATCGAATCAAAGCATAAAATGGATCTAGAGAATATATTGGTTGGTGCCGCAAGTATTCTTGCTAAAGTTCATAGAGATAATGAAATTAAAAAAATAGGTCAATTACTTAATCTGGATATAGGTAGTGGGTATCCATCTGACCCGAAAACTAGAGTTGCAATTAGGAATCTGATAAAGGAAGAGTATCCAAATAAATATTTGAGATGGTCCTGGGCAACAATAGAAAATATTTGGGCAAAAGAGAATGGGGGGCCTATTCCAAAAAGAGAGGAGATAGAGGGAAATAGTAAACAATCATCAATTAGTGATTGGTAAATAGTGAAATGGGGAAGTCTAGTGGTGAGGACGATAATATGGCTGATGCGGTAGATTGGGATTCTGAAATCATAAATATTGTCAGAAAATATGCTCTGCAAAATGCTGTCGAATATGATGGCGCGGGACAATCCGGTTCAGTACTAGGAAGAATACTTGGAGAAAGACCTGATCTAAGAAGTAAAGCTAGAGAACTCAAACAATTAGTCGAAATTGAAGTAAATGATGCCAATGAAATGGCTCAAAATAAAGGAATTACTGAAGTTCGTGAATTATTAGAAAGCATCAGTCCTGAGGCTTTAAATAGGCAAAAACAAGTGAAAAAGACCGGTTTGAAAGACCTGCCGAATGCAGTTAATGGAAATGTGGTTTTGAGATTTGCTCCGAATCCCAACGGCCCTCTAACATTGGGTCATGCTAGAGGGGTGACAATTAACTCAGAATATGCTAAAAATTATGATGGAAAGGTCGTACTAAGGTTTGACGATACTGATTCTAAAGTCAAACCTCCACTACGAGATGCATATACCTGGATTGAAGAAGATTACAAATGGTTAACTGGAAAAGAGCCGGATATAATAGTAAGAGCATCTGAGAGAATGGAAATTTACATGAAATATGCTAAAAAAATGTTGAATGAAGGATTTGGTTACGTCTGTAAATGTTCTGCAGAGAATTTTAAAAAATTAAGAGATAATTCCAAAGAATGTCCTTGTAGGATGAAAGATCCTAAAGAAAACCTTTCAGATTGGAACGAAATGATTAGTGGATTGCTTAGTGAGGGTATGGCTGTTGTAAGAGTAAAAACAGACATGAATCTTCCAAATCCAGCACTTAGAGATTGGCCAGCGTTAAGGATACAGCATACACCTCACCCGATGGTCGGAGACAAATACAAAGTTTGGCCTTTGTTAGACTTCCAAAGTGCAATAGAAGACTACGAACAAGGTGTCACCCATATCATTAGAGGAAAGGATTTGATGGATTCTACTAGGAAACAAACTCTACTGTACAATCATTTTGGATGGGAATATCCAGAGACCTTGTATTGGGGTAGAGTTAAGATTCATGAATTTGGAAGTTTTTCTACATCAGGCATGAGGGGAGAAATAGAAAATAAGAATTATTCGGGTTGGGACGATCCTAGATTGCCAACTCTTAGGGCTCTTCGGAGAAGAGGTTTTGATTCCGACGCTATGAGAGATTTTTGGATAGATCTTGGTTTGACGCAAAAAGATATTTCAGTTTCTCTACAGACAATAGAGTCATTCAACTCAAGTAAGATTGATTCAAAGTGTGAAAGAAGAGTTTTTGTCAGAAACCCACAGATAATTAGATTAGATGAAAATAATGTTGAAATCGAAAGAAAATTAGTTCTTAATAAACATCCATTAAATGAAATTAAGGGGCATAGAGAATGGGATTTAGAAGATTTGGATATATACATTGAATCTACAGATTTGGGAGCTAATGAAATTCGCTTGAAGGATTTTGCAGATGTTGAAATTCAAGATTCTGTTGGGATTATTCAATCAATTGATCGAACAGATAAAAGAAAAATCATACATTGGCTTCCAAAAACAATAGCCAAAAAAGCAATTCTGACTATTCCAAAGGGTAATGAAATAATTATCCAAGAAGGTATGATGGAAGATATTGAAATAATGAAAAATAGTATTGTACAATTAGAAAGAGTAGGATATGCCAAAATTGAATCTAATAATGATGATGTGGTCAAACTACTTTGGTTACATGGATAAGTAACTAATAAGGTCAAAGTGATGTAATTTGCATCTATTAAGCGTCGCATTGAAGTCTAATAAGTCAACCACGGTAGTTCATGAACGGGCGCTTGGCCACTAGGTCCTTGGCCATAGTAGGGCTATTGTTGGTTTCTTTTTTCACCACACCCGCATACGCTCAAGATACCGGAAGCGAAGATACATCTTGCTGTAGTGATACGAGTTTTGACCTGTTTTTATTAGATGAGTCTTCTAATGGTAAGCTTTCACCATTTGAAAATGAACTTTCAGATGAACAAGAAGCAACTGTAACAGCATGGCAACAAGGAGAAGTTGAAGTTGGAGCATGGGAAATTATTTGGGGAACTGAAGGAGATTATCCGACGGACACTTGGGCCTTTACTATACCTTACTTAGTTGAAGGAGCAGCTGGAGTTACAATTAATGCCACATTAGATATTAGAATAGGTGGTTCATTTTACTCAGGAGATTCGGGACTTAACGGAGTAGAGCCTTTTCTAAACGCTGAAGGAAATCTAGAAATCACAGTACAAGTTTCTTCAGGTTCAGTAAATGAAGGTGATAAATTAGAAGTTTCACTTTCCGTAAATAGTCTACTTTTCTCGAACCCTACTCAAGAAGCAGGTTTGACGTTTAAATGGGGTTCTGAAGATTCTTTAGGGAAGGTAACAGGAAAGATGCCGCTAGTTGATATCAAAATAAAAGAGGCCAGTGTGACGTCTGGACTTGTATATTTCCCAATAGTTCTGAATTCAGGATTTGGAGGAGAAATGTGGTCTCTATCTAGTGGAAGTTTCAATCTACAAGGAACTCCTCTGACTCTAAGCCCAATTGCAACCCCCCTAGAATCAGGAGTTGAAGTGACTTTTGTTTGGGAAATGCCTGAAGGAACTGAAAGTGGAACTTATTCTACAGACTTCATTCTATCGCCCCAATCTGGTTTAGAAATCTCAGCATCGAAGAATCACAACATAGATGTTGATGATGAAAATGGAGGCGGAGGCAGTTATTACCCCTCATCTGAACCTCTAAGAGACAGCGGTTCGGAAATCAGTGTTGAAATTGACATTGAATTTGAAGGAGATTATATAGAAAAGAAAATTGAAATTTCTTTTGACAGTGCTATGTCTCAGTGGATGAGATGGGGAATGGACAATATTGGCAACTCTAGTTTAGATTCGAATAGTTGGTGGAAGAACTTGAATTCTTATTCCGATTCAGTTGCAACATCTCATAGAAATAATGGAAAGGTGGATGACGATGAATTACTGGCACTGACGTCGCATATTACTGGCTCTTCATCTGACATGCGTTCATTTATGCAAAATGGATTATCCTTAGATATTGAATCAATTATTGGAATAAATCCTGTTGATTTAGGCCCTACTGAATATCAAATAGATATGGGGGGAACGAGATCTTTTGCAGCAGAAAAGATAACCATTAAGATTGAAACATCATACTCTGTGATTGAGAATGAAAGACAATTATTGATTGAGAATTTTATTCGTAACCCTTCAAATAATTACTGGGATGAGGTGAATGTAGATTTAGAAATTAAAACATCCATGTTGGCAGGATTGGGTCCTGTTTCTGCAGAGAATATTGATTTCGAACATCGAAGATGGATATTCTTAGAGTCGATAAAAATTAATCAACAAAATTTGGATATAGATGAAAATTTTAGAGTAGAATTTCTTCCTTCAGGGAATATGGCATTTAGCCCTCTAATTTCCGCAATGCTGTGTGTTTTTGCATTGTGTATAGCAATAGGAATGGGGTTATTCTTAACTAGGAATAGGAGTAGTGTGCCTGCTCTAATTTCAGTTATATCATTAGGAGGATTATCTTTGGTAATTTATGTATTAGGTATGCCAATGCAAATAGTTCTTGCAATTGTAGCCTCCAGTATTTTATTGGTATTCCCGATTTCACTTGTATCTCCTAAATCGAATAGAGAAAGAGGTAGGAAGAATAAATCACCTAGAATTGAATGTCCAGCTTGTGGTACAAGTAATCCCGTCGAATCGAAAGTTAGGCCGCTAAGAATACAATGTTCAGGATGTGAAGTAATGCTTAGAATTGAAGAATAATTATATCATTCCATCCCTAATTAATTTGTCAATTACCTTGCTGGAAGCAATATTCGAACTGTTTTCATTCCAATATAATCTAGCAGATGAAATTTGCCCGGCTAAATCAGTAGACCATCCTGGGGCCAACACACAATGCCAAACTATTTCTTCTAATCTAGAAGTAGAAGGTTTTGATTTAATTAAGGATCCTCTAACTAAGTTGGATAATACTCGTGCTTTCCCTTCCAAATCAAGACTAATCCATCTAGATGAAATTGCATGCAATGTATTTTCATCAATCCATTCATATTCAGAGACATTAGGTTCTGGAACTTCGGGTAAAGGAACTACTTTTATTAATCCATCATCTAAAAGAAAATCCCTTAATGCAGAATAAATAGGGTCGTAAGTATTATCCATAGCAGAATTAATCCAATTGCCAGAAATTAACCACGGACGTAATCTACGAGTCCTCTGACCATTTGGAGAAATTAGTTGAGATAAAGCATGGGATTGAGATACTGATGTCAGAGGACCTTTTCTAGGCTCTCCCTTATGACTGATTAACCCATCAACAATCAATGTAGATATTGTTAATCTAAAAGGGTTGGTTTCAAGTGATGTGATGTCTGAATCATCATCAATTATCTTTATCCAAGGTGAATTGTCGGGACTCTCAATGGAAAATTTTCTACGATAAGTTATTCCATTATCAACTAAAGAAGATTCTATAGCAGCCATGGAAAAAGAAGAAGACAATGTAGGCAAACAAAGTAACAACAATGGCTCATTTAGTCTTTCAATTTCTTTGGATGCAGATGATAAAATTTCAGAAACTGAAGAAAACTGAGCCTCGTTGACTAGTAGCCTCATAATCCTTCGAAGAGGGGGGTACTACAAATCCTTATACTTAGAAATCATTCAACCATCAATCGCAATTGATCGCGTTTGTATGTCCATGTTGATGATATACGTCCAGTGCCTACATAGTACTTAGCTAGACGTCGTAATCGTGATTCGCAAAGTTCTAATTGGCGGCGATTGTGTAAATCTTTCTTATTGCTTGAAAGATGGTCGATTAAACTGAGCGCTTTACGCATTAAATTCATCATATCCTCAGGATATGTAGATTCTAGATTATTACGAGATAGTGTCTTAGATATTCTTTCACCCATTACTAATCTTACATCTGGCACAGCATGCATATCTCTTAGTAAAGTTCCGATTTTTGCAGAAGAGTGCCCCTCATTAGCGTATTTTATAATTAATTCCTCAACAGTCCCTTTATCTGATTCAGACCATGAAGGTGCTGTATCATTGTTGGGCTTAGAAGACCCGCTAGTTCCTTTTCCTTTGCTGTGCATGCGTGCCATGTGAAGACCTCAGGTAGCCGGCCGACTTGCTGCCCCTCTTTAATCGCTACGCAAACTCAAACAACCAATTTTGATTATAATCTGTGTTGAGCACGGGCCAGCCGACTAGGTCCATTTGGCCATTCCCAACCAGCTGCTTCAGCTCGAGCCGACCCAATTAGTGCCCCATTCTGGTAAACTAAAACCTCATCTCCTATTCTAATACTCCCCTGAAAATCAATTACATTTGAGGCGAATAAATCTCCTCTCCAATCAATTCCAGGCGTGATATGAGCGATTGGAAATTTCTTGCTATCAGCTAGAAGTGGGAGGCAGGCTTTAGTGAATGAAAAACGGCCTAAGCGAGGGTTCCATAATGCTAGTTGCTTACCCTCTTTGCGAATTGTAAAAATTGGAGGTCTTCCCTGTATTCCAGTACCATCTAGCCAATCATCAGTACCATGTTGAAACTTTGAGAGTGACCTTAGTTTACCCAATCTATGTTTACTTTCTTTGGGGTCTTCTAGAGAAAAATCATTTACAGATTGTTCAACCATTTGTTGAAGATATTCGAGTGCTTCAGAGGATCCTGCAGTCATTCCCCTTCTAGTATCGATGATTTCTACTGAATCATGTGCTAGATCTATTCCACTATGATTCAAAACTCTTGAAAAATTATTCCTAGAAATATATTCAAATGTCATTTCGCGGATTGTTTTAAGCTCATCAATATCCCAATCACCAGTAACTGGAATATCGTAGTTAGCGGCAGGCCAGATATCTTCAAGTTCTCTTGGAACTAAACCAAGTGGTGCTGTAACCATGACCTCGTGAATTGTATTAGATGTAATTGATCTACTGAATCTCTTGTGTGATGAAGAAAGTCGGTAAGGTTTAGTTGCTGAACAAGGCAATAAAACCATTACTTTAGATTGATGGGTTGGAGGTTGATGAATACTAGAAACTCTTCTACGCCAGTCTTGAATCAATGGATCGTTTCTACTTGAGAAACTATGGCACCTAAGTTCATGAAATTGCCCTTTTATTCTTGCTAAGCCTGATTTACCACCATCTAAAGAAGACATTTTAGAATCATGAATTCTCAATCTTTCTACAGATCTAGGGCTAGATATAGATTGTTTCTCTACCAATTCACGTAAATTTCCTTCTCTAATCGCAACTCTAGTAGCTGCTAGTGAGTTTTTCCAGGATTGAATTTGATATTTCATTGAAGAATCTTCATCAATTGATTTCTCAACCTCTCTCGGCCCATTTTCTGATAAAATAACACCAAGAGAACTGGCATGCCTAGACCTTGCTAAATCAAAAATATCTACTCCCATCCATGTTAGAATTGCACAATTGTCAGGCCCTCCAATCCCCGGTGTCCAAATTAATGATGAGGGGAAACGTGTTCTAATGATATACAATGCCTCAGAAAGTAGCCCTTTTTGATTAGCCAATTGAGGAGCATCTGTTAGAATAATTATAGAAGGTAGTAAATCTTCATCATTTAACCTCAAATCATGATGTAAGGATTGCCAAGAAACTGGTAATACTTCTTTTCCAAAACCAAACTCTCCTGAGTTAGATTCTACCAAACTAGGAGGCAGAACTAATCCCTCATTAGCTAGCCAAATATCTAACTGATCGAAAGGTAAAGTAAGATTTGTCCTAGTCTTAATAGAAATATTAGCAGGTAAACTACTGGAGTCTCTAGAATATTCGAATGGAGCTATCGAATAAGGCAATTCTTCATCATCTTCGCCTAAAATAATTGCAGGAGTCCAAGAACTAGGTGAATTACGGTCACCTAGACTAAATAAACGTCCAAAACGCTGTCTAGCGACTACGCTTCGTGCCAAGGGTCTCTCATCCATACATACTGCGGACGAAGCATTTCGCTTGAAGGATTCTAAGAGGAGGCCGTGTCCGGAGAAGCGTGAGACGTACCGCTGCACTGTTGATGACAGTATTATTTATCATTTCAGGAATCACAAATGTCAGTGGACAAAATGATGAGGAAATATTGCTTTTAGAAGAAAATATATCTTTAGAAGGACCCTTCTGGTACAGTGTTTCATGCTTGAAAATTAGTTGTTCGGGATTAAATCTAGAGATTAACAATAATGGAGAAATATATTACTTGGAAGATAGCCATCAATTAGAATGGGGAGGATTTCTTCAAGAAGGAGCGGTTGTTAGTTTATTCTCTAGTTCTGAGGTGACAATTAATGATGTGGAAATTAATATGATAATGGCGGACAATTTGTCTAATATTGAAAATTATGATTTAATTGATTCAATTCCGTCACCGGGGAATCAAGAGAATTATCATACAATAATTACTGAAGATTATTGTTTCCTAGGAAATTGTGATTCATTTATTGAAGAAAATCAGAGGCATATTGAATTTATAGGAATTCTAGAAAATCATTCAGACAAAGATTCTATACAAATCTTTGGAGAGCCAGGGGATATAATTGTGATATCTGATATTATAGGTAATAATGATTTGAAGATTGAAGTATGGCACAGAAATAATAGTATCAAAGAACTGGTAAGAAATGACTTAACTGAACCTGAAAATTTATTTGAATATCCTGAAGAAAGTGAATTATGGATACGAATTGTTTCTTCATCTAGTGAAGGGTTATATCCCTATAAATTTGACTTATATAGGAATAATCAATCAAAAGAATCTGGGAATGGAGGGGAATTACAAGTTCCTTGGAATCATGGCGAAGCATTATCCTATGAGAATTCATGGTATTATGAATCATATATAGGTAAATCTGATCGAAAAGGCGATTCTATTTTATTTAGAATGGGAGCTGATATGAAAGCATCACTGCATTGTTCAACCAGTAATGAAGGCGTTATTTTTGAATTATATTTAGTAGACTATTTCGGCAAAAAAGAAAATATATCTTCCAATAATGGCATATGTCCAGAAATAATAGAAACGAATGGAGACACATTCTCATTAGAGATTCAGATAAAATCTAGTGAGACCACTAGGTGGAATCTTTCATTCAGCCCATTAAGACCTCTAGATGGGATGAAATTCTCAGATGCTCCAGAGTCTAAATGGATAGGTGAGCCAGATGAAAGATGGAATGAAATACAATTAGACTCAGAGACATCTGGAAGTCTTCATGGTGGAGATAATATAGATATATTTTTGATAAGAATATCCGATAATAATGGTTCTAGAATATTCCTAAATGAAGTAATTAAATCCGAAGTAAATTATACAATACAGGAAGTAAATCAGAATTCTGGAACACTTGTAAATACATCCAATGGAGAAGTGATTGTTTTACCCCATGGTAACCATTCATTGAGAATAGAAAGAAGAGCCGCTTTAGAAGTTGAAATTGATTATACATTTAAATTAGAATATCTTGGAGAATATGAAGAACCTGAAGTTGAAGATTATGAAGACCTTTCTTGGATGTTCAATGATTTCTATATCCTGATTGGAATTCTGATGTTGAGCCCTCTTATGATTGTTTTATTCTGGAATAGAGGAATTATTTTACGACGTGGAGATGTTTCAATACAAATGCAATTACATGAAAGAAAAAAATTAATTCGAATTAGAGAAAGAATTTCTAAACAAATAAATGAAAATGGCAATAATGATGAAATTATTGATTCTGCTTTGATGCAACTAGGAGAAAGCCCTTGGAGTTCAATAAATGAAATATGGGGGCAGCCAGAACTAAGACATATGACTGAAGAAATTGAAATCTGTGCTTGGAAAATATCAGAGAATAAGAAAAATCTTCTTCTTGGTCTAAAAACATCTGATTGGGATTGGGAAGTAGCATCTATTAGGCTTAATTATCCAGAAGGAAATAAACTATCAATCATTGATGTTTCTCCAAAATATATCTCAAAAGAAGATGAAATATTCTTAGATAAATTATCTAAAAACTCACAAATATTCCTAAGAATTATGTTAGATGGAAAATCAGCCAATCTTGCTCTGGAATTATCAGGACTAGTTGGAGGAATACCATTGGCAGCAACACCAAATAAGATAATCGAATGGAATTAACCATTACGTCTTGATCTTGCTTCTTTGCGAATTTTATCTTCCAGTTCTTCATTCGAATAACTCATTTCACCTTTGAGGTCAATCAATTTCTTCTTGAATGACCTAGATATTTTTTTGGGGATATCTAATTTAAGAAGTACCATTATTGAGCCGCGGCCGTTTCTCGATCTATTACTCGGTAAACCACGACCTTTGACAGAAATTGTTTGACTAGGCTTTGAACCCGGAGGAATTTTAATTTTCAAGATTTCACCATCTAAATGGGGAATCTCCACAGTAGTGCCAAGTACCAAATCCGTGAAATTTAATGGTAATGCCATTAGCAAATCAGAACCATCTCTCTCAAACCATTCATGTTCTTCAACATCTATCTCAATGTACAAGTGACCTGAATCCCCATTTTCTGATTTAGATGATTCGCCATAACCCGACATCCTAAGCCTTTGGCCATTTTCAATACCTGGAGGGACTGAGAATTGGACTTTTTTTGTTTGATTGGCACGTCCCTCTCCTCTACAACTATGACAAGGGTTCTGAATAATTTTACCTCCGCCTTTACATGATGGGCAATCGCTTACAACTTGTTGAGTAAATGGACCCATTCTCTCAATTCTCTGTATACGACCACGCCCATCACAAGCAGGACACTCACGAACATCTTCGATATTTTTTGCTCCAATGCCATTACAATCTTTGCATGTTTTTAAAACTTCAAATTCTAATGATTCTTCACATCCATTCATTAGAGCCTCAAATGGTATAGTATGTCTAACAAGTAAATCTGAACCTCTTTGCCTCTTATTTCTTCTCGAACTTGAAGAACCAAAAATTGAACTGAATACACTTTCAAAACCTCCCCCGAATAAATCTTCAACACTAATGTTTACTCCTTGGAACCCTCCTGGTCCGAAAGGTGAACCCCCAGGCCCATTATGACCATAAGTGTCGTATTTTCTCTTCTCAGATGGGTTCGAAAGGATTGCGTAAGCTTCCTGAACCTCTTTGAATTTTAACTCGGAATCTGGATCATCGGGATTCTTATCGGGATGATATTTTCTTGCCAAACTACGAAATGATTTCTTAATTTCAGATTGGCTAGCATCTCTATTAATCTCGAGAACCTCATAATAATCTCTCTTTACTGACATCATCTCACCTAGGTTTATTTTTTATCGGTCCTCTATGAAGTATTCTCTTTTCAGGATAAGTATGTCCCACATGATGTACAGTAAGGATTCTGGGAATTATTTAGCGTCCCACATTCCTTACATGAAATAACTTTTGGAGTTGATTGATTTTTTGAAGATACATCCCATTGATTATCATCATTTTTGGCATAACCCTTTACCTTAGTTTTATTTATCGTTTCCTTCATTTTTCTCTTTTCTTTCTTGAGCTTTTTTTTCTCCAATCTCTTAAGAGCAGATTTTTCCAACCTCTTTGATAAGAATGACTTTGATGACTCCTTTTTGTTTTGATCAATTATTTCTTCGTCAATAATTGTACCTATATTTCTGTGATGAGTGACCACTTCAATTTCTTGATCACCATCTACTTCTTTCTCTAATGACTCGGCATTCAACGACCCAATAGTTCCAGACATCTTAGCTTCAATTAGAGCCCCTTTACGTCCTTTGACTTGTTCTGAAGCTTGGTCCTCAAGTTTTTTGATAGCAACATCAGATTTCTCCCATAACCCCTTATCTTCTTGGGTGTATGATTTACGAAGTCTCTTTATTGCTGCGGAACGGTGATACTCATGATCTTCAATTACTCTATATCTTAAAAACATAATAACCCCAATAATAATTGCAAAAATATGGATTGAGCTTTCAATAATTATATCGTTAGATATTACTTCATTAATTGTTGGAAGACCATATCTTAATGCGACTATACAAAGAGTTGGGGTCAGTAACAACGCTCCAGAGATGGTGCTAGAGCGCTCTGCCATAACACATCTCAGCAACTATTCAATTTCAATCATTCGTGTCTTTGGGAGATTATGCAAACAGAGAACTCATGACCGGTGAATGCCGCGGACAATCATGGAACCTGTCATTAGAATCTCTTCGATAGTCCAACCATATGAAGACCCAGAGAAGATTATTCAATCAATAAAGATGTTTTTTCCGGATTGTGAAATAAAAAATATTTCTGGAAAAGGAGAATTTCCAACGAAAAATGTAGAAGAAGAAATCTTTGGAGAATCATCCAATCTAGAATATCTATTAAATCAAATTAGAATACAAAGAATATTAGATACTGCATTAGATGTAATGACTCTAAATTTTGACTCTGGTTCAACCTACTTTTACATCTCAAGGCAAGCCGCCATCGCAGGGAAAGTCTCCTTCGTTGTAGATGAGATGACACTCGGTGGGATGATTAAAATCAATATCTCTGGCGAAGATATAGATATATGGTTGGAACAACAAACTTGGCATGAAGGAAGGAATGAAATACCAAGATATTCAAGAGATGATTTGGCAATGAGAAGCGATGGCGAGCCTACTGAATGGTTTGACAAAAGAGGAAATCCAACGATTAATATTGATGAGGACTAGGAATTCCTTCAACATACCACTTTTCTATAATTGGTAAATCGGCAGGCAACCAATTGACTTCAAATAATTCATGTTTATGTAGCCATTTAATTTGATCGTGTTCAAGTAACTCTATTTTATCCTCTTCGATTATTCCACAATTCAAAACCATTAATTTCACATATTTGTCTTCATAATCAAAAAATTGCTCTGCAATAATTTGTGATGGCAATATATTTAATGAAAGTTCTTCTTTTAGTTCTCTAGATAAGGCATGATAAGGAGTTTCGCCCAATTCTACTTTACCTCCTGGAAACTCCCACCAGGAGGACCATGATTTCTCTTTAGGGCGCCTACAAGATAGAATTCTATGATTTTTATCAAATATTAGACCCCCTACTACCTCAAGATATGGTTTAGAGATACATCTAATTAAACGCTCAATAATTTCAGTCTGTTCGGAGAGATTCATAATATCTTCAGGAGGTAAATGAACAAAAATAACCTTTATTTTATCATTAACCTGATTATCATCAATCATATTTAGAGTTTTGAAGTACGTTTCGTTACAAACAAAACGTCCGGGATTAACACTCCATTCTACACGAGATTCTCCTTTGAACTCCTCATTAATTACAATTTCATTTACATTTGTATGGTATCTTTCTAACTTACCCTGAATTATTTCGCCATTAGATATACAACGTCCAGAATTATCGGGTTGTGACATCCTATACTCATTGTATGCATATTTCTCAAGACTAATTATTTTCGATTTGGATGAAAATCCTAAATGTATTATTGTATCAAAAGTTTCCCCAAGATTGATTCTTTTTGCAACTAAGTCACTACCATCTTCATCAACCGATAGTAATTCAGTAGAGATTTTTATATTCGAGAAATCTATTTCTTTGATAATTGATAATATCTTTTCAGAAACATTGTAATCAAAATTTGAGAATTTTGGATAACCTGTAATTAACACACTTGGACTACCCATGGTAATTTGCATAAGTAGGAGATAGTTGGTGTTTTCCATACAAGTAATCGCTATCTTCATCATTCAGTTATTATTAGCATGGGTATGGCAGAAGAACTCGTCGTCAATATATCTGAAGACGAAGAGGCCGAAACAATAAGCAGATTAGGCGTTATTGGAGTAATTTGGAGTGAACTAAATGGAGGCGTTGGACCATGGGGTACTTTGAGACCATTATTCACAATTATTCTAGCTCTGATTCCTTTCCTTTTCTTAGGGCAACATTTTAATCGGCAGCACGAGAAAGCAAATGGCTGGTTTTTGATACAACTGCCATTACTTTTCACAGTTATTCTGTGGTTTCTACTATATGTCTGGTCTATTGGGGATGCTTTTTTTGTTTCAAGTAGAATTGTAGCAAAGGCAGAAAATGGATAATCAAAAGTTATCATCTAACTCTAATGGACTGAATAGGTGACCTGGGCTTGTTGATTTTGCAAGTTGAGTTCTTATGACACTCTCCCAGTCCCTCAAAAGCAATATTGCATTAACAAAGGGTATCTCGGAGCCGTTGATTATAGTTCTAATAATTGTATCAAAAATATCCATTCTATCTTGATCTATATTTTGCATTAATTTATCAAGTGGGAAATCCTCAATTTTCGGGGCTTGACTCTCTCCCAATATTGCTCTTGGTTCAGTTATTTCTAAAGGTAAGATTTCATTCTCGGAAAATGCTTTCTTTTCTAATTCATTCAGTAGAATATTGATATATTTTGATATCACCAATGCTGATTCAATAATTGGTAGGTTGTACTGCTTGACAAAATTAGATAAATTTTCTTGTAGAAAAAGTAGTTTCTCTTCCATAGAATCTGTAGATGCAGGCATCTCCCCTTGACTATCCATAAGTTAACCGAAAAGACATGAGCAAATTAATGCAATGAATATCAAGCAGTAGTTCTATCATCATATCTTATTGGTGAAGCACTATTTCCACGTACTCCATCCAACATATCATCTTCTATTTCAAAGAAGTCGTTTAACCAGTCTCCATCTGTATCCCATTTTGTTGGATCGGTTCCATCGGCAATCTGATCACCGTCAATATCTAAAACCCACCAACCAAATACATATTCCCCTAGACCAATATTGGGGAAATGATATTGATCACCTGCAAATCTATGGTAAGAGTCTGCCCATTCACCATTGCACAAAGTCACGTCATCAGTAGTGTCTAAATATTGGTAATCCAAATCATTATCATCAACAATTAATGCAAATAGTTGATCATTGTTATTGATTTTATACATTCTAAAATAATTTGATGTCAGAGCAGATGAACCTGAGCATGTACCTAACAAAGACTCTCTTAGTTGCCACCATTCCTCTACATAATTGCCAGAACAATCATTCAATAAAGACTGACGCACTAAGGTTGGAGAAGATAGAGATGCATTTACTACACCATAATATTCTTGGAAATTATTGTAAGGTTGGTACACACAATTTCCTCCTGAGCAGTCCCATCCTCCATCCTTATCAGCATCTTGGCCTGCATCATTAGCATCTGTTGCATCATGAGTAAACCAGACCCAATTTAAAACAGGACGTGAAATGACATTATTAGATATCTGGACTGGTTTGAGATTATTTGCAGATATTTGCTCCCATTGAACTTCTATCTTAAGATAAGAGGACCAATTATCATTAGTTTCGTTCCAACCTCTATAATATTCATAGAAGTCAGGCATCATATCACCATCAGTATCATTGTCTAAAGGATTTGTACCATACTTGAACACTTCTCGCCCATCACTTAAATTCATATCTTGGACATAGTCTGTAACTTCACCGTTAGTGAATACAGGTTTCATCACCATGGAATCATCATCTGAATCTGAATCTAATGGCATTGTTCCATTTTCATATTCCATAATATTAGTAAAGAATAAAGGAAGAACGCCATTACTAATTTGGTCTTCGATGTTTGCTGATGAAAATTGTCTGTTTTCCCATTTCCCTTGAGTTGCTGGTACATCTTCCCACTGTCGATCATACCAACCATCTTCATCAGGATCATAATTTACATCAAGTGGATTAATTGGGTTCATTGACCATCTATAGTCGTTAACTGGTAGGTATTGACCATATATTGAGAAACAATATTCCCAACCATCTGGCATTCCATCTCTGTCTGAATCAGAATCGGTGGGGTCACTAATTCCTGCTAAACTAATATTGAAGTTATCCGGATTAATCTGATTAATTAATCCTGATTTCTCAAATGAAGAGGTAGATTTCGTAGAGAATGTGACATATAATTGACTTAATGCCAAAGAATAGCTCATAGACTTTTCATCCATGTATGCATTTACAGTATCTGCACCGTATGAAACTAGACCTGTCCCATTTGGAATACTATCAATTGCTAATTTTTTACCATATATTCTTGATTCAAACTCTGCCAAGTTGTCATAAGATTCAGATGGAGAAATTATCCCATCACCATTACAATCATATGAGTCTTCATCACTATCAACAGAAATATCAGTTCCTGTAAGAAGATTCATCTCCCAGCGATTATCTTCAAGATTCCATTCAGTAAACCAATATTCGTAACCATCACTCATCCCATCTCTGTCAGTATCTTCAGCCGTAGGATCGGACACTCCAAATAGTGCTTTTAGTAGAGGTTTTGCTGTGGCTCCGCCTTGCCAATCAGAAAACTGCTGAAGTGCAAGTTGGGCTCTTCCTTCTTTATTGAAAAGAATCCTGTATACTCTATTTTCAGCCTCTGAAGGGTCAAGATACTCTGCCTCTTCCCATAGTCGAGGGGCATCGGGAGGAGATAGCCCTCCATTGAACGGATTATTTAGAGTAAGGTTGAGTTCAATCTGATCGGAAATACCATCATTATCTGAGTCATAATTTCCGTCATTTGGCACAAGAGGATTAAGTGTCCAAACCTCATCAGTTGAATTCCATCTCGTGAAAATTAATTCCATCCCATCAAGTAAACCATCGGAGTCAGTATCGGGATTATTAGGGTCAGCAGTTAAACCTGTAAGATTAATTTGTTCAGGAGTTAAAAATGAACCGAAAGAACTGGATGACTCTGCAGATAACCAGGGATTAGGGAGGTATTCGCCGCCAAAGTAAAGAAGATAAAATTGAGGAACTGTAATTAGAGAGTCTATCTCTGATAAATTACTAGATATTACATTATATTCTTCCCAGTTATTCATCCCATCACCATCGGGATCACCTATACGGTCATTTTCATTAACTGGGTTTAGAGTCCAAGAGCTATCGAAAAGACTCCATCTAGCATGGTAAAACTCCCAACCGTCGGGCATTCCATCTAGATCCGAATCTGAACTTAGTGGATTTCCTGAACCAATGTCTATTTCAGAAGTTGCATTGATTAAACTATTGTAATTATTGCTAGCATACTTACCGAATGAACCGCCTGCAAAATTTTCCCATGTATCATTGAACAAAAGAGTAGTGAAATTATCAGGGAATGGAATGTCATTATCAGTACTGTCGGAAAAAATAATCTCAGATTTCCAGTGGAATTCCATCCAATTAACTAGACTTTCTTCTAATTCCAAAATACCATTGTGATTAATGTCGTACCCATCGCCGTCTGGATTATTCAATGCATCAGAGCCATTTAAGGGATTTATTCCTGCGGCATCAGCAGACCATGAACAAGAATACCTGGCCTCCCAACCATCTGGTAATGTGTCTCCATCTGAATCAACATTATTTGGGTCGGTTACAGTCCAATTTAAGGCAGCATCAGAGCTTTCGCCGTGTGAAGGAAGCCCTTCATTAATCACAGATTGTAGTAGATTAGCCCATTTGTACTCACAGAGGTTAGAAAGACCATCATTATCTGCATCTTCTTGAGCGTCATTAGGATCTCTAGGATCTAATGTCCATAGATTTCCTCCATTGTATACGTCTCCAATCCATCTTCGGTTTTCAATTTCCCAACCATCAGGCATCCCATCGCCATCTGAGTCTGTATCGGTAGGATCAGTGGGCCCGTCAGTCCCTCCGCCTGCACCAGAACCTAACCATCCTTCAAGATGAACAGATAACGCTTCAGAACCGGTTACTTCATCACAAATATACTCTTGATTTAGATAATGACAATCAAAATTAGTAGACTCTGTGAACCAACCCCAATATTCTTCGCCATCAGTTAGCCCATCTCCATCAGTATCTATATTTCTTGGATCTGTTCCATTAAAACCATTTTCTGAATTGGTGATAAATCGGAATTCATCCAAATTAGTCCAACTTCTATCAATACCTTCTCCAAACTCGGAATTGTATAGAATTCCATCCGCATCGGCATCCCTATCTCTATCATAAGGATCAGTTGGGTCAAGACCATGAATAAATTCCCAGCCATCGGGCATCCCATCAAGGTCTGAATCAGTTGATTGGGGATCAATCGGCATTATATTCATATAATTTCCAGGAGAAATACCTGCGAACATTATTATTGATTCAGATGATTCTAATGTTGTTAATGAAGTTACTAATCCAGGAAGGAATGTTTGATTTTCAGACATTCCAGTTACTCCTTGATAACCCCCCTCTAGAACCCAAGTTCCATCTTTAGAACCAACTATTACTTGATTTTCAAATATATGAATTGAATGAACATCGTTTGAACCAGATAACCAATTTTCTTGATTCCACATTCTCTCAGAATTAAAGGCTGTTACAGGCATTGATATCAATTTATCAGTATCTATCAAATGTAAGCCTCCTGCTGTACCAATCCATGCACCAGTAATTAATTCGAAATTACCAGAAGAATCCTTAGGACCTGCTGGTTCCAAAATATTCACTATGGCAGATTTTGAAACATTAAGTAAATCTGCTTTTTGTACAAATTCTTCTGCATTTACCCTATTGAAAACCCACCAAGGAGTACCTACAGAGTCAGAACCATCTGTGGTATTCCAGGCAATTAATCCTCCATCTGTTCCTATCAAAAGTAAAGGTCCGCGGCCATCCATCTCCATATGTAAAGCAGTGTTTACATTGGCAGCATTAATAGACAACATTTCCGATATGGGTTGAAGATAAGTTAGAGAATTTATAGTACTTCCAGATATTGATGTAGTCCATACATCTTTCCCTGAGAAGAGCATTAAATCTAAATTTCCATTACCTGTTTTAAGCACAACCATCTCATCAATTGAGCTCACGGAGATACTGGATTCCGAGTCCTCAAAAGTTGATGAGTCTATTTGTGGGATTCCATTAATTATTTCGGCTATTGATATTCCTTGATTAGTTAATAAAACCAAGTATTCGCCTTCATCATTCGACCAATCCATCATTGAATTCAACACCACCCCAGAGGGGAGTTCTATCATTGTAGATACCTGATTAAACGGATCCAATATGGTTATTCCAAATTCTGAACCTACAATTAATCGGTCTCTTTGATTATCAGAAATAATAGTGTGTACACTAGCATCAACTAATTGCGGAGATGTTGATTGATCATATGTCAAGAAACTATCGCCAGCATTAGACAAATCAATACTCCTAAGTCCGGGAGTAACTGATACTCCTTGGTCAAAAAATATCATATATTCTTCATAGTTACTGAAGGATTCACCCCAACTAGATGTAGCCACAGAAGTATCCGGAATAATATATCCGTCCCTGTCGAAATCCCAACCATCTGAATCTGAATCTAGAATAGCATCGCTAGCATTTCTTGGGTCAAGCCCATAATGTACTTCCCAACCGTCTGGAATGCCATCTCCAGGAACAGCTAATCCAACAGAAATAATTTCAGCCCATGAATAATAGTCTGAATCTGATTCTGTCGGGTCGCTACCTAGCCATCCGTCCCCAGTTTGTCTTTCTACAGATTTTTGACATGATTCGGAATTTAACAGATTTATCTCACCGAAACACCACAAACCATCTCTCTCAGTCACCCAATCATCTGGAGTACCGAAAAGATATTCCTCAGAATTAGTATATTTCTCAGTATCATCGATAATTCCGTTACGATCTACGTCGAAACCATCTCCACATCCAAATGTGAAATCTGCACATCTGTCAATATCTTCCCACATATCGCTGGGGTCTAATGGGTCAAACCAAAGACAGGTCCATGCATTGGTTGTATTGAGATAACCAAGACCTCCTTCAGTACACATATAAATTTCATAACCATCAGGAAGACCATCTCCGTCAGTATCTGCTACTCTCGGATCGAGCCATTCCCTCATACCTGAATCTGTTAATTCACCCGGTTTGCCAGTTAATGAGACTCTATCGGTAAAACATCTATCTAATGTATAAGGCCAACAATACTCAAGAAGAGCACTTGCTCCATCTCGGTCATGATCTGACATATTATCGGTACCATTCCTTGAATCAAGTCCTGAGATACTAAGTATTTCACCCCCTAAATCAAGAATAATATCTTCTCCAAATAATATTTCTTCATGGAAATCAGGAATCTTATCTCCATCTTCGTCAGTTACTGGAGGACCTCCTCCGGCGGCTTCACCTGGGTCGACATTTTCTACTGGTGCCTGAGGTCTAGTTTGAGAAACAAAGGCTAAACTTGACAGAATTAGTACAGTCATAAGAAGTGCTGTTTGTTTACGCCTCATGCTATCACCTCTCCTTAACTACCCTTAGCGACTTTCATGTATTTATGACCATGATGGAGCGTCGTTCGGACAAATGTGTATGATTGATACATTATGGCGATATCAGAATGGCATGAAAACTTGATTTTTTTGCGATACAAAACAGATTCATTGAAGGACTAAACGTCTCCTCAAGAGATGATTGATATGGGGCTACAGATTACTCATCTAGGTTCTGGTAGTAGAGGTAACTCAACGTTACTAGAATCTGATAATTGTAAAGTACTAATTGATTGTGGTTTCTCGCTTAAACAAACTGAAAAAAGACTGTCCAGAATAAGAATAAAACCAAGTTCAATCGATGCGATTTTTATTACCCATCATCACGGAGACCATTCCAAATCCGCTCTAAAAGCCTCTCAAAAATGGGGGTCAAGTCTCTATTGTAATATAGAAACTGCCATCAAAATGGGATGGAATCCTATTGCTGATTGTAGGACATTTGGCAATTTAGAGCGAATTAATATCAATGATGAAATTAGTGTTCTTCCAATACCTATACCACATGATGATGCAGAAAATATAGCTTTAATTGTAAGTAATGGAGATGGTAATAGAGCCGGTTTCGTCACGGATTTAGGAGAGGCGACTGTAGAATTAAAAAGACATTTGAAAGGGTGTGCACATATTTCAATTGAAGCAAATTATGACCATAGTAAGTTAATGCAAGGACCGTATCCGGATTCACTAAAGAGAAGAATAACTAGTAGAGGGGGGCACTTATCAAATAGTCAAACTGCAGAAATTTTGAACGAAGTTATGACGCCGGAACTTAAAACAATAGTTCTATGCCATCTATCCGACAAAAATAATGCACCACATCTAGCAGAAAGTGAAGTCCTAATGAGGATTGGTGAAGAATTCAAAGGAATGATATTCATATCTGAACAGTCAGGTCCTGAATTTAAAATAATAATTGGAGAGGAAAATCCTAGCACTAGTATTAAGGAAGATATTAGTGACCCATGACCACTCTGTGAACTGAGTTCTGTACTTCTCTCATACGATCGTTGGCGCCAAGTTCTCGGAAAACTGAAAGTGCTTTCTGAAGGTATTCCATTCTCTGAGAACGGTCTGTCTCAACTTCTCCAAGTCTGGCGAGGAGTTCTCCTTTCAGATGCCGGAAATCGTTGGCTTCAGCCAACGCCAAACCTTCCAAATAATGTTCTGAGGCTTCCTCTTTCCTACCTGCGTCACTTAATACTTGACCTAATAGCATTTCAACTTCAACAGCACTGTGAGGATCGGCCTGTTCGGAAAGTATTTCTAAGGCACCAGAGTAATGTAACATTGCTAAATCATTATCTTTAATTTTTGCATAATATCTCCCCAACACTGCCCTAGCTCTAGCGTGAAGAGTTTCTTGACCATTATCCTTAGTTTCATCGTGAGCCAACATAGCATGGTCTCTTGCACGATCTAATTCACCCATTTCTAGAAATGCAGAAGCAAGACGGATTCTTGAATCGCACAACTCAGGGTTATTTTCTGATTCTAGCAATTCTTCGACATTCCCGTATACTTCCAATGCGTGCCTATTATCTCTACGACGACGGAAGATGTAGCCCATGTTATTGTAAGAACGTGCTGCAGAGACAGCATCTCTAGTCTTTATTTGAATTTCTAATGCTTGCCTATGTAACTCTAATGCATCATCCATTGCACCTCTTTTAACCGCTATATCTGCTCTAGATGATAATAGTCGGGCCAATTCCTTATTCTGTTTGTTTTTACGTGCTATAGGGATTGCTGCATCATATTCTTTCTCAGCATCATCCCACTGACCTTGAATTGATAGAATATCGCCTCTGAGTTCTCTAACAATTCCCCAAGATATAGAATCAAAACCTTCTCTATCCAATGATCTCAAAATCCCTAGAAGTTCAGTATGTCCAGATTGTACCAGATTAGGACCTTCAGAGGATAATACTGATGCCAACTCTTCTATTTGATCAGAATTATGCAAGTGATGAATAAATTCAATTCTGTCAGTAGGACTTCCTTTGCGATTACGATACCAATTAACAGCATTATTATGCAATTCATTTCGTAAATTTTGCTCCATTGAGAGAACTAAAAATTCTCTTACTAAGTCATGAACATCATAATTCTCACTATCGGCTTGCCTAGCAAGTCCTTTCTCAACTAAATCATCTAACAAATCGATTGCTGCGTCAAGATCACTCAGTGCACTGAGCGGCATTGGTTCACGGAAAACTGC
>CACJKA010000010.1 GCA_902593945.1 uncultured Candidatus Poseidoniales archaeon | reverse complement strand
GGAGTGGGAGATAATTCAGATCTATTTCCTTTTGACATAAATGAACATCAGGATTCTGATGGTGATGGAGTGGGAGATAATTCCGATATATTTCCATTTGATTCTTCAGAACACTTAGATTTCGATAAGGATGGTGTAGGGGATAATTCAGATATTTTCCCTAATGATCCGGATGAGTTTCTTGATTCAGATGGCGACGGAATGGGGGATAATTCTGATGTATTCCCATATGATTCTAATGAAACATCAGATACCGACGGCGATGGAGTAGGAGATAATTCTGATTTTTACCCTGGAGATTCTAGTAGATGGGCCGAAGAAAAATTCAATCCTTCAATAGTAATTCTTGTTATTTTTTCTTTGTATCTAATCACTTCAATTTTTTCTCAAACATCATCAGGGAAAGATATTACAAAAAATTCACTTTCCGTTGAAGAAGATGAGTATTAATTTACCTATTTCTCTAGTAGTTGCAACCGTTGCGATTATGTGGGGTTTACTTCTCGGCCGCTTGCCGCTCGTGTGGTGTAGTTCGGTCCATCATGCCGCCCTTTCGAGGCGGCGACCCGGGTTCAAATCCCGGCACGAGCACCAAATATTCTTTTTTTGCTCGTTTTTTTAAGATTAATGCCGGCGAAAAAACATTAAACCGTAGTGCCATAGTATGGTCAATGTATGACTTATTGCAAAATTATTTTAACGATTTTGAGGAAGCCAGTAAGTTGACCCAAATCCTAATTGGAATTTCTCTAAGTATTATAATGGCCTTAATCTCAAGGCTGATACTTCGAGGACCAGTGATGAAAGTAATTTCATCTAGTGATAATTTGTATGATGATCGCATTTTCAGTTTAGCTACTCCTCTACTGAATGTTGGAGTTTTCTTGCTTGGGATTTGGTTGACTTTTGATTACATTTTTGAAGACAAATCATTTGAGAGAGTTGCATTCGCTGGTGGTTCAGCCGCAATTTTATTGATACTCTTCGCACAATTTCTTAGTTCCATTATCGATGAATTTATCCCACCTCTTTTCCAATCAATGAATGAGAAAACCTCACTCGATTTATCTACGTTGAAAACAATAACTGTGAGTGCTTCAAAGCTAATTGCATGGGTAGCAGCAGTTCTAATTGCTTTAGATCAGCTGAATATCGATATAACTGCAATAGTAGCGTCTGCAACCATACTTACTTTAGTTATCGGGCTTGCATTACAAGAAACTGCAGCAAATCTTGTTTCGGGGTTATTAATGCTATTAGATAAACCATTTTCTAAGGGCGATAAAGTCATTGTTATGGGAGTTAAAGGTAGAGTTCATGACGTAGGCTTAATGACAACAAAAATAAAAACAGGTAATGAGCGTCTAGTAGTGATACCTAATACAACCTTGTCGGGTGAAATTGTAGAGAATTATGCTCTTGGTGGTTCACAAGGAGATGCTGATTCAATGAATTTACGTTTTAGGATTAGAACTTCATTAGATTCTAATCCTAATTTAGTGAAGTCAATAATTATGGATGTGATTGGTGATTGCGAATTTACAACTGAGAATCCTAAAACCGAAGTGTTACTTTATGATATTACTGAAACTGCTTTAGTTTTCAGATTGGATTGCTGGGTTGAAGATTACAACAAAGAAAGAAAGGCTAAAGATTGGATTTTGATTGAGATATTAGATCGTTTCGAATCTAAAGGAATTGGAATACCTTTCCCACATCTAACAGTAAAGCAGGAATAGGGATCTATTGCCTTATAACAAACATTACTGTTTATTTTTTGTTTCAAATAGGTAAATATTTCTATGATGATACTGAATTAGTGAAATGCTTGGAAAAAACAATGGTATATATGTAAATGTACAGTTGTACAAATATGACTAGTGAGCAAGTAGATGATTTGTGGCAAAGATTGGGAGATCAATTAGAACTCTTAGTCTCAACAAATGAGAATCTAAGTTAATCGTTTTTTGTAATGAAATATTTTTTGTTAGTAATTATGACTGATAATTCATTTTACAATTTTCGAAGGTTTTCTTTGAATTTAGATATATTTTCTTTCCGAGAAACCTTTCTATTAATAATTGGGAAAGGATAATCCTCTCCAATTATACAATTTGACAATTTTTGTATTTCCAAAGGAGCCAAATGCGGTTCGAAGATGTATTTTGACGGATATAATGATAGTTCTGGTATCCAATGCCTGACAAAACTGGCCTCCTTAGTCTCTACATTCAAACTTGACTTCGAATCAGGACATGGGTTGTACACTCTGTAGTAGGGCATTGAAAATGGAGCTACTCCTGCTAACCAGAGCCAATTTCCATTATTTACTGCCCAGTCAGCATCAACTAATTTCCTCTCAAATATATCTCGACCATGTTTCCAATTTTGCCATAACTGGCCCCTAGTTAAGAAGCAAGATACAGCATGCCTGCCTAGGTGATGCATCCAACCAGTTGCATCGAGCTGCCTCATCATCGCATCTATGTAAGGGAACCCCGTGACTCCCGTTTCCCATGCTCTGATTTTTTCCCCATCATAATCATCCCATTTTATTGGTTTACAGTTTGAGTTATCTAAATCATCTTCCCAATTTTCGACAATTCGAGATAATAAGTAAAACATCTCTCTAAACATCAGTTGGCCATGTAGTGATTCTGGAGGTTTTGTATATTGATTTACATCTCTTAACTTCGCACATTCGTTCCATACTAGTCTGACAGATAGACATCCATTGCTAATGTATGGTGATAATCCTGTGGTTGTCGGTTCCATTGGGTTTTCTATATTGTTCGTAGAATAAGTGGATGGCTTCCTGAAATTATTAACAAAATCAGGCCTTTCAGTTATTTTTTCCTTAAGTCTTCTTAACGCTTCTGTTTCTCCTCCGAGAAAATACGATTTCTCAAATCCTTTTTCTAATCTTAATTGATAATTCTTTTTCCGAAGTTCTTCGACCGAAATATAAAATTTTGAGAATTGTTCACTCCGAATAATTGACTCTACAATCAATGGTTCAGAATGAATATTCTTAGGTTCTGGAAGATCTCCATCCAATAAGTGACCAGATGGGCTAATTATAAGGTTCTCTTCGAATATTTTTTCCATATTTTTAGTCGACTTAGGTGCTTTGAAGTGTTTCATTTGAGTGATTTTTTCAATATCTAATATGGTACTTACTGCTGGAAATACTTTTGTATTGACTTCTCTAGTGATTAGATTTTCAATTATATAACCTACATCGTCTCTACTTTTAGGTTCTGAGCAGTAATCTGTCAATAGTGAACTTATTCCCTGCTCTGTTCCTTCTATGATTGATTCTATTACTTCACTAGAATCTCCAGAACAAATTAGCAATTTTGTCCCGTATCTTTCTTTAAGATTTTTGTCTAAATCTAATAGAGAATCATAAAGAAAATTTAATCGATTTACACCTATATTATTTTCATGATTGAGACTCCAATTTTCATCAATAATGTAAATTGGGATTATAGAATCTATTTCTTGAGAAGATTCTGCCCATATTAACATGGGGTTATCGTGTATTCTGATTATTTTTCTAAACCAAATTATCGCTGTATTCACTATTTCTCTCTCCTGTACTAGGATCGTTAGTAAGTGTGAATCATCCTAATAATGGCGCCACACTCATCACTGTTACAGCGAAAGAAGCGTAAAAACCAATCAGTATTGCAAGTATATGTCCTGAGTTCATTAACTTACGTTATCATAATCCATTCATTAATGTCTGTTTACTTTTGACTTTTCTGCATAAATACATTTGTATTTCCTCGGCTCTAATTAATCATTTTTTTTAAAAAATAAAATATTTCAACTATCAACAATGCATAAGTCTGAATAATACAGTTCTATACGAAAGTTTACTATGATAGAGGGAATACCTGTCGAGGATCATAAATCAACTCCTCTATCTGATAAATTCAGTAATTTAAGTCGTTCTAATATTAAGTTGCTAGGAATTGCAGTATCAATGGTAATAATCATGTTATTAGTGTCTTTACAGGGTTGGATAATTGATGATGTTGTAGACGAAATTAAAAAAGATTTAGGAATTTATGATAGAGTTCCTGTGTGGGAAAGATCAGAGTGGCCATACACCACAGATCAGGCTAATGGATTTGTGATGGAATATGGCGATTATGAACTACTCGAAACAGAAAATGAGTGGGGGTCAACTCACTATTTCGTAAATTTTGAACTTCCACTCAGTGAAGGAGGCTCTGCTCCTAATGGTGTTGTTAGTCTTGCAGTTTGGCTTCCAGATGTGCCTGAAGGAGTCACAGTACCAGTAATTGCAGAATTCGGCCCTTATTTCGATGAAGTCAGTGTAGAAACCCCTTCAATAGAAGTTCCAGGTACATGGCTAGGTCAGATGATAATTGATCAGATATTACCTCATGGGTATGCTTTTGCTCAAGTCTCTGTAATGGGAACTGGACGTTCGAATCATTGTATGGACTTGATGGGTAATGCCGAGCAACTAGGTGTTGATGCGGCTGTGACTTGGCTAGGGACTCAAGAATGGAGCAATGGTGGAGTATCGATGATTGGTAAATCATATGATGGCTCTACTCCATGGCAGGCCGCCACATTTGGAAATGAATATCTAAAGACAATAGTTCCAATTTCTGGTCTCATTGGAGTCATGGAATTAATGTGGAAAAACGGTAGCAGCGAAGCTAGAGCCGCAATAATGCATAACGGTGTTTATGGGTCATATGGTATTGACGGTGATCAAGAGGACATTGGAAATATGTGTCCAGATTATATCATTGGCCCAGGTACTGGAGTGGCTGCATACATGTGGGGTGGAGAGTTAGCAGGAACATATTGGGAAGAGAGATATTTCTTAGACAGGGTATTACAAAATTACGAAGGTTCAGTTTATCTTATCCAAGGTATGCATGATTGGAATGTTGACCCGCATATGGCTATCCCAGTAATTAATCAGTTAATTGATGCAGGTATCGAATCCAAAGGGCTATTCGGCCAATGGGATCATGATTATCCTGATAGGCCGGATTACCACTTTGATCGTTCAGGAGAAGGAAGAGGTAGAGAGGCATATCCGCAAATGGTTAGATTTGATTGGATGCAAGACTTACTAGAATGGTTTGACTGGTATCTTAAAGGAGTTGGCGATAAACCAGGATTATTTGTAGAAATACAATCTAATCAGGGCCAATGGAGAATTGAAGATAGGTACCCTCCCCAAGACATGGAGACAATTTCATTCGATCTTGGAGGAGGTATGATGAATGTAGCTGGAGGTACAACTACAATACTTCCAAATGGAAATTTTGGACCTATTTATGAGAGTGAGGCATTTACTGAAGATATTTGGATTTCAGGATTGCCCAGATTGCATATAGATGTTTCAACAGCAACTGTTGGCGGTCAAATTTATGCATTATTAGAGGACTGTTCCGAAGAAGGATATTGTATCCACATTGGACACGCAATTATGGATCTAAGATATCATGAGGGTGGAGATCAGGAACAAACATGGTTACCAATCTTTGATACAATTAATGCTAAGATGGAGTTCTTTGCTATGGATGTACAAATAGAAGCCGGGCATATTATTCGCCTATCGCTTGCTAGTACTGGAGAAGATTACCTACCGGCTTCCACTAGTTCCATCGTTGAAGTATCTGAAGGTTCAAATTCTAATCTATTAATTGATATAATTAATCCTGAAGATAAACTTCTTTTCAATCCACCAACATGTACGCATCAGGCTTGCCTTGATTGGTTGAATCAAACTGCTTAGGTCAATTTATTTACCAACTGCATCTCGAATATTTATGGATTTAATATCCGGTCAGAAAATTCATCCTAGTTCGGAGTGGACATTCGATTCCCAGAAAAATGTTTTATTTAAAGAAGAAAGGGAATATCGATTTCTTCAACTTACATTTTTGATTTTTGGATTAATTATTGCATACCCAATCTATCTTCTATTTTCTGGGACTTCAATTTACGAATATTCTACTCCGATTGAACTAATTTTAGTTGTTTTCTTGGGATTTTGGGTTAATGGTATGCCAGAACTGATTATTTATTACAATCTCCAGATTCCATTTTTAACAAATAAAATCATTAGAAAAGAGATTAATCCGGTTGAAGGGAAATATATTCAATTACAAGTTGGTACAAATAAGAAATCTAAGATTATTCAAAATCAGAAGTATTCTAAGTATAATTTCTTCATTCGAGAGAATACCCACCAGGAAGATCCGAAATATGTCAGGAGAGGAGATGTTGATATGGTGGAAAGAAGTACAGATGGTTATTGGATAGGGCCAAAATTTCAGAAAATTGTAATTAGTTATACTGTTATATTACAATTAGTTTCTCGTTCTAGGAATTTAGATATAGCTATAGTGGATACTATGTTAGAAGCCAGAGATGTAATCTCTTCATTTGATGAAATTATTAGTAAAATGTCATCTAAAGAAGATTGGTGGAAAGATGAGGAATAGATATTCCGAATCAACCCAATAACTTATATCAATAGTAATGTCGTATGTAGATTATTATGTTAGCAACGTTCCGTAGTTTTTATGATTTCATTTCTAAGATGATTAGAAGAGATGTTTTGGACTCAGAAACCGATAGCCAATCTTTCGAAAAATTAGAAAAAATATTCAATGAACGTATTAAAGGAAAGATTCTTCCTGAATTAAAACATGATGGGAGCATTGGACATTGGCTTGAATCACAATTTGGCGTTAGTGCTAATCGAGATGATTCAGCAGATTGGCAAGGTTTTGAACTAAAAACCGGTAGATCAAAAACAACATTTGGAGATTGGTCGGCTGATTATTATCTTTGGCAGACTGATAACCCCGATGTCACTAATCGCGATGTTTTTTTACAAATATTTGGTACAAAATCTAGAGCCGATAGACCAGATAGGTATTCTTGGTCTGGAAGAGTATTTCCTAATGTCCATCAATACAATGATTATGGGCAGAAGATGACTGTAGAATCAAATTTAGATGTAACCATTTACTATAATTATTCCAAAGATAGCAGAGAAAATAAATCAGAAATCATCCCCAGTAGTCTACAACATGATGATGTTATACTTGCTAAATGGTATCGAAGCACACTAGAACCACGTGTTAATCGAAAATTTGGCCAAAATGGTTGGGTGAAATTTGTTCAATCTAAAAAAGTATTTACTGAGATGATAATTGGCCCCCCTTTGACTTTCATAGAATGGATTGAATATGTAAAAACTGGCGAAATATACCTTGACAGTGGTATGTACTACGATCCTCACAAACCCAACAATCGTCCATATTCTAATTGGAGAGCTTCAAATAAATTCTGGGAGAAATTATCCGGTGATTAATCATTATATTAACTCTAATTCTCCTTCTGTTTTGTAGTAATTTGAGATGGATAATACTTAGAACTACGGATTTCAGAGATAGCACATGGCCTCATCTAAACCCTTAGTCATAGATTTATTCTGTGGTGCTGGAGGTATGAGTACAGGCTTCGAAATGGCGGGTTTTGAAGTAATTCTTGGCGTCGAACATATTGATACTTATGCAGAGACGTTTGCTAATAATCATAAAACAGCCGAAACAATTTGCGGAGATATAAGAAAGGTTTCTGTTGACCAAGTGAAGGACATAATAGGAGATAGAAAAGTCTCTGTAATCTGTGGAGGTCCTCCTTGTCAAGGTTTTAGCGGTGCTGGAAGGAGAGATAACAAAGATCCTAGAAATTCATTATTCATGGATTTTATAAGAATGGTTGACGGAGTTAAACCAGACTACTTTGTGATGGAAAATGTCCCTGGTATCTTAACTATGAAAAATGAAAAGGGGCTTGCAGTTATTGAGATAATTAAAGAGGAATTTAAGAAAATAGGATATAATGTGCGGTGGGAGAAACTAATTGCAGCTGACTATGGTGTCCCACAAAAAAGACGTAGAGTGATTTTTATTGGCTCAAAAGATGATAAAAACTTTCCAATAGTTTATCCTAAAAAAACTCATGGGGAAAATGTAAATTCCAAAGGTCAATCTAAATTAGATGTTGGAATTGAACCGGTAAAAGAGTGGTTAGGGGCAGGTACTGTATTAATGCCTAAAGAAGAAGTTCCAGCCAATTATTTCCATACACAAAAAATGATTGATGGATTTAGGAGAAGAAAGGAAAGAAACAAGAAGAATGGAAAAGGTTTTGGTTGGCAGTTGATTAAACCTGATAAGCCATGCTATACTCTTTCTGCAAGATATTGGAAAGATGGTGCTGATGCTTTAGTTTATTATTCGGAAACTGAAGTCAGAATGTTAACAGAAGATGAATGTGCCTTGATTCAAACCTTTCCTAAAAAATATAAATTCGCTGGAAGTAAAAGAGATAAATATACTCAGGTAGGAAATGCTGTCCCTTGCTTAATGGCTAAAGCAATAGCCAAGCAATTACTCCTAAATATCAGAATCTACATGTCGAATTCTCCAATTCCTGATGAAGATGTATTGAACAAATTTTTGGTCTCTGATCTCAAAGAATTATGTGTATTACATGGGTTAAAAGAATCTGGACGTAAGTCAGAATTAATTTCCCGATTATGTGATAAATAAGGTATAATTAATGGTGGACGCTGGGGGATTTGAACCCCAACATTAAATCTATATTTCGGCATAATTAGTATTTATCCAAGATTTATTACTATGATTCATTTAACGATTCAGATAATTGATATATTAAAAATCATCTAGATTATAATCCTTGAAATCATCAGGAGTTATTTTTATCAAATCAAATAGTGAGAACCATTCTGAATGATTATTTTTTCTGTTAGATACTAGCCCCATCCATAGTTTCCGTCCGTTTGACTGTGATATATTTTTTATTCTAATTAGTTCGCCCTTAAAATCCTCATTTTTATCTTTAAAACGCACTAAATCTCCAATCTTTGGTGTCCAAAGTTCATTGATATAGTGCTTACGTGCTCTTTTACGTAATCCTGAAAATACTCTATTTTTTGTATCTTCATTTTCTAAAGTTACCAAAAAACTCATCAATTCTGCCTTCAATCCCTTAGTGGTTCCGAATTCCCTTGGCTGCTTGTGTGAAAATGGATGCGCCGACTGATACTCGAATGCCTTTTTCCACATCTTCTCCACTTTTTGTCTCTCTTCATCTATTTTAGCCATATCTTCATCGAATTCCCTGCGTGTATTCTTTAAGATTTCAGCGGCAATCTCCATGGCTTTTTGTATAGCATCTTCAGGTCTAATGTAATTGTTGAAATTTTCTTTATGATTTGGCAAAATCCCCTCATTTTCGAGATGCCAGATATAGCATTTTTCCATTAATGTCAATGCTAATTTGATTACTTCATCTGTAGAGTCGTCAGCATCATCATTGTCATGCATATTATAATTACAAACCTTGGCAATGATTTCCAAATTCATATTTATTTCTTCAGTAATCAGATTCTGTTGTCTAGCTTTTTCCCTAAGAGACTTGAGAGTTAGATTTTTCTTTATTTCTTTAGAATCTCGATACACAATATGCTTCAGTAACGCCTCACCCGCATTACGCACGTTCAAGGCGGAATGTTTGGGTAGTTTTTTGAAGATATTAACTGCGTCTCTCAAGTGTTTTAAGCCTCTTTCCAGTCTTTCGGGTAGTAATTTTATCCATTCTCCGCCCGAAGTCACATGTCTATTCCATATCAATTCTTTAATTAATACTCTGTTCAACAATAAATGATATCTTAATGGTGGACGCTGGGGGATTTGAACCCCCGGCCACCTGGTTGCAAACCAGGTGCTCTTCCAAGCTGAGCTAAGCGCCCTACGAGTTATCGGAACCGCAAGGGGTTCTTGAGTTCAACCGTTGAAGATTCTACTCATCATCTGATTTAATTAATTCAATCCCTACTAAAAATATACCAAGAACAGAAATGAATATTATGAGTTCTAAAGTCTGTTCTTTACTACTTTTCTCAACAAGTAATTCCCCATCTGTATTTCCCGTTGGTAGATTTTCATCTACTTCGTGAATATCTGGTGCGAAATTGACATAGAAATTAATTTCTATTGTTTCATTATTTTCTTTCATTTGATGAATCATTGAAATGTTTCCAGGAAATAGTCTATTGGACGGGGCCAATAGAATCAGAGCCTGCTGTTCACATTCAGGGTTCACCTTTTCACCCGTTTCATTAAGTTCGCAAGAACTTGATATCCAACTTGTTTCAAAATCATCTATTCCTTGAAATAAACCGTCTTGATCTGCATCAACTAAAATTTTATGAGTCACATTCTCTCTATCGTCTACATTCCTGAAAAATAAAGTATCAGTTTCAACCAATATCCCAGGATTTAATGAGGGGGGCTGCAAACCATTTTCAGTGATTAGAATATTATACTCTTTTTGGTCATGAGCATGAGTAATTGATGGCAATAGAAGAACAAAAAATATCCCCACTACAACTGCCCGATGGTATCTCACAGTCCATCCCATGCACTCCGATGACTTCAACATGACTGGTTGCTTCCGGCCTATATGGATAACCGTAGAGTTGCTTTAGCAGGAGTCCTAATCTTCTTTTTGTTTACGGCTAGTATCGCTGCAATTTTTCTTTCAGACGAGGCTTCTGAATCAGTAAATAGTAACTCTTCAATCATGGATCCACTTATGCAAGATGACGGGCATGACCATAGGAATGCTAGTCAGCACATCATGTATACTGATAATATTCAGCCTGTTTCATTTAATCAATTGACTGCACCTGGAAATGCTGAAGTTCAGGTTGCTGAATCTCCTGATGGTGGCACTTATGCCTATATTGCAGGTTGGTCCGAGATGCATATTGTAGATGTTACAAATCCAGAGAATACAACGGTTACTGGCGTGTATGTAGATCCAAATACTCAAGTTTTAGATGTGAAATATCTACAATATAATGGAGATGAATATGTTATTGTACAGAATCAGTTAGTGGACCCAGGTAATGCTGATCCTAACGTTGGTGAATGGGGCGATCCTGCTCAAGTCACAGTTACTCTAATTGATGTTTCAGATAAATACAATCCAACTTATGTTGATGCATGGTATGATGCTGATCACCCTAGTGGGCCACATAACTTGTACACCCATATGATCGATAATGAATGGTATATTTTTGTTGCTAATCCAGATTACGAACAGTGTGACATTGGTCAAGGTGATGCGTGTGGAGGAATTACAATAGCACATCTCAATTTCGATGGGCCAAGTGATAGCCCTCGTATTTTGAAGGTTGGTGAAGCTGAAGTTAACTGGCAGAATACTCTTGGCGGATGGATTTACATACATGATATGACAGTTCAAACATGGCCTGGTGAAGACCAACAAGATCCTAGGTATGGTAGGACATACATCTATGGAGCATATTGGGAAGCAGGGCTAAGAATTTTTGATGTTAGCGATGTACCACATCCTCAAAATTCACCAATTGAATACGCATTCATTGCCGGTGGCTGTGCGGCTACATTAGGCACTCAGTTGACATGTAATTGGCGAGCTCCAGAAGTTGGACAATGGATGGAGTTCGCGGATCTTGATGAGGATGGACAAATTGATTGTGGCTGTACAGGGAATGAAAATGGCGGCAGAGCCTCATACATTCATTATGCTGAGCCAATGGATGAAATGGTTGACGCCTCTCATCTAGGTTATCCAGCAGGCAAAATGCATCTGACATTCCTTGCAACTGAAGTGTTGGAGACAACAGTGGGGACTGGTTTGGGTTATTTGATTGATACAACTGAATATGAAACGTTGAATGGTCAGGTAACATTCAAGCCAAAAATCATCCATAGTTGGGAAATTCCTTTCGCCGAAGAACATCATATTCCTGGAGGGGAAGAATGGTTACTTTTCAGTCCTCATAACTCAGATGCGCAGATTTTTGAAACTAATTCTGCATTAGGTTTACCTGATCAGAGTCTCGGTGGTAATTGGGATGGTAGAATATATCTCTCTAGTTATCATGCAGGGTTATGGGTTGTTGATATTGAGACTTTAATGTTAGAAGCTAAGAATCCAAATCTGAATAGAACTGAAGTACACTCTGTATCAACTATTGGATATCATCTGCCTCATGGACAAGATGGAACCCCTCTCTCAAGCTCGTACTATGATTTTGGCTGGACACCCTTTATTTGGGCCGCTGAGTACCATAATGGTTACGTATATCTTTCATGTATTACCACAGGATTATATATCGTTCAATTAGATATAGACAAACCATATCACGTTGGTTAATTTCTAACATTACAACCGCAGCATTCACAAGTAGAAGTTATTGTGAAATAATTAGTACGAGGTTTTGCGATGTCACGGATTTCTAATTTTCCAATGTTTCTAATGGTTTTTCTAATGCTAATTACTCCCTTATCTGGGTGTATGTCTATGCTTGGTGATGATTCCTCTGAGGACGACGCTGACATGGAATGGATAGATCCAGTTATAGAAATTGAAGATGAAAATCATTCACATAATGATCTACTAGCTCATAGATTATCTACCGCTAATGCTAAACTAATTGATTATCATAACCTTAATTGCGATGGGAACGAAAAACCTCCTGCCGACTTAGATAATGTTGCAGGAAGACCTTGCTCTGATGAATACAAGAATGTAGGTCCAACACCTGGAGATAACTCTGAAATAACAATTGAAGGCAATTTCATGGAAGATTGTGAAATATATGCTGACGGTACTGGCGGATGTTACGCTTATGTTTCAAGTTACAACCAATTTGAGATTCTTGACATTAGCGATCCTAATAACATCAAAATGCTTTCTACTTACTATGCTGAAATAGCTAGAATGATTGATATCAAAGTTACCAAAGATAATAACTGGGTATTAGTTAATCATGAACTAACAAATAGTGAACTTGATCCAATTCCAAATGATGATGATGCTAATAGTGGGGCAAATCGAATGGATGTGATTTATGTTGGAGATAAAACCAGTCCAGTAAAGGTTGCAGAATGGAATAATCCTCCTGCAGGTTTCCATAATCAGGACTTAGCGATTTATTGCGATTGGGATCCTGCTTTAGATCCAACTAATGCTTGGGATGAAGCAGATTGTCATTTATTCCTCTTCGGGGCAGATCCTTATCCAGAAATGGTCGAAGGTAGTAGTGGTACATTCTACAAAGGAACTCAAGTATTCTATGTCCCTAGAGGTTTAGATTCATGGCTTCCTAATCAGAATGAAGAACAAGAAAATACTAGTCGCGAAATTATTCGTTGGGGAGGTTACACTCCTGAGCCTTATACTACATGTGGTGGTTCAATCTTTAATCATGACAATGTTTACTTTGTACACCCTATTACTCAACAAAGATTACTCGCAGTTTCTTATTGGGGCGCAGGTTTGAGATTAGTAGATGTTAGTACACCTCCTCAAGTTGCTGATCCTTTGGGAGTTAATTGGCCCCCAGAAGTTGGTCGTTGGATGGGTTGTCCGTCCGCAGATGATGGATGGTATGGCCCAGAAGGTGGTGGTCATGCAAATATGGATGCTGATGAATGGCTAGATTCTAATCAAGGAAATGACAACATACATTATGCAGTTCCAAATGATTACTTAATTTGCTCAGGAATTAGTGTGTTTGACCCCGTAGAGGAGTGGCCATCTAATTGTGGAACTGGATTTGAAGACCCAGTTTATGGAGTAAACTGGAGACACTATACCTACATCGCTCCTGAATATGGTTCCAATGAGAATCATACAGGTTATGTGTGGACAATTGACACTACTGATCCTGCTGAACCTTTCTTAGTTTCAAAATGGAAGCTTCCTGGAGAGGGAATGAAAGGAAATGGTTCACACCCACAACATTGGATACCTGGCGGATATATTTTCAGCCCACATAATGGCGATACTGGCCCCTCTGGTCATGTGTACTACACTCACTATCACGCTGGTGCTTGGGTAACTGATCATGGTGATATTTGGGATGAAATAGTATGGGAAAATGGAGTTCCAGAGCCCGATAGAGGATTCCAAGCAATTTCAGAGTTAGCCGAAACTAAGACCATTGGCTATTATCTTCCTGCTGGTCCACCTTGGATTGATAATCCAGCCGAAGAAATGGGGTATGATATGGCGGATTGCTGGGCATCTTGTATGATTCCATTTAATTGGGGATTACAATATGACCCTAGAGGGTTTGTATTCGTTTCTGATATGGTCACAGGAGTTTATGTTGTTCAATTTGATGAAGACTATGATTCAAGATTTGATTATCCACCACTATGGGATTCTGAATGAATTGATTAGGTGAGTTCGATGAAAAATGTTTCAATTGTAGTTTTCGTCATTATTTTATTCATCAATCCAGTAGTTGATGCACACGGTGCTAATACATTCCAATTCATCATGAGAAATGGGTCAATCCAACCTGACGATGCTCAAGTAACACAAAATGATAGTATAATTTTCAACAATGTAGTCATGGACTTAGAAAGAACAATTGAGATGGAGAATCCAAAAAATTCGACTCATAATTGGACTTGTACTGCTCAACCGTACAATAGTACAGGGAATGAGGATGAATGCCAATTATGGTTAGACCCTCTCAACTGGTCCGCCGGTAATTATCAAGTATTAGTATATTCTAATGGTTCACTTTGGCATACCGTTAATATCACAATTATTCTAGATACTCACAATGAAACAACCCCCAATTTCGTATTGCCCAGTGGAAATAGCGGTAACGAAGATTTGAACACTTCAGAATCAAATATGATTTTCCTTTGGATAGGGCTAGTTCTTTTTGCTGCGGTAGCAATCAGTCGAACTGTAAAAAAGGGTCGGCCTACTGGAGATGAAGAGGAGTAGTGGTTACAATGTCGAAAAATTTGTTTGCAATTTTAATGGCTCTATGTTTTGTCACTTCTGGTTGTATAGGTAACGAAGAAGTAGATATTTTCTATGGAGAAGATATTTCTCCTTCAATGCCAGCAGAAGATTTCACATTAACAGATGAAGAAGGCAATGAATTTAATTTCTATGATTATGAAGGAGATGTAGTTGTAGTGGCATTCCTTTTCACTAGATGCCCAGATGTCTGTCCAGTAGTTAGTGCCAACCTCGCTTATGTTGCTCAATTACTAGGCGACCTTTACCGTACAGAGGTCCAGATACTAACTGTGACGGTGGATCCATGGACCGATAATTCATCAGTTTTGAATAATTATTCTAATGCTAGAGGATTAGATTGGCCTCACCTAACTGGTGAATTAGAAGTTATAGAACCTGTTTGGAGGAATTTTGAGGTAGGCCTAGCAACTTATGACTCAGACTTAGATGGTGACGGAGTAGCAGATGGATTTGATACATGTGCAGATACACCAGCTAATGTTTCTGTTGACAACGAAGGTTGTAGTGAATCCCAGAAAGAATCTAGTCAGGTACAAACTATGCATCATCCACTTAGCTATTGGGTTGATCATACAACTGGTACCATAATCGTCGATAAGGAGATGAATCAGAGAGTTTGGTGGGCCGATACGGCTTGGAATGCAGAACTTGTTCTTGAGGATATTAAGTTATTATTAGATGAGTGAATGGTGATTCCATGAAAAAAACACTAGTTCTTTTAGTCGCATTATGTTTATTTTTTTCTGGTTGCTTACAGTCAAATAATGGATTGGATTTGTATGGTACAGAATATAAAAATCCACCAGATGCCCCTGATTTCACATTATTGAATCAGGACGGAGAATCAGTTACACTTTCAGATTATTCTGACAAGGTAGTAGTTGTTGCCTTCATTTATACTTCATGCCCTGATGTTTGTCTTGCCATTTCTGCTAATCTAGCTTGGATACATCAAAATCTTGGCGAATATTCAGATGATGTTGTAATATTGTCAATCACTATCGATCCTGCTCGAGATACTGTGGATAGATTTGCTCAGTGGACAGAGGCAAATGGATATGAGTGGGATCATCTTTCAGCAGAAAGACCATCTACTTTAGTTAATGTCTGGAATAGTTGGAATATTGTAGTTGATAATGAGCATATTGAAGCTAGCCAGCCTCCTGAAGAATCTACGAATAGATTTTCAGTTCTTTATCCTGATAATACCTCCACAGTCATAGATACTCCTTGCCGTGGTGAGATATCCAATAATAGGTGTTACAATGACGGTAATGATTTCGCGAATTATGTATTCAGTAATGCAAATATTACTTACAATCTAACTGATAATGAAGGGGATATTGGAGAATGGTCTACCAACAATAACCTGAACTTCTCTTGGTTGCTGCATTATTGGGATAATTTGAATGAAACATGGTCTCTCTCAGAATCTCAGAATATTTCTTCTATTGATGTTGATATCAATACACATTTAGCATGGGTTTCCAGTCATTCCAACCTTTCACACCTTTCACCTGGAGTTGACTGTAATGGAAAGGGATGGATTATGGGTTCAGGTGCAAGTGCTCATTGTATGTGTGATGAAGGATATGAGAGGCCTGATGGTAATTGGCTTGGCTGTGTACTAATTGGAACCAGTGATACAAATTCCTCAGAAACAGTTGATCCTCACGACCAATCTCTAGGTGAATATGGAGTAGGTCACTCAACTGTGACATTTATTCTTGACAAACAGACAAGAAAAAGAGTTGCATGGACAGGCATTAATTGGGACGTACAAGAATTCTTACTTGATATCAAGGCATTATCCACCGAGTAATCAAGAAAACAATCTTTTACGCCTTTTCGAAACTTTTTGCTGATATTGTTTAATAGCAATTGCATTACACATTATGTTATGCGTAATTCAAAAGATGACAACGATGGCGCCGCCAGGTCTCTTTTCTTGGCTGGATTAATGATCGGTAGTGTATTAGTTGGTGGACTTTTTTATGATTTTGAATCTGAGGGAATTAATCTTGCTCCCATAATTGAATCCGATGTCCCAGATAGTATCTTGATTGGTAGTGTAGAATTTCTTCACATATCTATTAGTGATGAAGACATGTCTTCATTAGACATTGAGGCCACATTAGATGGTTCATCGTTGCTTCTTGCACCGAATAATACTGGAATAATTAGTATCGATATTTCAGATGTGGGAGTCGGCTCCCATTCTTTGAAGATAATTATAACTGATTCTTTGGGGCAAGAATCAAGGCTCTCATCTACATTTTTAGTCCATTATCCATATGAAGATCCTACAATTATTATCGTAGATGATAATGAAATTAGTATTATTCGCGGAGATATAGTTTCAATAAATGGGACATTAATTCACCCTAATATTGGTACTTGCGATTTAGGTTGGTCAGATGGCGATGCTAGTCAGTTTAGTCTAAATCTGCCATTTTCCGAAGATGGTGATTTTTCTTGGGGGCCTTCTGAGATTGAGTCTAATATCTCTATCTCTATTATAGGAGAATGTGGGACATGGGAAGATTCCTCAGATTTAGAGACAATTGTTATTACAGTTAGTGAACCTATAATGGGTTGTACAGACTCAGAAGCAAATAATTACAATATTAATGCTACAAATGATGATGGCAGTTGCGAATATGACCAGGCGCCGGTAAGTGGTTGTACAGACTCAGAAGCAAATAATTACAATTCTGCTGCTACTGAAGATGATGGCAGTTGTGAATATGATGAAGAACCAGTAATGGGTTGTATGGATCCTCAAGCTATGAATTATGATAGTAACGCTACACAAGATGATGGTAGTTGTGAGTATGATGATTCAGATCCAGAAACTGGTAGTTCTGGGTGGTGGTCGAGAGTCTTACTTTGTGATGAGGAACAAGTACCTGTTGTTGATGATTATACTACCGATGAGCAAGAAAACCATATGTGTGACTTGAGTTTTATAATTGAAGATGGCAATATTACAATTAGTACAAACGGCCTACCTAATCATGACTTTGAATCAACTTTAGGCTGTTGTGCGAGTGCACAATCTGATACCTACACAATACCATTAACTCCAACTGATGATCCCGAATGTAATCCCTCAGTTTCTTCTGATGGCTGTGTTATGGCACCAATTAGGGGCACAATTGCCTTTTCTGTAACCGGCGTGGCAATTTATGGTCCCGAAGATGGCCCTGGAGGAGATGCAGTGGCTCTAGAAGAAGGCGCTTATGAGCAAGAAGAAGGTGAACAACCAGTCGATCTTGGTGTTTGCCATGGTCACTCAGGGCCTGGAGGAATTTACCATTATCATGCAGATTCTAATTGCATACATTGGCATGCTGAAGAAGGAGAAACAATGTATGACTACAATTTAGAATCTCAAAGAACCTTGAGTACACATTCAAAGATAGTAGGATTTGCATTAGATGGATATTCAATATACGGATATACTGGCTGGAATGATGATGGAGAGGTAGTTGAAATGACCTCCTCATATAGACTCAAAGAAGGAGCTGATGGGTCCGGAGGAATAGATGACTATGACTATGTTCAAGGTCTCGGGACATTAGATGCTTGTAATGGAATATTTAGCGCAACTCCTGATTGGCCAGAGGGTATGTATCATTACCATACTACTATGGTTAATGGAGAAGGAGGAATTGGTTTCCCCTACTTCATAAATTGTTACGCAGGAGAACTTCCCTCATCTGATGAAAGTGGCGATGATGATGACGATCCTTGTGCCGGGCATGGAGATACTTGGGGTCCTGGAATAGGCCCTCCTCCTGATGGATGTGGTGGCGGAGGGCCACCGGGAGGACAGTCATCTGAAGGTGGATTAATTGCCATACCTTGGCTAAAGAATCCTCCTAATAGTGGACTGATTTTGATTTCATTGTTGATGCTTGCTACAGTCAGTAGATATTCTCTTAGAGGATTGGCATCCGACTCAAGCGTTCCAAGTCTGGTTGGTAAAGTTCACGGATATCGTCTAACTCCAGAACTAGCATAGCTAGTCTCTCTAGCCCCATTCCCCATGCGCATACTGGCCATTCACTACCCAGTGGCTCTGTTACTTCCGGGCGGAAGATACCAGCTCCTCCGAGTTCCAACCACTTTCCTCTCCAGTAAACCTCTACTTCCACACTCGGTTCTGTGTATGGGAAATATGCTGGTCTAACTCTAACATCAGGGTAACCCATTTTTGAATAGAAAGTCTTCAATGTTGAGATTAACATAGGTAGGCTTGCATTTGGTTCGTGAATTATTCCCTCTATTTGATGAAACTCGGGCAGGTGTGTTCTATCTATTGTTTCTTGTCTAAAGACTCTTCCAATCCCAAATACGCGTGAAGGGTTTACTGGGTTTTCTGCGATATATTTCACAGTGTTTACAGTTGTATGAGTCCTCAGCAGTCCTTTCTTTGCTTCTTCTTTATCAAATTCTGAACCCCAACCCAAACTACCAGTATCATGCCCGTTTTCATGAACTGATGCCCATAGATCTAACATTTCATCTGGAATATCTATTTTCTCTGGCTCATCTAGATAAAATGTGTCTTGCATAGTTCTTGCTGGGTGCGATTGAGGGATAAACAGAGCATCCATATTCCAACCTGCTGATTGGACATAGTTACCTTCTATTTCCGAAAAACCCATCTCTAGGAAAACCGATCTTATTCTTTCAATTAGTGATTGCATCGGATGAGGCCTTCCTCCAACTGGTATAGGGGTGTCTGCATTAACATCAAATTCCTTGTAAGATGCATTTTCCCATCCTTCTTTTTGTAAAAATTCTGGTGTAATTTCTCCAACAAGTTCAACTTCCTCCAATTCTTTATCTGGAACCTCTATTCCTTTTACGGTAAGTTTCCATTCTCTTACGATGTATTCTTCGATATTAATCAAATTCTTTCTTCCAGAGAAATGTTCAACTAATTCCTTCTCTAAATTATTAAAATCCTTTTTTTCTTCAGATATTTCCCCAATAAAGTTAGCACGTTCAGAAATTATCTCCGTAATATCTTCCTCATTATCAAAAGTAAAAATTCCTTTTTCAATAGATATACCTATTGATTTCAATAGGCCTATTCCAGGACCCGCTTCATGTCTTTCAAAACCTGCATTGAATAATTCGTTCATTGTTCTTTTTTCCTCTGTTTGTGAAATAATCCAATCCCAAATTCTTTTCTCGAGTAAACCATTTTCACTAGCCTTAAGTCCTTCAGAACCTAATGTGACAAATTTCATGTGTTTCTCAATTGTTTCTACAAATCCATTTTCATCTAGAGATTTACCTGCACCTGCAACGTGAACTTGATCCTTCCAATGTGTGATTTCTAATAACTCCTCAAGAGTCCAAACATGCTTTTGTTTAGAACGCATACAACGAAGCATTTTTTTCTCATTATTGCCGAGTGTCATAGGCTCCCTCCTAAAACATCGAAAGAGCGTTTACTCTTGATGGTTGCTTAATGAAATAATCATTCTTCTTCTTCATGCCAAAGTGTGATTAGACAATCTGGACAATCAAAACTCTTAGGTTTAATTCCATCGTTCCAATAAATATTGCCACATTTCCCACATAATATTGATGTTCTAATAGGTTTAATCAGTGTAGTATCGACTCTGTACATCACTCTTCCTGATTCCGGCATTTCAGTTTTATCTGGCTCCCATGATAAAATCTCTTCAGGGTTTATGCTCCCTTCATCTTTATACATCAATCCAAGAATTAGTAGTATCAGTCCCAATACAGATACTGGAGCCGCAAAAGAAAGAACAAGTGAAGATTCTCCAGAAGAAAATAACAGTAAACTCCCAAGTATTATGCATACCCAACCGGAAATAATAATATTTATTTTCACATGACTCTGCTTAAGATAATCACCTCCACTTCCTTCCATGTATTGGCGTAGATGGTTTTACCCATCAATTCACCGGACAATTTCATCTTTACAAGGTGTAGGGTTCAAATGTTAAACGTCCTCGGCGATTCAAGCCTCAGTAGCTCAGCTTGGTAGAGCATCTGATTTGTAATCAGACGGCCGAGAGTTCGAATCTCTCCTGGGGCTCCAATAAATCTTCATAATTTGGTAGATTCTCTTCCGTCAATGTGAAGTGCATAAGTCCCTTCGAATCAATTATGTCCGCGACAGTTTTAGATGGGAAAAAGATAGGTCGTGTGATTGAAGAAGAACTCTTCCATCGAATAACTAATCTACAGAGTAAAGAGATAGCCCCTCATCTCGCAGTAGTGATTGTTGGTGATGATCCTGCGAGTCATGTCTATGTAAGAAACAAAGAAATGGCCTGTGAAAGGTGTGGAATCAAGAGTACTAGAATTGATTTAGATGGAAATATTTCTGAGGAAGAAATTTTAGCTACGGTTAATATGTTAAATTCTGATAATTCAGTACATGGAATCTTGGTTCAGAGTCCTCTTCCTAAAGGAATAAATGAATCAATGGTTACTGATGCAATTTTGCCAGAGAAAGATGTAGATGGTTTTCATAAAATGAATCTCGGCAGATTAGTTCAAGGAGATTCTTCAGGTCTCCTTCCATGTACACCTGCTGGAATAATGAAAATATTAGAATCGTCTGATATTGAATTATCTGGAAAAAATGCACTTGTCATCGGGCGTTCTAGGATTGTAGGTATGCCAATGTCAATTCTTCTCGCTCAGAGAGGTATCGATGCAACCGTAACTATTGCTCATTCGAGAACAAAGAATCTTTCCGAGATTTGTCGAAAGGCAGATCTAGTTGTTGCTGCGATAGGCAAACCTGAGTTCGTAAAATCCGAATGGATTAAGTCAGGTGCCATAGTAATTGATGTAGGTATTAATCGTGTAGAAGATTCTTCGAGAAAGAGCGGTTATCGATTAGTTGGCGATGTAGATTCAGATGTTTCAAAGGTTGCAGGATACATTACACCAGTCCCTGGAGGTGTGGGGCCAATGACGATTGCAATGCTTATGTCTAACACAATTATGGCTACCGAATCGCAGTCTATGTGAGCTAAATTTTTACTGATTATTCATTAGTAATATTCATTGGGTTAATGTCATCGAACAGAGTCATGGTCGAGATGTTGTATCATGGTAAAGTAAAGCAAGTATGGAGTACAGAGGACCCCGATATAATTGAATTTAGATATACTGATCAAATTAGTGTATTCGATCAAATAATACCAAGTCTAATTCCTAGGAAAGGTGAATCTCTGAATAGAACTTCTTGTTATTGGTTTGAATTAGTTGAGAAGGCAGGTATTTGTGATACTCATGTGATTGAGATGAATGCTCCTGACCGAGTAAGGGCTCGTCGTTTCGATGTAATTAGAGAACCCGGAGCAATTTCAAGAGAAAGGGAAAATGTATTCGTTCCTCTTGAGGTGATTTGTAGACATTATCTTGCAGGCTCTGGATGGAGAAGATATGAGAGAGGAGACGCTACAGCCGAAGAATTTGGCTTTGAGTCAGGTACAGTTTTGCATCAAGGAATTAAATTGCCTGAGCCATATCTAGAAGTATCTACTAAGTTTGAGAAATTTGATAGACTTTTAGATAGGAAAGAAGCTTTAGAAATATCAAATCTGTCAGAGCAAGAATTTGATTCAATACTTTCAATTGTCGTTGAAGTGGATAAAATTATTGAATCTGAAGCAAGTAAAAGAGGATTGATACATGTAGATGGGAAGAAAGAATTTGCATTGGGCAAGAATCGTGTTCCTGTATTGGTTGACTCCTTCGGAACTTTAGACGAAGATCGTTGGTGGGATGCTGCGAAATATCTGGAAGGAGAGATAGTTCAACTTTCCAAAGAATTTGTAAGAGGTCATTATTTGTCTACTGGACATCATAATGAATTGTATAAAGCTAGAGAAGAAGGTACAGAAGAGCCTCCTATACCTGCATTGCCTCAAGATATAATTGACAAGACAGCAGAATTATACTCAGATATGTATTCAAGATTAACCGGTAATCAATTCTAGATTAATTATGCCTACGCATTAAAATGCCACAGCCCCTTCTATTTGCCGCTTTCAATAATGTTTGTAAGTGACGTAGAGAATCTCTGACTCCTCCGTCTATAGTTTCGTTTGATTTTATAATCCATTTTCCACTTTGCATATTTTGTAAAAGTATTCTAACCTCTTCATGATTTAACCACCCTAAAAGTTCCATGCCAGCAAATCCTAAGTTGAATCCTTCTTCTCCGAGATTTTCAGGAGATAAACCATTAGTCAGTTTTATCAATAATTCATGAAATAATAATTCTTCCTCCTTCTCCCTAGTAAACTCAAGAATATACTCTATTGCGTTTCCACTATCACTAGGAAATCTGCCAATTCTATCTCTTGCAATCCCATTATCTAGTGGTTCGGGGGTTCCTCCTCCTTCTTTCCAGTCTATGGTAGTTAGAAATAACATAGTTGAATGATCATAAGGAGATTCTTTTCCTTCAACTAGATTTTTTATTTCATTAGAATGTTCTACTATTTTCTTAATCTCTGTATGATCTCCACCTATTGATGATAGAATCGGCTCAATAAGTAAAATCGGGTCATATCTAATCGGATCAAATGTATAAAATGCAGATGGTGGTATATATTCGCCCATAAAAAAACTCCAATTGTGTGTTATAATTTACCCAGTCTTCTTAGCCTGAGTTCGAATTCATCTAATTCTTCTTCTGGTTCGATTTCTTCTTCCTTTGCGTCAAATCCTACAGTATCTTCGACAACATTCTCAACAATTTCGACAACGTCTTCAACTTTATCCTTTATTTCTTCCAACATGTCTTTCTTCGCGTTCTTTTTATTCGATAAATTCTGTTTTATCGCCTTCTCGGTTATCTCTATCATTTCTTTTCTTTCTCTATGATTCTTTACTAACCATGCCAAAGCAACAGAAAGCCCAATCACTAAAGCTGCTGCTGCTATTCCTGTCTCTAAATCTTCAATCCCATCATCGTTATCTGATCCATCTGTCAAGATTATCCTCTGTTCATTATCTGTTGAGTCTGATTCAATATCCCATGGGAATGCACAACTAAATCGTACTACTAATTCGCTTCCGTCTGGTAGATCTGGCCTATCAATTTTAGGCAAGAAATAGACTGCTGAAGGTTCCATCACATGTTCCTTAGAATATCCATCTGAACTTACTTCTAGTAAACAATCTGCATTACTTAGAAGGTTCTGATTTTCTCTGATCGTTGTAATCTGAACTTGCTGATTACTTCCAACTCCTACCAGTTCAATTCCCGATAACCCAATATTCCAATCATTTCTTCTAATATCAAATACTTTCTCAGTACTGATAAATTCTACTCCTCTAGAGTCTAGAGCTCTCAGGATTAGATTTCTTTTTCCAGGTTCTGGATCCCAGTTTATGGCTGTGAGATTTAATTGTTCTAGTGAATAGTTTTCTTCCAGAGTGCCCGAGTAGGAGTCTAGTAACTTTCCTTTATCGTCAATTAGTAAGAATGTATAGTCAAAAATTCTAGTTCCATTGTTAATGCTACAATATGCTGTAATATCTCCTTGTATTCCTGACAAGTGACAATTACCACTTCTACTTACTTCCTCAGAGATATATGAGGAATAAACCAATCCCTCATCCGAATCGATAGTTATTTCTCCATCTTGGACAGACTGCGATGCTAACCATAACCATCCGCCACCATTTTCCCAATTTAGCAATCCTTGGCTTCCATCAATTACAGATGATTCGGAGTTTGTGCCATGAATTTTCAATAGAGTATTATCGCCACTAATCATTGTAATAATGGGTGAAATGCCCCAAGAATAGTCTTGTTTCACAGTATCAAGTAATATTTCATCGACATTTCCTAATTCATCAATTGCCTCTATCTTAATTGTGTAGGTTTCTCCTCCCCAATTTGAGTCTGGAATCAATTCAATCGGTAGTCCTTTCAGTTCTCCAACTGCTAGAACTGTAGTTGTTTCACCTATAACCTCCCAACCAGATGGTAAACTTCTGACATTAATTGTAATAGTAGTTGGGGCATTTCCTTCATTCAATAGTGTTGCATGAGGAAAACCTCCATGTTCTGAAACAACCCATGGTCCCTGTCCATCTAAGTCAAATTGATGAATCACTGCAACCCTTAATGGAACTATAGTCTCAGATAATGAATTTCCTTCCCTTAGTCTAATATGTAGTTCAACAGTTTTTCCATGTTGGGCGTTTTCTGGCGGTGTGATATTCAATGTCATAAAGGCGCTTTCACCGGGTAATAGAACCGGTAACTCTTCAGGAGTCTCTACTATCCAGTCATTTGAGCCATTTACATATACAGTAGAATAGGCATTTGACGGTGAGTTGCCTAATTGCAATATCTCTATATCAATTGATGATCCCTCTGGATTAATTTCTAAATCGACTTGACTAGATATTGCTCTCCATTCTTTAATATGGGGCACTTCCACATTAAAAGTTATTGTATCTACGACATCTCCTCTAGCATTTGCTTCCACTCTAATTTGCATTATTGTACCATTCCAAGCATCATTTGGCACTGACCAAGATACTGACGGATTTCCTGTTTGATTTACCTGAATACCTTCAATAGACGTTCCAGAAGCATTCCAACCTTGGGAGTTGTCGGAACCTGAATATGTTATACTGATAGATGTTTCAAGAGAGATATCATCTTCTAGATTTCCAATATTAATCGCTTCCAAGGTTACTTGTCCAGTTTCTCCTGGAGCAGTTATTATCGTGCTATTTCTGATACTATTTCCGAGGTATTCTCCATTTATCTCCCACCTATGATCTTGTTTAGCTGAAAGTGATACAATTTCCGAGTCTTGGACGCTGAGATTACCTTGAGATTTCATGATAATCATAATTTCAATTTCCGTATTAGCCGGAGTATTATCTGGTAATGTTACAATCACAGGTATTGTTTGTAGACTCCCAGGCCCTAATGAAACAGTACTGCTCGTAAATGAAACAGTCACCTCAAATTCTTCATCATTATTGAGGTTCGTAACCAATTCTGAACTCAATCTAAAAGTATCGAATCCATTTCCTGGATTTTCTAACTTAATCATTACTAAAACTTCTTCCTCAACTTCAACTTCGTATGGCTGTTCTATAGGAGATGTAATAGTCAATTCTGCTCTATAAATTTGTAAAACTTCAAGTGAAAACTGCAAAATATGGTCTGTAGATTGAGTACTTTGTTCAATGAATGTGTGGTATGAGGGGGCTGCATCGTTAGGTAAATTCAAAATTATTGTCCCATATACTCTCGATGAACCAGATCTAGTTAGAATAAGTGAATCTTCAATTATTTCTAAATCGCCAGTTGTACTCCAAGACCATCCGGGAATAATTAGTCCTGCGTCCGTCATTGACCATTCAAGTTGATTCTCTCCTACCGGCATATCTGCTGATATATCCCAAGATAATGTCCTACCAGGGACAGTTCTCTGATGTACATCAGTTGTCACGCCAGTTGCTGTAAAAGATATCTGAATTGTTTGACATATATCTTCACTAACGCACATTTCAAGTGGCGTACTAACAGTATCTCCCAAATTTGCATTACTAGGTACATCTAGTCTAGCAGTGACATAAATCATCTCATCAGGTTCCAGTGAAAGAGCCGGAATTTGATTTCCATCTAGATCATACAATTTGAGGTCATTCCCCCATGTCGTTGTATCCCAAGACATAATTATCTGATTTTCTAATGCGTTCCCAAGGTTATGAATCAGCATCCATGCTTCTGCATATTCCCCAGTCAAACCATAACCATGTGTATTTGCAGTTCCATCAGGGCCCCTAATAGAAAGCCCTCTAGTCCTATTTGCCTCTACTGCAGCAAGTGCGGAGATTGAAACATTATTATCATCATCTAATGTCAATGTTAGTGTCAAATAACCTGAGTCAGATCCCAATGCATCACTTGGAGCATGTATTCTCAGGTTTGGTGACCAAACCTGTCCTACATCAATTTCTATAGATTCAATACCTCCAGAAGTTTCATCACTCCAAGTCCACCCATCTGGTAAGCTCGTAGCATCTATGGATAGGCTCCACACCCCTGCCAGTCTTCCAGTTGAACGAATATTAGGTGTAAACAAAGAACTTTCACCTGGTGTTACAATGGTTGGTTCGGTTGGAATTTCGAAACTAGCATTATACGGGTTAACAATATTTAATGTGGTCATATAAACATCGTTATCGTATCTAGATTGCGTAATATTTCTGTAAGGGTCTAAGGCCAGTTTGAATTCATGTTCGCCAAGATTTCCTGACCATTCTACGTTAAATGTCGATAAAGAACCCGAACCAGTAGGATCAACAGGCTGCATATTGCCGAACCTTTCTTGAGCTATTATCTGGTTATCTGCATATAGTATTACATCTGAATCTTCATCAGTCTCTGCGGTGCCTGCATTTTCAAAAGATACAGTAATAGTGACTGTTTCTCCAGGATCTGGTGCAACAGGGCTGAACTCTATGCTTCTACCATCTAATTGAGGTCTTATGTCGGCTATTTGATTTGAAATAACTGTATCACCTAGAATTAAATCTAAAGTTGCATCTCCATCAATATCTGCTAATGATGGTGATGACCAAAGTCTATGGTTAATCGTAATTGGTTCACTCCAATCAGAGTTAACTCCAGCCATAGTTCCTAAATCTCCATCATAGGCTCTCAATTCTCTCCCATATGGTACAATTAATTCTGGTTCATCAGAGCCATCAATATTCATCCATAGAGGTGAGGAAACTGCGATACCATCATTTGGCGCTCCTTGTGGCTCTAGAATTTCTTTACTCCATGCTTCTTGAGGATTTGTTCCATCAGTATCATCATGGCATCCAGCAAAACCATCTCTATTTGTATTCCAACTGTTAGTAGTCCATGTAATCCAGCAAACCCTGTCGTGGTCACCATCTTCATCTGTATCGATAACTATTGGCGCTGAATCTGCATACCCATTAGATGACTCAAAGTCCCATATCTTTGTACCATCACTAATCTCAATACCATAATATTCTGCTCCATATGCTGCACTACTGCCATCAAAGTCAGATGGTATTGTAATGACTACTTCCATAGCATCATCAGAATCTAAGTTTGCAATAACTGGGCCAGGCAGCCTTATATGCGGTACATTCGAATCAAATCCATTCAAATTTTCCAGTGACTTTCCATCCCAATTCGAATCGCCATCAGACGCATCTAATTTCCATAACCACATGGCGCTTGTAGAACTCTGAACAGATGTTAATATCACGAAAGCAGTATTTTCATCAGTTTGTAAAAATGCTGGGTCAGACGGATGTGTCCCTTTATCTAATGTTTTTTCCCATATTGAAGTTGCAGATGACCCAGTTATATCCAATGCCAAGATAACTGGGTCATCTGAGTTTTTTTCAATCAATGAGAGGACTAATTCTGCAGTGCCATCTAGATCTAAGTCTGCAAGTAATGGTTGGGCAGTCGGCTTGTGCCCGCCATATGCACTACTTACATAAGGTCCATCAGTACTCCCAATCATTAATGTTGAATCCGAGTAAGTCCACAATAATTCAGTGACATGACTGCCTCCAGCAGACCAACCAGTAACTGTACAAATTAATTCAGGCGAATATCCTTTGACATAGAATGTACCACTTAAATCGAAGGAAACAATGATTTCTTGTTTTCCATCATAGTCTAAATCAACAACCACTGGGGATGCTTTAATTTCATCAGTTTCTCCCAAATCAACTTCCCATGCAAGATCTGCATCCTCTCCTTCTATGATTCTAAGGAAGCTATGGAGACTACCTCCAACATCCTCAGTCTGTATGATGATGGTGAATAATGAATCTCCACCGCACCTCTCATTAGAATCCTCGTCAGATACGATTGATTCAGATAGATCGGCAATTGGAGTAGCGAATGAATCAGTCGAATAAACGTAGTTACTGTATTGCCAGTTGATTACTGGGTCCACTATTGACTGTAATTCTGTAGCATTGTCAGGAGAATCTAATCCTGCTCCTCCATCAGGTCCATGATTGGGAGGGGTAGATTCTCTTCCAGATGTTCTACCCGGTTGAGGCCATGGTTGTTCTCCGTCTACCCAAACAGAGTCAGAATTTGATGAATATGAATCAACGACTATATGGTCAATTTCACCACTATGATTTTCATAATTTGTTAAGAACCCCGAATGAGGCATTAGTACTAAAAGAGATGTCATAATCAAACAAATAGTAACTTTGTTCAATTGACTTGACATAGTGAACCCTCGCATCAGGGTCTAAATGGGGTTCAATACCCACTTGAACATTCGCACTAAACTATCATCCAGACCTACGGTCTGTGAGGTAAATGTCATTTTCCGAAGTCATTAATCATCCGTTGCGCTTATACAGGGGAGGTAAGTCGGCGACTCAACGGACTTCTCCTCTGGAGGCTTTGCCGATGAGGGACGGGGGGTCTTCTGCCTTCCTCCGACAAACCTCGGAGCAGTCCGTTTAATGGAGGAAAAAGGAATGTACAGCATAGTCACCCGCGAAGATACAATAAGAATACCTGCAGAATATATTCGTGCAGGACGTAACCTAGTTGACCACATAGATGAATTAGCAAATGATGCATTCGAAGGTCGCTTTGATCCTGATGAGAACTATACAGTTTTAACATTCGATCATGAACCGTTAGGGCGTGGAAAAATTATTCATGGAGATGGTGCTATTTATCAACGTGTTAGGTTTAAGGCATTACTATTCAATATGGAAAATAATGAAGTTGTAGACGGCTACGCCTCTGAGATTTCAGAATATGGAGCATTCGTTAGAATAGGCCCTATGGAAGCTTTATTGCACAAATCACAGATTCTTGATGAACCCATTAATGTGAACTTGGGAGCGGGGAGAATTGAAGGTTCCTCAAGCGGAAAGCATCTAGAACAGGGTTCTTACATACGTTCTCGTGTAGTTTCTAAGGCAATCAACCAGAATGACCCTAGAGCAAGTAAGATTGGATTAAATTGTAAGATGGATGGACTTGGAGAAATATCTTGGATTCAGGAGCAGGATTAAAATGGCTAAGCAACCATTTGCTTGTGGCGAATGTTATCGTATACTGCCCGAACCTGAAAATAAAAAAGATATAGTACAATGTAAGCATTGCCCAAATGCACCAGTGACTACTGATTGGCAGGGCTATGTGATAATTCTTAATCCCGAAAGATCTGAAGTAGCAGCAAGACTGAATGTAACTAGTCCTGGAACTTATGCTTTGAAGGTAAATATAAGATAAGGAGGAAATAAATATGCAAATAATTGAAAGAAAAGAAAACCCACTACTTGGAAGAGTCGAATTGACCTTTGAATGGAATCACGCAAAACTCCCTACACCTACACTTTCAGAAATGATAACAGCTGCGGCAAAAGCAGAACCAGGCTCAAAAAAAGAATTGGTTTTTGTTAAGAATGTCAATACTCGATATGGTATGGCATTAACTACTGGAATTGCATTGGTTTATGATTCAGAAGAATCTGCCTCATTAGAACCAAAATTCATTGTCGATAGGCATGAGAAGACTCGTGTTCAAAAAGAAACAGGAGGAGATGAATAATGGCAGAAGGACCTAACCCACAATCTAAGTGGTCAAAATATAAGATAGAAGATGGTAAATTAGAACGAGCCGAATTCTGCCCCGAACCAGGATGTGGACCCGGTGTATTCTTGGCAATCCACAAAGATCGTAAATCCTGTGGCAAATGTGGGTACAATTCAAATGAAGAAGAAGAATAATTAGATTCTAATTTTTTCCCATTCTCCATCATTTGTAAGGACATTGTCTCCAATAATTCCTATGCCTATATTTTCTCTTGATTTTAATGTTAACTTTCCATCTTTGTTTAATTTTCCATCATGTCTCCAGCCAGTCCATATCCAGTCTCCTTTGATATATTTAACATCATAAACTGGGCCTAAAACTTTGTAAATTTTTGGAGTCTCATTCAACGAGGATAAAGTTGCAAAATATTTCCCATTCAATTTAATGAACCATCCCTTGTCTTTTTCATATAGAAATCCGGTTATGACTTCTGGCATTTTCAATACTCCTTTTTGAATTATATTTGATTCTTTATCCATAATGGCAAATCCTCCTGCCTTCGAGATTAATACAATGCCATCTTCAGTATTAACAAATCCAATTATTTCATCTGATGAATCTATTTTTTCAATATCTTCCCATTTAGGAATCTCTGCCCTCCAAATCTCATTAGATTCGCTATCAATTCTGTAAATTCCTCTATTTATTGTTGAAAAACAAATTGAATTATCGATCTCTGATAATGCTGTTGGTTCTGAGTCTAGTATTTGTGACCAAGTGCTAGATGAAGGATGTAGAGGAAAATTTACTTTATTATTCCTTAAACTTGCCTTTTTTCCACCATCTAACCATTCTTCATTCAAATCAAATGCTGCCATTCTTGCTTGTCTAAGTTCTCTCTCAACCCAGATTCCAATCCATTTATCTCCTACTATTGTACTTGATGTAATCATAGCTGGAAATGGTTGACTAATCTCTGCAATAGGATTCAGGTTTTCATCAACTTTCAGTAATTGCCCAGATACACCAGATATCACATGTATCTCCTCTCCAGAGTCTATTTTAATAGGGGCAAAACCTATTTCTGAATCGCTCATGTTAAACTCCTCTAAAGGCTAGTGTTTCAAGGTGTGGTTCAGAGGATTGAAAATTGGACTCTCTTTGGGAGGCTTATGGGAGTACTTGTAGTGGCTTCTAAATCTGATACGGCATCAATGACGTTATACAATGCTATGATGCGTTTAGATGGCTGGAGTGAGTCTTTTTCTTCATCTTTAGGTGATTATTATATCCATGAATGTGATAGAGTATACCTATTATTAATAGACCAAATTCATATTAGAGCAGATGGCATAGATTTCATTTTTAAGAAAAATACTAATCTTCCTGTTAATGATGTGTTTATCTTATCTAAACATGTTTCTAGTTCTAATACTCCTGCAATGACTTTGCACGCGATTGGTATCCCTGGTATTTTACCATATGGTGAGGAGGGTAAATCTGGAGGGAAAAATGGAATTTTAGTCCCTCCAAGTAAATATTTTGCATCATTATTCAGGAGAATGAATAAGTTAGCTAGAGAGGGAAAATTAGATTCTGATTTCGATTTAACCCTAGAAACAACTCATCATGGACCCATATTAAAAACGCCTACATTGTATATTGAAATTGGTTCAACTGATAATGAGTGGAGTAGAGATGATGTAGCCGACTGTTGGGCTGAAGTAATTTCAGATGTCTTGGGAATGTTTGGTGATGAATTAAGATATTTCAATCCAAATTCGGAAGTTATGATTGGGTTTGGTGGTGGCCACTATGCTCCTAGACATAGGGCAGTAATTATTGATTCAGAAATTAATTTGGGCCATGTTATAGCAAATTATTCTTTAATCTTCGATCAAAAATCTGAATCCCAAATTCCTTCGGGACCATGGTCAGAATGTATTAAAAATGTGGTCGAATCAACAAAAATTTCTTTCCCTAATAATAGAATTTTTGCCCATTTGGATAGGAAATCATTCAAGGGATGGGAACGTTCTGCAATTATTCAAAGATTGGATGAATTAGGCATAGAAGTTAGACGTGGCAAGCAAATCTCTCAAAGAGAATAATCAAATCTTTAATTCTCTTCGACAGTGTATGGGAGCGATTGGGAAGATCATTGTTAGTTTGATGCCAATTGCTCCAAAATTTTTAGTTAAGCGTATAGCGGGCCGTTATGTTGCAGGATCAAATCTTGAATCAGCAATAGATTTAATGAAGAAAATGTCAAAAGAGAATACCTGTTTTACTATTGACGTATTGGGAGAGGAGATTAATGATCTCGAAGAAGCTAGGTACTTTGTTGATGAATATTCTAGAGTTTTGGATTCTATAGTTTCCAACCAGATTAATGCAAATATATCCTTGAAGCCTACTGCCTTTGGATTATTAATTGACAAAAATGTAGCCTTATCAAATATTGAAGAGATTCTGAAAAAGGCTGCCTCAAATGATATTTTTGTCCGATTAGATATGGAAGATCATAGAGTTACTCAGGAAACTATTGATGTCGTTTTGGAAATGCAAGAAAAAGGATTCCAGAATATAGGAACTGTATTACAAGGTAGGCTATTCAGAACTAAAGATGATATTGCCGAGATTTCTAAAAAATTAGGCCCTATTAGCGACTTTAGAATTTGTAAAGGAATTTATTTAGAATCAGAAGAAATTTCTTATACGAAATATCAAGAAATAGTAGATTCAACTAATGAATGCATAGATTTAATGTTAGAAATGGGTTGTTACACAGCCATTGCCTCACATGATGTCCCAATAATTGAACACAGTATAGAAAAATTACATAATATGAATATGTCAGTAGATAATGACTCTAGAGATAATTCCTTCGGGACTAGAGTCGGAAAGGGACCCGGATATGAATTCCAATTTCTTCTAGGCGTCCGAGGCAATCTTAGGAGAAAATTAGCATCCGCGGGGCACTTGACTAGAGTTTATGTCCCGTATGGCACGAAATGGTATGAGTATGGAGTTAGGAGGATTAGAGAAAATCCCGATATTGCCTGGCACGTTACTAAAACAATTATTATGCCTTGGACTAACAGAAAATAAATCTAGATACCTATTCTCAATTATTGTCTTCTGGGACATGTAAGTAGATTCTTCTAATTTCGCTGGCGATTCTTTTCCCATTTAGAGTTCTTCCTTTACCTGTATGGAGAGCTCTGATTCTCCATCTTCTCCCATTCATTTGCATAATGGCACCACAGGAAAATATTCTATCTGGCTCACATTCGATGCTGCTTGGTACACTAATCTCACCTTCAGTCATTGTAACGGGGACTATTGTCCGATCAACTCTGACCGCCCACATTGCAGATATTTCTCCAGCATTCAGACTTCTACACTCTCTAGATGTAGAATCTTCTAATCTTGTAATTTTATAGGTTTGTTCCTCATGTTGAAAATAATCGTTTTTATTTATTTCTTCATCTTCATCAGCTTCAACTAATGACAATTCACTATCCATTCTATCGGACAATGTCGTCTTAATTAATACTGATTTAGGAGGTCTTAACTGTAGATTATGTACATTACTACAAATTACACATCTAATTAACAAATCTTCTCCATTACCTTTCACATTTCTTCTAAGAATCTCATGTTCAGTCATTTTTGTACATTCAGGACATACGGCGGCATCAAATACTTCTTCATCGATGTCAGTATCTTCCATGTACCTTCGACATGACACCCTTTATTGAAGCCATCCTTGCATGGGATGGTTGAAATTGAAGTTAATATAGCCATTGACATGAGTGGAGGGGGCGGCATTGGATTACCTCAGATGTCTGAGCGAGAAATGTTTGAAAAATTATTATCCCTAGAATCTGATTTTGGTGATGAAGAACCTCAGATAGCAGCCAATATCGGTCAACAAATGTTACATATGAATTTAATACCTCTTTCTCGTTCATTTAGAGTTAAGATTAGAGATATTACGTCTAAAATTCCTGTTAGAAATGCAGTTCTTGTGGGTGGAGGGATTGGTCACCTAACTGCTTGGTTACTTGACTTATGGACTGGCGACCCAGCAAATCCTCCTATTGAAACCAGGTCCCGGCCTGATACATTTAGAATTATTGAACCTGCAGGTAAATTTGGAGTTATAATTGATCGTCTTATTCGCCGACATTCTTCTGAACAATGGACACAGGTGTTGACAAGGTCGTGGAAAGAAATAACTGCTGAAACCTCATCTTGGTCAATTGCAGCAGCGGCATTGCCATCCAGTGCTCAACCATCACCCCTTCCTCAACCAATAGATCTGATAATTATCGATTTACCCGAAAATCAGAGAGCATCAGCTACAAATGCAGCATTGGATGTGATTTCTAAAGGCGGTTTCATACTTGTTAAGGAGCCAGAAGTCCCTACAGGAGACGTTGGTGTACCTGAGGAAGGACAAGAACCTAATGACGCTCAAAAGAAAGTAGAATCCTTTAATCAATGGATGAAATTAATACGGGAATGTAATGAGAATCATTCAATGGCATTCATCGAATTATCTGGCGGGACACTTGCAGTTATTCGCCGTTCGATTTGAAAAATATCGAATATATTTTTTTGAATAGGCATTTTTCTCGTCTCAATTTTACTTTCTATATTAGATGAATTAGAATCCATAGCATCAATCAATGAATCAATCCTAAATATTCCATATCCAAAATGGTCATCATGTTGACTTTGTCCATTTTTCATTTGAGAGTTCTCACTTAATAGAATTTTAATTTCTTCAATCTTAGTTGAATCGCTGTCGGTATTTCTTTGAAATTCGGGGTACTCTTGGAGAAATAATGCTAATCCTCCTGAGACCCATGCTGTTGAGGCAGAGGTACCACTTGACCAACCCCACCAAGAGTCTGATTTTGTTATTAATACAGGTACTTCAAGTCCCGGTGCGATTATTTCCGGCTTTTTGTCAGGATCATTCCTTGGTAAAATTGGATTAGGCCATAATCTGCCATTATTATCTCCCTCCGAACTTCCAGACCATAAGTTGCCAAGTCTAGTTACTCCTCCAACACAAATAACATTCTCAACCGAACCAGGTGATGAAACATCTCCATCGTCATTTTCCCCATCATTTCCTGCTGCTGCAACAACGTATACTCCCTCATCAATTGCATTTTCAACTGCAATTTCAAGTGAGTCTGTTGTGAATAAATCACCACCAATACCTTGTCCACCACCTAAACTTAAAGAAATAATATCGCTTTCTTGTGAAACACACCAATCTACTGCTTCTGCAATCCCATCATCTGTTCCTGAACCGTCCGAATCAATTGCTTTTGCAATATATAAATCCACATTCTTCGCTATTCCATTTAATCCACCATCGGCAACAATTATCCCTGCCATCGCCGTTCCATGTCCGTCATCATCATATGGGTCTGGACTAGAATTAATGACATCAGCCCAGCCCATGAGATTGATATTTTTCAAATCGGGGTGTGAAGTATCGATTCCTGAATCTACTATGCATAATGATATCCCTGTTCCATCCAATCCTTCAATTTCATTTATTCCAGTAATGTCCCTATATTCGTCTTCCCAAGTGACTAATGACTGAGGTGGATTGAAACCAAATGCTTCTCCATTCATTGTAAGAAATAGCCATAGAAGTATTACAGATAATACAAACCCTGATACTAAAGTAATCGAGAAGCCAACAAGTAATCTGAATACATCTTTATCTCGTGTTTTTCTAGCATCCACGATATTTATTTCATTTCCGTTAATACTAACCGATTCACCCTCTTTTACTTCTTTAGAATCCATATTAAAAACCAGCTATAAGATATTGAAAACCATTACCATGCATCTTGCCGACTAAAATGACTAGAAATAGTAGTATTAGAATTACAGTTAGTACAATTAATTCTTGTAGGTAATGTCATTTCACACTCTGCACATATTGAACCCGGTGCTCCGACGCCTCCACAGTTGTATTCACATGGTATAGTTATTTTTCCATTTGCTTTCTGAATAGCGGCTGTTTCTTCTTTACATATTGGGCAAATTCCTTGTATGTCTTTTGCCGATTTGTAATTGAGTTCTCCAGAAACTTCTCTCGCTCTTACTGATTGAATTCTATCTTCTGCGGCACCTAGCATGAATTGAGGATACCAAATAATGTGTATTAGTAAGAAAATTGAAATTATACTGCAGAAAAGATATAGCCAAGGATAATTAAAAACAGATTCTTCAGCAGATGTTGGCCTTAATGCGACAGATTTTGATGAAGACCAAGAGAAAATATTTACCAATACCATCCATATACCCAACCCCAAACTCCATAATCTCAAACTATGATCTTTCCAAGCGGTTTCAACAACTCTAGGATCGGGGTGTGAATGTCTTTCAACTACATGTACATCTCTTGTTTCGACAACTGCTCTATGTACGACAAAAATTACAAGAAATGAAAAAATTAGATTTACAAGGATAATCGGCGCAAACATGCCTATATTGAAATTTTCAGGAAAGTTTGGATAATTAGAATAGGTGATAATATATCCAATTTGTACTGCAATCATCCCTACCATCATCCAGACAAGATTTTCTCTCATTATGGGGAAACGAATAAACAATTGAATTACAAAAACTGCCCATGCAATCATAGATAGAAGCGATAACATTAGAGAGAGATCTTTCAGAAATAACATTCCTTCGCTTCCAACTCTATTATAATCTCCGCCACTTTTCAGTTCGCCGATTCCTAAATCCCATGATCCCAGTATTATTGCCAGTACTCCTACGCCGAAAATTGAAAATTCGAATACACCCCAGCCCTTTAAAATCATTTTAAGGTGAAATTTAGATTCTTGCATAATTTTATCCAATATTTCTAATCTTTCATTATATTCAGAAAACTTGTAATTCAAGGTGATTTCACTAAGCCTAACCGTCTCTTGACTTTCAATTTCTATTCCATCAGTCATTGAACGGAGGCCTCCTATGATGTGTGCGACATGAAATACTGCATTAAGTAACTCCCTTAATTCGATTCAAAAAATCATAATCTATACGGTTATTCTAAGAGTTAAAATAAACATTAAGCAGAACAAGTGGCGCCGAGAGGGAGATTTGAACTCCCGAGGGAAAATCCCACATGATTTCCAGTCATGCGCAATACCAGGCTATGCGACCTCGGCTTCATTGTCTCCGACACTTATTGACATTTTGAGTCTGTTGCTTTCTATGTGTGATTTTGAACCTCTCTCCGTAGTGATTAAATCGCGATTGTTTTTGGATTAAACGCCGCCACTGTGGCTTAGGGGTATAGCATCCCATTGGTAATGGGAAGGTCGGGAGTTCAATTCTCCCCAGTGGCTCCATTTTTGGAATTGAAAATACTATTTTTTATCGCCTTCTACAATCTTACGGAAATAACTTCATAATATAACAAACAAACGAGACAGACATGTCTGACCGCCGTAGGACTGCACTTGCACTAGTGCTATTGATGATAATCGCCCCGCTAACATCCGCTGCTACAACTTCTTGGACTGGTCCAAGCTCAGTAAATCCTCCAGACGAGGGCATTACTTTGACTGGTTTTCGAGTACCAGGCAATGCTACTGTTCAGGATGGCTGGCTTCATATAACTAATACTGAAATGGCGACATCTATGCAGCCAGGGATTGTATGGGAAGGTACAGATTTAGATAGTGGGAGATTTTTCAACACTAATTTCATTGAAGACATAGAACAAATCACTTTACTCGACGACGGCACTCGATCAAACATTAGTACATTCGATGTAGGCGATATCGATGTATCAATGAATGATGCCTACACATATTCTCCTGGCTGGGAACATGTTTACTCATTAGATTCTTCAACATCTGTGACAGAATGCAACAACCTTACAGGATCCTGGGTAGACCATGGATATGACAATAATTTTGATGGGTCTTTGTCTACTGATGAAATAACTGGGACATTGATGTATTGCAGTGGCAATGCACTAGAAGACAGTGTTACAACTCTGAGCATTACCAATGGAGGCAGTGGATATACTGCAGGAACACTATCTGCAACAGGTGGTGCAGGTAGTGGATTCTCCGGAACTTATACGATTAGTAGCGCAGTCAGTAGTATCTCAATTTCTAATGGAGGTACTGGATATGAAGTCGGAGATGCTCTATCTTTCGTTTGTCCTGGCGGATGTACGGGAACAGGTGCATCTGCATCAGTGGCTAGTGTAGCCAGTAACGGATCAATTACTACGATTACAGTAAGTAATGGCGGCTCTGGTTATACTTCCCAACAAACAATGTACGTTTTGGTCTCAAGTACTAATGGCAGTGGTGCTCAATTATCTGCTGTTCTTGAATCCTCTGGGGCAATTTACGAGGCATTTGTTACCAGTGGAGGTAGCGGATATACTAGTTCGCCTACAATTGTACCTAGCTCAAGCGGTACTTCTGCAGTAATCAGTGCAGGATTAGGAGGATTTTTCGATTACGAGATAACTGTGACTTCAGTTGGTGTAGGGTCAACTTCCCAATGTATGTTGGGTGGCTTTGTAGTTAATGCAGGAATGGATACCGATGAAGACTCCAATCTAGACCCCTCAGAAATTTCTGATACTAATTATTTTTGTAATATTCAAGAATTGTGGGGTGCAACAACATTCAGCCATAACGGAACTAATGTTGGTAGCGAGCAAACTATGTCATATGGGACAATTCCTTCTTCAGCAACCGAAGGTATTGTTGCAGTAGGAACAATGCCCGGATCAGCAGTCCCTCGTGGCACTAGCAGTTCTTTCTTATTACCTCAAGTTAATTTACCAGATTCAGATACTTACAATGGACTTTACATGACTTTTGACCATTGGTATCATTTGGATAGTACCTCCTCTGGTGGCGGAGATGGAACCTGGATTGAATATAGGATAAATACTGGAAGTTGGAATGATTGGACCTATATTGCTCCTGATGGGGGTTATCCAAGTACTATGTCACTTGATGCCCCGACACCTAACGGTGCACCCAGTGGGGCAGTCCCAGTTTTTGCATCTCCTACTCATAGTGGGTGGCTCAGTGAAAACATAAGCATATCATCGATTTCAGATATCGATAATGCTTCGAAAATCCAATTTAGATTCCATATTTGGACTTCTCCTAACGCTTCTTATGAGAGGCCGGGATGGTTTTTGGATAACATTGATTTCAATAATGATGGGGTTGATTTTGGAGTTTGGCATCATGGCTGTATGTCTACAACATCTACGTCTTGTAACTACGTAGCAAATTCATATGGTGCTCTTCAAAGAACAATTGATCTATCGGGTACTAATTCTACTTCATCAATTGAAATAGATATGGAATGGGACTTGCAGGGTTCTACTTCTGATAACGCTTGTATTGAACTTTCATTAAACAATGTAACTTGGTATGATCTTTCTTCCACGGGGACAACCTCTACGGCAAGCGCTTGTGAAGATCGTAGTGGAGCAATTCCTGGTTATCCCTCATATGATGGAATATATGGTGATCAGAGTAACACAATTAGGACTGTTGAATACAGTATCCCTACTGCTTATCAAAATCAAGCCAATGTTTACATTAGATTTGTTGTCGACACAGATGCTTGGACAAATTATGGAGGAAACTATCCTGGTGACACACAAGAAGGATTTACTTTGGAAGACATTCGTGTTGTAGATGACTCGGGAATTGTATTATTCAGAGATGATTTAGACAACCAGTTTTCAATGAATCATTACCCTGTTACCTTTGGAACTATTGTGGGGTATGATGATTGGAGTTACTATACTCTAACTGGAGGTGTGTTGGAAGAAATATTTGGTTTTGAAGACTCCACAGCTTCTAATCCTACTACAAGTAATGCTCCAGGGTGGTCTAAACAGTCTGCCTGGAACTATGGTCAATTAGGTACATCCGCAGGTCCTGAAGATGAACCTTCATTCCCTTATGTTTACGGCACAAATCTAAATGGGAATTATGGTAATAATCAGAACTCATTGTTGACATCACCGACTTATCAGATCCCTAATGATGGTTTAGCATATGTTACATTCGACAAATGGATTTGTACGGAAAATAGTTGGGACGCTGTAGGTCTTCAAATTAAAGTAAATGGAGGAGCATGGAATTACTTCGATCCTCAGATACCTGGATGGTATGATGGCTCACCTGGATATTCTGGGAACCAAATGTATGGCCATGATGCTTGGATGGGTGGCGATTGTAACCAAGATGAATTTGAAAATAGACAGGCTCCACTTTCCAATTATGCAGGTGACGAGTTAAGGTTCCGTTTCCGTTTGTCAACTGATTCTTCTGTAACATATCAAGGTGCTTATATCGATAATTTTGGTATTCTAACTGCCAATTATGGTTCTGGTGGATACTGGTTAAGTAATGCAATAGACATGAGTAGTATCGATATTTTCAACTATGGGTGGGTCGATATTGAGGCAACAGTTCCAGAGAATACTTCAATTAGAGGAAGTTTGATTGATATGGATGAAAATATCATACCTGGGTACAATAATGTTAGTTTCCCATTCTCACTAGCAGGTGTTGATTCCGAAGAATATGATTCTGTAAGAATTAAAGTATTAATGGACACTAGTGATGAAGAAGTTTCACCCAAATTAACTAAGATAAGTATTGGTGGAAAGAGATACCTTGCTGCTTCTAGTGCTGATTACAATGGATGGGCTTTTAGTCCGAGTGTCGAGGTGGTCGATGAGTTACTAAATGCTACAAGTATTGCAGGAACAATTACTTCTGATTATATTCATTCATCAAGGCCGATAAAGAGTGTAACACTTTCAGGAAATTTCTCTAGCGGTTTAATGGTTACTGCATATTCTTTCACAGGTGCGACATTGGGTCAAACATCTCAAGGTTCGATTCCTTTCGCAACTCCTCAAACCGGTTTCTCACTTTCTATATCCTTGCCTACTAACGGCTGGATTGACAGAATGGTTGTTTCATCTAATTTCGCTGAGCCAGCAGAAAACCCCGCCATTGATGTGCTTAATGATGGTTCAACTGATTGGTCATTCCCAATTGGTACAGATTATGGGCATTATGGATGGCAATCATTTGTTTCAGATGGAATTGAATCATTTACGACCAGTTCAACAATTAGCTTGGAATCCGGAACGCCATCTTCGATAATGGTAAGATTACCATCTTTGGCAGCAGTTAACAATGGAATTATTTCTGTTTCTCCTGATTCCGATGAAGTATTCGAATCTCCAATTAGTTTAACAGTTGGCTCATCAAGTCAAACTAGCTCTTCTTTGTCTGAGATATTCTATTGTGTGCTAGACTACAGTCAAATTGCTGGCATTAATTCGTTGCCTACATCATATACTGACACAGATACAGGTAGACAATGGAGGGATGTTTCAATTACTCTTGAATCAAATTATGCACAAACCGTTTCGATTTCTACTATTGGAATAGGATACTTAATTTTTGAAAATGTTTCGGGATTAGGTCCTTCGATATCTGCTTATCATAATTCAATGACTCAGGATGACCCCCCACCAACTCAAGTATCAATACCAGTCAATATTACTGCTGACAAAGGTTCAGTTGCTATTGACGGCGATTTAAAGTTTGATTATATTGTGACAAATAGAGACTTCGTGGTACCTAATACTCTCTATCCAAATGGCGAGACAGTAGAGATAATTACTAAACATCACCACCTGAATGATAATTCTAACTTGGATAAAATTTCTCTGAGAGGTATTGCATCTGATGGTGAAATTCTGATGTTCGAGGTTACAAACAGTGCTGATGGTTTGTGGGGGCAAGGATCTGATGCAGTATCATTTACTCAAGTCTCAGGTTCATCGGTTGCTCCAATGAATCCTTCAACATTCATAGACATAACAACTCATAATGATGGATACGATGATGTTACTGTACACTGGATGTTTGATGTAAGTTGGATGTGGGATGATGTTAATTCTATACGTTGGATATCCCAAGCATTTGATGAATCAGGTGAAACGGTATGGCCATCAGTTTCTCATAGTGGAGAATCTGGAAAGAATGCGGTAGAAAATGATCTGATGATTGATTCCTTTGAAGTTAGAGACCAATTTGGGAGACTTTTATCTAATCAATATTCTACCTTCTATCCTTTCACAATGATTGATGGCAGCGAGCTAAATATCACAGGAACAGTAAAGTTCCAAGATTCTACTGCAGTTAGGCCACAGGCAATTGATTATACAGTGGGGTTGAATATCTCTGGCTTAAGTTATTTACTAACTTCTGAAGAAGGAGGTAAGTATACCGGTTTAATTTCATCTCCAACAGGTATTTCTAATGTTTATCTATCTCCTATGATGAACACAGTTGGGCCCACTGGTTATTCATTGGGTGCAGAGGATGTAACTGGCACTCCTCCCTCGGTCAATGTTCGAGTAGATCATGAACCTCCTGTAGCAGGCCCACTTGAAGTTAACACTCCTTCTGGTTTGAAAGCAGCTCATGGTAAAGTTTGGGATCCTTCTACGCCACTATCTCTTTTCGTAACAGTTGAAGAATCTGAGGCTAGAGGCGAAATTCTGACCCTTAATTATTGGCGTGGCTCAGTAGACGACGTCAACGAAGATGGAATCGCTGATGAAGAAGAGTATTTGTCAATGGTACAGCCGTTAACTCCCGGAATGACAGGTCAGCAACAAGTTAATTTCGTAGGAATTGATGTGTCTCAACAGACCTTTAATTCTCCGGTTCATATGTATCTTGAAGGTACCGATTGGGCTGGTTTAAGTTATCAAGAAGGAGGTACAGGAGGTGGCCCAGGAGCATCTAATTCATGGGCAACAGTTGTCGTAGCAACTGATGAACCTACCAGTATCAAGTCTGCTGGTTACTCTTTAGACCGTGAATTAGGTTACTTGTTGCCAGGTAATCAACATACATTTACTATGCAAATTGAAGAAGCTAATGGGCTGAATACATTAGATAATGTCTCAATAATGCTTTGTGGCGACGGTTTAACTGAACTAGGTAAGATGAGTTATGACCCATCAAGAGGAACTATTTGGTCAGGTGATGGTAGCTTTGTAACTCCACTTTCTGTTCAGACAATGCAAGTTTCTTCAGATATCATCCAACTTTCAATGATATTCGAAGTTTCTTGGGATTTCCCATGGGAAGATAATCAGAACTCATGTAAACCTAGTGTTTCAATAGTTGACGATTTCACCACAGTTGCATATCAGAATAACATTGGGGAGTTGTCCTGGTATCTTGACAATAAGTATGTAGCAATTCCTGACAATATTGAAGATCTCACGCCTCCACAAGCAGAATCTGAAGGAGTTTCAGTTTACTTGGGGCAGGGTGATGAATTCAGGATGAGTGGATTTGTTTACCATTCTGGTTCAGGCGCCTTAGCGGCAGACATCCCAGATGATCTTGAAGTAGAGTTCACAGTAATTTATGGTACTCAGGAAATTTCTATTGTTACTTCTGTTAATGAAGACGCTAGTTTTGACAGTTCAATGATTCTGCCTTCAAGAGTCCCTCTAAATCCAACTATGCCAGTTTCAACTGAAGTTCTGAATGTACCTGGAGCAGGTTCTTCTGATGTTAATTCAGATGCATCTGTAACGGTTGATAGTAAAGCTCCAACTGTATTATTTGATCAATCATCATATCCTGATTCTTCATTAGTTCTTCTAGAATCTGATTTGATTAATGATGTGTTCGTAACGGTGACAATGGTTGATGAGATTGGTATGATTGAAGGTCCGTTAGATGTTGCTTGGGTTATTCTTAGGTCTGGAACTGCGGTAGCTGGTTCTGAGAATACCGGCCAGCTAACAATGATTGATGATGGAGAAACTAAGGATGTTTACCAAGGCTATATTGATTTCACTCCTCTTAATGGAATGTCTATCGAACAGGGAGACCAGATTGCTTTCTGGGTCACCTCGACAGATAGAGCAGGTAACGCCGTCACAGGTCTTGGTAGCGAATCAGCA
>CACJKA010000009.1 GCA_902593945.1 uncultured Candidatus Poseidoniales archaeon | reverse complement strand
ATCAATAAACTATCTGAAACTATTCCTACTATTGAATTTAGAAGATTAGGGATTGAAGAAACTCTTCATAGAGTAATTATGAGAGGTTTACCAAAGGATGATGAAATCCATCGTCTTTTAGGGGTGCTTCATACAACCAATATAGCATTTGAATATTTTTCAAACAATCCTGAAATTTGGGAAGAAATTATCTCTGGTAATTCTTAGTCCTTTGTCCAGGATGCCCATGATTTGGGAGTTTCTCTAACATTCATTGCTACTAATTGAATTGTTTGCCCATATTTTGATACAATATGTGGCTCTACTTGCTCAAATGCCCATCTGGCAAGATTTTCTGCCGTAGGTATGAATGGAACTTTCAATGTTCTATGTTCATCTCCTAATATCTCTAGAGCTTCTATCCCTAATAGGTCGTTTTCATATACAATAAATGAATGGTCAACTATGTCATGAATATATGTTTCAAGTATTGTTGAGATATCTGAAAAATCCATCAACATTCCTTCCTCTGATACACCACTCTTTTGGACTACATCTCCTTCAATCACTGCTTCCCACCTATACCGATGCCCGTGCATATGTTTACACTTGCTCTTATGATTAGGGACTCTATGTCCTGTATCTGTTTCTACAAATCTCTTAATTCTCGTTGTCACAATTATTCCTCCTTAAAATCCATTGAAGCCGAATTAATACAGTATCTTTGGCCACCTTTACTGACTGGCCCATCATTGAAGATATGTCCTAGATGGGCATCGCATATTGAACATCTTAATTCTACTCTATGCATTCCATGACTTCTATCCTCAACTTGCTCTATGTTTGCATTTTCGTCTTCTGTAAAAAAGGATGGCCATCCACATCCAGAATCAAATTTCATTTCTGATGTAAATAATTTATGTCCGCAACAAATGCAGAAGTATTCTCCATCTCTTTTTTCATCCCAATATATACCTGTGAATGGGTGCTCTGTAGCACTTTTCCTAGTCACGTCATATTGGATATCACTCAAACGTTCTCTATATTCTTCGTCTTTGAATTGTTTTTCTACTCTTATTGCATTCTGCAACACATTTTCCCATGAATCTATGTATTCGATAGGATCTCTTCTTCCTAATTCATGAAATGCCAATATTCTTTCTATATCTGAACCACTCTTCCCTGAACTTCTACCTTCAGAATCTGGATTGTATGACGTTATTGTGTTGGAAAATATAATATCGAAATTTACATCAATATTGATACAAGATTTCACTGCATCATTTAGTATTGTTACTTTGTCTCCATCAATATAGGGTAAATAAAAATCAACTCTCTCAGAATCCCAATTCCCAAGTTTAAATGAATCATCTAAGCTTTGATAGAATTCGGGCCTACAATCTGGATAAATAGCATGATCTCCACTATGTACACCAAGAGCTATTTTTACATTTACATCCTCACTTGCAACTATTGATAGAGCGTATCCGTAAATAATTGAAGAAAATATAGCATTTCTATTAGGGACAACAGTACTCTTCATCTGATTTTCTTCATAATACCCTTCTGGAACTATCATCTCATTGTCGGTCAAAGACGAACGAAATATTGACATTGCAGAAGAAAGATCCACAATTTTATGAGTTATATCATATCCTTTTTCTTTCAAGTAGGTGATGTTTTCACTTGCCTTTTCTATTTCAATTATGTGTTTTTGTCCGTAATTGAATGATAAACAATCAATTTTGTAACCTTCATCAATTAAACGAAGTAACACACTTGTCGAATCCATTCCTCCACTGAATGACATCACTGCCCTCATTATTCTACACCCATCCATTTATGTGTTTGTAGAGAAAGTCGCCATTCTGGATTTGAACGAACCTTTTCAAAAGTACTGTGAAAGTTCATTCCATTCCATTCTGTACTTTGACCTTCATCATAAAGAGGTTGGAGGAATAAGTGGCCAAATCCTTCTTTTAAATCATCATACATTGCTAAATCTTGCCCTAAATATACGACTTTTAATTCATCACCCACTCTCTGTCTAATTTTTATATTCTCATATTCTTGATCTTTTGGACTTACACATATCCAATCTATAGTATCAGAAGGTATAGCAATAGTGCCATTGGTTTCTATACTCAAATAGTATCCAAGCGGTTTCAAGAATCCTGATAATGTTACTAAATCTTGAAGAGCAGGTTCGCCTCCTGTGAATATTATTCTATCACAATCATACTTTGACAACTCATTCACAATTTCTGAAATGCTCATATCAGTCCAAATATCGAAATCAGTATCACACCATGCACATCTAAGATTGCAACCGCCAAATCTAACAAATATTGAAGGGATTCCTGCGTGGTAACCTTCCCCCTGAACACTGTGAAATATTTCAACAATAGGAAATAATTGCTCATTATCAATATCTTGATTAAGAATAACCATTTCCTTCCCTCATTTATTTCTCGGATTATTGATTAGTTGTAATAGTTCCATCCTAGCTTCAGAGTTATCGAAAAATACCCCTCTCATGGAGCTTGTAGACATAACCGAATTCTGTTTTTTTACTCCACGGCATTGCATACAACCATGTTTTGCTTCTATGACTACACCGCAACCAAGAGGCTTCAAAACTCTCTCTAAATCGTCTGCGATTGATTTTGTAATACGTTCTTGATTCTGCAGCCTCATAGAATGTAATTCAACCAACCTCGCCAGTTTACTTATTCCAACAATCTTTTCCACTGGAATGTATGCTACATGTGCAGACCCTGTGAATGGAAGCATGTGGTGTTCGCACGTTGAATGAAATTCAATATCTTTAAGCAAAACAATTCCGTCATAACCTTCTGCATTAAAAGTAGCATCCAACAGACTATCTGCATTTTGTGAATAACCATTGTATAGCTCATTAAATGAGTCAATAACTCTCTTAGGGGTATCAATAAGCCCCTCTCTTAAATCACCAGAATCTTTCTCAATATATCTTACTAATGTCTCTACTGCTCTCATAGCATCTTTTTTATCCGGTATTTTTTCCAAAAAATCATCTCCTTCCATGGAATTCATCTATACTATCCAATTGATCTAGCATTTTCCTACATGCTGTCCTTACCGCATCAGCTAATGAAATAAATTTCTTTTCATCACCAACGTGAGTTTTCAAATCACCCAATAACTCCGAGGGGATATCTAGGCTAATTTTAGGCATAAACTTTCTAACTAACACCAATATATAAATATTCTTAGAGTATTACTATAAGAATACTAATGCCTATAAGAATCTAAGGTATCACTTAATCCAGGATATTTTTCTTCTAAATTGACCGCTCGAGAGTATAGTGTTTGCATTAAAGAATCGATTTCGTTTTCAGGTATATCTTGCTCCATTAGACTAGATATAACTGTAAGTCCTCCTTGAATCGATCCTGAATCTAAATAAGAATCATTAGATATTTGTTTCGCATCCCTCATTAATTCTAAGGTCTTAGAAATATATTCTATTTCTAAATTCATCATATCGCTTGTCCAATTTACTCCATTAGATCTTTCTTCAATTATTCTCGATATACAACTTAACAACTTAATTCCTCCCTTAGTTTATTCTTTCTACAAGTTCAACTAAAACTCCACCTGTAGATTCGGGGTGCACAAATGCAATTCTATGCCCACCTGCTCCTATCGTGGCTTCACTATTAATCATCCTAACTCCCGCTTTAATTAAATTAGAAATCAACAAATCAATATCATCTACAGATACTGCTAATTGTTGTATCCCCACTCCTTTTTTATCTATGAATTTAGCAATCGGGGAACTTTCAGATAAAGCCTCAATCAATTCAACTTTTGAATGTGTTTTCTTTCCTTCTTTATCTCTACCATAGAACATTCTTATCTTTACATCTTGTTCTTCATTGATATGATCAGAACCAGCCTCTAATCCTACTTGGATCCAGAAATTTGATGCTTTTTCTATATCTTTCGTTGCAATTCCAATATGGTCAATTCTAGTCATTTTAAACACCACTAGGAGACACCCAAGTCCCGAATACTTCTCTCATAATCCCATTTACTTCGCCTACAGTAGCACCTAATTTTAGTGCTTCAATTAATTGTGGCATAATATTTTCATCACCATTACAAGTATCACGTAATTTTTCTAAGCTTTCTGAAACAATCTCTTGATCCCTTTTCTGCTTGAATTGCCCCAATTTCGATTTTTGCCTTTTTTCATTTTCGGAGTCGATTTTCATCCCTAATTGAAGTCCATCCCCCTCTTCAATATTGCAGTTTACTCCCACTACTAATAGACTATTTTCTTCAATATCTTTAATCTCTTTCCAGGCGCTTTCATGAATCATTTTTTGTTGAAACCCTAATTTCAAACAGTCTAGAACACCACCTTTTATCTCAATTTCATTAATTAGCATACGAGCATTCTCTTTTATTGAAGCAGTCATTTCTTCTACATGGTATGAACCAGCCAGAGGATCTACAACATCTGCAACTCCGGTTTCACTGGCTATTATTTGCTGAGTCCTTAATGCAATCTTAACGGACTCATCAGTCGGCAATCCGATAGCCTCATCATAACTATTGGTGTGAAGAGATTGTGTACCTCCAAGAACTGCTGAGAGAGCCTGATAAGATACTCTTACTGCATTATTCATTGGTTGCTGTGCTGTTAAAGTAACGCCTGCAGTTTGTGTGTGAAATCTTAATTGTGAAGATTTTGGATTTTGTGGATTAAATCTTTCATTGACTAATTCATACCAAAGCTCTCTAGCCGCTCTAAATTTGGAAATCTCCTCGAAAAAGTCATTGTGGCAGCCGAAAAAGAAAGACATCCTCGGTGCAAAATCATCGATTTTAAGGCCTGATTTGACTGCTTCCTCGGCATAGAATATTCCATTCGCTAATGTCAATGCTACTTCTTCAACCGCTGTAGAACCTGCTTCTCTAATATGGTACCCACTAACTGATATTGTATTCCACTTAGGTACATTTTGATTACACCACTCAAATAAATCTGTAGTCAGTCTAATAGATTCTTTTGGAGGGTATATGTATAATCCACGAGCAATGTATTCTTTCAAAATATCATTCTGAACAGTTCCTCTTAACAAATTTCTCGGAACCCCCTGATTATCTGCTGTTGCAACATATAGTGCTAACAAGGTGGTTGCTGGAGCATTAATTGTCATTGATGTTGAAACTTTACCTAAATCAATATCTGAGAAAAGTTCTTCCATGTCCTCTAAAGAATCAATCGGAACACCTACTTTCCCTACCTCGCCTAATGAGTCTTCATCATCAGAATCTAATCCTAACTGTGTTGGTAAATCAAAAGCTACCGATAATCCGGTTTGTCCTGAATCTAATAACAACTTAAACCTCTCATTTGTTTCCTTTGCAGTAGAAAAACCAGCGTATTGCCTCATCGTCCATAATCTATCTTTGTACATACCGCTATGAATACCGCGAGTATAAGGGGGTTTTCCAGGTAATTCATGTCCTTGAACTGGATGCTCAGTTTTCGAAAGAGTATCCTTAGTAGGAATATCATTTCTAGGCAGACCACTGCGCGTTGTTGACCTACTAGAGCGCTTATTCACATGCATCGGGTAAGGATTAAGCACATGAATTATGTGATTCTTAAGTGATGATTCCAATCATTAAATGATACTTTCACTTGTTTTTGCTACTACAACCAGGATCGCTACAGCACTCTTCAGAATCTTTAATTTCCATTACTTCAACTTCGAAAGTTAATGCTTTACCAGCCATTGGATGATTAAAATCACATGTTACAGTCCCTGATTCCCCCGAATCACGATTTATTGCTATAATTTCGAACGGCATTGGCATACCTTGAACTTCTGCTTGGAATTTCATTCCTATTTCTATACCTTCAGGAAAATCTCCAAATGGCATTTCAATAATTCTCGTCTCATCTCTATGGCCATAGGCTCTTTCAGGTTCTAGAGTAAAGGTTCTTTTTTCAGACAATGACGCGCCTAGAATTTCTGCTTCGAAACCAGGAATCATTTGCCCTTTACCTACAGTAAAAGACAAAGGTTCTCTTTCTAGCGAACTATCGAATACTTCTTTAGTATCTGGGAAATATCCGTGGTAATGCACTTTCACAACTTTATCATTTTCAACTAAAATATTCTCACCTTCTTATTGTATAATCATCAATGACCTTTTCAAGCCTCGACTTTTGTTCCTCATCTATTGCTCCTTCAGCCATCTTCTCAACTAAGAAATCTTTTGCATCTGAAGCAGTTTTCCTCTCTCCTTTTGCCCATATAGTGCCTAAGAGATTAGATCTATGTTCTTCTGGGACTTTGATATCATCTAATAACTTCCTCATTTCATATTTGTATTCCATATGCCTACTTCTATTCAGACGTTTTGCTCTAGCAGCAGGTTGATAACTGGTTTTAGTATTTCTACGTTTTTTAGTAACTACCGGTTTAACTTCCTTCTTTACAATTAAACTCTCAGTAAGCGGTTTCATAGCTCTTTGTCTGCTTTGTTCTATTAATTCTGCAGCCCTATCACTTTGAACATTTGAATCCTTAGCTATGTTAGATTCTTTCTTCTTTATTTGCTTTAAACCACGCGTTTTCTTAGATTTTTTGCCACCAAACATCTGGTCTGCAATGATTTCTTTAGATGGCTCTTCAATTTTTTTCTCTGTAGCAATTTCCTTTTTTGCTTCGGTTACCTTTTTGATTTCCGGCTCAGAAGTTTTAACTTTAGGTTCAACGACCTTTTTCTCGGCCTTTGTTTCTTTAACGGAGCCTGCTACTTTGGGGGGAGTTATCACCTTAGGTGGAGATATAGGTTGGTTCCTTGGAGGAGGTGTGGGAACCGATTTTTTTTGTTCCTTTTTAGCACCAGGACTGAAGATATCTTTCGGTGCCCTTTTCGCAGGCCCTCTACGTCGTCCTCCTCTCAATCTACTCAATCCTTGTATCATGGCCACCAAGTGCCTTAGATAAGCCTTCTCAATGAAAGAATTAGTCCCATACTACTTCAGCGTGATCTGTCCTCATTGAAGGATCTATAGCACTATCTACTAATTTTGTATGAATATTATGCTTCAGCATCTTCCTACCCAACTCTGCAATCATAGTACCATTATCTACACAATATTGTTTTTCTGGCCAAAATGCACCTGCTCCTCTTTCTTTGCACATTAACTGAGACATTTCCCTTATTCTTTCATTACAGGCCACCCCTCCACCTAGTAATAATTCATTTTTTCCAGTATGAGCCAATGCCCTTTCTGCAACTTCTATACATGCAGAAAATGAATGCTCCTGTAGGGACCAGCAAACCTCCTGAAGATTGTGTCCATCGGCAACTTTCTGTATTGCTGCAGTTAAAATTCCTGAGAATGATAAATCCATTCCTTGTACACCGTATGGTAAAATTATATCGTCTAATCTTGCAGATGATTTTTCTTTCAACCATTCTGCTGATAATTTCTCAATTTTTGGGCCGCCCGGGAATGGTATACCTTGCGTTCTTGCAAATTTATCTAGCATATTCCCTATACCTATATCCAGAGTTTCACCTATTACCCTGTATCGATTACCATTTCTTGCTATGACTTGTGTATTGCCTCCACTTACGTACAATAATACAGGGTCGAGACACCCGGTTTGAAGCCTCCCAATCTCTATATGTGCTACACAATGATTAACTCCAATTAATGGTTTTCCAATCTTATCTGCTAACGATCTAGCTACGGATGCCCCCACTCTCAAACAAGGGCCCAAACCTGGACCCTGGCTGAATGCGATAGCATCAATTTGATTGACTGGAATTTTATTTTTAGAAATAAATTCTTTAAATAAACTACCAGATAGTACTGAATGGTGATCTGCAGCTTCTCTAGGGTGAATTCCCCCCTGTTCGGGTCTAAATAGTGCCGAAGAAGACGATATGGTTTTTCCATTAGTATATACTCCACCAAATGAGAATGTGTGAGCAGTACTTTCAATCCCTAAAATAACGCCCATTAGGACTCGCGAAGAAGGGAGTCCTTTCAAGTGTCACTCCTGTCCGCTATCATGGACCTCCTGTTATTCAACATCGGAGAACTTGCCACTTTGTCCTCTGGAGACGTCTCAAAGCCACTTTCTGGGACTGAAATGTCTAATCGTGAGAAATTAATAATGGACCCAGGATACTCAATATTAACTTCAAAAGGAAAGATTGCCAAAATCGGTCCCGAAGAAGAATTGTTAGAAGAATTTGCTCCAGATATGGAAAGTGGAAAATCTAATCTTATTGAGATTATTGATGTAAATGGTGCAGCATTAATACCCGGTCTTGTAGATTGCCATACCCATCTTCTTTGGTCGGGTGACAGATCCAATGAAATTAGATTACGTCAAAATGGTCTAACATATCAAGATATATCGAATCAAGGGGGGGGAATAGCTAAAACTGTCAATTCTACAAGAAATGCATCTCGGAAGGAATTAGAATCTATAGGTAATAGAAATTTATCTCAGTCCTCACATTATGGAACTACTACAATAGAGGCGAAAAGTGGTTATGGATTATCAGTTGATAGTGAAATAAAAATTCTTCAAGCGACATCTTCTCTCAATGGAATTAGGCAAAACGTCCTCTCCACTTGGCTTGGTGCCCATGATTTCCCTAAAGATAAGACATCAAGCGAATACATGGATGAACTAATCCACGAGCAATTGCCTTTAATTGCAGAGAATGATTTGGCAAAATGGATAGATGTTTTTTGCGAACCAGGATGGTTTAATTTAGAGCAAACTGAAACATTAGTGAAAAACGCTAAGGGTTTCGGATTGAAAAGCCGCCTTCATGTTGATGAGTTTGTGGACTCAGGAGGGTTATCATTAGCTGCAGAACTAGGAAGTTGTAGTGCCGACCACGTAGGTTTCAGTAATTCTGATTCTAGAGACAAAGCGAATAAATCTGGAACTATGCAGGTTTTTCTTCCAGGTACACCCTATGTCTTAGGAAAAGATCTTGGCGATGGAATCAAAGAATGTTTAGATAATAATTGGAATTTCTCTTTAGCAACTGACTTTAACCCTAATTGCCAAACTCTTTCATTGCCGTTTGTTGGAAGTTTAGCCACTCATCGGATAGGTATCGACCCATTAACTGCATTAGTGGCCTGTACGAGAAACCCTGCTTCTTCATTAAACGCCGAATTAGAAAATTGTGTTGGTTCAATACATGTGGGGGGCCCTGCTGATTTTAATATTCTAAATAGTAAGTTAGTTGATTATTGGTGCCAAACCCCTGGCAGCTCACCAATATCTAAAACATTTTTTTCAGGCTCTATTGTAAAATCTTAATAACTGTTTCAAACCTTCTTTTAATTATCTAAAGTTTTGTAATGATTAATGGGGTAAATCAATAAAAATAATTATGCTTATAATTTCAAAATATAAATCCTCATAACAATTATGAGTTTTTATCGAAGTACTTTCGGCTGATAATGATAGTTATCAGAAATTGAATTGATAAATGATTAACTAACAGGCTTTCAGTATAGCGTTTTTGAGGAAATAAGTCTTTTTCACTAAATATGGGGGGTTAGTAAGGTTTAGTTGTACTGACGATCTCGAATGAATGTGATTTCGGTAGAAGCTTACTGTTTGAAATGTAAAAATACTGTATTAGTTCACTCTCCTAAAAAAATTATTATGAAAAATGGTAGAACCAGAGTATCGGGACTTTGCTCCAGAGAGGATTGTGATGGACGACTTTCTAAGATAATTGCATAATTCAAATATTCGGAGAGAATCATTCATCAGTGGTTGGCTTGCCCATGACATTACGGGGCTCGTGGTCTAGGGGTTATGACGCCACCTTGACATGGTGGAGATCGCAGGTTCAATTCCTGCCGAGCCCACCAATAACTACGAACAAGTATTAATGATTATTCAACGAATAGGAGATTCTTAGTTTTCCAGCACCTTTTGATTTGACATTTGTGATGCTCATTTCATCCAGTTTTGATGTATTGTCTACGTGCGTCCCACCGCATGGACATAGGTCCACGCCAACAATTTCAACCACTCTCAATTCTTTTACTGTATCAGGAATTCTATCCATAAATTTAGTATGCCTCATTTGTTCGTGCCCCAATATTCTCTCCCTTTCCCAATTATGTATCCTTACATTTTTATTTGATTTAATGATATCATTAACTGCCTGTTGTAAATCTTCGGAATTAAATTTGTCTCGATCAGGGAATAATAAATCAATTCTTGTATATTCCTCACTAATCTGATTCCCTACAGTTTCTGCAGAAAACATATCATTTGCTATTGCAGAAACTATATGCTGAACTGTATGCATTGTAGTATTTTTATTTCTTCTTACTTGATTAATAGTGCACAGAACTTCATCGCCTATATCGAAACCTTCTATTGAAGTAACTGGATGTATTATTGATTTCCCCGGTAATGTTTCCAATAATTCCGTTTGTAAGTCCATATTCGTAATTGTGCCGGTATCCCCTTGTTGCCCTCCCCCTCTAGGGTAGCAGTATGTTTCTTTCAAAAAAATTTTATTTTCGGAAATATCTGTAATAATGCTTGAAAATGGTGGAGGATTAATTCCTGGGTGTTGAGTCATATGTAGTTTCTCTTGCAACTATTCACTCTCCAAAAATATCAATAAATTCAGATGTTAATATTTTCTCAGCAATAATTTCAGTATCTTCAGTGGTACTTCTATCACCCTCAATCTTTGAAACATAACCTCTAAGCCAATTATGTATCTTTCTTACTGAATCGGAAGCATTTTCAGGGATGTTGTCCAAAGCTTGACAAGAACAAATTAACTCACTAGAAATTACTGAAGATAATAATTTACTCGCCTTAAATGTCCGATATGCTCCAGTAGCTCCCATAGAAACGTGATCCTCTTTGCCCATACTGACTGGAACATTAGTTGTTGAAACTGGATTGGATAATAGTGATAATTCAGCTATAACTGCTGCAGCAACGTATTGGACTATCATTAATCCACTTTCCAGCCCTTCATCGTTAGCTAAAAAGGCTTTTTGGCCACTCCATTGAGGGTCAAGAACCTGATTGATTCTTCTTTCGGAAATACTTGCTATTTCATGAGTGCAAATTGCCATGTTGTCACTAATAATGGCGAGGATTTGGCCGTGAAAATTACCGCCACTAATAACTTCGGGATTCCCATTATTGGAGAAAACAAGTGGATTGTCTGTAGCCGAATTAATTTCTATACTGAGAATCCTCCTAGCTTCACGTAATACATCAATCATAGGCCCGTGTACTTGAGGTGCGCAACGGAATGAATAGGAATCTTGAACTCTATCGCAATCAATATGAGATTTATTAATATCAGAATTATTCAAGAAACCCCTAATTCTGCTTGCAGAGATTGACTGGCCTAGTTGAGGCCTGACATCATGTATCCTCTTGTCAAATGCTACATATGAGCCTTTTATTGCCTCAATTGAGGTAGATAATGCAGCATCTGCTGCAAAAATTAGCATCTCAAGATTTATGATACTTTGACATAAATATGAGCACATCTGGCTTGTACCATTAATCAATGAAAGTCCTTCCTTGGCCTGCAATTTAATCGGTTTAAGGTCAAAGGTAGCTAGTGCATCCTTCGAATTATGAATAATCCATTTTCCTTCGCTAGTTTGTACCTGAGATTTACTCTCGCCCATCATCGCCAGTGTCATATGAGAAAGAGGTGCAAGATCTCCTGAAGCACCTAATGAACCAATTCTAGGCACTACAGGAGCTATTCTATTATTTATCATTTCAATTAATAGTTGAATTAATTCTAATCTAGCACCTGAATATCCTTTGGCGAGCGAATTTGCTCTTACAAGCATCATCATTAGAACAGAATTAGGGTCCATTTTTTCTCCTAAACCACAAGCATGAGAACGAATGAGATTAGATTGTAAGTCTTCTAATTTATCAGCAGGTATATTCACATTAGAAAGAGCCCCGAACCCTGTATTAATGCCATATACGACCTCTCTACTAGATACTATATTATCAACAAGATTTCTTGATTCTTTGATTGTTGAAATAGATGTCTCAGATAACTTAACTTTGATATTATAATTGGTAATTGAAATTACTTCTTCAATGGTTAATGAATTGCCATCCAGTACAATCTCGCCACCACTCATATTACACCTCAGGATATCCTTTCAAGTAAACTCTTCGATACTTTACTAGGTACAGTGACTTTTAGATCAGGATCATTTTCCATGGCTCTTTTAATGGCAAAGATAGCTTCAGGGTTTTGCGCCCAAGCACGTCTAGCAATGCCATTATTGACGTCCCAAGACAACATTGATTTGATATTTGTATCTGATTCACTGCTTCCATCAATTACCATTCCAAATCCGCCATTGATTACTTCCCCCCAACCTACACCTCCACCGTTGTGTAAACTTACCCAAGTAGCACCTCTAAAAGAATCTCCAATGAAGTTTTGAACTGACATATCGGCAGTAAACATCGAACCGTCCCTAATATTAGCAGTTTCTCGATATGGGCTATCAGTTCCACTAACATCATGATGATCTCTACCTAGAACAATAGGTGAAGATATCCTGCCGTCGGAGATTGCCTTATTGAATTCCTGTGCAATTTTCACTCTTCCTCTTTCATCCGCATATAATATTCTAGCTTTGCTACCTACAACTAAATCGTTCTGATTAGCAGTTTCTATCCATCTGATATTATCGTAATATTGCCCTTTAATTTCGGAGGGAGCTTTTTCGGCCAAAGACCTTAGTACTTGAGATGCTATATCATCAGTAACGGCTAAGTCATTATCAGTCCCAGAAGAACAAACCCATCTAAATGGACCAAAGCCATAATCAAAACAAATTGGCCCCATAATATCTTCAACATAAGATGGATATTTGAATCCAGATTCAGTATTATCTGAAAAAATATCTGCACCAGCCCTTCCAGCCTCGAGCAAGAAAGCATTACCATAATCCCAAAAATACATCCCTTTTCCAGATAATTCATTGATTACATTAACATGTTTAATCAAACTTTCTTTAACTTTTACCTTGAATTCCTCAGGGTCATCAGAAATCATTTCCTTCATCTCGTCATAAGTCATACCATGTGGTGTATAACCACCTAACCAGGGATTGTGTAAACTTGTCTGATCACTACCTAAATCCGGGATTATATTTTCATAATTTAATCTCTCCCAAACATCAATAATATTCCCGACATAACCTAGAGAAACCGCTTCTTTATTCTTTAGACACTCTCTTAGTCTGATGACTAATTTATCTAAATCATGGAATAACTCAGATAACCAACCCTGCTCATATCTTTTTATTGCGGCATGAGAATTAGAGTCAGCAATTATGGACACTGCGCCAGAGATTACTGCAGCTTTAGCCTGTGCTCCTGACATCCCCCCTAATCCTGAAGTGACATATAGTAATCCACCTAACCCCTCTTTTGTATCAAAATTCAGATACTTCCTTGCAGCATTAAGTATTGTTAATGTTGTTCCGTGGACAATCCCTTGCGGACCAATGTACATATACGAGCCAGCAGTCATTTGACCATACTGAGACACACCTAAAGCATTCATTACTTCATAGTCATTTTGAGAAGAATAATTAGGTATTGTCAAACCATTAGTAATTACTACACGAGGGCTATTCTTATTGGAAGGAAATAATCCTAATGGGTGTCCGGAATACATCACTAATGTTTGATTTTCATTCATTTTCGAAAGATAGTGCATAGTTATCCTATACTGTATCCAATTCTGGAAAACACTCCCATTTCCACCATAAGTAACCAATTCATGAGGGTATTGGGCAACTTCTGAATCGAGATTATTTTGAATCATGAGCATAATACAAGCTGCTTTTATATCATTACTAGGATATTGGGATATTGGACGTGCATACATATCATAATCAGGCCTAAAACGATGCATGTAAATATGGCCTAAATCATTTAATTCTTTACTAAATTCAATCGCCAACTCCTCATGCCATTCTTCAGGAAAATATCTCAATGAGTTTGCAATTGCTAATTTCTTTTGTTTTTCATTCAGTACATTAGGTCTTTTAGGGGCATGATCTACTGACTTATCCAATTCTTTTTTTGGCGGTAGTTCTGGTGGAACGCCAAATTTAAACTCTTCAGAAAAATCAGTCATGATTTCATCCTCCCAGAAACAATATCTCTAATTTGTGTAATTAATTCTTTAGATTTAGTAAGTATTATTATAGTATCTTCCTGAATTCTATCTAATTTTTCATTACTCATTGTGTCAACATTAATTTTAACATTTAATGTGGCAATATAAACAGCAGTATAGGCTAATTCTGAGGAAGCAGCTAAGTCGGTAATCGCGTTCAGATTACCAAATCTAGCTAAATCTGGTAATAAAGATAATAATTTCAGTCCCTCTTCTGCTATTTCCGAAGGTGTCTGAGCAGCTCCAATAGTAGATTCAAGTATAGCTAACTTTCTTGATTCAATTTCCACATCATTACCCCTAGGCATTCGATATGATTCCATTACTTTATCAAATGCCAATGAATCATCGCCTGCCAAAGAGATAGATTTTTCCAAGGTTTCAATACTAGAATTTATGATTAAATTAGATATTTCATGGCCTTCCTGCCATTTCTCTTTTCCGATCGTAAGTCTTGAAACCATTACTGCTAATGAATGAGCATGAGCAAGCGTTAGAGCTGCAACAGTACCACCTCCAGGGGTAGGAGATTTAGAGGCAATTTGCTCTAATATCGACATGTAGCCATCATTCATCAGTTACACCTCGGTTTTCAATCGCCCATTCAATTATACTTACATTTGGGTTAAATTTTCTAAGATGATCTAATCCTAAACCTTCTATTGCAGATTCAACTAATTCTTCATCTGATGCATTCTCAGGGTCTGAGGAAAACCATTTGCCGGAGTCGAGCATAGCACTTAACGGAACTAAACCAACTAGTTCTGAGCCACAAGTTTCGACACCATGATCATTCACTATAGATTTGACTGCTTCGAAAGCCTTATGCATCGATGTTTCAGACACATTTTGAAGATTCATCGATACCTGAGATATCGATGATGATGGTAATGGAACACCCATCCCTTGAACATAATTAAGTAGTCCTTTTATTCTCATTTTTTTTCCATCTCTTTTAATTAATCTGCCAGATGTTCTTATCATTGACCCAGCAATCTTTGAGGCTTTTGCGTCGGTTTCATTTACATTCACGTTGTAAGCTACTAGAACATTCCTTGCTCCAATTGCTACTGCTCCAAAACGCATTTCATTTTCACCCCATTCGCCCGACCAAACATCTGGCATACGAGTATCTTCATCCCCCCATTCGCCACCATTGAATCTAGATTCAAGACCTTCATATTCCATCTTCCTTAGACTAGCTAGTGATGATCTTTGTTCTGATGAGGACGCATTGCCATAAAAGAAATGAGGGACTTTTATACCTATTAATTTAGATAATTCTTTTGCTGAATTAACACAATATTCCATGGAATTATCTGATAAAGGGACAAAAGGGCACACATCAACAGCACCCATGCGCGGATGGTTTCCAGAATGGCTCCTCATATCTATTAATTCTAATGATTTTAGTATAATTGCATAAGCACCTTTTGTAACACTAGCAGGATCTCCTGCGATTGTAATTACTGTTCTATTGTAATCAGAGTCAGGTTCACAACCTAATACTTTAACTCCTTCAATTTGTCTAGCGGAATCTACAATTGAATTTATGACATCTAAATTTCTTCCTTCACTAATATTTGGAACACATTCAATTAGAATATCATTCATTAAAACACCTAACCGTACAAACGATCGGGACCGTTATTCTTTACCCCTTTTCTTTTTGTATCTATAGATGAAATTGCTTCCTTAAAATGGGCCATTTTGCACTTAGAAACCCCTGCGGAAATAGCCTTCATGCCTACCTCAATTGTAATTGCTTTAATTTCAGCACCACTATATCCTTCTGTCATTATAGCCAACTTTGAGAAGTCTACGCTCTTATCTAATGGCATTTTCCTAGCATGTACGTTGAAAATTGCTTCTCTTCCCTCAATAGTCGGTAACGGAATCTCAACTATCCTATCGAATCTACCAGGCCTAAGTAATGCTTTATCTAATAGTTCAGGACGATTAGTTGCGGCAATAACTTTGACATTTTCGAGAGAATCAAAACCATCTAATTCTGAAAGAAGTTGCATTAATGTTCGCTGAACTTCCCTGTCTCCTGATGTAGATGAGTCAAGTCTCTTAGAGCCAATAGCATCAATCTCATCAATGAAAATAATACAGGGCGACTTCTTTCTAGCGAGAGAGAATAATTCGCGAACCATTCTACCTCCTTCTCCAATATATTTCTGAGCGAGTTCAGAGCCTACTAAACCTAGGAAAGTTGCATTTGTATGGCTGGCAACTGCTTTAGCAAGCATAGTTTTTCCAGTACCTGGTGGGCCTGTCAATAATACCCCCTTAGGAGGTTGAATTCCAAATTTCTCGAAAGATTCAGGTTTCTCAAGAGATAATTCAATGGCATCTCTAATTTCTTTAATTTGATCATCTAATCCGCCTAAATCTGAATATTTAATGTCCGGTTTTTCTATTATTTCTGCACCTGAGACTAATGGGTCAAATGCATCATCAAGTATATCTATTACAGCTAAAGTGTCCTGATTCATAGAAACACGAACTCCAGGGAGAATTTTTGAATTGTCAATTCTAGGATTCTTAGATACTAAGAATATTGTACCATTCGAGCTTCTAACAACTATTTTCTCTCCAATAACATCCTGAACATTGCCAATAATATAAGGTGGAGTTCGCAGACTTCTTATCTCCTCATCTAATCTATTAACTCTCTTTTTCAATTGGCTCAATTCATTTTCGAGAAACATTTTTTCAGTCATTAATTGTTTAGCATCTTCAGATAATAAAGAATACTGTTCTTTCAGTTCACTAAGAGCCTTTTTCGATACAGAATCACTGCCAATATCGGTAGTTGTTTTGTCCTTAGATGGTGAACCGGCGCGACTCGTCATACGACTACCTAATGCATTATACATTTGACGCTTATTACCCGAAGCAGTCTTGTATCACACTATGCTCGCAGTTTCATGGCATCTTGCGAGCTGTGTGGTAATGAGAAAGTTTCCACCAGAAAAGCACGCACTGCAGGCATCCAAGTAGATGCTTGTGAGAGGTGTATTGAATCAATGAATCTACAAGTAGTTGAATTACCTCCAAAGTTCACAAAAATGATTTCTAAAAAGAAGAATACCGTCACTAGTAGAGGAATTGCAGGGAAAGACATCATGGCTAGAAAAGAAAAAGAATTGGCTTCAGACTTTCATAAAAGGATTATTCAGGGAAGAAAGAAAAAAGGTTGGGATCAAAGAACTTTTGCCTCTAAAATGAATGAAAGATTAAACATAGTTCAGAAAATTGAAAATGGCGGTAGACCTACTGACAAATTAATTCAAAAAATAGAAAAAATATTATCGATAGAACTCAATGTTGAACGGAGTTCAGAACATACGTCTACGATGACAACAAAGAAGAGGAATATGACAATTGGCGATGCACTTGAAGATTTACTGTCTCGGAGGGAGGAATAGTGAGGAATGTCCCTCTACACATCATACATTTAGAACAAGATGATCCGAAGAAATGTACTGCTAGAAGATTGGAAAAATTTGGCCATGCAATTCTACATACTAACATTAAGAAATCGCCCAAGAGAGGTTTTTTGTTGGACCCAAAGGCAGGAGTATTGTTAGGCCCTGATGATAAAAACAGCATAGACAGAGGGTCATCAATAGTAGCCTTAGATTGTTCATGGAAGCAAATTGATAGTTCACTAAAATATATCGAGAAAAATACTAGATTAGAAGGTCGGACTCTGCCTTGTGTACTTGCAGCAAATCCAGTTTCTTGGGGTAAACCTGGAAGATTATCTACCTCTGAAGCATTAGCGTTAAGTTTGGTTCTAATCGATAGATGGGAACAGGCTAGGAATATTATGAAGCCTTTTCGATTTGGTGAATCATTCTTTCAATTAAACGCAGAGCCTCTAGAAGCATATGCTGAAGCGAAAAGTAACTCTGAACTTGCAGAAATCCAGTGGGAATTTTTTGATAAACCAGAATCATCTGACTTGTGAACCAGTTGGCATATCAGAATCAAGCGTCAAGACTGAAACATTACCATCTCCATCATCTGCAGCTAATATCATACCTTCAGACATTATCCCTCTAAGTTTTCTAGGTTTGAGATTAGCGACGAAAACGACTTGTTTTCCTAACAATTGTTCTTTTTCATATATTCCTTTCAGTCCTGCACAAACAGTCCTAGTTGATTCAGGACCATCTTCAATGGTAACAACATACAATTTATCGGCATTAGGGTGATCTTCAATCCCCACTACTTTCCCTGTCTTCATTTCTACCTTCATAAAATCTTCAAAATCGATATAATTCACATCCTCGTCGTTAACTTCTTTACCATCTGTATCGCTACCCGCAATTAGTTTTTCTCTTTCTAATATTTGCTCAATATCTAACCTGTTGAACAAAGGTTTAGGTTTATCACCATTCCAAGAAAAAATATCATCAAAATTGAATGCGTCTTCATATAATATATCGTCCATATTATTTTCTTCACCCATCATTGACCATAATTCATCTGATTGGAATGGTAAAAATGGACGTAAGGCTATAGCAAGTCCTCTACATACTTGCCAACAAAATGCTAATGTGGATAGAGATTTAGATTTCTCAGGAGAACCTTCCAATTTCATATATTTCCATGGCTCAGAATGTTGAATCAACCCATTACCTATTTGTGAGATATTCATTATTGATCTCAAAGCCTCTTTGAAACGCTGTTTCTCCATGGAATTAATAGCACTATTCAATAAATTCTGAATTTTATTCATTGAATCTTTATTATCTTCTCCATTAAAATATTGAGATAATGGATTTTCTCCATCTAACGATTCTAGTCTATGAGATAAAGTCATTACTCGATGGACAAAGTTACCATAAGTTCCGATTAACTCATTATTGACTTTGTCAACATATTCTTCCCATCGGAAATCTGTATCATGCCCCTCTGGCATGTTTATGGATAAGAAATAACGAAGAGTATCAGGGTTATGATGTTCCAAGAAAGAAGGCAACCATACTGCATGTTTCCTACTTTTACTGAATTGTCCTCCTTGAAGCATCAAATATTCCATGGCTGGAACGTTGCTTTCTAATACTAATTCACCGGGTTGGATTAAACTACTAGGAATATTACCAGAATTTGCTGAATTTAGCCCCATAATAATAGCAGGCCAGATGACTGTATGGAAAGGAATGTTGTCTTTACCCATGAAATAAATATGCTTTGGCTCGATGCCTTCATCGGATTTCATCCACCATTTTTTCCAGTCATCATCATTTGTAGAATAATTCTCAGACCAAATTTGTGAGCAAGTTAAGTATCCTTGAACTGCTTCGAACCAAACATAAATTCTTTTACTATCCCACTCTACACTAGAAATTGGTAATTTAATGCCCCATTCCATATCTCTAGTAACTGCTCTTGGCCTTAGACCCATATTAAGCCAGTTTTTTGTCATCGCTCTAACATTTGGTTTCCAGATTTTTTGTTTCTTCTGAGAATGTTTTTCAAGCTCATCCTGAAACTGATTAAGTTGAAAGAAGAAATGATCTGTATCTCTAATCTCTATTTTGGCATCAGGATCCATTTTAGAGCGAGGATTCACTAATTCACTCGATTCATAGGTTGAGCCGCATTCATCACACTGATCCCCTCTAGCCCCCTCAGAGCCACATATGGGGCAATCTCCTTCGACATACCTATCTGGAAGAAATTTAGTCACTCCATCGGCACTAATCGAACAGTATTGTTGCATTGTTTGTTGCTTAAGGAAACCTGAATTTTTCAGTAATGTAAAATACTCTTTGACTAATTCCTTATGCCTAGGATCTGTTGTACGATTGTATAATGCACCTCCATATTCTATCCCTCTCGGATCAATATTTTCACCCCAAGAACATCCCAAATCAATTAATGCTTGGGTATTAATTTGATGAAACCTATCAACTATTTCTTGAGGGTGGACTTTTTCCACGTCAGCAGTGACAGTAATTGGAGTTCCATGCTCGTCAGAGCCACTACACATGATTACAGAACGGCCTCTGGACCTTTCATACCTATACTGAATATCGGCAGGTAAACAGTTCCCTGCAACATGACCTAGGTGCAAGGGACCATTTGCATACGGCCAAGCCATAAATATCGCTACATACTCGATTTTCTTCATCTCCAATATACGCCTATAGCAAATGCGTGAGGCACCATGTTTATGTCTTAATCGCTCTTGTTACGTCCCGAACACACCCGCTTGTCAGGCTGTTACAATACTAAAATCAACCTAAAAGTTCTCTAAGAGGCAATAAAAGTGGAACCTACTACATTAATTATTTTTTATGCTTCGCTAGCATTAGGTGCTTCCTTCTTATGTAGCATTCTAGAAGCTGTTTTACTATCAACAACTCATGGACACATAGTTGCACTAAAAGATACTCATCCGAAGATAAGCAGAACATGGAGTGAATTCAAAGATGATCCAGAAGGACCTCTGACTGCGATTTTAACACTTAATACAATAGCACACACAGTAGGAGCCTTAGGAGTAGGTCATGAAGTAGAGAACGCTTGGGAAGGAGAATATGTGATTGCTGTTTCTGCATCACTACTGACTATAGCTATTTTATTGCTAAGTGAGATTTTGCCTAAAACTATAGGCGCCCTATATTGGAGGAAATTAACTGTCAGCTCTGCTAGAATCTTGAGAATTTTAATGTTCGTATTGTTGCCGATAGTTTACCCTATTGAGAAACTTCGGTCTATTTTCCCTTCAGTACAAAATGAAGCTGTAACGAGGGATGAATTATCACATCTAGCAGATATCGCAGAAGAAAGTCAGGTAATTGAAAGAGATGAAGAAAAAGTTATACAAAATTTACTAGGACTAAGGGAAAAAACGGTAGCATCTATCATGACCCCAAGAGTAGTAATGGAAACAGCATCTAGTGACGAAACAGTTGCAATGATTAGGGAAAGGATACCAATCATGGTCCATGGCCGAATGCCGGTAACTATCAATCAAAATATTGATGAAATTCATGGAATGGTTCTTCGGAGCGAAATACTGAGAGAAGCCGCAGCAGATAATGATGAAAAATTAATGAAAGATATTTCTAGAGATATTAATTCTTGTAGAGATGTAGATTCAGTAGATAAAGCACTGGATATATTGTTAGATAATAAAGAACAAATATTGGTTGTTAAAGATGAATTTGGAGGAACTGTGGGTCTAGTAACTATGGAAGATATAATTGAAACATTACTAGGTGTTGAAATTGTTGATGAAGATGATCAGGATGCTATAGAGGAAGGTAATCATCACGAAGATATGAGGGAACTAGCCAAAATCAGGTACGAAGAACTTGAGTCGGCTGAAGAGTAATTACCTAGAATGGTAGTATCTTTTTGAGACGAGAAGTCATTTCTAAGTATCTATCCTCATGCTCAGTACCTGGCATATTAATTTTGAATTGCCAATATCTCCATGCAGCGATAGATAAAGTAGCGAGTCTGTGCAAATCAGGAAGTGCTGAAATCTCATCTTTTGACAATTTTCTAACAGACTGGTAGCCATCCAGGATAGCTTTCCATCTTTCTTCTACGGGCTCACCACCTTCCCAACCAAAACCAACAAATGTCATCATTAAGTCAAATGCCAGTATATCATTACATACTTCTTCAAAGTCAAGTATAGATATTGCAGAATTATCTCTACCAATCACATTGTCAGGAAATAGATCTCCATGAATTATACCTCTAGGTAAATTTTCAATATTATGATACAAAGATCTTGACGACTTCAGCAATAATAAGAAGTCTGTCCATTCATTATTTTCATTTGCAATATTGAATAATTTTTCAAACAAACTAATACCCATAGAAAAATTACTTTTCAAGTTAATTGGAGGAGTTATTAGGTGCATCTCGGCTTGAATTTTAGCTAATGAGAACAATGATTCATAGTCAGATTTTAACCAACTACCTTCGACAAATGGTAAAATTGTCCAAGGTAGGCCATCACGCATTATGAGATAACTACCATTATCAAAGACGATTGGGCTAGGTGTTGGAACTCCGGATTTGGCTAAATATGAAGTTATTTTTAGTAAATAATTAACTTGATCTTCATCTTGTTCATTCCAAATCTTAAGTACAAGTTTAGTATTATTTTTTAATACTAATTTATAGTTCGAATTCGCCCAGCCGCCATCTAGCTTTTCTATGGTGACTAGATTTTTGTATCCTGCTTTTTTAATCACCTCAGAAGCCTCCTCAAGAGTTACTTCTGTGTATGCCATAGATGTACTACATCTGTTATATATATCGTATTATCTACTAGAGACATTCAAATGAAAGCATTAAATTATCTGAGCATTATCAATTGTTTGTGGAATTATCTGAAAGTGTACCCGAATTATCTCTCGAAGAAATACTCGAAATGCGAGAGGAACACATTAGTAAATCTCTATCAATAGGACATGGTAAACCACTTCATATCTCTAGAGGGGAAATGCAATATCTATATTCAAGGACTGGAGAAAAATATCTAGATTTAGTGAACAATGTTTGTCATGTTGGGCATTGTAACCCCCATGTAGTAAGTGCTGGCCAGAAACAAATGGCTGAACTGAACACTAATACTAGATACATCTATGATGGCTTAACACAATATATACAGAGATTATCATATACTTTACCAGAAGGACTAGATTATGGATTCTTAGTTAATTCAGGTAGTGAGGCTAATGAACTTGCTATCAGACTAGCCAGAGCATATACAAATAATCACGATATCGTAGTTATGGAAGGAGCATATCATGGCCACACCGGTATGTTAATTGATCTTAGTCCATATAAATTTAGGGGGCCAGGAGGTAAGGGGATTGCTGAAGATTGGGTTCATGTCGCGCCTGTTCCGGACATATTTCGAGATAATTCGAGAGACTATCTAAATGAGTTTGAGGAAATTGTCAGAGATGCCAGTCCGGTAGCAGGATTTATTGTAGAATCAATGCTTTCATGCGCAGGACAGATACCTTTTCCGCAGGGTTATTTGGCAAAATCATTTGAGTTAATTCGTAATGTAGGGGGATTGTGTATTACAGACGAGGTACAGGTTGGATTTGGTAGACTTGGAAGTAAAATGTGGGCATTTGAGGAACATGGAGTTATCCCAGATATCGTTGTAATGGGTAAACCAATTGGTAATGGACACCCAATGGCTGCAGTATTTACAACGAAAGAGATTGCTGATTCGTTTAAAGGAATGGAATTCTTTTCTACGTTTGGAGGAAATCCTGTTTCTTGTGCTATTGGAATGGCAGTATTAGACGTAATAGAAGAAAAAAATCTGATAGAAAATTCAAAACTTATGGGGGAGTTATTTATTGATGGATTAACTAAATTAAAAAATAAGTATGAAATAATCGGTGATATACGAGGAAAAGGCCTATTTTTAGGTATTGAACTGGTCAAGAACCGTTCATCTCTTGAGCCCGCCCCTAAAGAAGCCGAATTATTAGTTGAAGGAATGCTATCAAAAAATATTCTACTCAGCATTGATGGCCCTAGAAAAAATGTAATCAAAATAAAACCACCAATGGTTATATCAAAGGAAGATGTAGATAGAACTATTAAATCATTAAATGAAGTATTTTTTGTTATTGAAAAAACAATTAATTATGATTAATTACAATTTTAAATGAGTTAATGGAAGGAAATCAATTCTTAAAATCGGCGTTCTAGTTCAAGATTTTCATATACATTTATTGTAATGCTAATCTCCTGGCACATGCTTCAATACTCTCATTTTCATCAACAAGTGCTCTGATATATTTAGGGATAATGTGATTAGACAGTTTAAGTTCTACTAAATCCCCTACCCATTCTACTTTGGTCGAGGGTAAATTTGAATCTTCACCGACTTCATGCACTGTCCAAATCGAACATCCAGATTCATCTTCATCAATTATTTGACGGAACCACGGTGAGGAAATTTTAGGTCTTTTTAAATCATTTCTTTCAATAAATCTAACTATACAATCATCATATACAAATTTCCAACCTGCGTCTTCGAGCCAACCTATCGAAATTTCATCTTCTGCACCGGGCTGGAACCAAATTAATGGAGGACAGCTGATATGTCTTATCATTAATTTTTTGATGACTTCTCGAGCACGTTCAGGTGCAAGAAATAATACTACAATTTCTATTTCAACACCATCTTCTATTTCTGACCTTATTGGTATTCCGGATATTGTAGCACCAGCATCTCTGGGGTGTATAGGTACAACTCTCCAACCTCTTTGAGAAATTTCCCCTACAGCTGTATGTGCGGTTCTTTCTTTATTGAGACTTGCACCTATAATATGTATACTACTAATATCAGATAATTTCTTACTCATATCATCTACTTTTAGCATACTAAAACATCCTGCACTAGAGAATCATAAAATGATTACTATAAATGTTGTAAAAGATACTTACTTACATAAGATTGTTATTAATTTAAATACAGAAATATTAGAAATACATAAAATAATATGCTGCGGATTTTATGTTAACTGTATGGTTGTAGATGTCGTTTGGTTCAAGCGAGATTTGAGGTGCAGAGATCATGCCCCTCTGCTAAGTGCCTCTTTATCAGGAAGACCCGTTCTATGTTTGTTCATGATAGAAACTCAAAGATTGAAACTCAAAGACACCTCGCCAATGCATATTAATTGGGAATTAGATTGCGCAGTAGCATTATCAAAAGATATTAAAAAAATAGGTTTAGATATTCATTTCCATATTGGGGACGCAAGAGAGATATTGGAAGGAATACATTGTAAGCATGGAATTCATAGAATTCTTAGTCATGAAGAAACTGGAAATTCATGGTCATATGAAAGAGATAAAATGATTTCTAAATGGTGTCATTCGAAAGATATTATTTGGGATGAGTTTCCGAATAATGGAGTCATCAGGAGATTAAAAGATCGAGATTTATGGAAAACGGAAAGAGATTCAAGAATGCGTATTCCAATTAATGAGCCCCCCTTATTTAGTAATGGTATAATATTTGATGAGAGTATACCAGAGATAAATGATTTAGGGCTCGAGATTAGTGTCCGGAAAGATTGGCCAGAAGCAGGTGAAGAGGCAGCAATGAGAAGATTGAATCAGTTTCTAGATGATGATAGTAAAAGATATAGTCAGTCAATTTCTAGTCCAATATTATCTATTAAACATGGTTCAAGACTTTCACCATACTTTACTGCAGGGGTACTTTCTATGAGGAGAGTAGTACAGAAAACAAATGAAAAAATAAATTTTATTAAAAAGAACAAAGAAACTATTGAACATCACAGCAGTTGGATTCGAAGTCTGAGTTCATTTCGGAGAAGATTAGCTTGGAGATGTCACTTTATTCAAAAGTTAGAGATGGAACCAAACCTCGATTTAGTGGCCCAGAATCCACTAATCGAAAAAAATATGGATAGAAAATTAGATTCATATCGATTTGATAGATGGGCAAATGGCAATACTGGTTGGCCATTTTTTGATGCATGCATGAGGCAGTTAAAGTCAACAGGCTGGATTAATTTCAGGATGAGAGCAATGATGATGTCATGTGCATCTTATAATCTATGGTTACCTTGGAAAGAAACTGGAGAATACCTTGCTAAACTATTCTTAGATTATGAGCCAGGAATTCATTGGTCTCAGGTAGGAATGCAATCTGGCACTACGGGAATAAATACAATTAGAGCCTATTCAATGACTAAACAAGGAAAAGATCACGACCCTAATGGCGAATATATTAGAAAGTGGGTTCCTGAATTATCAATGGTCCCCACAGATTACATTCACGAACCATGGAAAATGACAGAAAAGATACAGGAATCTATAATTTGCCATATAGGTAAAGATTACCCTGAGCCAATATTGAACGAGATAGAAAGTAGGAAAGAAGGGATTAAAAAAAGTTATTCTGCAAGGAAAGGGGACGATGTTAGAAATATCAGTCGCCAAATTTTAAAGAAACATGGTAGTAGAAGCAAAACAAGGAAAAGAACTACTCCTAAATCATCTACAATACAAAAGAAATTATTCTGATTATTTTAGAAAATAAATTTTTACCGGTAACATTATTGATAAAACTAATAAGCGGTAAATATGGAAAAGCAATCACGACTTTTTACGCCTGTATTATTGATAGGGTGTTCAATAGTATTAGTTGGGTTCGCCATAAGAGCATCATTTGGTGTTTTCCAAATACCAATACAAGAAGAATTTGGTTGGCCGAGATCTGAGTTCAGTTTAGCGATAGCAATACAGAATCTTGCATGGGGATTTGGGGCACCATTTTTCGGGGCCTTTGCTGAAAAAATAGGTGATAAAAGGGCAATTATCCTAGGTGCAATATTATATGCTCTAGGACTTATATTATCTGCCGGGGCTAACACTCCGATTGAAATACAATTCTATGAGATATTAGTTGGATTTGGAATCGCTGGAACAGGATTTGGAGTTATCTTAGCAGTAGTAGGCAGGGCTAGCGCTCCTGAGCATAGAGCCATGAGTTTAGCAATAGCAACAGCATCAGGTTCTGCAGGACAAATAGTAGGTCCTACAGTAGCAATAATTCTATTGAAAACTATGACTTGGCAATCAGTATTCATAATATTCGCAATCTCAATATTAGCAGTATTACTTCTACTACCGTTTATGCGCTATCCAGAAAGAGCTTCTAAAGAAGAAATCGAAGAATCTCTAAGCGAAATATTAGTCATAGCTTTCAAAGATCCAACATATATGATGATATTTGTAGGTTTTTTCTCCTGTGGATATCAACTTGCATTCATTACTGCACATTTTCCAGCATTAGTCACAGAAATGAGTGCCCCCATAGATCCAGCAGGATGGTGTGGTGACTTAGGTATTGAAACGACAGCTGCACTTGGTGGAATGGCAATCTCAGTAATTGGAGCCGCGAATATTTTTGGTACACTAATGGCAGGTTGGGCTGGTAAAAGATTTGGTAAGAAATGGTTACTATCTGGTATATATGCTGGTAGATCTATAGCTGCAGCCTGGTTCATATTGACGCCAATAACTGCTAACACAGTCTTAATTTTCTCTTTTGCGATGGGGTTTTTATGGCTAGCAACTGTACCATTGACAAGTGGCTTAGTAGCTCATATCTATGGGCTGAAATATATGGCTACACTATATGGAATTGTATTCTTTTCTCACCAACTAGGAAGCTTCGTTGGAGTATATCTCGGAGGAATTCTGTATGATATGTATGGAAGTTATACAACAGTTTGGTGGATTGGAATTGCAGTTGGCGTATTTTCTTCATTGATTCATTTACCAGTTAGAGAAGAACCAAGAGTTAATATTGTTAGTCAAGAATGATTTTCATCATTTATCGCATAACCAATGACTTAATTCCTCACGCCTTATTTTTGCCTCATGACCTGAATCAACAGGGAACTCGCCCTCATATAGTGAGAATGAAAAATCAATATTCTTCCCCAGTAATTTGCATAATGTAGGGATTGATTGAACTAATTTTTTATGAAGTAGGTTCCAATTCTGTCCATGATTCTCAACTATAATAGAACCCTGCATATTATTCGGACCATTGACTAAAGCTGTGCGAATTCCGAACATTGAATCTAAAATTGGCTCGACCTGTTTAGGGTACAATGTTATGTCATTAGATAATTTCACACAATGTTTTTTCCTTCCAACTAGCCAAATCCTATTTTCGTTATCAGTGTATCCAAGATCTCCTGTCCTATGCCAAATACTGCCATCATTTTGATCTAAAGCCCAAGTTAGAGGACCACCAAATGCTTTCTCGTCATCAGCAACTAATCTAGTATAAACAACAGGACCGCGAACAGATATTTCCCCTATACTGTTACTAGATACGTCTTCAGCAGAAGAATTATCAAAATCTCCAAGTAAGTTTCTAAATGTTAGAATTCTAATTCTAACTCCTCCAACTGCTTTTCCTAAACAAATACCCTTACCTAATTTAGTTTCAGAATAAGTTTGAATGATATTATTAGTTTGATTTTGACAAAGAGGGAAGCCTTCAGTAGCACCGTAAACAAGATGAAAACCACCATCTTTTGGACGATTAGATGATAAATGGAATTCTATATTTCTAACAACTTCTGAAGAAACAGATTCACCGCCGACGTACAATCTTTCGAGAGAAGGAATCTTTGGTTGATCAATACCTTTAGTATCAATTGATTCAAGATAATTAGATAGATTAATTGCTGATGGAGGAGATAAGAAACATGCACTAATTGACCACCTATTTATTGCTTCAACTATCTCTCCACCAGTAGTCTGTTTTGGTTTGTTTGTATGAAGTATTGATGTCATTCCAATTAATGGATGGACGATTAAAGTGCCTGAACGGCCGAAAAATATGTCATCACTATTGATTCCCTCGGATTCTAGAATTTTTATGTGTGAATGGAGCATAGCATGATTGTAAATTACGCCTTTAGATGGGCCGGTAGAACCAGTAGTATATTTTACAAATACAGGTTTATCTAACCAATCAATATCAGAATCGATAATATATTCAGAATTATTATCCGAGTTAGAATAGTAAGTTTTTATTCCATTCAAGGATAAAATCTTCTGAGATAAACTTCGTAATCTTAGAAGAAAAGTAAGAGAGAGAATTTTACGACTGCCTATTACCCCCTCAATTTTAGCACGACCTAGGATTGACCTCAATTTTTTTCTTTCACTCCTCTGCTTAAGATCAAGATTCGGTGGAAATAATGGTATAATTCCGACCTTAAACATACCATATATCAAAATAATAAAATCAATGCTAGGCCTAACCATCACTAAAGTTTTCATACCTCTCTTAAATCCGTTATTTTTTAGGTAAATTGCAGCTCTATTACTTTTATGATCTAATTCTTTAAACGAAATCTGATCATAGTATTTGGAATTATTCTGACGGAAAGCAAATGCAATCTTGTCAGGATGAGATCTAGTTTTCTCTGAAAGAAGTGAAATAAAATTCATACTTTCACCTTTTGTTTTACTACATCGTCAACAGATAAACGGTGATCTACCCAACGGATTATTCTTTCACAACCTAGTACTGTCTCCATGCCATTTAATCTATCATCAATTCCATTAACCAAAAAATTCTTGATTAAAATTTCTCCATCGGTGTATAATTCACCATCGACCAGTCTTATTTTTCCATTGGAATTTATTCTGACATTGCCTGCATGAATATCATCAATAAATAAACCAGATTTTTCTAATTCTTCATTTAATAATATGAATTGATCCTTGATATCTTCAGGCATATTTTCTAAATTAAGAGGTTTAGGGACATGTTCTTGAAGATATCTGAAATATCTACCATGTACCGTATAAGTTCTTGGAATAGCCTCAATATGGTGCTCAAATATTTTTCTTCTATGAACTCCAATCATCTGATAAATAAGCATTAGATTATGCATTATCACTAAAGCAATGGGATTCCATCTGCCACACATCTTTTTCCCTATTATGGGTGCCTTGTGATCATTGTAATTATTATGACCCCAACCACATCTGAATAATTGTTTAACTACAGTTGTTTCATTAAGTTGGAAAATCTGAGTCCACATACCAGTATCTACTAATTCCAAATCCATAATGTCTAATGCCGGATTAATTCTAACTCTAGGAATACGAATATTTAGCAATAATATTGAAATTATTAAAGTTAAAATAATACTGTAAAAAAATCTCAATACAACAAATAATTCTGAAAAGTATATGTAAAAAACCGTGAAAAGAATGAAAATTGGTGAAATAAGAATAATCACAGAAACAAGAAATAATATTATCGTTCCACTCCAATTTGCTTTCTGTTTATATGCTAAAAAATTGAAATTATCTATTAATATGCGACGTTTTTCTATTGGATTTACAATACCAGATAACATAAATTTTTTATTATTATAATGGAGAATTATATCGCCAAAACCGAAAAGACCCCCTATTGTTCTAACTCTAGATTCTACAGATACATCACTACAGTTTATCGATTTTGAATTGATAAGAATAATATCATCTTGGACAATGATTTTTGAGCCAAGATAATATGAAAACCCTAGAATTATTTGAGAAAATATATGTAACGACGGTATTAAAATAGGGGAATAATCAAGAGAAAAATATGATAATAATATTTGCATAAAGTTGGCTAAAATCATTAGAAATGTCTGATGGAGGGTGATGGGAGAAAAATCGAGTAAATAATATATCAAAGCAAATATCAGCAATAAAATACTACCAGTAAATAATTCATTTGGATAAGAAAATTCAATATTAATAATCAAATAGATAAAAATCAGTTCTATGGAAAGAAAAAACGGATTAGTGAAAAACCATCTAAACGATGGCGATAAGACTTGGATCATATCCGAACGGTTATTCACAATAAACCTAGTAAAATGATGATGATAAATATTGAGCCGTTAAGTTTGCAGGCATTATACTATGGAATCGGAATTAATAAAAAACTAATAAAAAATTAATATTATCTATAAATTATGATATAAAATTAAGTACCTCATTTTTATCTTACATCCATGGATTGTGATTGTTGCGACTGTTCACCTTGCGGTGCTAATTGTAAATGTGATGGTTGCTGTTAGATTAATCTCTAATGACAACTTCTTCAAAACGCTCAAATTTATGAGATAATAAAAAATTTGGGATGTCATAATTATTTTTATTTTTAGCCACATTACGTGCCCATTCTACAATTGATTCATAATGCTCTTTTTGACTAAGATTACCTAACCATTGCTGACTTTCTTCAGTACGTAAGATAGAAACATTATGCATACTACAAGGCCCAAGGCATTTAGAAATTCTAAGTTTAACATGTTCATTTAGACCATATTTATTCCATTCTTCAGTTAAGAATTTAATTGGCACTTCAGGATGACCTTTGCCCGTGTTGCCACAACAGCATCCATTACAAACAATTACGTCTTTTGACATTACAAATCAGCCCAATCAAAGAGAACGGCCAAACCAGCTCATTTTTCCTGACCTTACATAATCGTCGTTGTCGATAGGAACCCAAACATTTGTTTTTTCTTCATTCTGAATTTCAACTCGATATGGATTACCCTGATCCCAGATTTTCAAGATCTTACCTTCTGTAAATTCACTTTGCCCTAAGTTTGCATAAATAGTATCTCCAACATTGAAACGCAGTTCTTCTGCTCTACATTCCATCAGTCCCTTCTGAAGAGCTTCATGATCAAGGTCTCTGCCAATAAATACAAATCGACATTCACGTTTTTCACCGTCCTTCCAGAGTCCGATATCTTTACTAAAATTACCTGCGAATAGCATATGTACTCCCTGGAAAACATATTTTTCATCCGTTCCTTTTACTGCTAATACGCCTTTATATCGAAATAGATCTTGTGATTTTGTCCTCATTAGATCTCCAATCCACTTTTCTAATTTATTAACATTTAATTCACCTTCAAATTTTGAACTTGTAGAAGTGACACGTTGATCATGTTCATGTTCAGAATCTGTATCAAGGAACTCTGGATCCATTTCCAATGTTCTTTGCAAATCAAATGATCCAATGCCTATTAATTCCTTTGGATCAATTAAACTATTCTCTGTCCGATAAATTGGTGCGAAACTATTTATTGATTTAATCTTCTTTTCAACCTCTTGTAATTCTTCTTCGGAAACAAGATCGATTTTATTCAGCATTATTTTATCGGCAAACGCAAGTTGTTCAACAGACTCGTTCTCAACTCCTTCCGGTTTTTCTTCATCAACATGTTGAACAATGTGCTTGGCATCAACAACTGTAATAATGCCATCTAATTTATATCTCTCTACAACTCTATCGTCAACAAAAAATGTTTGTGCGACAGGGGCAGGATCTGCTAAACCGGTTGTTTCAATAAGTACGCCGTCAAAATCTTTTATTCGATCATACATTCGATCGAGAACTTCTGTAAGGTCACCTCTAACCGTGCAGCATATACATCCGTTCATTACCTCAATGACACTTTCTTCGGAACTTTCTACTAGAATATTTTCGTCAATACCAATATCACCAAATTCATTCTCAATAACCGCAAATTTCATTTTATGTTCTGTACTAGCAAGAATATGGTTCAATAAAGTCGTTTTCCCAGAACCTAAAAATCCGGTTAACACAGTTACAGGAATTCGTCTATCAGTACCTTCTGAATCACTAATCATGTCATTTGTACCTTAAACAGTTATTTAATTACAACTAATAATTGTATTATTAAAAATTATTATATTTCAAAAAAAAGACAAAATAATTACCAACTATGAAGAATTTTTAACTAAAAAATCAATATAATCTAATACCTCTTGGAACTTTTCGTCCGGTATTTCTTTGTATGATTGTGAAAACTTATTCTTGACACATATAGCAACATGGGCATAAGGATTTCTTCCTCTAGGGTGGTTTCTTGATGGAGGTAGCTTACCAACCAATTCATCTCCTGCTTTCTGGATATAAGCCCAAATAGCTTTGGCATTTTCATCATTCATATCGACACCATGAATATAGACATTAATCAGGAATATTTGAATCAACTAATCTAATATCATTGATTATTTTATCGATATTATGTTTTGATTCTGGTTTATCACTAGTATTAGTTATTACAACAAATTCTATATTCCTAGGTTTTGAAGATAATCTTGTAGGGCTAACTCGATATCTAACATACTCTCTCTTAACGACATTTAGAGAACCCTTTGCCCCTAAAATTTTCATCATTTCTTCCAATGGTATATTACCTTCTGTGCTGTAACTAGTTAGAATAAATTTTGAGGAAATATCCTCGATTAATGTTTTGAATTCTTGAACTGCTTTGAGTCTAGAATTATATGCGCTTTTCCGCTCTGTTCTCCAATCTAATCTAATAGCAGATTTAGTTCCTCGGGTAATTTTTTCTGGGAAATTTGGTTTATCCCAAAGTGTAATGGAATTCAAAACATGATAGTTTGAGCCATATGGATGTTGATTATAAGGTGGATCGAGATATATTATATCTGGAATATCGCCTAAAATCACGGGAAGTTTTTTTACTAAGATTCCAGCATCTTCCCGTGTTGAAATATTTTCTTTTCCATTATTGAATAAAAGTGGGGGGCGAAGGATGATATCGGAGCAGATTCTATATTGGGCTGTTCCGTTACTTCCCCCCCATCCTCTATGGAATCCCTTGAATAGACCGCTTGTATTGCTAACATATGAGGCAGAATACATGAAAGATGCCATTAGATAAGAAAATTCCATTTCCGTGATTTTTTCTTCTTCGATCCATTTAGAAATTAGTTCACGCATTGCATCAATTTTCATACCATTTTTTCTCATAAAAAAGAGGCGATCTTTTTCGTGGTTTAAATTTTGATCATCTGTTGGACATAAATGCTTAGTGACATAATCCTCCACAGGAATAGCATTATTCAAAATCTCGAAGACCTCCTTACTACCGCCAAAATTTTCAAATTTTGGAATTTCATTCAAAACCACAGTACCCATGGCTATCTGCTCAGAATAGGGTTCCCAATCATTCGATAAAACTCTAAAACCAAGTTTTTTTGCAAATCTTGATACTACAGTACTACCAGAAAATAAATCTACAAAAGTACCATCTTCAATATTAGTTAATTTAATTGCCTGATGAATTAGATCTAATAATTTTCTCTTATTCCCTATGTAGGGAATTAATTGTGAGAAAACATACTCTTCAGTATCTCTAGCAGCAGTTTTTCTTAGATGATGTAAAGTTACTTCGCCCATAACATCACCTGAATTACCATCTGGTTCCTGTACATTCGTATAAGTGAAACGGTATAAGAAATACAGTTGAATTAATTAGATGTTGGAATTCGTGGCGAAACCCACCGTTTCCAAATCGGAGGAATTAGGCAAGGCCACCAGCATGCATAGTAACCAGATGGTAATTCAGGAGCCTCCGGGTGTGGTTGTAATTTCCAGAAAGGAGCGCTGGCTTCTAAATGGTGATGAGAATGTCTTGTTAATTCTAGTAATGACCAGCGTGACCAGCGTGACTCAGTATTCCAAGAATGCATCATTGTTTGGCGCTCTCCAATTTCCCTTCTTAGTCCCCAATGACGTATGTAATTCACATATTCTAAAGTTAGAATTGCTAGTAATGAAAGTAGCAACCAGCCAGATAAAAGAACCAATCCATTTGAAAATGATAGTAAAACTAAACCTGTAATTATCTGCAAAGAAAAATGTTGAATTGTAGGATTTTTCAAGCCTCTGCGCCCTTTTTTGTTATGAACGCGTAATGAAGAAAGAAATTGTCCAGGAATTGTTCTGATCCAGAAGAACCAGATTCCCTCATCGGATTTGGCGCTAGCAGAATCTCGATTTGTAGCTACCCATTTGTGATGCACATGATTGTGCTCTGTCGTGAAATGAGAATAATTTACAGAAAATAACAGAAGTCGTGCCAAAATCCAACCCGGACTTTTTGGCTTATGGTGACCGAGTTCATGAGCAGTTACAATTGCAGATGCTCCAGAACAAAGTCCAGTCGAAATTGCTGCTGCAACTAACCACAAGTCGATATGGTTCTGTTGGAATGCAAATATGAAGAAAGAACCAATAACAAAAAAATGCAATATTCCATGAATCCATAATAAAACCTCAAATGGAGTTCCGGAATCCCTTGGTGGGCGAGCAATCTTACTTTTACCCAATAAAACATCTAGAATTGGACCTATCCCCCAGATGAAGATTACACCCATTGCAGTGTATATTCCACCTAGCAGATTTCCAGATATAACTAAAATAGGGCTGATTAGACCTAATAAATGGAGAGTCCAAGGTTCTGAAGACAATATATTCTCCGCCATATTTCTGGCAGCGAGTGGGTAGTTTTATGGTTTTCTAAAATTATTATCAAAGTGATTTCTTTTCTTTGATGCCAAATAAAAATCGCGTCACTCTACTCCTTCTAACCAATTCAAAAAATATCCAACATGTAATGATGACAAAAAGAGTTGATAATATCACTGCAGGATAATTCTTCAGACCTAAATATGTAGATAATCGAAGTCCTGCATAAGTCAATGGCATATGTACTATGTAGAACGGATAAACTCCTTGATTGAGATAAGACAAATGTCTACTTGACTTATTGAGGAACTTAGAACCCCATGAGAAGATTGTTAGACACCAAAACCAGGAATGGAAACTATGAATTAGACAAGCTAAAATTGTCATCTCGTTGTGGAATATATTATTTTCTAACCAACCTCCATCGACATAAGGAATACCAGAATCATGTTGTTGTAATCGTAACCAAATAAATGCCATGGTAGAAAATAAAGTAATGACTGTGATTACTATGCGCTGATTTTCAAGAAAATCATAATATTGTTCTTTAGCAATAATACAAATGTATCCGAATGCAAAGAATACGAAGAACCAAAACCACTCATATCCAACACCAATATAACCAGGAAACCAAGGTTTGAAAATAATTTCACTAATACTCAGGATTAATGGCAATATCAATAAAATTCCTAGACCCATAGGAATAGAAAAGAAGGATTGGAGGAAACGTACTAAATCGCCATCTGGGTATTTACTTGAATAATGGAAAATAGGAGTCATTATCAATGAATATTGGAATAAATTCCAAAGAAACCAGAGGTGACCTAGGGCGATTAATTTACCGAAAATAGGTATCCAGAATACTAGGGACCTCCATATTATCCCCCATAAGAAATTTCCAACTGGGTCACTGCTCTGAGGATCAAGTATTACTGAACCGATAAAACCCATTGTCCATGCTCCGAAAAACATTGGAATTAACAGACGCTGGCACCTTTCTTTAAGAAATAATTTCCAAGTTCGACTTTTGAAAGCAAATGCAGTACCCATACCTGAAATCATGAATAAAGCAGCAAGTCTCCATTGATGCATCCAATGTAATATCATACTAGTAAATGAAACAGATTCGGTAGTGTAATCGTTATTTTCTTCTACAAATACTGCCCCAATCTCTTGATCGGAAATATCGTCAATATTGGGATTTATCTCTGCTCCATAAGTAGACCAATAAACACCAATAGCGACATGGAATGGAATTAATAATCCGAAAAGAATTACTCGTAACCAATCAATATCATATCTACGAATCTTGACAGTAGTCATTGATTAATGCGTGAAAAGAAAAGCATATGAAATTGACGGCGGGAAAAGATTAATCAGTAATTTAATGTAAGCAGATACATGAATTATCGAATTTCAATAATACTAAGTTTAATGATAATCTCTGTTTCATTGTCCGGATGTACTGGCAATCAATCAGAAATAGATGACAAAAATTCAGAAATATCTGAACTAGAGGAAAGAATAGATAATCTAGAATTAGAAATCACAAATAAACAATTAGAATCTTGGCAGGAGGGTTATAATGAAGCAACGAATAATTCCCAATATAATATTCAACTTTCCTATGATCAAGGTTATCTGGATGGATTAGATGAGGGTTCTTTATACTCAGATGAAGATTTGGCTCTTGCTTATGAACAAGGTTATCAAGATGGTTTATCTAATTCTGATTCATATACTTATAATGATTTAATGAATTCATATGATCAAGGATTCATAGATGGTGTGGATTATATGAATAATTCTAACTCGGATGAAGATTTGGCTCTTGCTTATGAGCAGGGGTACATAGATGGAATATCAGATGGGGTAACAGTTAGCACATTAGATACAATCATGGACAGAGGGCATTTAATTTGCGGCATAAAGGAAAACCAATATGGAATGGGTTACTATAATTATGAAACAGGAGAAAGATCTGGTCTAGATATATCGTATTGTAAAGCAATAGCATCTGCTATTGGTTTAGATTCTGAAACCGATATAGAATATATTCAAGCATCGGGAACAAATAGATTTGATTTGCTTCTCGATGGAACTATTGATGTATTAATACGCACTACAACTTGGACAACAAGCCGTGATACATCATTGGATGCTGATTTTGGTGCTATAAATTTTTATGATGGACAAGGGATACTCATTAATACTGATGATTTACCTAATGTCACCTCAGCTCTTCAATTAGATGGAGCGAGTATATGTGTTGCTTCTGGAAGCACCTCAGCTGGAAACATTGCAGATTTCTTTAATGAAAATAATATGGATTATGTTGAAGTTGATACATGGAATGACGGAGCTGATTTTAGAGATGGTTATTGTGATGCAGTAACTGGAGATTTATCCAGTCTAGTTTCTATGAAATGGCAATTTGAGGAAGAAGGAAGTGCGGATTTTGAAATGGCAATAATGCCCGAAATAATTTCTAAAGAACCCCTTGCTTCTGTGACAAGAGATCATGACTCGGAATGGAACGAAATTGTCTCTTGGGTTTGGTATGGGATGATTACTGCAGAGGAATTAGGTATTACTTCAAGTAATTATCAAAATGCAGATACTAGCAATCCTGCAATATACAGATTGTTAAATTCAAATTTAGGCCTGGGTACTGATTCAAATCCTCTTTCAAACACATGGTTTCAAAATGTTTTAGAAGCAGTTGGAAATTATGGAGAAGCATATGATGATGCTTTTTGTGATGGAACTTATGATGGATACAGTGGTTCTGACGATATGTCAGGATGTCTAATGTCCAGATCTGGGACATTAAATGCACTCGTCTCAGAAGGTGGACTACAATATTCTCCACCAATGAGATGATTATGTTTAATCGGAGCATATTGATTTGGAAGATTCTTTAACTCCAAACTTGGAAACACACAAATTAACCAAGAGGTCACCAAGGCAATAGAATGCACCTACTAGAAGCGGAGGATTCCATGCAGTAAGGCCAGTCCATGGAACTTCTGAGGACCACGTCCAATTTCCGAGATATGTTCCCCAGAGTTCCATAGCTAATGCTGCCCAAACCATGACTGCATAAAGGCCTGGCTCAGGTCCCCATTTAGCAAAAACAAGTACAAGAAGAAGCAGTACAAAACCGGAGGTATCACTTCCAGTGAATGCCCCGTAGACGACTAAAGGAACGAATGGGAGAAGTGCTAGCATAATCATGCTCTCTCTAATTTGAGTAGCCCCCCGACGACCCAAGTCAAAGAGGAAATAATGACCTGCTGGTACAAACAGAGGCATGAAATCACGTTGATATTCGTAAATTAACCAAACTTCGGAGAAAAATAACTCCATTGGTGTCGCTAAGGCTACAACTGCGATCATCTCGATTCTCTCTTTTCGTTCAGTCGACAAGAAAATGCTGGCAAAAACCCCCCAACACCAAATGTTGACGGGCCATTCGGCTATGCTATCTGGAAGGGTTCCTCCTGCGCCTGTGGCAGAAATCCAAAGGCCTATGATAATAGTTACGGAATATAACCAAACCCGTTGACTCATGTTTAGGCGAGGGCACTTTGGCTTTCATTGTGTAGTATCTTAAGAATGAAATCTACAAGAAATTTAATATCAATTCGGCCCAAGATTTATCATTCACAAGTCTATACTAGAATTATGAGTGAAGGGGAATATCATGAATAGCCTCTAGTTTATGCAGGAAATCGCCCCTAACCTATGATTCGGTTACTCAAGCGGCTCCCACCGTTTTGTCGAGGTGTTGAACGTGACCATGCTGCCGTCAGGGTTCTGAGCATATGCGGTACCAGCATCGTCAACCCAGACGAGTTGCCCCTGCTCGTTCATCTTAGTATGAGGAGGGGGGGGGGGACGGCTCAGGTCTGCTTCGAGTTCTTCTAGGGACTGCCTGGTGTTCATCTCCGATTCGGGCTTGGTCTCGTAGACTGGCTGAACTGGTTCCTCGACACTGTGTGTGTGCTCGGCCACCTCGGTCACCGTTACCTCTCTTCTGCGTCGCATAACCATCCAACCGCCAAGACCGAAGACTAGTATCGCGCCTAGGAGAGCGTAGACCAAAAGAATGACTGGTGAATCTACTCCCAATGGCCAAACGCATTTGCTCTGCCCGACAAGCGGTTGACTGGTTCCCGTCGGGCACGGGGACTGTGTTATCGAGCCAATAGTGTCAACGTAATGGTCAATGTAAGCATCCTCGCACTTGTTTGCACCAGGCCCTTCTTGGAAGGTTCCTAATCCACACTCGGTTTGATTAACCGATCCTATTCCTGAGGCAAAGTGACCAGGTTCGGCCTGCAGGCATTCGGCTTTCCCTTCGGATGGTTGATACCAACCTTCGATACACTTAGTTTGTCCAGTCAGGCCTGATATGTGAACAAAATGCCCCGGATCTGCGGCTCGACATGTCTCCTGTCCAGAATTGAATTGGTAAGATCCTGCTGCACAGATTATCTGTTCCGTCATACCTGTCTCTGGAACGTGATAACCGGGATCTGCCTCAATACACGAAGTCATCGCGACGAGGTTCTGATATGTCCCTGTATGGCATGGAATCTGCTCACTTGCATCAGATTCAGGAACAAAATGACCAGCTTCGGCGGTTAGGCATGAACTCTGGCCATATTCTGGTTGGAAAGTACCATTCGAACAAACTATTTGGTTAGTCGCACCTTCAATACTAACGAAGTGACCAGGTGTAGCGGAAGTACATTCTACTGAAGCGATTTGGGCTGAAAAAGAACCAATTTCGCATTTTGATTGCAACAATGATCCTGTTTCAGCCACATAGTGGCCTTGGTCAGCAGCTTGGCATTCTGTACTCACGAACTGGTTTTGGTAATATCCTGAGTCACAAGGGGTTTGAGCGGAAGCTCCGGTCTGATTAACATAATTCCCAGGCTCAGAAGGTGTACACCTATCTGAGCCGGATTGACTTTGGAAGAATCCCAACACACACTCAATTTGTTCAGTGGCGCCAAGTATTGACACAAAGTGCCCGGGGTCAGCCTCTAAGCATAGAGATTGACCACTCAGAGGTTGGTAAAATCCGAACGAACAGGCAAAATCAGTTGTAGCACCGGTAACATCTGTGTAATGTCCGGGAGACGCTGATTTACAATCAGTTAATCCAACAGTGTCAGAATATGTCCCAACGGAGCACTCGAATTGTTCTGATGATGCTGAATATGGCACATGATATCCAATATCTGCGTTAGTGCAAGAATGTGAACCAGATGATTGAGAATAGGTTCCCGAAGGGCAGGGAAACTGACTGTTTGAGCCTTTGATGTCAACGTAATAACCCGGATCTGCATCTAAGCAAGTCGACTGCCCGAACGAATCTTGAAACGTACCTTTCGGACAAGGATTCTGCTCAACTGAACCCTCTAGTGAAAAATGTCCAAGGTCAACGATTAGACATGCTATCTGACCTTCAGATGGCTGATATTGGCCGGCTGGGCATGGAGTTGGTGTAATCGATGCTTCGACGTCTGTGTAATTACCCGGCGGCGAGAGTAAGCAACTCGACTGACCCGTATTCGGCTGATAGCTGCCAATCGGGCAAGGAATCTCTTGAGTCAACTCTGCTTGATCTGTGTAATGTCCAGGGGAGTTCCACTGACAATCACCCAGAGTAGAATTGAACCAACTGCCTGGAATGCACCCTCTTGGAAACGGGTCGAAGATCGAAAGAATACCGTCCTCATCCGGATCACGATCATCGAGCATCAAGTGATTCGGATTAAACAAAATTTCACCTGGTGTCGGTTCGTCGGTATCTATTGATCCACGTCCAGTCTGGCCAGCCTCATTATCTCCCCAGCAGTATCCTTCTGCGTTAGATGTAATCGCACAAATAGTATCTGAATTGATTGAAAGAGCGACGAAGTCGTAGCTACCGTTTACCTCAGTTGGAGTAGAATAATAGTCGATATCGGTGTCTCCCTGACCTATTTGTCCCTCCTCATTTGTACCCCAGCACTTGGTTCCCCCCGAATCCAGAATCATGCAAGCAGATTTTGTTCCGATATCAAGGAAATGAGCTGTCTCACTATTCTCCATACTCACCCAAACAGGCGTTGTTTCATCATCGGTTGCCAAAGGACCTTGGCCCAAGCGACCATCGTTATTCTCACCCCAGCACATCACCTTGCGATTATCCATCAAAGCACAGGCGAAGTCATCGCCAGCCGAGATAGAAACAGGGGCGTATCCAGATGGAAAAAGAACCTCGGCGGGTGTCGTCCACCTCGAATTTGTAGTGCCATTCCCGAGTTGCCCCTCGTCATTTTCGCCCCAACAGTATCCCATTCCATCGGTCGTAATAGCACAAGTCATGAAGGTCCCGGTCGAAATCGCAATCGCACTTCGCTGTCCAGGCAAATTTACCTTTGCTGGAATATTGCGATTTGATGTGCCTCCATATCCAAGTTGACCTTGGTTGCCTCGACCCCAACAGTAGACGTCACCGTTGTCGAGGATAGTGCAGATGTGGCCTCCGGAAATCGAGACCGTTTGACCGCCTTGACCTTCAGGAAGCAATACTTGACGCATCTCAGTGTTCACATAATCATCGTTCCAGGGTTCACCGTTACCCATCTTACCATAGTAACCTGAGCCCCAGCAGTAAATATTCCCTGATTCCATCAAGGCGCAGGCTGTGACTTGCCCAACCGTGACCTCGACAGGAGTTTCGTTAGCGGCAACGTTGACGTAAACCGGTACCACCGATCCGGTAGTAGTCCCATCACCGAGTTGACCATACTCATTGTCACCCCAGCAAACCATGCTTTCATTCTCAAGAATAGCACAGCCGTTGTAAGTGCCCGCGGCGATTGTTGTGTTTGTGTAAATCGAGTCGGCCGAGAAGCCGACCTCGGCGATTGTTGAGTGGGTCAGAAGAAGTGGAGTTTCATCTTCCAAAAAGGTAGATTTCCGTTCATCCAGTGAGGCGGTCCCGAAAGAAGCGCTCATTCCCAACATGAGAAGAATCAGAACGACTGCAACGAGGGGACGGGTTCTAATGTGGAAGAACACGTTTTTCACAATAATTCAGAAGTGGTTTAATTCTTCCTCCGTAGCCATCAGCATATTCTTCCCTATCCAAGTAGATGCGGTGTGAGAAATAGTAAAACAGTTCACTCCATCGGATATGTATGAATATATCACCTGTGATTAGGATGTGGGTAACCAATAAAAATAACTGTGAAATAACAACTGAAATAAATAATGCAATGGTTGAATTTCTTTCATCTGCAATGGAAAATGGTTGTAATGGTTTTACATTTGCCGAAGATGCTGAGAGAGTGATTGCTTTCACGATATGGCCGGATGAAAAGACACTAGAGAAGTTTCGATCAACTGATGATTATGAAAATCGTGAAAAAGAAATAATTAATTCATTTTCAGCAGCAGATTTTCAGCTTTCTGATGATATTCTATTCAACTCTACTGCCAAAATTTTACACACCTATGCAAAATAATAGGTAGATAAAATGAAATTAGAACGTTATACCAAAAAACATCAAAATAATGCCGACAATTATGGCGGGAATAGTAGTGTGAACTGTTGCCCAAAGGCTTGCTGCTCTATGTCTGACAAGTAATGGGAAAAGTGCATCACCATCTTGACTGATGGCATTTGCTGCAAGTGCTGGAAACGAAATTATATCCTTAGTATATGCAGTAATTGCAATTATTTGTGGTCCACATCCCGGAATTAGTCCAATGACCGCCGCGAGAATAACGGCAATGATTCCGTCACCATATAATACTAAATCGGCCTCATTCATTCCAGAAAATAACATAGAAAACTCAAAAATAAGATAAGCAGACATCACCCAGAAAGTAACAAATGCTGTTTCACTTGCAGAATGGATCATTGTTTCACGCATCGAATATAATTTATCGCCAATAGATGCTTCTGTATCATCACCAATCCAATTTTTCTGCGAAATGTAGAGTATTATGGACAACGAAGTTCCAATCAAACCAATCCAGGTTATGAAACCATGGAGAGTCAATGGATTGTAATCAATTTCAAGAGTGAAATCTGCGTCCTGAGCACTCCAAAGCAAAAGTAAAACTGCGAATATAAGTCCAAGAGCGGTTACAATCCACCAAACAGTGTATCCTTGATGAAGTAGGAAATACCCCCAACCGCTTTCCTCTTCTCTTCCAAGATCGTCAAAGACTTCTTTCGCATCTTCATTTTTGCTTTCAGAGAGTGGTTTGAGTGAATTATTTTCAAATGTTGGACCGAATTTACCCAATGGTTTGCTAGGAGTAATCTCCATACCATCCACAAGATAACCCCAACAGATCCCGATAACTAACGAAATGAGATGTACAGCTATAACAGGAGCAATGAATGATGAATCAGTAACTGCTGCTCCGATTAAAACGAATGCTGAATCTCCTAGAGTGGCGATAAGAGTGGCTATGACCGTCCCATAGGTAACATAACCACGTGCATACATTGGCATCATTACAATAGCACCGCCACATCCTGGAGTAATACCCATGAGAGCTCCAATCACTGGTTGCCAGCGAGTATTTTCTCGGATTGTATCCACAAATCTTCCTGCAGTAATGTACTGTAACCAACTGAATAATAGAACCATTGCAGCAACAAAAACGGTAACGGCAAGAAATGCATCCCGCATACTGACTACAATAATCTCGAAAACTTCCGCCAAGGTGACCATATACCTCACTCCTCGAAAGATTTTTCGTTGTAATTAATAAATTTAGGCGCATAGGTTAAAATAGCCATTAAACAGAATATTATTGCTGACACTAATGCAATCATTGAACCACTTCCTGTGTCACGTTCAGCAGAGAAATAAAGACCAAGCATCACAGAGCTAAATCCAAAAAATTGAGTCCATAACAAGCATGAACGAAAACTTCTCCCAACTAGTTGTGCTGTAGCTGCTGGAGTAACTAGTAATGATGTTACAAGTAATGCACCAACAACTTGAACCATACTCACGACTACTGCTGCTGTTATCACACTGAATAGTAAACCAATTGTGCGTACAGGGATTCCTTGAACTGCAGCAGCCAAAGGGTCGACGGTGATTGCAAGTAAACCCGATCTAATAAGGAATAAAATAAAGAGTGAGCCTATACAAATCAATGAAATAAGATCTAAATCCGATCCATCAATCAAGAGTAAATTTCCAAAGAGGTACCCCTCAATATCTGTGGTTATACCTCCGCCATTTGTACGTAAGGCAACTAAACCCAAAGCTAACATTCCAGTGAGAAATATTGCTATTGACGCATCTCCGGTAAGAATTCCTCGAGATTGAAGTTCATAGATAATGATTGAGGCGATAATGCTGAAAGTTAATGCATAATATAAAGGATGAGTTGCCCCTAATACAATTCCTATAGCAACACCACCAAAAGAAACATGCGCCAAACCATCTCCTATCAATGCAAGATTTCTAACCAATAGGAATGAGCCTAGAAGCCCCGCAACTATTGTAACAATTATTGCAGAAATCATAGCTCTTTGGAACATTTCCATAGTAAAGAAGTAAGGAAATATATCTCCTGGAACTACAGGCGCTACAAATTCTAGTAATGGTGTGAAGATTGACATTAATGCATCTCCAGGAGAGTACCGGTAGAATAAGTAAGGTGAGAACAAAAGTAACAATAAATAGATTACAAATAATTGTCCCTCAGATCTTGATGCTCTTTGATTTATTCACTCACCTCCTCAGCCCAAGGAATTTCTTGAATTTGAACAGGGCTATCATGTGCCGGAGTAATTCCACGTAAGTCTGCTAATGTCTCTAAATCAGGAAAGAGGCTTGTAGGTCCATCGAACCTAATTTTCTCTTCCAAGAAAATCATTCTGTGAGCAGTCTGACGTATTGCCGTTAAATCGTGAGAGACCATAAGAATTGTTTTACCAGAATTATGACATAGTTGGTCTAATAATTTTAGTAAGGAATTTCTAGCGTCACGATCCATTCCCACTAAAGGCTCATCCAACAGAAGGAATTCAGCTTCAGTTACCAATGCTCTAGCAATTACTGCACGCTGTCTCTGCCCGCCAGATAATCGAGATACATCCATATTTTCAACATCTTCTAAGCCTACCATTTTGATGGCTTCAGAAACTCTCTCTTTTCGTCCGCTAACAAACCAAGAGAATAAATTTTCACTATTAATTGTGCCTAACATTACTAATTCTCTGACAGATAATTTTACTTGTTGAGGCAGATAAGACGCCGCCTGAGATACCCAACCAATTCTTCCAAAGAAATTTCTTGGATTGGGGACATTACCATAGATTGAAATTGACCCGGTGTGTGGCTTTAAAACTCCTAGAATTGATAAAAGAAGTGTTGACTTGCCACTCCCATTTGGACCAACAAGACCGATGAATTCACCCTTGTGAACAGTTAAATCGACATCTTTGAGAACTATTTTGCCTGAACGAATTACAGATAAATTATTCACCTCTAAAATCGGAGGATCACAACATTCTTCTTCAGTTGCCTTCGCTTGCACATTAATTCCTACCTAGATGACTATTGTTCGCATCGATAGGGCATTGTTAAAATCTAGTACGCTTAGAACGTAAATATTCTAAGAACAAGTTGCCTATCAACGCTACAAATACTCCTGTAACGAAGATAATAGGTAATAAGTCTACGTAGTTCAAATTACAACACCAACAAATAATTGAAAATTATTAATTAGCATCCGCATCCAGAAATAATATTCTCTAGATTCTTATTCATCATTGATAAATAATTGTCACTAGAATCGCTAGGTGCCATTTCCATTGTATAAAGAATCTCTAATGAAACTCCAGTTTGCTCAACTATAGAATTGACAGCTGTTTGATCTGTATATTCCTCAACGAAAAGAACTGTGATTCCTTTCTCTTCAATACTCTCTACAACTTCAGCAATATCAGCAGGTGATGGTTCACCTTCTGGGTCTAAACCATGTAATGTAATGATATCAATATCATATTGTACAGACATGTAAGAATATGCATTGTGGTTTGCAACAATTGTCTTGTCCTGTCCAGCCATATCACAGGTTCCATCTTCTCCGAATGCTGCCATGAATCTCTCGTGTAGATCCATCAATTGAACACTGTAAGAAGCAGCATTTTCAGTGAATGCAGCAGAACCATTAGGGAATGTTGAACTTAGTGAAGCTAAAACAACATTAACTTGTGCTTCGAAAGCAATAGGACTTAACCAGCTGTGTGGATCATATGTGAATG
>CACJKA010000008.1 GCA_902593945.1 uncultured Candidatus Poseidoniales archaeon | reverse complement strand
GGATATCAAACAAGTCGATGGAGGTTTAGAAGTATTTTGCGATCTTCCAAGACGTTCTGAGAGGGCGCTAGCAGGGACATGGAATGCTCACTTGAACAACATGGTAAAGGGTGTCGACACTGGTTTTGAATATCGTCTTCAAGCTGTATATTCTCACTTTCCAATGACTATCAAGGTTCAAGGAAACAAATTAACCGTAAACAATCTTTTCGGGGAAAAAGTTCCTCGTGTAGCAAAACTACCTTGGTCACCTGGGGAAGTTGAAGTTAGAGTTGAAAATAAGACTGATATCTTGGTAAAAGGCTCAGATAGAGAAAAAGTAGGTCAAACCGCAGCAAATATTGAGAGATGCTGTGCAATTAAAAAGAGAGACAGGCGTGTATTCCAAGATGGCATATACATAGTTTCAAAGGGAGTATAAGGAGGTAATAGTATGGAATACGAAAACATGACTGTTGCGCAATTAAAGGAATTACTTAGGGAAGCAAACCTACCAGTTTCTGGCAATAAAAGCGCATTAATAGAAAGACTTAGCGAAAATGATACTCCTGTAGAATCACCTGTCGAGGCTTCGGCTGAAGATGAAGTAGAAGATTTCGAAGACACATTTGATGAAGAAGATGACTTCTTTGATGAAGATGATTGGGATGATATTCACACCGCTCGGCAAAAACCAGTTTTGGATGAAGAAACAAAAGCACAACTCGCAACTAGAGCCGCTCAAATGAAAAAACAACCTAAGTTCCGTCGTCAAGAATGGTACAGATATTATCGTCTTTCAAGAACTGGTTGGAGAAAACCAAAAGGTATGCAATCTAAACAGAGATTGAATATGAAATATCGTACTCCAATGGCAAGAGTTGGATATGGTAAGATATCTGCAGTTAGAGGACTCCACCCGTCAGGTTTTGAGGATGTTCTTGTAAATCAGCCAAGTGACTTGGATGGTCTCGATCCTGAACGCCAAGCAATTCGTGTAGGCGCAAGTGTCGGTAACAGGAAGAGAGCTAGGATTCACGATCGTGCTGATGATTTAGGCCTCCGTGTCCTTAATCGCCGGAAAATAACTAGGAAAGGTGATATTCAATGATTATTTCTAATCAGAAAAGAATGGCTGCACAGATACTTTCTAAGAAGGAAGGGAGAGAAGTCGGAGTTCATCGTGTATGGATTAATCCAGACTATCTCGATGAAGTTAGTACGGCAGTTCAGAAAGCAGATATTCGTCAATTAATTGAGGAGGGACTAATCAAAGCTAGACCAATTAAGGGAACTAGCCGTGGCAGAGCAAGAAATGTTGCTGCACAAAAAGCAAAAGGTCGCCGAAAAGGACCTGGTTCTAGGAAGGGTACAAGGAACTCTAGAGATCCAAAGAAAAATCGCTGGATGCGTTTAATTCGTGCTCAACGTAGAGTTCTCAAAGATATGAGGGGTGATGAAACTTTGACTCCTAGTGAATACAGATACTACTATCGAAAGGCAAAGGGAGGCTCATACCGTTCCGTTGCTCATATGCGTACCAACATGGGACTGGATGGTATAAAAATTGGAGGCGATGAATAATGGCACACGGTAAGAATCAGAGATTAAGATTCAAGAGACGTCGAGAAGGAGAGACTGATTATAGAAGGAGAATGAAACTTCTTAGAGGAGAAACTCCAAGAGCAGTAGTAAGGATATCAAATACTCAAACAACTTGTCAATTAGTCGAATTTAATCCTGATGGAGATATTGTTTTAGCATCAGTAAGTGGTAAAACCTTAGTCGATAAGTATTCATGGCCAAATGATGCATCAAGAAAATCAGTACCAGCGAGTTATCTTGCTGGTTACGCTCTAGCAAAGAATGCTATGTCATCTGGCCATGATAGTGCTATACTTGATATTGGACTATCTGCATCCTCAAAGGGTAGTAGAGTATTTGCTGCATTGAGAGGAATGGTCGATGCAGGATTAGAAATTCCTCATGGTGAAGAAGTCTTCCCTGATGACGATCGAATCAATGGAATGCATATTGATGATTCCATGGGTGATAAAGTTAAGAAATCAATTAAAGCGATAGAGGAGGCATAGATATGAGTGATGAAGAAAATAATGAGGTTATTCAACTAGCTCCTGGTCTTGCTGCAGCATTAGCGCCACCATCCGAATCTAGCGATACTAGAGGTCGAAGAGGCCCTGATCCGCTTGCTGGATTAAGAAGCTGGGTTCCTCGTACAAGATTGGGTCACATGGTTATGAATGGCGAAGTTACGACTTACGAACAAGCTGTAGATTCAGGCTACCCAATTAGAGAAGTAGAGATAGTTGATGCTTTACTTCCTGATTTGACAGATGATGTTCTTGGAGTAAATATGATTCAAAGAATGACTGACTCAGGTCGTCGTGTAAGATTCAATGTGTTATGTGTTGTCGGAAATAGTGATGGATATGTTGGTCTTGCAGTATGTAAAGGAAAGGAAGTTTCCAGTGCAATTCGTAAGGCTATTGATAAAGCCAAATTAAACCTAATTCCGGTTATGAGGGGCAATGGTTCATGGGAATCATCCGAAGGTCCGGGTAATTCGGTTCCATTCAAAGTTACAGGGCGTTCAGGTTCAACAAGAATTACTCTTATGCCAGCTCCTGCAGGTAAGGGGCTTGTCATTGGTGACTACGGTAGAAGAGTACTCACATTAGCAGGTATTACTGACGTGTGGGCTAGATCTGCGGGTCAAACTCGTACTACCATTAACTTCGCAAGAGCAACTTTCAATGCTCTTGTAGAGTTGAATAGAACTAAAATTACAGATGGTGACCGCGAGAGGTTAAACATCACTAAAGGGAGGAAAATGCAATGACTTATCTTGTAATTAGAGCTAGAAGTGATCGAGGAGTCACAAAGAAAATCAAAGATACTATGATGATGCTTAATTTGACACGTGTCAATCATGCTACACTGGTGCCTGAAAATGTCACATATCTTGGAATGTTAAAGAAATCCAAGGATTATATTACTTGGGGCGAGGTAGATGCAGAAACCATCGAGACATTGCTAAAAGAAAGAGGCAGAATGGTCGGAGATAAGCCTGTTGACGATGCCACAATCAAAGCATCTAGTAAGTACAAAACAGTAGCCGCTTTTTCTAAGGCTATGGCCGCTGGTGAAGCCACTATGAAAGATGTTGAAGGATTAAAGCCGATTTTTAGATTACATCCACCACGCGGAAGCAAGGGATGGGGTGGAATCAAAAGATCATACACTGTTGGTGGAGCTTTAGGTTTCAGAGGTGAAGCGATTTCTGATCTTGCAGGGAGAATGCTCTGAGGTGAATAAATATGGTATCTAGAACAAATAAATTCCGTGGTCGCTCACGCTATCATGGTCGTGGAAAGAAAGCAGGTCGAGGCGCAGGTAAGCGTGGAGGTCGCGGTAATGCTGGAATTAACAAACATCGTGTTATGACTCGAATTAAGTATATGCCAGGTCATTGGGGTATGCACGGATTCAATAGAGACCCAAGTTTAAGAGTTGTAAATGTTTCAATTAATCTTCAGCAAGTTGAAGAAATGGCAGATGGTAAGAGTATTAATTTAACAGATCTTGGTTTCGATAAGTTACTCGGTAAAGGTAAGATAAACAAGGCACTCAGTATTACAGTTAATGAAGCAAGTTCTCTTGCTATAAAGAAAGTTGAAGCTGCGGGTGGTTCAGTAAACCTTGCTGACAACGACGATGAATGGGAAGAAGAATAATCTTAGAATCAAGGAGTGAATCTAATGGTAGACAGAAAACCTAATGTTATTGGAACAGCAATAATGGGTGCAATATATTGGGGTATGTTGTTCTACTGGCTCCGCGATGATCTTCTGGATGGAAATCCTGATGAACAAATGAGAGCACTTCGAATGTTCTTAGTTTCGATACCATATGTTGCATATATCATGTGGTGTGCAATGACTGATTTACCTGATAATATCAGAGATATTCCGTATTTAGGACGTATACTCAAACCTGGTATATGGCTAACTTCTGTAATAGGACTAGCATATTGGGGCTGGGTAGATAAGGCAGCAGTAGGATTCCTATTAGTAGGGGTAGCACTTCTTGGTGTTGCTATTGCTATGTCTTTAGTTTGTCTTTTGTACTCCGGTTCAGAAAGCAGTCGTTTGTATGGTCTCAGTAGGTTCGTAGATGTTTATCCTAGTATCACAAAACCAGAAGGTCACGTACGTTTCAATCAGAAATTATGGACCACCACTCTTGTGCTAATCATTTACTTCATGATGACAAATGTAATGATCTACGGCCTTTCAGATTCAACATTAGATATATTCTCATCATTTAGAGCAATTATGGCCGGTGCATCCGGTTCAATCATGCATCTGGGAATTGGACCCATTGTTACTGGTTCAATTATAATGCAACTTTTCGCAGGAGCGAAGATCATACAGCTAGATTTACAGAACTCCAGCGACAAGCAGTTGTATCAAGGTATTCAAAAATTATTGGTTCTGATTATGATTCCGATTGAGTCAATACCTCAAGTTTATGGATTCTTAGATCCTTCAGAGACTTTAATTCTAGACTTTGGTATTGGTTGGGCCAACACGATAATTGTAGCACAATTATTCGTGGGCTCATATCTTGTATTCTTACTCGATGAGTTAGTCAGTAAGTGGGGTATTGGCAGTGGTATTTCTTTGTTTATTGCTGCCGGGGTTGCTCAATCAACTTTCGTAGGAACATTGTCGCCATTGCCGGTAACTGCAGGCTCTCCTTTGTCATTCCAGAACCCTCCCTCAGGTACGTTGCCTATGATTTTCTATACCTTACGGACGGCTACGAATTCTCAATTAGTTTCAGAAAATGGTTTCGAATTAATTTTATTGAATCATGCAAACCCCATAGCGGCTCTAGTTTCTTCGATCATAGTTTTCTTGGTAGTTGCTTACGCCGAATCAAGTAAGTTAGAATTGCCATTAACTCATGGAAAAGTTCGCGGTCATCGTGGGCAATATCCAATACGTCTTGTTTACGCGAGTAACATTCCAGTAATTCTAATGGCTGCTTTGCTAGCTAATATCAATATGTTCACATTATTATTCTGGAGCCATCCTGTATTGTCAACAGTACCTATTCTTGGACGTAACGGAGCTTGGAGTAGAGCCCACTGGTTTGGTTCGTACGAAGTTGGTGCAACAACTCCGTCCGATGGTTTCGCTTGGTATTCCTCTATGGTTAACGGAGTTGGAGATTGGTTCTTGCCATTATTGAATCAGACTGGAGATGCATATGGGCATAGTTTGGGGCAACTAATGGTACACGTAGTAGTATACGTTTTCGTAATGACAGCTGGTTCTACAGTATTCGCTAAGTTCTGGATTGAAACAACAAATATGGGTGCCAAAGATGTTGCTAAGCAGATTGAGAGAACTGGGATGCAGATACCTGGATTTAGAAAGAACCCAGTCGTATTGGAACGTATCTTAGAAAGATATATCCCACCTGTAACTCTTTTCTCTGGGGCATTCGTAGGTTTACTTGCTGCTGGAGCAGATCTACTAGGTACTGTAGGGAATGCTACAGGAACTGGTTTACTACTAGCAGTGGGTATTATTCTAAGAACTTATGAGCAAATTCAGAAAGAACAAGCGATGGAAATGCACCCTGTTCTTAGAGAGTTCTTTGGCGCAGATTAAGGAAAAAAATCCGTATTAATTTGGATAATTTTTTATCATATTTAGGTATGTTTTTATTTTATTTTCCTAACTCTATTGCAATTGTATAATCGATGTACTGCGGCCCAATACCCTTACTTGTTAGTAGGGCATATTGAAATACCCCTTGCCGGTCGGCGACTTGCTACGTTTGGCTGGCGTTGGAGATTGAGCACTTAGTGCGATGAGGTCTTCTATCAGGTCAAGCGTGTGCCGAGGAAGTGCGGCCATGAACCTAGTTCATGGTTATGGAGGTTAACCACAATAACGACTTGACCCCGATAATAGGGGTGCAAGTAAGCAGATATTTCACATTCAAATAAGGAAATGTGTTTCTGCGCCAATTCAATAACAAAGTGACAGCAAATTGCAACCACAAGACTTCGATAGGATACTGTGATTTCACAAGAAATCCGGTTGATCCTGCCGGAGGCTACCGCTATTGGAGTTCGATTAAGCCATGCGAGTCGCGAGAAATTAGATTCTCGGCGTACCGCTCAGTAACACGTGGGTAACCTGCCCTATGCTGGATAATAACCTCGGGAAACTGAGAATAATGATCCATAGTTCACTACGCCTGGAACGGTGAGTGGATGAAAGCTCCGGCGGCATAGGATGGGCCTGCGGCGTATCAGGTTGTAGGGGGTGTAACGTACCCTCTAGCCATCTACGCGTACGGGTGTTGGGAGACATAGCCCGGAGATGGATTCTGAGACACGAATCCAGACCCTACGGGGTGCAGCAGGCGCGAAAACTTGGCAATGCGAGAAATCGTGACCAGGGAACTCCAAGTGCATCGGGTAAGACCGGTGCTTTTCTTGACTCTAAATAGGTCTTGGAATAAGGGGTGGGTAAGGACGGTGCCAGCCGCCGCGGTAATACCGGCGCCTCAAGTGGTAGTCGCTTTTATTGGGCCTAAAACGTCCGTAGCCGGTCTGATACATTCGTGGGTAAATCAACCAGCTCAACTGGTTGAATTCTGCGAGGACGGTCAGACTTGGGACCGGGAGAGGTGTGGGGTACGCTCAGGGTAGGGGTAAAATCCTGTCATCCTGAGCGGACCACCTGTTGCGAAGGCGCCACACTAGAACGGATCCGACGGTCAGGGACGAAGCCTAGGGGCACGAACCGGATTAGATACCCGGGTAGTCCTAGGTGTAAACGCTGTGGACTTGATGTTGGGGGTGCTCCGAGCACTCTCAGTGTCGAAGCGAAGGTGATAAGTCCACTGCCTGGGAAGTACGGTCGCAAGGCTGAAACTTAAAGGAATTGGCGGGGGAGCACCGCAACCTGAGGATTGTGCGGTTTAATTGGATTCAACGCCGGAAAACTCACCATAGCCGACGGACAAATGAAGGTCAGTGTAATGAACTTACCGGATTGTTCGAGAGGTAGTGCATGGCCGCCGTCAGTTCGTACCGCAAGGCGTTCTGTTAAGTCAGATAACGAACGAGACCCTCATCTCTATTTGCTAGCTGGATCTCCGGATTCAGTGCACTATAGAGAGACCGCTGGCGCTAAGTCAGAGGAAGGGGAGGGCAACGGTAGGTCAGTATGCTCCGAATGCTATGGGCTACACGCGCAATACAAAGGACGGGACAATGGGCTGCTGCTCCGAAAGGAACGATAGCTATCCCGAAACCCGTTCGTAGTTCGGATTGAGGGCTGTAACTCGCCCTCATGAAGCTGGATTAGGTAGTAATCGCGTCTCAAAAAGGCGCGGTGAATATGCCCCTGCTCCTTGCACACACCGCCCGTCAAACCATCTTAGTTGTGGGTGGGTGAGGCTACCTCTCAATGGGGTATTCGAGCCTGCCTTCGACGAGGAGGGTTAAGTCGTAACAAGGTATCTGTAGGGGAACCTGCAGATGGATCACCTCCTAAGAAACTCGGAAAACCGGGGGGAGTAGGATGCTTCGGCATCCTACTCTTTCCAACCTTTCTTTCAATTTTAATTTATGATAATCGGCGATAGCTTTGTTTTTTTTCAACCTCCATATCTTTCATATTATTAATTTTAGTAACAATTTTTATCAATGTTAATTTTTGATATATGACCAGAATTACTCGAAGAAGCTTATTTTTTTGTTAACAATTCAAAACAGTGTTTTTATTCACATATGTGCGAAAGTATATATTTACTATATGTTCTAGAAGGCACATGCGAAGTTTACTCGCTACAACTATGATGCTGTTAATGATGACTGCAGCCCTTGCGGGCTGTGCTGGATCTGACGTCACACAAGATGACGTAGATGCTAGCTATGATGAAGGATACGCACAGGGAGTTGCAGATACAACACCTGTAAGTACTCTAGACACAATTGTGGAACGCGGTTCCATGAAATGTGGCGTTAAGGAGTCCCAATATGGAATGGGTTACTTGGATGCTACAAGCGGAGTTCGCTCTGGTCTAGATATTGCTTACTGTAGAGCTGTTGCTGCTGCTATTGGCCTTGATCCAGATACTGGTGTTGAATACATCCCTGCTTCAGGCTCGGATAGATTCGACAAACTATCATCTGGAACAATCGACGTTCTAATCCGTACCACAACTTGGACAACAAGCCGTGACGCAGATTTAAACGCTGATTTCGCAGGTATGAACTTCTTCGACGGACAAGGTATTTTGGTCCGTGAAGATGCTTTCGGTGCTGCTGAGGCAGGTAACTCAGCATCTGGATTAGATGGTGCAAACATCTGTGTGGGTGTAGGTACAACTACTGAAGGAAACATGGTTGATTGGTTCTCATCCCGTGACATTAGCTTTAACTCAATAGGTACAGCAGATGCTGCTGAAGCAACTGACAAGTTGATTTCTGGCGAGTGCGATGCATTCACTGGTGACATGTCTGCTATGGTTGCTAAGAAGTGGGCATTAGACAATGATGGTTCTATCGAAGGCGGCACATGGATCGCTTCTGAACTTCTATCCAAGGAGCCTCTAGGGGCTGCTACACGTGACGGCGATTCTGATTTCAAGGACGTTGTTGCATGGGTATGGTATGGAATGGTTACTGCTGAAGAAATGGGCGTAACTGCAGCTAACGCTGCTGATATGGCAGCATCTGCTTGTGCTCTAACAGCAGAAGGAAACACTATTGACCCAGGAATGTGCAGGTTACTAACATCCGACCTAGGTCTAGGTACAACTGATAACCCTGTAGCAGGTACATGGATGCAAGCAGTACTAGCTGCATCTGGTAACTACGGTGAAGCATATGACGACGCATTCTGTGACGGTACATATGATGGAACAAGTGGTTCAGATGCTATGACTGGATGCTTGATTTCAAGATCAGGAACTGCTAACGCTCTCGTTTCAGAGGGTGGACTTCAGTTCGCACCTCCAATGCGTTAATCAGGTAACTGAATAACACAGACGGAATTACGAAAACCTCTGGGGGGGGGGAAACTCCTCCAGAGGTCTACATTTTTTTATTCGGTGATATTTTGAATTATTCTTTTTTAGACCCCCGCCGTTATAATTATTTTTTAATAATCGGGGTCATATTTTTTTGGTTTTATGCTAATAAGTTCCTAACCTACTCTGTAGATTATGTTACACAAATGTCTCGCGATTTGACATTCGGAGGAGTACAGCAGAACATTGCATACTATTCTATTGAAAGTTTAATTTTACTAGTAGGTGGATTTCTATTAATTTCTTTTTTGCTGGTTCAAAATGAATTTTCGAATCTCTTCCACTCTTCTAGCAATGTTAGTCATTCTGATAAGTCAAAGTATGATATTTTTCTAAATATGTATTTTTGGATTGGACTTTTTGGTCTTCTGAGTATTTTTGAAAATGGTTCTTATTCTGTTCTTGCAATTTTTACTGCACTTTTGAAAGGGTCTTCACTTGGATTATTTTGCGGCCTATTTATTGGATTCTTATTTAGAGGATTTTATTCATCATTATTTGCAATGATAATGTTTATTCTATCTTACTCCTTAGTTCCAATGTTGGATTTATCAACTAGTGGGATAATGTTTTTCCTGATCGGGGGCTCAGTTTTAACCTCATTTTTATTAATTCAAAATAATATTGCTAACATTTTTAGTAAGGATTTCATTAATGATTACAGATCTTTTCAAACACATATTAGTGAATATATATCGATATTTTCAATAATATTATTTGCGATTTTAGTCTTTAATATTTCTATGATACCTATGTTATCAGATAACTTAATTCCTATTCTTTCTCTTTTTCTTCTGATTAATGTCACTTACTGGTCGATAAATTTATCTCAAGAACAATTCAAACCTTCAGTTCAACAACATCGAAGTGCAGCTATTGTATTTATGGTATTTTTGCCTTTACTATTGTATCTATTATTACGATTCTTATTCCTACTAAATCATCCAGACACTGTAATGAGAAATAGGTGGGAATTGGCCTATGATTTCATGGCTCAGGGAAATACATTCAAAGTAAATACATGGCCATTTGAAGTATTTACTGGTTCAGACTCTAGGTGGCTTTTCTATAAGGCTGCCATTATTAACTCCGCTCGAGTCACTCTTCTAAGTATATTTTTATGTACAATTTTGGGAATTATTGTAGGAGTTACAAGATTATCATCGAACAAACTAGCATCGACATTAGCAACGGCTTATGTAGAGATATTCCGAAATCTTCCTTTAGCAGTTCTTCTTTTCCTGATAGCTACTCAGATGGGACACAAACTCCCACTGTTTTCAGAAGAAAAAGAGATTTTCGGCCTTATTTATTATAGTAATCAAGGAATATGGTTCACCACTGTAGCCGAACACTCTAGAATATTCATCGCTTTGATGCTTCTTGGTCTAGTCAAAATAATAATGCGTCAAATGTCAAGAGTAGAACCTCGAAAAGTCGATGATTCTAAGAGAAATCTAATTCAGAGGCCATTTCATGTTCTAGGATGGAAGGTTGAACCACTTGTTTCAGATTTATTAGTATTAACTTCGATTATAGTTTTCGCAGTAATGTCATACCCATTCTTCACTTCCGCTTCAGGCGGTCTAAGCTGTATTATTGGGGTATTAATTTTAATCTACTCTCTATTAGTTTTCACTAATGTTGATGATTCTGGAATCAATGAGATGGTTATTGATGATTCCGAAAAGGGATTGCGCAGGTCGTTTACAATTTGGACAATATCAATTGCCGTAGCAATAGGTATTGCGATTTCAGCTGGATTTTCTCATCCAGAGTTACTCAAACCTTCACTTACTTCCTCAGGTTCGTGGCGCTTCGCAGAAGGAAAAGGATTTGAGATCACGCCTGCATTTACAGCCATGATACTTGGTCTAACACTATTTACTGCATCAGTAGTTGCCGAAATTGTTCGCGGTAGTATTCAGGCATTGCCAAGAGGGCAAGTAGAGGCTGCTATTTCACTTGGACTAAGTCCATTCCAAAGATTAAGGTTGGTTATTCTACCCCAAGCTCTTAGGAGTATGATTCCATTGCTGAATAATCAATTCATGAATGTATGGAAAAATTCTAGTTTGGCTATTATCGTTGCGTATAATGATATATTCTATCAATTCTTAGTTATGGCCAATAATGTTGGCAAATTAATTCCTTTATTCCTTCTCCTCCTAGTAACCTATCAGTTTGGAAGTCTAATGATTTCTGCTGTAATGAATTGGTTTAATGCCAGAGTAACGAGTGTGAAAATATGATTGAAGGAAAAATACTTGAAATAGAGGAGTCGATTATTGGCAAATCTAGTTCTCCTTGGGCACAGGGGAGTAATAATAGCACCTTTTCATATATTGCAATAGGTATTTCTTGGATTTCCTCTTACTGGGCTTTTGCTAATATTATAATGGACGAAGGGATTTCAATCAAAGTAATAATTTTTGCTATTTCAGTTTTCTTGGCCACTTTCTTGGCAGTATATATGACTACTGCTTCAATCCTAAAATTAACTTTTAGGAAAAACCTAAGCACTGCTTTACTTGGCATCATAAGTTCATGGATAATTTATCTTGTAGTCAGTGGTTTTGGGCATTTCGCATTAATTGATGCAGATTGGGAAGTAGTTTGGGCAAACCGTGTTCTTGTTATTGTGGGGCAATTAATGACAGAGAGCTTGACTCAGTCATATTTACCTAATCAAAGTTGGAGATTATGGTCCGTTCTTTACCTAACCTTTGCAATCATATCTGCCGCATACGGAACCACTGGCGACAAACCGTATAAGTTTCTAATTCCATTCACGGTGTTTTGTGGTATTTTAACATATATCGCTTGGAATCCTACGGCAATTAATTACAACTCTGATGAACCTGTTATGAAGTTGATTGGTGCGACAATATTATCTTATATCACATTTGGAATATCATATTATTATTGTTCCATAAATGAAGAATATAAAGCAAATAAGCTAAGATCATATTTGGCATTAAGTTCTGTCTTCGTATTCTTCTTTGCAGTATTCATAATGAATCCCCCCGAGGTAGTTCAAGAGTTATGCGCTGATGTCTTTGGAATCTCTTCTTCAGAAAATATCCAATTGACTCGATGTGGGGGTGTTGAAGCATCTCAATGGGGAGGTATCTTCGTCAACTTAATTGTAGCAACTGCTGGCTGTGTTCTTGGTTTTGGTGTGGGGGTAGTTCTAGCATTCGGGAGACAAAGTGAATTACCATTCTTCAAGTATCCTTCAGTTGCATTGATTGAGACAGTTCGGTCAGGGCCATTGATTTGCTGGCTTTATTTTGCTGTTTTCTTACTTCCAGATATTATTGATCCATTCATGGATCTAGAAGATATCATGCGTATGTTACTAATTTTTGGTCTGTTTGGTGGATGTTATATTGCTGAAGTTTTACGAGGTGGATTACAAGCAGTAGACAGTGGCCAAAAAGAAGCAGCATTAGCACTAGGTCTATCTCCAATGCAAACTAAACTACAGGTCGAATTACCAAATGCAGTACGGACTACTCTGCCATCAATAGTCAGTGTATTCATTGGTCTTTGGAAAGATACAACTTTACTATTCATCATTAATATTTTAGATTTCTTCAAGTTAGCTAAAGATTTACCAAATACATCTCCTGGTTACCTAGGGGACTTCCTTGAGCCATTGTATGTAACAGCATTGGTTTTCTGGATATTCGCATTCTACCTTTCTAGAATCTCAATGAGGATTGAGAAAGGATTAGGTCTAACAAACGAAGGAGGAGGAGAAGTAGCATGAGTGAAGAAGTGATTATAGAAACTAAAGGTGTAAAAGTTAATTTTGGTGATTTTTGGGCGCTAAAGGGAATTGATATGAAGGTGGCGAGAGGTGAAATTATTGTGGTCCTTGGACCATCTGGTTCAGGTAAATCAACATTCATTAGAACCTTGAATAGATTACAACCTCATAGCGCAGGAACAGTATCTATTGATGGGATTAATATCGATGACGATACTACTGTTGCAGATCTTAAGAAAGTTAGAGCAGAAGTTGGATTTGTATTCCAGCAATTCAATTTATTCCCTCATTTGACTATAATGGAGAATATTACATTAGCTCCTATGAAAGTTAAAGGCGCATCTAAGCGAGAGGCAGAAGAAAAGGCTCTGGAGTTACTAGAGCGCGTAGGAATACCTGAGCAAGCCTACAAATATCCTAGTGAACTTTCTGGTGGTCAGCAGCAACGTGTTGCTATTGCTAGAGCATTAGCAATGGATCCGAAAATTATGTTATTCGATGAGCCAACTTCTGCTTTAGATCCTGAAATGATCAAAGAAGTTCTCGATGTGATGATTGATTTAGCAAGAGAAGATGTTACTATGATTGTAGTGACTCACGAGATGGGGTTCGCTAAGGAAGTTGCAGATCGAGTTATTCTATTCGATGAAGGCATGTTAATTGAAGAGAATACTCCAGATGTATTCTTTGATAATCCTGAGCATGAAAGGACAAAACTATTCCTTGAACAGATACTTTAATTGGTTTTAATCCAATAAGAAACACGATCATAAATTGTATTTCTAAAAGTTAGTAATTTTAGAGTAGGTCCATTTAGACTTACTGAGATAGTTGCACCGCGTGTAAAATGAGTTTCATCCCATCCATCTGCCACAACATATCCTCTATGCATGTCGCTAGTGAAAATAGTAGGTTGGTTTGTCCATGCCCAATATGTCCCGTCATCTCTCCTATCATTTCGAGGAAGATCTCTTGAAACAAATAAATAATGGTTATCTATTTCATTTTCAGGAAAAGTAGTCCCCTCAATATTGTTGATGTGCCTATACCAAGCGCCTTGACCTAGGAATGTTGAAAATAAACATCCCGAAGAATATTGAACGCAATTAATTTCTGAGTTTTTTCCATCTTCTTTTCTTTGCAATTTATACTTCGATGGTTGATATTGATGAGTATTTGCAAGTAATAAATCATTTAATGCTGGATCCGAACGAATTACATTCCCACTAGTTGTAGATATTTCTGCCTGTAATCTAGGTAATATGTTAACAATTGCCTCATTGGAAAGAGCTTTTAGGATATCTTCTCTAAAATTAATTGGATCACTGCCCATGTAGAATCCGTATGAACCATCGTTATCTGTATCTCTTGGATGACTATTTACACCCATTACAGGTGTATTCTCATCTACTGAATGAGCAATCGAAGTTAGAGTACCGTCTCCTCCTAATACTACAACTAAATCTCGTCCAATGAAATCTTCACGACTAACCTTCTCTCTTGCTGAGTAGTTCACCATAATCTCAATATTATTGCTTATTCCATCTAGAGTATTCTTCACAATCTCCAATGCTTCATCATGGACGTCTTCGAAGTTTTTCTTATACACGACTAGAATATTCTGTGACACCCTAACGCCCCCTTCTTGATTGCCTCTCAATGGACATCGCATATAGCAACAACGCTGCTGTAATCGAGAATTTTAACATCAAAGATTCAATAATCTCTTGACTGATAAACTTCCCGACTTATTCGTGAGGGCCCTATTAGTTGGATTAATTTTAGTTTCTTGCAGCCTCTCAGGTTGCTTAGAAGTACCTCTTACAGATTGCCCCGAAGATGACTGTTTCCCTCTTTCTTCAGAATCTTTGAATGCAATTCTATCTCTTCCTGATTCATTCAATGTCCTTAAGTTAGCCGATGATTTTGATAAACTTAGAATAGAAACATCTTCTCAAATTGAAATCCAGAATGAAGTTGTTTCAATAGATTGGAGCGTTGGTAAAGATGAATCAGCAAATCTTAGTTCTATAGCCTTGAGATATAATATTGCTAATGCAGCAGTTGATACCGAAGTTATCGAAGGTTCTGGAATTACAAACGTTAGGGTGGGGAATGTCTGGTTTGAGGGACGTGATGCATTACCTGAATATGAGGACCCATTTTATGAGATTGCAAGACTTGCTTCAGAAGATCCTGATGGCCTTTGGCCTCCTTTCAGTTTTGACTCAACAGCATTTGATGACATTGAATGGCAGATAACTGGAGATCTATTGTCATTACAGCAAGTAGCAACTGGCACAAATGGTACGCATACTATCATTCTTGAATTGATAGGAGCGCCACCAATGATTACAGGAATCGAAATTTATGACGGCAAAGGTTCAGATTTTTCTTTATCCGTGGTGACTGGTGATTCGGCTTCAATATCTTTACAAGAGAATTTACCGAGAACAGCCGTTCAGTTCATTCCTGTAAATAATTCTATTTTATATGATGATATTAAGATTTGGAGTAGTACAATAAGTGGAGGAATTTCCGAAGTCGAACCATCAGAACTTGAGTTTCATGCTAGAATTGGTTCTCTTAATAATTCTAATTCTCTAGCACAAATGAATTTTGGTGATATACTAACTAATATCTCATTAGATGATGGGACTTGGTGGGAATTCTATTGGATGGATGTAGATTTAGACGACTTAGTCTCGGGTGGTGACTTTTACAATATAAGGACAAATTCAACTGTCGATGTTACTATTTCTGTATTTGATATATGGGCAGATAGATGGACTGATGATTTGTTGTAATCTAAATATCTACAGGGTCACATTCAAACCTCATGTAATTAACGAGTAGATATGAGTGAAAGGCGACACCCTTTGAGGCGCCTAATATCGCACCTCAAACATCATCAATTTACTGTTTTATTAGCTTCTCTATGTTCAATCTTAAACAAATTCTGGGATTTAGCACCTCCAATACTTATTGGTATGGCAATTGATGTTGTAGTACAGCGCGAAGAATCATTCTTGGCAAATTATGGATATCCAGATCCTAATGAACAGTTCCTGATTTTAGTCGGGATAACAGTAGTAATTTGGGTTTTAGAATCTTTATTCGAGTACTGGTGGGGTATTCTATGGAGAAATCTTGCACAAACCGCTCAACATGAATTAAGAATTGATACTTATAATCATATACAGAATCTGGAAATGCAATGGTTTTCCGAGCAATCAACTGGTGGACTGATGTCTATACTAAATGATGATGTTAATCAACTTGAAAGGTTTCTCGATCAAGGAGCTAACGATCTATTACAACTTGCAACAACAATTACAGTAGTCGGGGGTATAATGTTCATTTTAGCCCCTGAAGTCGCATTATTAGCAGTAATACCTGTTCCAATCATTGTGATTGGCTCATTTATTTTCCAAAGAAGGATAGGAGTTAGATATAAGAAAGTAAGGGAGGAAGTAGGTGAATTAAATTCTTTGTTGAATAACAATCTGCAGGGTATCACTACTATCAAGTCGTTTACTGCAGAAGATAGAGAATCCGATAGAGTCAATTCAGCATCTCAGTCATATAGAAATGCTAACAGAGATGCAATTCGTCTTTCTGCTTCGTTTGTTCCTTTGATTAGAATGGCAATTTTATTTGCATTCACCGCAAATATGCTTGTAGGTGGTTGGATGGCATTAGATGGCGAACTTGATGTAGGAGCATATGCAATTATCGTATTCATTACACAGAGACTTCTTTGGCCCTTAACTAGATTAGGGCAAACTTTTGATTTATATCAAAGAGCAATGGCATCAACAACTCGTGTTTTAGATCTAGTAGATACTGAGATAGGTATTGTTGAAGGTAATGAAGAATTAGAAAATATTCAAGGAAATATTGTGTTTAATAATATTAAATTCACCTATCCTGAGCGAGAAACCGTTCTTGATGATATAACCTTCAATATTGAGTCTGGAAAAACTGTCGGATTAGTCGGCTCAACAGGATCTGGAAAGACAACCCTAATCCGTTTATTGATGAGATTTCACGACCCCTTGTCGGGGCAAATAGAGATTGATGATAAGGATATTAAAGGTTTGACACTGAACTCATTGAGAGGTTCAATTGCTTTAGTTTCTCAAAACACAACACTTTTTCCAGGTACTGTAAGGGAGAATATTGCTTATGGGAAACCTAATTCTAGTGAGGAAGAGATTCTCAATGCCGCTAGAATTGCCGAAGCATCAGTTTTCATTTCAGAGTTGCCCGAAGGCATGGATACTAACATTGGAGAAGATGGGCATAAACTCTCAGGCGGACAAAGACAGAGGTTAGCAATTGCTAGAGCGGTTCTGAAGGATGCCCCTATTCTAATACTCGACGAAGCTACTAGTAATGTAGACAACGAAACTGAAGCGGCTTTACAGCGTTCGATTGAAAAAATCTCTGTTGATAGGACTACATTAATTATCGCCCATCGGTTATCTACAATAAGAAATGCAGATAGGATAATTGTATTGGATTCAGGATCAATCTCAGAGGCAGGAACTCATGATGAATTAATAAAAAATAATGGCATCTATTCTAGATTATGGGCAGTTCAAACAGGAGAGGTAGAAAATGACTGAAGAAACTTATGGTAATGAGAATTATATCCCCTCGATGAAATTATCAGGTGTATGCGATTCATTAGGAGTCACAGGTAAGCACTTTGGAGATGGCGCTTGTGCTGTCACATGTCAAGTTTCATCTGATCATTTGAATGCAGGTGGAGTTGCACATGGGGGACTCCATTCAACAATGTTAGATAGCGCTCTTGGGGGTGCTCTAGTTTCAATAATAAAGAAAGAAGAATGGTGTGCAACTGCACAATTAGATATTTCTTTTCTTAATGCTGCATATGTTGGTGATGTTTTAGTCGCTGAAGGCAAAGTATTACGCCGTGGTAGGAATCTGGCTCACTGTGATGGAATACTTTCCAATCAAGATGGAAAAATCATTGCTACTGCTAAAGGTACATGGGCAATTTGGGAATCAAAACCAAGTAGTATGAAGTAGGATAATCGTAATTATGCCGGCAAAGGATTGATTTTATATTACCTCTCCGCTTTAATCATATGGCACGAATTGACTCATTGATTTTGGTTATGCTTGGACTCGCTCAGATATTGATTGGAAACTCAATAGCTTTAGAATTCTTGGCGGTTTTACTACAAGGTACCGGAGGTGGGACAATTGTTATGGCCATATATTTCCTTATTTTCTTATCCAAACACCAGAAAGAGTTTGATGGGGCATACTCTAAATTAGAAAAAACCAATCTAATTAGGGATGAAAACGGCGAATTACAATTTGAAGACGCTAATACAGTAGTTACCAAAGTGATATGGTATGTAGTTCCTGTTGGTTTGACAGTTATTGGTATGATTGTTTGGTTAGCAAATCTTGGTTAACAAATCAATTAGGTGCAACAGATGTCAGACGGAAAGAAAGGCTTTCCAGAATTATTAGATGAAGCGATAGAGAATCCTGCATTTGAATTATTGGGGGGTTACCATTTATTCCTTCGTCGTTTTTTAATTCCTTTGATTTTAGCAATTCTCTTCCTTTTCATTTACGATTTATTTGATAATCTAATATTTTCAGCAATAATCACAGGACTTTCTGTTGGACCAATAATAAATCTTGAAAAATATCTGGCCGTGATAAAACAGCGTAAATAGCATTGAATTTATCATAATGTCGCCGAAGAGGTGAAATGCAAGATTAACCTAGAACCATTCATGGCATCTCTCGCGGACTTTGATTTACTTTCACTTGTTGGTTATGAAGGAGGCGGCGGATTAGAGTTAATCTTCGCCTCTTCTGCAGTATTGGGGGGAATTCTTTTCTTACTATGGTTCGCATTAATTATGATTGGAGGTATTACAGCAGATGTATTTGATGGATTATTTGGTACAGACTTCGATGCGATGGGTGCAGATGCATCGTTCAAGGCACTTACATTCCAAGGAATTATGGCATTCATGATGTTTTTCGGTTTAGCGGGTTTATGGGTTTTAGATGGCAATTCTAATCAAACCTCACTTGCAATTGTAGTTGGCTCGATTACAGGTTTTGGATCAATGTATGGTACTGGAAAATTATTCCAACTATTCGTAGCACTCCAATCTGATGGTACAATAGATATGGATGATGCAATAGGTTCAGTAGGTACAATCTATCTTAGAATTCCAGAAGGAGGAGTAGGCCAGATACAGGTTGAATCTGGTAGCGCAATGAGAACTTATAACGCTAAAACTGACGATGGCCAGCCAATGGCTACTGGCGATTTTGCAGAAGTCATCGATGTAGTTTCATCTACATTAATAGTCAAAAGAAAATAATTTTTTAACTTTTATTTCAGAAGATGTCGGCAAAGACTTCTTGACCTAGTAGTCGTTCATTAGGTATGAGTTGAGATAATGGCAGACGACGGATCCCCCTACGCAACAATAATGATTTTCGCTATAGTTTTAGTTTTGGTAGCAACAACAATCTTCTTTGCACAGAGGTATAAGAGGTGTCCTCCTGACAAGATTATGGTAGTTTATGGTCGAACATCAGGAGGTAGAGCTTCTAGGACGATCCATGGTGGTGCTACATTAGTTTGGCCGTTAATTCAGGATTATTCTTTCCTATCGTTAACCCCAATCACAATCAACATAGATTTGAGAAATGCACTTTCTATGCAGAATATTAGAATCAACGTTCCAAGTACTTTCACTGTAGGTATCAGTACCGAGAAAGCGATTATGGCAAATGCTGCTGAGAGGTTATTACAATTATCTCCTCAGCAAATTGAAGAGATGGCCAAAGAGATTATCTTTGGACAACTTCGTTTGACCGTAGCATCTTTGACAATTGAACAGATTAATCAAGATAGAGATACATTCCTTGAGATGACTAGAACTAATGTAGACACAGAATTACAAAAGATTGGTATTTATCTGATTAACGTTAATCTGGTAGATATTACTGATGAGTCTGATTATATCGAGAGCATTGGTAAGAAGGCTGCTTCAACTGCAGTTGAGAATGCACGTATTGACGTTGCAAATGCTGAGAGAGATGGAGCAGTTGGTGCTGCTAAAGCAAACAGAGTGCGTGAGATTGAAGTTGCTGAAAACCTAGCGGAGGCAGAAAAAGGACGTAAGACTGCAGAAGCGGATCAGCGTGTATATGTTGGTAACCAAGAGGCATTAGCAGTTTCTGGCGAGAACGCTGCAACTGCAATAGTGAAAAATTCTGATGCGGATTTGGCAGAGATTGAAGCTGCTGCTAAACAACGTGCAGCAGTCGCTGCAGCAGAAGCAGAAGCAGAAATTCAGCGCGCATTCTTCAAAGAAGAAGAAGCAAGATTACAAGCAAGCGAGATTGTCCGTGAACAAATTCAGAAACAACAGATTGAGATATCTGCCGAGGCAGAAGCGGAACGTCTTCGCCGTATTGCTCGAGGAGACGCCGATGCAATTCTTGCAAGATATGAAGCGGAAGCTGCTGGTATCCAGAAAGTATTGGATGCTAAGGCATCTGGTTACGCTGGTTTAGTTAAGAGTGCAGGTGGAGATACCAAAGCAGCTGCTACTCTACTAATGGTCGAGAAGATTGAAAGCATGGTTGCTGCACAAGTTGAGGCAATTCGTAATATGAAGATTGACAAGGTAACTGTTTGGGACGGCGGTAGCAACACTGACGGTTCTTCTGCTACAAGCAACTTTGTAAGTAGCTTAGTACAAAGTTTACCTCCAATTCATGATGTTGCCAAGATGGCGGGTGTAGATCTACCTGACTATCTTGGAACGTTGTCAGAAGACAATACTAACGAATGAGAGACTGTCCTAACTTGATAGTCACCCTCATGAATGACTTACATCTCGGACTATCATGGCCGTTGAAGATGTAGTGATTGTTGGTGGTGCTAGAACACCGTTTTGTGAATGGCAAGGCGGTAAAAGAGGAGACGGTCTCCCTGGTGGCCTGTTGAAGGACACAAGCGCCTTAAAATTAGGAGAAATAGCAATAAAAGGTGCTCTTGAGAAAACTGGAACATCTCCTGAAGATGTAGATCATGTAGTAATGGGTTATGCATTACAAACATGTGATCAAGCAATATTCGGCGCTAGGCATGCAGGTCTAGGTGCGGGAATACCTCAAGAAGTTCCAATGCTAACTCTATCAAGAATCTGTGGCTCAGGAGTTCAATCCATTGTAACTGGTGCACAGATGATAATGCTTGGAGAAGCATCAATTGTGGTCTCAGGGGGTATGGAAAATCTTTCTCAATCCCCTCATGTTCTTCGTGGAATGAGAGATACATACAAATTAGCTAGGCCACCAAAACAAGGCACAGTTTTAGAAAAAGATATGGAAGATTACTTATTTACAAATTTATTAGATGGGATGTGTGGTTCTTTTATGGCCCAGACTTCAGACGAGATATGTCGAAGAAAAGGGATTACAAGAAAAGAAACCGATGAATTTGCTGCACTTTCACATACAAGGACTGCCTCCTCAATAGAGAATGGTATTTGGGGCCAAGAGATAGTATCTGTAGGAGAAATTACATACAAAGATGAGGATCATGTTGTACTTAACTCAACTCCCGAATCTTTATCGGAATTAAGAACAGCCTTCGGTCCAGATAGTCTAGTTACTGCAGGTAATGCTAGTGGAGTTGTTGATGGTGCAGCTGCAGTTGTAATTAAATCTGCATCTAGGGCTTCTTTGGATGGCGATTCTCCTTTAGCCAGAATTGTTTCTTGGGGGATTGTGGGTTTGGAACCAGCAATAATGGCGTATGGGCCTGTTCCAAGCAGCCGTTTGGCTCTAGAAAAGGCGGGCCTAAGTATCGAAGATATTGATCGATGGGAGATTAATGAAGCATTTGCTGGCCAAGCAGTTGCTTGCATCAAAGACTTAGGATTAGATATCGAAAAAGTGAATGTTAATGGAGGAGCAGTTGGGTTAGGGCATCCTCTTGCAGCCACAGGGACTAGATTAGTACTGACTTTGGCTCATGAATTGAAGAGATGTGGAGGCAAGTATGGTGTTGCAACCGCATGTATTGGTGGTGGTCAAGGGATTGCAATGATTATCGAGTCAATTTAGAATATCATTGCCAGAATTTCTTGAATATATTTGATCATACTAATACTAATGATTAGTATAAAGAGACTGGTAATTACTTTGACTGGTAAGTATTTTATTGCATATTTGGCGCCTGTAAATGATAGAGTCATCACCAATAATGGTACAATTGCTCCAATTATTGTTGCTCCTTCAATTAGAGTACTCAAAGTCCCATCAATTATTATATGGGAAATTATAGCGGTCGGAACAACCATTACTGCTAGCATAAATGCAGTTCCTGCAGATGATTTACTGCTTAGTCCGCCGTAATTTCTATTCATAGTAACGAATATACCTCCTCCTCCAATACCCAGGAGTCCTGAAGACATACCTCCGAAGAAGATTCCAGTTAGCCAATATTTCTCATTCATTTCACCTATCGCTTCTCCAGTAATATCTTCTTTAGATGACATTCGTAATGCTGCTTTATAGCAGATCCATGAAACAATAACTAGTGCAATGATTTTTATTGTAATGTCGCTAATATGTTCAATTAATAAAAAACCTAATATCGCTCCAAATATGGCCCCTGGCACTCCAAAAATCATACCTCTTTTAGCGATTTCAATATCTCCATATCCTCCTTTATTGTGAGCAAATTGACTCCCTAGAGCTACAGACCAGACTAAAATTAAAGAACCTAGAATTGCAGTCTTTATTTCCCAATCCATTATGTAATGTAATACAGGCATGAAAATGATCCCCCCCCCCTAATCCTAATGGTGAGAAAATAATAGCAGTAGAAAAAATTAGAATCAATGCTAAGATTGTATTTGGTTCCATAAAATCTCCTCTTTTCGTATTTATGAAAGTATTATTATAGTTAAATAACTACTTATTAACATACAAATCGTTGCCATTATTCCTACTAATAGTATCGGCCCTCCAGCATTCCTCATACTTTCTTTATTTATGAAAAACCCAACAGATGCGAGTAAAGGAAGCAACAATAATTTGCCTATGGATGCCATATTATCGGCTAACTCGACAGGAATTACCCATGTCGATAGAATCGCAGTTAAGACAAAACCAGGAACGAAATATGGTATTCTCCCAATCTCAAATTTCTGCCCTTTTGTCTTTGTTTTATTATTTGCTATAATAGCACACAATGGTACTATGATGACTAATAATGATACTCTTGATAGTTTTATTGTTGTAGCTATAACCATTGCTTCGGGCCCTATGGTTTCTCCTGCTGCAATTGCTTGAGGTACAGCATGAATCACAGAACCTGCCCAAATTCCTCCTTGTTCTTCGGGCAAATTCAGAATTTTTGATAGAACTGGAATCGTGAAAAATGTAATCAAACCTAATAAATTAATTATTGCAAGTATTACCCCTACTTTTTCCTCTTTTAATTTTAGGCTCGGAGATACAGCTATTACTGCACTATTTCCACAAATTGCACCCCCAGTGCCTAGCGCTATACAGGTTTCTAGATCTAATTTCATATATCTTCCAATAAAATAGCATATCATGAAACTAGTAATTGCAGTTATTAAAACTACAAATAGGCCTAGATATCCTATTTCAGGTTTAAAGAATGATGTTAAATGTAAACCAAAACCAAGGAGAATTATTGCTATAGGCATTACTAGTTTAATCATCCATTTCCCTCCTTTTTCTAGATTAGGTGTGAAGTTTGCTAATATCGCTCCTAGTATTAAGGCCAAAGTACTAGCGCCGATATTAATGCTAAAATCATTAAAGAACATATTACCGGTATATGCAAGTATGCTGATTATCAAGGCACAGAAAATACCAAAATTCCTTTCCATTTCTACACCTTTTTTTTCATATTAAACCATTAGATATCAATCCAGCAGCCAAAAATGTTCCAGCCGTTGAACCAAGATTTCCCAACGAAGTAACCATAATTACTCGCCCTACTTTATTCTTGAAGAACATACTATAGAAACTAGTGAACTCAAGAAAATCGGATGCATCTTTCCCGGTTGGCGGATTAACTTTCAACTGAGTATATCCTGCGAACCATCCTGCTGCTAAACTTGGATTTAGTGAAGTTATCGGTGATGCCAATGCTCCCGCGATTATAGACAAGGGATGCCCTCTCGCGATTAAAATGCCCAATCCAGTAAGCGCTGAATTTAATGCCAACCATATTAACGCTGAGTCCCAAATTGTATTGAAATCTCCCTTTATCCCACTCCACAAGACTGCCGAGATTAGGAAAATTGGGATTGCTAACATAAGATATGTAGGCCACTTAGGTTTCTTAGGTTGCTTTCTAAGTTCAGATAGTTTAGATGTTGTTTCTATTGCAGGTTTCTTTAGGCATTCCTGGATACCTGAAATATGACCTGCTCCTACAACGGCTAAAATTTTCCCCTTTCCACGTATTTGTTGTATTCGTCCACTCAAGAATAAATCTCTTTCATCTATTAGAACATGGCCTGCATTAGGTGCAATCTTGTATACATCCTCCATCATACTACTAAGCAAATCGCTGTCATTTAGTAATTCTTCCAAATCAAAATCATCATCATCATCCTCGTCTAATAATGAAGTAATTACCTTGATCTTCTCTCTAAAACCCATTTTACGCCATGCTCTTCTTAGAGTAATCACTACATCTCTATCAATTAATTCAACAGGTATTGCTAATTCATCGGCTAGATTAACTGCTTCCAATAATTCTGCCCCCGGTTTTTCTCCGGAATTAATACCCATTTTTCTTTGTTGAACTGACAATGCAGATTGAAGAATAATCATCGCTGATCTTCCTTCACTAATGATTTTTAGAAGGTCTTCATTATCAATTCCTTCTGGTTTCTTTAATGCGGCTAATCTTGATTCACATAGTTCTACTGCGACCACATCAGGATTAAATTCTTTAATTTGTTCTCTTACAAGATTTACTGAAGTTTTACTCACATGGGCAGTCCCTAATAATCGAAGATTTTCATCTATATCTACAATATTCTTAGTATCGTTAGGCATTAGAAATCCTCCATAGCGGACATCGCACGAAACAAGTCCATATGTTCTGCGACATCATGGACTCTGATGACATCTACGGCTTTAGATTTCGACATTGCAGCTATTCCAAGAGTTCCCGCTAATCGATCTCTAGTGTCCATTCTCCCCAATAATTCTGAAAACATACTTTTTCTACTTACTCCCCACATAAGTCCAACCTTTCTCATTGGAACTATTTCTCTACCTGATTTTAGTAAAGATAGATTGTGATCTAAAGATTTCCCGAATCCAATTCCTGGGTCGACAATTATTCTATTAGGATTAACCCCTTCGTCTAAAAGTAGGTTTACCTTTTTATCCAATATTTCTCTTACTTCTATTACTACATCATCATATTGAGGATTATTTTGCATATTTTCTGGCAAACCTCTCATATGCATTAGACAAATATAACAATCACTTTCCTTTATCACAGTTAACATATTTTTATCACCAAGTGCTGAAATATCATTTATCATATCAGCTCCTTCTTTCAAAGATAGTTCTGCCACTTTAGCTCTTCTAGTGTCGATAGAAATCCCTATTCTAGGAAATTTCTTTCTTAATTCCCGAATAACTGGAATTACTCTAGATATTTCCTCTTCTTCACTAACAGGATTTGCGCCGGGTCTAGTTGATTCCCCCCCAATATCTAACCAATCTGCTCCATTTTGAATCATTGAGTCTGCAATCTTAATTGTTTCAGATATATTATTTGTTCTCGAATCTTCAAAAAAAGAGTCTGGAGTGATATTTAGTACACCCATTATCCTTGGAAAACCATCTTCTCGGCGAACTATCAAGGGTCTCCAGTCAGGCATGTTGACACCTCGATTCTACCAATCCTTTATGATGTGATGTAGTGGCAATCCAACGATGGTTATAGGGGACGATGCACTTAATGATAGTTTACCGACTGTCAATTCATCCATTTCTGACACTCAAAAAGATGATTCTACGAATCAATCATCATTAGAGATGATGGAATCAATAATACAGCGACTCCAGCCTCAAGATAGACATCACATTAGAGATATGATATTCCAGAGGGGGAGAATTTCTGGAGCTATGCTCATAATGGCTATTCTTCTTTGGTGGATATCGGTGGAGAAGGGAGCAGATAGATTAGGTGATTCGACTATACCAATTTCTCAACTAGGTGGTTTCGAATTCGCAGAACTAAGTTTAATTGTTCCAAGTATAGCTTTACTTGCGACTCTAGTAATGTCAATTGGAAGGGAAAGAGGCAATGCAGTATTATCTAATTTGGCGGGTATTTTAGTTATTCTTGGTGCTTTTTACATTTTGGAGCCATTTGGTAATTTATTATTAGGTACTGGTGAAATGGATATACAAAACGCCCTTTTTGCTAGTGGCAGACTCTCATTACTTGCCTTGTTGCTACATTTTGCAACAAGATTCTTCTTTGAGGCATTACTACTTCAATGGGTCAGAACTTGGTTATTATCAAATGATATAGATATTTTCTCATCAAATGAACAAAATATTAACGAGGGTCATACTGATGAAGAAGTTCCTCTCGCATAGGTTATGTGAACGGTGACAAAACCCCTCATGTTAGTGTCTTAAGATTAGGCCATAGACGCGATAGAGATAAACGAATAACCTCACATTTGGGTTTAACTGCTAGAGCATTTGGAGCTGATGAGATACATTTAGCAGGTGAAGAAGATCCATCGGCTTTAGAAACTTGGATGTCAGTTGCCAAAAGATTTGGAGGCAGTTTCAAATGTTCCTATGAGCCCAAACCTCTAAGATTTTTACGTAGATTCTCAAAGAATTCAGGAGATGGTAAACCCGGTACAATTGTTCATCTAACTATGTATGGAGAAACTTGGAAAGATGAATTGCCTAAAATTGATTTATCTAGACCAATGGTTGTTGTAGTGGGTGGTACTAAAGTTCCTGGAGAAGTCTATCGTTTGGCAAGTCACAATATCTCGGTTGGCAATCAGCCTCATTCTGAGGTGTCTGCATTAGCAATATTTCTTGAATCTTTGATTGGTAACATTGATGAAGAAAAACATTTTTCCGGTGGTGAGATCAAAGTCATACCAAACGGTCTAAGAAAACAAGTGATTATTTCTGAAGAAGAATAACTAGTTTGTAAATGAAATCTGATTTCTTGTAGTCAATGATTAATAATCGTGTTCCTGCAGTATTGATGATGTCGGGGTCGACACTGGGTAGAGGATTCACTCCCGGTGCTGATATTTTAGGTGTCAAAGAACCGCCAACATTTATTGATGCTGCTGACATTCTTATCGATTGTAAAAAATTACAACCTTCTAGTCTAGAGCCTGGAATCTTGATATTAGCAGATGGAACTCGTTTCAAAGGCCAGTTATTTGGTGCAGAAACTATTGCTATGGGTGAGTTAGTATTCACTACTGGAATGTGTGGCTACCAAGAAAGCCTAACTGATCCTTCGTTCGCAGGGCAAGTTCTGACATTTACTTGGCCACTTCTAGGGAATTATGGCATTCACGCTTGCGGCTCTGAGTCTTCATCGATTTGGCCTAGAGGGGTTGTTTGTAGGGAGTTGATGAAAATTCCAGATCACCGTGACTCAATTGGTAGCGTACATGAATTCTTATTGTCTCATGGAGTTCCAGGGATAGAAGGAATTGACACTAGAGCATTGACAAGGAGGGTCAGAGAACACGGTACAGTATTATGTGTATTTGGCCCTATGGAAAAGGAGCAGGAATTATATGAAATATTGGAAAATCTTTCACCGCCTGATCTTTCGGATTTAGTTGCAGAGGTAACTTGTTCCGAATCAACAATATTGAATGAAGGTGCCGTAGACATAGATGGCAATCCTCTTCCTCGACTAGCTGCAATAGATTGTGGCATCAAATTTAATATTCTAAGAGAATTATGTACTCGATTTGAAGTGGTTTGGTGCCCTGCACATATGAATTTCGATCAAATTATTGAACAATGGTCTCCCGACGCTTTTTTTTCATCCAACGGCCCTGGAGATCCGGCCCATCCTGGATCTGCTACAATAGCAAGGGAAACATTGGCTTCGGCTGTTAGAGCGGATTTCCCAGTAATGGGTATATGCCTAGGTCACCAATTAATGGGGTTAGCAGCAGGTCTTAGAACCTACAAACTAAGGTATGGTCATAGAGGGGCCAATCAGCCAGTAATGGATTTAGAAAGTAAGAGAGTTTACATCACTAGCCAGAATCATGGTTTTGCTGTTGAAGATCCTGAAAAAGGAATGCTTGCACCTCATCCTAGTGGCGCCTGTTCAGAAAAAGGCACAAATGTTCTCGGTGCAGACTTCAAAGTTAGATATATCAATGCTAATGATGGCACTGTTGAAGGGTTAGATTTAGTTGGCAAATCCTCATTTACTGTACAATTTCATCCAGAAGCTCGTCCTGGTCCATTAGATGCGGCTCCATTATTCGACAGGTTCTCAGAAATTGTAAATAAAAAGATTCCAACAAATAAAATTGCTAGAGTGCTTAGAGGTGATAATTAGTGCCTCGAAGAGACGATTTAGAAAGAATTGTTATTCTTGGAAGCGGCCCTATCAGAATTGGTCAAGCTGCAGAGTTTGATTTCTCGGGATCTCAGGCTTGTAGGGCTCTAAGGGATGATGGGTATGAGGTCATTTTAATAAATTCAAATCCTGCTACAATTCAAAATGATCCAGAGATGGCTGATAGAATATACATCGAACCATTATTGCCTGAGGTAGTAAAGCGTATTTTGGAAATAGAAAAACCTGATGCGATACTTGCTGGGATGGGGGGACAAACTGCCTTGAATATCGCCATGGCGTTAGCTCATGATGGTTCTTTAGATGAGTTAGGAGTTGAGTTAATTGGCTGTAATTTAGCATCTATAGATGAAGCTGAAGATAGAGATTTATTCAAGAAAGTATGTGAAGAGATTGATCTCCCGGTTTGTAAAGCAATTGCATGCGACTCTATTGAAGAAGTTATTGAGGCGGCAAATACATTGGGTGTATTTCCTCTTCTAATCAGGCCTGCTTTTACGTTAGGAGGATTAGGTGGAGGTACCGCATTCAACATGGGAGAGTTGGTAGAAATAGCTAGTCAAGGGATTTTACATTCTGCAATTGGCCAAGTATTGATTGAAGTTAGTATTCTAGGATGGCAAGAACACGAATATGAAGTGATGAGAGACGATGCTGATAATGCGATTATTGTATGTACAATGGAAAACTTAGATCCAATGGGCGTTCATACCGGAGAATCAGTAGTTGTTGCGCCACAGCAGACACTTTCAGATAGAGACCATCAGAAATTGAGAAATGCTGCATTAAAATTGATTCGAAGATTGAATATTAAAGGGGGCTGTAATGTTCAGTTTGCAGTAGATCAAAATAATGGAGAGTACCGTGTAATTGAAGTAAATCCAAGGGTTTCACGTTCTTCCGCTTTAGCCTCTAAAGCAACTGGTTATCCTATTGCTAGGATGGCCGCTTTGATTGCAGTAGGGTATACTCTTGATGAACTTCCAAATCCTATAACTGGTGAAGGAACTACTGCTGCCTTTGAACCAACTTTAGATTATTGTGTAGTGAAGATTCCTCGTTGGCCTTTTGATAAATTTAGAACTGCAGATAGGACAATTGGGACTTCCATGAAATCTACTGGCGAAGTTATGGCGATAGGTCGATGCTTTGAAGAGGCTTTCCTAAAAGCTTGGGCGAGTTTAGAATATGGGCAACCACATCCCAGACCTCTCACATTGGCAGACGCATCGGGAGGAGAGACAATGGACGAAAGAGCTTCACAGCCATTACCTGAGGCAATGTTAGTTGATTGGTTGAGAGTACCTACTGACCGAAGAATGAGCGCCCTTTTTGAAGCATTTAGAAGAGGGTATTCTATTGAAGATGTACGAGATTTAACAGGAGGGGTCACTCGTTGGTTTTTACACCGATTTGAGAAGATGGCCGCTGTAGAAACAGAAATCAGAGCAGCCGGTGAATTGGGAATGACTCCATCAGAAATACAACCTGAAGAGATGCGTTATTGGAAAGGTTGTGGCTTTACTGATTTACATATAGCGGACGCCCTTTCTGGTTTCCCAACCAGTGGATTCAAACAATTATCAAAAGGTAAAGATGAATTTGCAGTTACTTCTCGTAGACACGAGCTAAGTATTCATCCGAGATTTAGGATGGTCGACTCATGTGCTGCTGAATTTGCTGCAGTCACTCCATATTATTACACAACTTATGAGTGTGGTACCAAATCAATAGGTGTGGACTATGTTCCAAATCTTAATCTTAATAAGAAGAAAAGGATAGTGGTTATTGGCTCAGGGCCTATTCGTATTGGACAAGGGATAGAATTTGATTATGGATGTGTACATGCAGTTGGTGCCATACAAGATTTAGGACATGAAGCTATAATAATAAATAATAATCCTGAAACAGTCTCAACTGATTTCGATACTAGTGACAGACTTTACTTCGATCCACTAACATTGGAATCAGTAAGTGAGATTTTACTTCGTGAAGATGCACATGGAATTTTGTTACAATTCGGTGGACAGACCGCAATCAATCTTGCTTTGCCATTATCAAATAATTTGCCTCATTTGTCATCCATGGGTCTTGATATTATTATGGAGGGTACCACTCCAGAAGCAGTAGATGAAGCTAGTGATAGAGAAAGATTTGAGGCATTCGCTAAAAGAAATAATCTGAGAATGCCAAATGGAATGACTGCTTCCAACCCTGATCAAGTTCGTGAATCTGTTAGAGAAATTGGTTATCCTGTACTTATCAGACCATCTTATGTTCTTGGCGGAAGAGGAATGGAAATACTATCTTCGAATCGCCAATTAGAATCTTATATGCAGGATGCTTTCCTTTCACCAGAAAGGCCTTTGTTAGTAGATGAGTATCTCGGTAATGCAATAGAACTCGATGTCGATGCTGTTTCAGATGGAAGAGAAGTATTGGTCGGAGCAATAATGGAACATTTGGAGGAAGCAGGTATTCATTCTGGAGATTCAACTTGTTTTATTCCTCCACAAAATGTATCTGATGAAGTTTTGAAACAAGTTGATGAATGGACTCGGAAAATTGGGATAGAACTTGGAATAGTAGGTTGTTACAATATTCAATTTGCTATCAGAGGTGATATATTATATGTTCTCGAAGTCAATCCTAGGGGTTCAAGGACCTTTCCATTCGTAGCAAAGGCTACAGGAGTTCCTTTAGCTAGAATTGCAGCAATGGTTGCTTTAGGTGAAAAATTATCTGACCTTAATATCCCCGAACGTCAGGATGATGCTGTATGTGTTAAAGCACCTGTATTCCCCTTCATAAAACTCAGAGGACTTGATCCAGCTCCTGGTCCTGAGATGAAATCTACTGGGGAAGTAATGGGAAGCCATGAAAGGGCATCTGCGGCTTATCTCAAAGCCCGATTAGCTACTGAATCTCCGGTCCCAACAGAAGGAGGAGTTTACATTACTGTGAAAGATGCAGATAAAGACTCAATTATAGAACAGGCTAAGTCATTAATTGAATTAGGATTTAAGATATATGCAACCAGAGGTACAGCCAGCGTTCTTCGCGATAAAGGTGGATTACAAGTCGAAACCTGCTATAGAATTACTGAAGGTTTAACTCCGGATGCCTTGGATTTAATGAGACAGGGTAAAATTCAACTTATTATTAATACTCCAAGAAATACTGGAGGAGCGGTTCTTGATGGTAATATGATGAGAAGACTAGCAGTTGAACTTAATATTCCATTTGTTACTACTATGGCGGGTGCAAGAATGGAAGTACTTGCAATAGCCGAAGCAATGGATGGCATACCTGAACCAAGGCTCCTGAATATCGGTACACTGTAGATTTATACTAATCTATGTTAGGCATAGCGATTTCCTTAATTACCTAGAATTATCGAAGTAAATTATGCTGAGTTTGAAAGAAATACCGGGGGTTGGTGATTCTCTAGCTGAGAAATTGATATTTGAAATAGGTTCTTTGGCTGATGTAGAACGTGTAATCAAGGATGGAGATGTTAGTACACTTTCAGGAATTGAAGGTATTTCTCCTCAAAGAGCAGTAAAATTAATCAATTTAGCAAATAATAATTTTAGTGAAATTACTACTACCGATGAAGGAAGAAGATTACATAAAAATTTAATCACTAGTATTTCTGATTATGTCATAACTAAAGCTGCTAAAGAGAGACTTTCTATTTTAACACCCTTAACTCGTAATAGCATAGTTGAGATTGAATCAAGGAGGAATTGGTCAATAAATGCAATGCGCTTCATTAATGAGAGCCAATCATCTTTTGAGTTATGGAGCAAATGTGTTTCTGGTTTAAGTTACACCAAAGAACCAACATCTAGAATTGACAGGGTAATAGTTGTTCCAAATACTATCGAATTAGAAAATCTAAAACATATCGAAAAAAAATGTAGAATATTAGTACGTTCTAATGATGAGACTTGGAAAGATTATCTGGGTCTAAATAGAGTAACATGGATTGGAAAAGGGGGTCCTGAAGAATTACCTTCGGGGTGGATTATTGGTGAAACAAGCGGCTCATTATATGATTTAGTTCCCGAGGTCCCTCTAGAATGGCTAAAAATGAATTCAGACAATTTATCTATTTTAGTAGATTTATATGACCAAGTATGGCCAATAAATTTTATTGGTCAAGAAATTTCAGAACATCTAGAAGGACTCGGAGAATTAGCATTATTATTACAATCTTTAGATAATGAATCAACAAATCTTGAGAATCTTGAAAAAACACGTGATAATTTATGGAATCAAGTGAAGACAATAGAAGAATCTGTAAATGATGCGATTGTCTCTGGGACCTCTCAATCTAAGTTATCATTTGATGGTGATGAAGTTCTTTCCTATTATTCTGATATCTCAGGATTAGAAAGAAGACTAAAAAGTACCATTTCAGATACTATTGATTTTGCATTGCAAGATGGCAGAAGAAAACTAACCTCGTTTCTTGAGAATATAGATATAATTTTGCCAAATGATATTTTTTCAAGTGAATATCCATGTGTAATAAATAGAGACACATTAGAATTAATTGATTCTGAATTAGAAAAAGCGATTAAATCAGAGAGAAGTAAAGGAGAGGTTACTATTGCAAGATCAACTGTAAGTATAATGAAAAAATCTCGTAAAGCAATTTCTAAATTTATTGAAATAGATATGTGGGTAGGTGTAGGGCAATGGAGTATATTTAATCGATGCACTATGCCTGAGATGTGCATTAACAACCCTGGAGTCTGGATGAAAGATGGTCGTCATCTACTATTAGGTTGTGAACCTGATTCCGTTACCTATGGAATAGGCGAAGTATCTCCTGAAAGACAAAGAGACAAAATTGCATTACTTTCTGGCGCTAACTCCGGTGGGAAAACAACTCTTCTAGAAACCCTTGCATCATTGATATTATTATCTCATTCCGGACTCCCAGTCCCTGCATCCCATGCAAAAGTAGGGCTTCTCGATGAATTACACATTCTAGCTAAAGTCTCTGGTACACAATCTGCTGGGGCTTTGGAAAGAACATTAAAGAAATTAGCAGATGTATTGGTATCTAGTGAAAGAAAAATTATTCTGGCAGATGAATTAGAAGCAATAACGGAGCCAGGCGCAGCATCATTGATACTTGGGGGGCTACTCAAAGCTTCGAAATATAATAATGAAACAAATATCTTATTAGTTACTCATATAGGAAATTCAATCTCAGAAGTAATGGGTGGAGATGTTAGAATTGATGGAATTGAGGCACAGGGACTAGATGAGAATATGGATTTGATTGTTGATAGAACTCCCAAAAGAAATCATCTTGCTAGATCTACACCTGAATTGATTGTTAGAAGACTCGCTTCTAGGTCTCAAGGACCTACTTCGGAGATATTCACTAATTTATTGGAAGGATTTTGAAAGTATATTAAGCGTAGTTTCTTTACCAATTTCATCCATTATCGAAGCAATTCTAGGCCCATATTCGGAACCTAGGATTAGAATATAGAGTGCGACATATGCCTCTCTTCTGTTTATATTAATCTCTGAAGATACTAATCTAATGCTTTCACTAATTTCTTTTTCATTCCATTCAATTTTTTCTAATTTAGAAGACAATAAAATTAGGAATTCTTCTTGCTGATTATTTATTTTCTCTTTATTTTCTTCACTAATAATTTCTTGAATATTTATTCTTGCATCTTCGGGGAAATGTCGACTATCTATCCAGTTTCTCATTCTTGCTAGTCTATTTATTAGAACCTGATTAGGTTCTCCGTCAAGATGTTGGCTTCTATTCAGTGATTCCCATATGTCTTTATCATCAGATTTTATTTGTGCTAGCATTGCAAGGTGCCTAAATGAAACTCCTGCAGTTGATAAAGAAGCATTATCACCTCTCTTAACCTGACTGAGTCTTAATGCACCAAGTGCAGTATCTCTTGCAACCTTTTTCTTCTTACTCAATTCTTTATCTTCTGGAGGATTAGAAACTAACCTTTCATATTCATCAGCGGTTTCAAAAAGTGATGGCCCAGTATCAAAATCAATATGCTTTTTAATTTTAGTTCTTGCTATTACATATCTCAATATTTCTGGTGGAACTAAGCCCAAGGCTTCTATAGGGCCTATTGTATTACCGCTTGAACTTGACATAGGTCCTGAACCTTTGAGTTGTATCCACTCATAGACCATTTTCCCTGGTGGTTCGCTTCCAAGTATTCTACAAATAGGGATTCCAGTGTCAAAACTTCCTCCTGCTGCTCCGTGGTCTTTACCAGCGGGTTCACAAGTAATTCCATGAACTCCCCATTTTGCGGCCCAATCAACTCTCCAAGGCATTTTTCCTTCGGCTTTCCTAATATCAGATTTTCCATTTTCACCTTTACGATCAGTCCAGTAAACATATGGTTTTTCATAACCAGTCACAATCACGCCATCCATACTACCGTCGCTTCCAACAGGGTTGTAGGGATACCATCCCTCAGGCAATTCTCTTCCGGAAATCTTCTCTATGGTCTCAGATATTTCCTTCCTATTTGTTATAGCAAGGTCAATTTTTTCTGCAAATTTACCATTATCATATGTTTCATGATTCATCACTACTTTTGGAATCACTCCTATTTCTTTCAATGCATCTAGAAATGGATTTAGGAAGTGTATTGCGTATGATTCTCCATTATAGTTCGGCGTCCCATCTGGGTTTGGCGCAGGAATATTTGCCAGAGGGAAACCTATGTATTTTTCATAATCATCCGAAAGAAAATCATAAACTCTTCTAAGAGGATCCATAGAATCAACTATGAAGATGTATTCGGACTTTTTACCTGCGTCAAGACATGCTCTATGAATCATTTCAGCAGTTAATATTTCTCTCAAATGACCTATATGGAACTCTCCTGAAGGAGTAATTCCTGATGCTATGACCTGCGAATCATATTTCTCAGATAGCCGCATTGCGGTATGATCTGCCCAATGCATATTCCTGCCTCATACAGTAACTACTCTTACAAGACCTCTGAGAGGTACTCCTTCAAGTGCATTAGCCTCTGATTTATTTGCTAGAACTAGACAGAGCTTAACTTCAGCTCCCGCATTCCTAAGATTCTTTATTGTCTTTTTCAAAGTTGTTCCTGATGAAACCACATCATCTACTACAACTACTTGTTTTCCTGATACAGATGCAAATATTTCTGAAATATGAGCACCCTCATCCTCACTAATTGAACGACTTATTGCCAAATCCAAATCTAATTGTCCAGCAATTGCTTGAGCGAATGGTATTCCATTGATACTAATTCCAACTATGGCATCAATTTCATCTCCAATTTCTTCCTCTATTATATCTGCAAAAATATATGAAATTGCTTCGATCCTACTTGCCTTCACAGCCACCGACCTCCATCCTACTTGTACGTCAGTTGGCCTATCCTCAGATGTTGTGTTATTGGAGTACTCTTCAGTTGATAACCATTGAATTGTAGTTTGAGATAGTGATAACTCGTCTGCTATCTGCTGTGTGTTCAAACCGTTGCTACGATGTTGTTTTACTTTGGCTCGAAGTTCATCTACGCTAAGTGGCATTAAATACTCCTAGAAACCGTCCTGTATCAAGCCATCGGATGAAAACTATCTATTTTATTGGTATTCATTACCTAAAACCTTCCAGTCGAACCGAAACCACCTTCTCCTCTTTCGGTTTCACCTAGTTTCTCAATATCCACTTCTATAAATTTAGATTTAGGGATTGGAGTAATCAATAATTGCGCAATTCTCTCATTTTTTTGTATGAGGTATGAATCCCCTTCTCCTATCCATGTCATTAATACAAAAAGTTCCCCTCTATAATCTGCGTCAATTGTCCCTATACTATGAGGTAGAATCAATCCTTTCTTTCCAAGGGATGAACGTGCTCTCACTTGACCTTCGAATCCTTCAGGAATAGCTACATGTAAACCTGTCCTAACCATTGTGCTACTTCTACGCTTAACGATTGTATCTTCTAGCGAATATAAATCCCATCCCGCAGCATGAACACTTCCTTTACTTGGCAGTAAGGCATCATTATGTGTTCTTGCAACTTTAACCTCGATCACTTCATCCATGATATTCCCTAAGTAAGGCAGCATTTTACGCTTATCACTAGAGTTTCCCAGTCGGTGGGGTGAAAAGGGGTGGTCTTCTCGGAAGGTCAATGGTTGACTTCGAGTATGAATCATTGCTAGAACGGGCACGAGAGCGTATTCCAAAGAATATTAGTGAAAGATCTAGGTGGACAATGCCAGAACCAGAGATATTGATTGAAGGTAATCAAACTATTCTAAGAAATTTCTCTGCAATAGTTGATGCAATGGATAGAGATGCAAATCATGTTTATCAGTTTTTGATTAATGAACTTGGGACCTCAGGTACTAGAGAACAAGTTAGAGTTTTGTTCAAGGGAAGAGTCCCTCCTAAGAGAATTAAAGAAAAGATTGTCTCATATGTGAAGTCCTATATTTTGTGTGGACAATGTAGAGCACCGGATACTCGTTTCATTAAAGAAGAAAGAACCACTTTACTAAAATGTCAAGCCTGTGGCGCTACCAGACCAGTCAAACTTTAGAGACTATGTCGGCAAACCATTGATTGAGATTTAATGGCAAGATTGTAGCTGATTCTTGATTTATTCTTTAGGTGAAAAGTCTAATAGAACTTTACCCCTATTTCTTCTATTATGCATATGTTTTTGCGCTTTAGAAACTTCTTCAAATTTCCAAACAGAATCAATTATAGGGTCTATTTCTCCTTTTTCCAGTAGTGCAGCTAATTCAGTAAGATGATTTTTGAATATTTTATCATCATCCATTCTTCCCATATGTACTCCAAAAACCGCCTTGTTTGAATTCATCATTTTCATTGGGTTGAATTTTGGAGTGTTTATCCACATTCTCAAGGCTGCTATAATAGATCTTTTTTCTTTAGGAACTGCAGAAGATGCTCCAAAACAGTGTAGTTTACCACCATTTCTCAATGACTTGTAAGATCTCATTAAATGTTTACCTGCTACCGGATCTATAGCCTGATGAACACCTTTACCATCTGTAAGTTCTTTAGAAACTCTCACGAAATCTTCCTCATCTCTATCGACAAAATACATCCCCAAAGATTCTACGAATTCTTTTTTTGATTTCGAAGCAGTACCAATCATTAACTTCGCACCAAAGGATTTACAAATTTGTGCTGCGGCTGTTCCAACTCCTCCAGCAGCGTGATGAATTAGTATGGAATCTCCTTGTTTAATCCCTCCTAAATATACTAGCATATGATATGCAGTTCCATATGTAACTGGCATTGCTGCAGCCTGATCAAAACTCATACTATCTGGAATCTTTATAATTCTACTAGAATCAACAATTACCTCTTCTGCATATCCACCAAATCCCGTCATAGCGATTACTCTTTCTCCAATAGTCAAATCTTCTATATTTTCTCCAATTTGTGTAATAATTCCTGAAACTTCATATCCTGGAGTGAATGGAAAATCCGGATTGCTTCCATAAAGTCCTTGCCTCATCATTAAATCTGCAAAATTAATCCCTGCCCTATATACTCTAACTTTTACTTGATTTTCTTCTGGTCTACCTAATTCTTCGTCAATTATTTCTATTGTATCTGGTCCCCCAATCTTAGTATAAACTACTTTTTTCACATAATCACCTCATTTATGGTAGAAATTTTCTTATTTCAGACACCTTCTTTTTTTGTTTTTCAGGTATGTTTTTTGGATAGCCTACTTTCAGAAAACCCACTATTTTCTCTAATTCATTATTTATCTCTAGCACGGTATATGTCAAAGGATGCCTAGTAATACTTCCAGTACTCCATTGAGACCCAATTCCCATATCCCAGAGTGATAGAACGAGATTATGCAAAGAACAAACAGTGGCCGCATAATCTTCCTCTTCTCTGAAAGAATCTTCAGGACTAAGTTTCGTTGTTACGGCTATGATTACTGGGACATCCATAATCTTAGAAATAGCTCTATTTACAGAAGATGTATTTTCTTCATCTTTGTTATTTATAGCCTTATTTTTAGATAGAGAAATTACAGCTGGTAAAATTTTCTTTCTTGTCTCATCACCTAAAACATAGTAATTCCATGGATGAGTTTGTTTGTGACAAGGTGCATTGCTTGCCGCCTCAAAAGCTATCTCTAAATCTGATGATTTTACTTTTTGTTCTGTGAAATGATAAATACTTCTTCTACTATTCAGAAGGTTCTGTACAATACTCATATAAATTCCTAATCCAAACAATCAAATTTTGCTGCAAGAATAAAATCGGACTCAACCAAACCGTCTATTTTATGTGTAAAAATCTTAACTTGAACTCTTCCCCAACTTAACTCGAAATCAGCATGATGATTTTGTTCTTCACATATTTCTCCAGCTAAGTTAGTAAATTCTAATGCTTTTTTGAAATCATTAAATTTCCATACTCTTTGTAAGTGATGATTATCAATTATTTCCCATTTGGTGTTTAGATTAGTAATCAATTTCTTCATCTCACCTTCACTCAAGGGAGGAATTCCACCTTGACAGGGCACACAATTTTTCGATGATAAGTTTCTATCTTCTTTCATTTTAGTCCCACACGTGATTATCGTCTCTTCCTTCTACTTGTCTTTCTGCTTCTTCATGCAAATTAGAACGGCGTCTGATTTCTTCTTTTTCAAATGTTAGAAGTTCTTTGTCTTCGATATATGGTTTTCTGAGATGAGTTATTAATCTAAGTTGAACAATGATGTCCCTTGCAATTGAACGAAAATCTCCATTTTCATCCCAAATTTCGATAACATTTCTTGAGGTGCCCACTAACATCCCTCTGATATATGGTTCTGAATTCTCAGGCAATGCTCTAGAATCGAGTAAAATTTCTACTAAATCATCTTTTCTTAGTCCGGATTTTCTTTCAACTAATGGGCCTAAAAATATGTCCTGAAGTTCAGATAATTTTGGTTCTCCGTAATCTCTATGAATTCTTGTAGCCCATTCTGGTAAATCGCCAATATCTCTGCCCCTCTTCTCAGCGCTCATGCACTCCGGTCAACTATGTCATAGAAAAGTCAACGGGTTCAAAGATTATGATTAAAAAAACTCAAATGACTGCTTATTTGAAGTGGGATGGTATAGGCGCTAGGTCTGGGTGAGACCATGGCAATACCACAATGGCGGAGTATTCCAACTGTACTTTATCCTCAAGAAATCCTCGATAAAGCGTTCCGTAAGGCATCCAAACAGTCAGATTTAGTAGAAGATCCAGATAAATATCATAGGGTTAGAAAGCAAATGGTTAGGATGATACAATCTGCTTCGGACACTATAGATTCAACTTTAAGAAATTGGGTAGATAAATGGCCAAGTCTCAATGCATTATCTGAGTTTGATAGAGCTTTGATAGATGCGGCTGTTGGGAACGATGATTATCGCAGAAGTCTTGGTGCTATTCAGTGGGCTGCAGAAAGAGTTAGAAAAATCGCAGGAGAATCAGAATCAAAAATTCTTCGTTTAAGAAATATTGAGAGTTTTCATGAAGCAAGGAGGCATGCATATGGAAGAATTTCTTCGATTGTCCATCAAATTTCACCTCAAATATTATGGCTTGGCGAAGCCAGAGAAATCTTGAGAAAACTTCCATCTGTAGATCCTGATGAGCCTGTGATTGTTGTTGCCGGTTCCCCTAATGTGGGTAAATCAGCTTTAATTGGCGCCTTATCTTCTGGCGAACCCGAAGTGGCAGCCTATCCATTTACTACTAAACAATTACACCTTGGACACTTCTTACATAGAAGGAGATCCTACCAAATGGTAGATACTCCTGGATTACTGGATAGGCCCATGGATGAAAGAAATCTAATTGAGATGCAAGCAATTGCAGCATTAGAAAATATAGGTGATATTTTGGTAGTACTAATCGATGCCAGCGAATCTAGTGGTTCTTCGTTGGAAGAGCAGTTGAATCTTCTTGATGAAATAAGATCGCTGGTTACCGAGAGGCCGATACTTGTAGTTCATTCTAAATCAGATATTCTCAAAGAAATTCCTGAAAATGCTGAACACCTTATTTCAACTATCAATGGTGAAGGAATAGATGAACTAAGAGATATAATAATCGAAATGATTGGAGCCGATAATATCAATAATCCCTTGATATTACCTGAAAAATGGCATATCGAAGATAATTCTTTAGAGCCTTTGGGAACTAAGTATGAGATTGAAAAACGAAGAGAAATGAATAATTAGTTTATGTGCCAAGTATGGCCACAGGTTTTGCAGTAGAGCTCATATCCTCCGTAAGATTTCTGCAATCCACTAATGTCAATGTAGGTCCCACAGTTAGTGCATTTCTCACTCATGATTATCCGAACTCAACAAAGTTATTCAATTACTCGATGCTTAATTCACTCAACTTTCTCTAAATTTCTGAAATAATTTCTTTATCGGGAAAGCCATTTCACCTGCTCCTAGAAATAATGTTAATGATACTAATGCTAACATTAGCTCCACAAACCAATTAAGAGTTATTTCGACATTTGTCGTCAGAACTTGTTGATCTCCTATATCTGCACCTTCTCTGCCTCCAGATATTATTCTGTAATCATCAGTTTTAATATTCCAGTTTACTTCTCCGTCAATTTCATCTGAACCTCCAACTATGATGTAATCTTCAACATCTTTTACTGTACAGTCAGTTAGTAACGTTTCTTCATCTGGAGGACAGATAATTGCTGCCTCACTTTCTACAACTGCAAACCAGGCATCATCACTTTCACTCCAAGTAATTTGTAAATCGATATTTAGTATCCCAAAAATCAATGGCGGAGAGATATTGTCTCCTGTCATTGCAATCAGACAAAGTTCAGGATCTTCAAATTCACAAGGCACCATGTCGATTGCACTTCTCTCTTCAGGGAGACTAATTCCGGTCAGGCTTCCTAGTAGGAGAACTACACACAATACTCCTACAACTCCGGGAAGTATTGAGAGTATCCTAACCATCATAATTATCACTAGTATAAATCTCTCAATTTAAGTTAACGCCCCTATGAGTTGTATTGCTATTGGTATAATAAAAATTCCAACTCCTACGTAAAGTAAAATGGAGAGCCTTTTTCTTGATTTTTCCTTTTTCTCTTGATTAATCCGACAATTTTCATCATCACAAATCATAGAATCATTGCTTAATGGTATTGGGATGGAACATTCTACACAATGTTTGTGTGCTTCGAATAAAACCCCTTTCCTTGCTTTTTTTCTTTTTTTTGATGCAACTGAATTTTGTTTTGCTTGACCAGCAGTTGTTGTAGCCATTTTAGCAATTTTTTCCGCCCTACTCATTTTTTCATCTCCGAAGAAATTTTTGTCCCATCAAAATTTGAACCTAGAATTGTATGTTTTATTCGCTCAATTTTTCGCCCATCAATTATATTGAGTTCTAAATTAGCCTTGGTTGCTTCGGAAACTGCAATAGGATCTACTACACTAGATTTCCCAGCCTCTTTATGTTCTGCGGGTCCTACAATTTGTTGAAGTTCATCATGGGTAAGGAAGTCAAATGATTTAGCATTTGGATTTTTTCTAGGGTCTTCATTGAAAACTTTCCCGACATTGGTGGCAATAATACACTTACTTGCATTTACTGCTATTGCTAGTCTGATAGCTACTGCATCTGTAGTATGGCCCGGTTCAGTCCCTCCCATTACCACTACAGGCCTTTCTTCGAGTAATTGTATTGCTTCATTAACACTTGTTGGTATAATTCCAGAAACAGAAATACCTGCCTCTGTAAAAGCTTCTCTGATTATTGTTGCATTTAGCCTAGTTGCGGCTATACCTATCTTATCTAAGTGATAGTCATCATCAATCAATGGTTTTGCTAATGATATCCCTTCTCTTGCAGGAGCACCTCCTCCTATGACTAATCCTAATCTATCTCCTGCTGCTACTCGTTCTCTGATAATCATGATTAAATCATTTAACCATACATGCTTTTCTTCTACTTCTGGACGCAATAAACTACCGCCAATTGCTACCACAATCATGGTCATCGGGTATACGGAGGCACTACTTCTCTATCAATGTCTAGGCTAGGTTGAGGATGAAGGGTTGAAATGCCCGCCTCTTTGCCCATATACGAGGGTAGACTATGTCCGAGGACTTAGAGATGCAAAAACGCAAACTTCGTGCGCGCAAGACTCTCGAAGAAGTTTCGAAGATGAGAGGTATGGGTACTGAGTTAGTTACAGTAATTATACCTCCTGAGAAGATGTTATCTGACGTCCGTCATCACTTAATCCAAGAAGGAGGGCAAGCAGCCAATATTAAGTCTAAATCTACAAGAAAACATGTGACTGATGCCATAGAATCAGCAGTTTCTACTCTAGGTAGGTACAAGAATCCAGGTGAAAGAGGAATTGCCTTGTTCGTGGGTCATGTAATTATTGGCAACAATAAAAGCAGACTAATCTCAGTAGTTGTCGATGATCCTCCTGAAGCCTTCCCCTCATTCAGATATCGTTGTGATTCTTCTTTCGAAACATCTCAACTAGAAGATATGTTAATCGATAAAACTGCTTATGGCCTTTTTGTTATCGATAGATCTGAGTCGGCTTATGGTTTAGCATCAGGTAAAAGACATCATTGCCAAGAACATATTACTTCCCAAGTCCCATCTAAACACGGACGTGGGGGTCAATCTGCTCAAAGATTCGAAAGACTAATCGAAGAAGCAGCCCATAATTTTTTCAAGAAGTCCGCTGAAAGGGCGTGTGCATATTGGTTGCCAATGCTTGACGATCTCAAAGGGATAATTATTGGAGGGCCAGGGGCCACTAAAGATTTCGTGGTGAAAAATAATTATTTCCACCATGAAATTAAGAAGTTAATTAGGGAGCCGCATTTTGATGTCGGTTATTCCAATGACTCAGGATTAAGAGAACTAATTCAAAGAGCAGGGGGGCTCATGGATCAAATCGAATTAGATGTTGAAAGACGTTTAGTAGATAATTTTCTAAGAGAAGTGATGCAAACTCATCCTAAAGCCACATATGGTGAGATGATGGTTAGAGCAGCCTTAGATCAAGGCGCGGTAGCAACATTATTGCTTTCCGAGGGTTTACGAAAACGTAGAGTAGGATGGATTTGCAAATCTTGCTCGAATGAATGGAGCCAAACACAGAGTAATTTGACAGAAATACCAGATTGTCCAAAATGTGGTTCAGATAATTTAGTAGAGGACCCAGATAAGACAATGGATTTAATTGATGAATTAACAGAACTAGCATCTCATACATCAGCTAAAGTGATTTTAGTGTCATTGGATACTGAAGAAGGTTCTACTTTGAGTACATCTTTTGGTGGCATTGCGGCAATGTTAAGATATGCATGGAGTTAGGTGGTTTAATGAGGGCACTCCGTAACGAAATAGTCCCAAAACTATCAGTTACTATGCAAAAATTAGAGTTAAATGAAAATCAATGGCTAGATTCATTAGGAACATCTACAGATAAAACGCATGGAGATGTTACTTTACCTTGCCATTCCTTTTCTAAGATTCTAAGAAAATCTCCAAATGATATAGCGATTGAAATTGCAGAAAATATAGATTCAGATTTATCAGAGATTGTAGAAATAAATGTCATAAATGGCTTTCTTAATTTTAAGGCAAATAATTCTTGGATTTCAAATAAAATTTCTATTATGAATTCTGATCCTAGGCTAGGAGTAGAATTAGATGACAAAAAAACTATTGTTATTGATTATTCATCCCCTAATATTGCGAAAAGAATGCATGTCGGGCATCTTCGCTCTACTGTAATTGGCGATGCATTGTCAAGAATTCTATTGTTCAAGGGACATAATGTAATTGGTGAAAATCATATTGGCGATTGGGGTACTCCTTTTGGTATGTTAATAGAACATTTTATTGAATGTGAAAGTAATGATGTAGGTGAGATCGATCTTTCAACATTTTACAAAGAAGCAAGATACAAATTTGATAATATTGATGATTTCGCTATCCGTTCAAGAAAAAGAGTCGTCAAACTTCAATCCAAGGATCCCGAAACCATCAATCTTTGGCAGAGTTTAATTGATTACTCGCTTATCCATTTTAACTTAGTTTACATAATGTTAGACGTTCTTCTTAATGATGACAATTTAGCAGGAGAATCTATCTACGAAGATTTACTTCCTGAAGTAGTAAGGCGTCTCGAATCTAAGAATTTAATTGTTGAAAGTGAGGGGGCTCTCGTTGTATTCCCAGATGGTTGGTTTAATCGTGAGAATGAACCTCTCCCTCTTATTATTCGTAAAGGAGACGGGGGTTTCAATTATGCCACCACTGATCTTGCTTGTATCATAAATCGTGTTGAATCAATTGAATGTGATGAGATGCTATATGTCGTCGGTGCAGAGCAGTCCCAACATTTCTCTATGGTTTTTCAGGTAGCTAATGATGCGGGATTTATGGATGATAAAATTAAAGCCGTACATGTTCCATTTGGGCTGGTAATGGGCTCAGATGGTAAGAAATTAGCTAGTCGGGAAGGTAAAGCCATAACTCTGAAGGAATTATTGGAAGAATCAGTTACTAGGGCTGAAAATTTGATAATTGAGAAGAATCCATCTATGTCTGCTTCTGTTCGTAATGAAGTTTCTAAAATGATAGGAATTGGTGCAATAAAGTATGCTGATTTATCTATTGATAGGAATAAAAACTATATCTTTGATTGGGATAAAATGCTTTCTTTCGAGGGCAATACTGCCCCTTACCTTCAGTATGCCCATGCTAGGATTTGTAGTATTTTCCGTAAATCCTCTATTTCACGTGAATCAACATTGGATTCAGACATTATTGTAGAAAATGATTTTGAAATGTCACTATGTAAATCTTTAATTGGATTTTCTGAATCAATAGATGACACAATTAGTAGTTATAGTCCTCATCGTTTAGCAGTTTACTTGCATCATTTAGCACAAGATTTCGCTTCATTTTATGAGAATTGTCCGGTTTTGGTATCTGAAGACAGAATAACAATGAATAGTAGATTAGCTCTTTGTAATTTAACAGCAAGAACATTGAAGACAGGACTGGGTCTTTTGGGGATTGAAACACCTGAAAAAATGTAATTATAGATTTTCTTTGACTTGGTCAATATCTCCTCTAAATGATTTAATTCTTTTAGAATCAACCACTAAACTCCAAAATGGTACAAAGTCAACTTCAGTTTTTATCCATTTTAGAGAACCTATCAATTTTTTAGATTCTATATTATCTAAATTTATTTTTTTAACATTATATTCCTTTATTTTATTATTATTCATCTCTAGATATCCCTCAACTTTTCTGCAATCCTCACAAGATTCTTTTGTTATTAAAAGCAAATAATTAGATATCTGATTAACTTTTTTCCAGTCATTAATTGATACAATCTCGTTCATTTTAATTAACTCCAGACGATGGTTATCTTTGAATGGCTCTATCCTTCCGCAAGTGTATGGTATCAGTAGGCGACCCAGCACCAGACTTTACTTTGATGGCGAATGACAGAAATATGGTTACTTTGAGTGACTCGATTGGAAATAAGGTAGTTTTAGCATTCTATCCCGCAGCCTTTACTGGTGTTTGTACAACTGAAATGTGTACATTTACTAACTTCATGAATGATTTTGATAATTTAGAGGCTGAAGTTTTCGGAATCAGTGTCGATTCAATATTTTCTAATAACGAATTCTCAAAAAGAAACTCGATAGGTTTTCCATTACTTTCTGATGTTCATAGGGATGCCACAAATTCCTATGGTGTTGGGATTGATTTTGTTATGCCAGAATACAAAGCCGCCCAAAGATCAGTATTTGTCATTAATGAAGATGGAAGAATTGGTTATTGTTGGGTCGCTGAGAATCCTGGCATAGAGCCTAATTACCAAGAAATAGTTGATTTCTGTAAGAATTAGGTTATTTTGATTATCTGACTTCTTCGCCAGTCCATCTTTTACTTAATTCATGTTCAATGTCCAGTTGATCTAAAATTCTTGCCACTACAAAGTCTATCAACTCTCGAATAGTTTCCGGTTTATGATAAAATCCGGGACTAGCAGGGAGTATAATTACCCCCCATGTTGACATTTTTGTCATTGCTTCTAGATGAGCAGTGGCAAAAGGAGTTTCTCTAGGGACTAAGATTAACTTTCTCTTTTCTTTTAGGGCAACAAGGGCACTTCTTGTTGCTAGGTTATCAGATATACCTGCAGCAATCTTTCCGATTGTGGTTCCACTACTGGGGCAAATAATGTATGCATCATATTTTGCAGAGCCAGACGCTGGTTTAGCAGCAAGATTGTGGTTATCGTGCAAAGTCACTCCTTTGTTTTTGGATAAATCTTCAGGCGCCATGTCACATTCAAGGTGTAGGTTGATTGCACCAGTTTTTGTAACTATCAAATCTACTTCCCACGCAGCATCTGAAAGTGCTTCCACAAGACGAACTGCGTATTGCGCACCAGAGGCTCCTGTTAGGGCCACAACAGCGGATGGCATGAAACCCCGTGAGAACTAGACATCTTGAAGTATTGCTTAATTTTTACAGACATTTTCCAATACGGATGCTAAATATTTGTACTCATCTAAGTGGTTATATATCTGTGCAGAAATACGGATATATCTTCCTTCTGGGTTCGGCCAATACCATACTGGAACTTGTATATTATATTCTTCTAGAAGCTCTAGGTGTATCGAATCTGGTTCATGAATTGAAAGTTTTGTGAAGTCCTCAAAATTCAGTTTTATTGTTGCTATGCTTGATAGCATATCATCTGGGCAAGGAGGAATAATATCTAATTTTTTACAAATATATTTTCTTGCCTCAATTACTAAGTTATTATTATGCACCATAATTTCCTCCCATTTCATTCCGACCATTTTACTGATTTCGCTAATTACAAATGGAATTACACACCATGCCGATATATCTCTAGTCCCAGTCCAATCGAATTCATGTCGAAATCTCGATGTACCATCTAAAGGGATAGTCATCCCATGACTAATAGTTAGAGGGTGTATTGATTTTTGCAAGTCTTTCCTAACATGTAAGAACGCTGAACCTTTAGGTGCACACAGCCATTTATGGCAATTGCTAGTTGTAAATGACGCTCCAATCTTTTCTAGATTTAGAGGAATCATCCCTATTCCATGTGCTGCATCAAGAAGTACCATCACTCCTTTTTCTTCTAACAAATTTACTAATTCTTCAAAAGGCATTTTTATTCCAGTTGGGCTAGTGACAGTATCAATTAATGCTAACTTTGTTCTTTCTGTAACACAATTCATTATCCTTTCAATTATTATTTGTTCATTATCAATTGGAAAAGGTATGTCACAAGTAATAACTTTAGCACCAGTCTTTTTAGCAACATAATCAACTGTATTTCTACAAGCCTGATATGCATGATTGGGAATTAATATCTCATCATTTATACTGAAATCTAGAGACCTTAATACGGTGTTTACTCCTGAAGTGGCATTTTCAATCAATGCCAAATCGTCATAATCGCATTTAACAAAATCTGCAATTGCTTTTCTAGCGTCTAATAACGCTTTAGGGGCAATATCCTCATAAAACTTAACTGGATCTTTTTCAACAATTTTTCTCCATCGATTTTGCTCATCTAAGACTATTTTCGGCGTAGCTCCATAGGAGCCATGATTCAAGAAAATAGTTTCTTCATCGAGATTCCAGAATCTAATCATAGGGTTTTTATTAGGTATCTTCATAAAAAATCCTCTAGATTTAAATCTTCTTCAATAGGTTCTCTGTTAAGAATCTCTTTAATATTTGAAATCAAAGTATTTTCCAGTAATTCTCTTGTTATCTGTTGATTATTATTCTCCTTATATCCCAATTTTTCCAATGATGTTGTAGTCCCTACATCCAATCCACAACAAGCAAGGTTCTCAATTCTGTTTCCTGGTGTAGCATAGTTTAACGCCAAACCATGTCTGCTTACCCAGTGTAGAAATGCAAGTCCAATAGAACATATTTTTTTCCCATCTACCCATACACCCATCATTGCTGGATCTCTATATCCATTAATATTAATATCCTTTAGAGTTTTAATCACTAAATCTTCTATTTTATTGATGATTTTTCTGACACTTTGCTCATCTTTTTCCCATTTGACAATAGGGTAGGCCACAAGTTGTCCCGGACCATGCCAAGTAATCCCTCCTCCTCTATCGACAATTGTCTGCTCGTAGTCATCACTAACTACTGCTCCTTCTCTACTAGCTTTTGGTCCAATTGTGACAATCTCAGGATGTTCAACAAGAATGATTGAATCAATAATCTCATCATTTATTCTTTTTTGTTGCATAACATGCATAATTTCTGAGACTTTACTATGTTTAACAATTCCAGCCCTCAGGACTTGGATATTTTTCAAATAATCACCTCAGGAAGTATGTATTGCATGACCCAATGTTTTCAACACGCTTTCATGAAATGCTTCTGTCATAGTTGGATGAGCGTGAACAGTATCGGAGATGTCCTCTAATTGTGCACCCATCTCAAGAGCTAGAATAAATTCTCCATGCAACTCGGCTACATGGCTTCCAACAGCTTGTATCCCCAAAATCACATGGTCATCTTTTCTTGCAGTTACTCTTATGAAACCTGCACTTTTCTCTGCCTCTATCGTCAAAGCTCTTCCATTAGCCGCTAGAGGGAATTTACCGACGATAATTTCTTCACCTTTTTCTTTTGCTTCATCAGGAGTTAAACCAACCGAAACAATTTCAGGTTCTGTGAAAACAATTGCTGGAATTGCAACTTTATCAAATTCTCTTTTTTCGCCAGAAATAATTTCTGCAACCATTTCACCTTGAGCACTTGCCTTGTGCGCAAGCATTGGTTCACCGGCGACATCACCAATTGCGTAAACTCCTGGTGCCGAAGTTCTACATTGCCGATCAATTCTGATAAATCTACCAGATGCGTCCATCCTTATTCCCATGTTTTCAACTCCCCATCCTTTTGAATTAGGGCTCCTTCCAACAGTAACCAAAATCTTGTCCACAGTAATCTTTTGTTCTTCTGAGTCTTTTTCAAATATCAACTCAACTTTTCTTGATGCCCCTTTCCCTTTAATCTTCGATCCTCTTGCAAGAGCATTGGTATGCACAGTTACCTTATTCTTCTTCAACCATATCTCAAGTGGTCTTCTAATTTCTTTATCCATTATCCCTAGGATGCTATCCATTCCTTCAACGACAGTCACTTCTGTACCTAACTTTGTTAGTGCGCAACCTAATTCTAGTCCGATATATCCTCCTCCAACGATAGCAACTTTCTTTGGGAGTTTTTCCAAACTCAACGCTCCAGTGGAAGAAAGAACAAATTCTTCATCACACGGCATAAAAGGCAAATCAATATGTGAAGAACCTGTTGCTATAATGACATTCTCTGCTTCGATATTTATTTCTCCCTCATCCGTCTTTACTGTACATTGTTTCGAAGAAGAAAATGTAGCCCATCCATTAATTAATTCTGCACCCGCATTTTTAATCAAAGACTCTACACCTTTAGTTAATCTTTGAACTATGTCATCTTTCCACTCTACAACACCTTTCATTTCAATTTCTGGATTTCCAGATACTGAAATTCCCATATGTCCTTCTTCTGAAGAATGTTTATTCAATGCTTCATATCTTTCTGCTGCATGGATAATTGCCTTACTTGGAATACATCCAACATTTAGACAAACTCCGCCAGCCTTTTCTCCCTCAACAATTATTGTATCAAGACCCAATTGAGCAGATCTTATTGCTGCTACATATCCTCCTGGCCCTGCTCCAACAACTAAAACTTGACATTTACGATTATCACTCATATTTTCACCTACATAAAAATTAGAGCGGGATGCTCTAATAATTTCTTTAATGATTGAATTAGGGCCGCTCCATTAGCGCCATCTACAATTCTATGATCGAAAGAACTTGATACATTCATTATTCTCCTGATCTCGATTTTACCATCTTGGACTACAGGCATCTCCCTTGCTTTGTGAACTCCTAGAATACTAACTTCTGGATGATTTATAATTGGAGTGGCTCCTAATCCACCATCTCTGCCAAGACTTGTAATTGTAAATGTCGAGCCTGACAAGTCCTCTAGACTAGCCGTCCCATTTCTAGCTGAACCGGAAACTCTCTGCATCTCAGAAGCGGATTGCCAAATATCCATTGCTTCAACATGTTTTACTACAGGTACAAATAATCCTCTATCCGTCTGAGTGGCTATTCCAAGATGAACTGCAGAATGTTGAGTTACTATGTTATTCTCTTCATCATAATGTGCATTACATTCTTGATGTTTCGGCATTATTTTAGCCAAAGCCATCATGATGAATGGAAGATAGGTCAACTTTGGCTGACTCTCATCTTTAGTCGAATTTAAGAATTTCCTAAGCTTTTCTAATTCTGTCACATCGATTTCTTCAAAGTATGAGAAGTGAGGTATAGAAAATTTTGATTTTACCATTTGTTCAGCAATTTTTCTTCTTAATCCTACAACTTTTATCTCATTGGTTTCTGTTCTTTTTGTTGAATATGATTTCGGGGGAGCTCCTGTAACTGCTCCACCCGCTGCTATGTAAGCATCTAAGTCAGCATGTCTAATCCTTCCAGCAGGTCCGGATCCTGATACGAATTTAAGATCTAATTCTGCTTCTCTAGCCCTCCTTCTAACTGCAGGGCTGGCTAGAACTCTACTATTAGCACTATTTTTTACAGTTTTAGTTGATTCTTTAATTGGTACATTAATAGGGGGAGTTGACTTTTTCTCTACAATCTCAACTACCTCTTCCACAGTTTTTTCCACTACTTCTTTAATTTCTGGTTCAGTAACTGCTTTGGTTTCAGCAGATTCTTCTGCAGCAGGCTCAATATTATCTCCTCCAGTGAAAGTTATCAAAGCGGTACCCACCGCAATCATATCGCCTACTTCCCCACTCAATTCCTTTACTACTCCACTAGTTGGTGAAGGAATGGTAACCGTTGCTTTGTCAGTCATTACATCAACTATTGGTGCATCTTCGACTATTGTATCACCAATTTTAACGTGCCATGACACGATTTCTCCTTCTACTACTCCTTCTCCTATATCTGGTAATTTGAAAACATAATCTCCCATATTCATTCCTCCTGAGTTTTTTGTATTGCTTCAGCAATTCTAGAGGGACTCGGCATATAATCCCATTCCGTCGTATGTGGGAATGGCGTATCCCATCCTGTGACTCTTTCTATTGGACATTCTAAATGATAAAAACATCTTTCTTGAATTGAAGCCACCATTTCCGCTCCAAATCCACTAGTTTTGGGTGCTTCATGAACAATTACACACCTACCTGTTTTTTCAATTGATTTTACCACTGCATCTCTATCCCAAGGTACTAATGTTTGCAAATCTAATAAATCACAACTTATTCCTGAATTTTTTATTGCTTGTTCAGCTACGTGTACCATTGCTCCCCAAGCAATTACAGTACATTTTTCTCCTTCCATTGCCAATCTTGCCTCTCCTAATGGTATTTTGTAATATGATTCAGGAACTTCAGCTTCTGGGTGTTCTTTCCATGTCGGTACATTATGAGGGTCTCCATAGAATGGCCCTCTGTAGCACCTTTTAGGTTCAAAGAAAATAACTGGGTCATTATCTTCAATAGCACTAATTAGAAGTCCCTTAGAATTGAATGGTGTGGAACAATATACTACTTTCAAGCCTGGAGTATGTGTGAACTGTGCTTCTGGTGATTGTGAGTGATGATGCCCTCCTCTAATCCCTCCTCCAGCTGGTGTTCTTATTGTTACAGGGCACCAGAACTCCCCTCCTGAACGATGTCTAACCTTGGCCATTTCATTCACTATTTGGTCATAAGCAGGAAATATATAATCTGCAAATTGTATTTCTACGACGGGTCTGAGTCCATTAATTCCCATGCCAAAAGCAGTAGCAGCAATTCCTCCTTCAGATAACGGAGAATCAAAAACACGATGTTTTCCATGTTTTTCTTGCAGACCATCAGAGGTCCTAAAAACTCCTCCGAAGTAACCAACATCTTCTCCAAAGATTACAATTTCGGAATCTCTTTCTAACATATTATCTAGGGCACTATTTACGGATTGAACCATATTCATGTTAGGCATTATTCATCCCTCCATCGTTTCATTTCATCCCATTGCTCTAATAAATGCCATGGCGGAGTCTCATATACTTCTGTAAAAATCGCATCTGATGAGGGGTAAGGCCCATTGGCGAGATCTCCAAATTTGACAGCCTCTTTGTATGCATCCATTACTTCAGTATCAATTCTTTCTTCTAATTCTTGATGCATATTTTCCGACCAATCCTTTTTTTGAATTAAATGTAACTTTAACCTTTCAATAGGATCTCCCCCTGGCCAAAAATCATTCGAATCTTTTGGCCTATATCTAGATGGATCATCACTACTGCTATGTGCTCCTGCTCTATATGTTAGAACCTCTATATGCGTTGGCCCGAGATCTTTTGCAGCTCTTTCTCTAGCCCATTTAGTTACAGAATATAGGGCGAGAAAATCATTCCCATCAACTCTGATACTAGGTATTCCATATGGTATTCCTCTGATTGCAAAATTTTGATTGTTACTGGCGAAATTTGAATGAGTTGAAATTGCCCATTGATTATTCACAACGTTTAGTATCACTGGTGCTTTGAAGATACTTGCGAAATTAAGTGCATAATGATAATCTCCTTCGGCGCTTGCTCCATCTCCTATCCAAGTTATTGTCACTTCATCAAGTTGCTTGTATTTTGATGCCAATGCTACTCCGACCGCTTGACTAAATTGTGTACCTACTGGACTTGAGACTGAAATATATCTCCCCTCCCTATATGTGTAATGAACTGGCATTTGTCTACCCTTGACATTGTCTTCTTCATTTCCAATGCAGTGGCATATCATACTAACCATGTCTCTTCCTCTGACAAATTGTGCACCAGGTTGTCTGTATGTTGGGAACAACCAATCTTGATTCTTTAGAGCCATGGTCTGAGCTATTGCAATTGCTTCTTCTCCAAATGATCGCATATAGAATGATAATTTACCTGTGCGTTGCATCTTCATCATTCTTTCATCAAATATTCTCATTCTAAGCATATGTTCTAAGCCCATAATTAATTCATCAGAAGAAAGATTAGGGTCCCATTGTCCTTTTGCTTCATGATTGTCATCAAGTACTCTAACCAACCCTATTGCATGATTTTCTGCATCTTCCACTGAACAGTCTATTTCTAGTAGATTCAAATCTTCGGGTTTCCAACTCCATTGCTCAAATTTCGGTTTATCTCCGGGGCGATGAGGTGCATCAGGGACATGTATTGACTCCGTCTCCTTCTTCACCATGTATCTAACACCATCTCTTTACTCATATTTGTTGGCTTTCATGAATCACAAATTCCTCATCGGATTTAGGTAACTAACTGCAGATCCTGTTGATTCTCTAGTCACTACAGGCTCTGCTCCGTCCGCTTCTTCAAATAACAGTCCTGCTCTATATGAGGATCTTACCAAAGGTCCACTTGCCACTGCCTCAAATCCTAAATCTCTGGCAGTTTTATCCCATTCTGCAAATTGTTTTGGTTCTGGGAATCTATCTATGGGGAGATGCTTATTGCTTGGTTGAAGATATTGCCCTAAAGTAATCATATCGACTCCTACTTCTCGAAGTAATT
>CACJKA010000007.1 GCA_902593945.1 uncultured Candidatus Poseidoniales archaeon | reverse complement strand
AACTCACATTCAGGCATCATTAATAGTAAACCTTTCAGAATAATATGAGGAAATACCAGGAATAATTGCTATGAATGATGAATATTGCCCTAAATGCTCTTGAGATGTTGCTCTAGTTAATCCAGATGTACCTAATATGTTATTCATTATCTCAGAACCACAAGTATTTTTCTGAGATATCTCGTCAATTACATGGACTGAAATGTCATAGCAACCTGTATATACCGATCCACGTGTACTGAAATTTTCTAAATACATCTCATAATTAAGTGAAATTAAAGCATTCAATACCGCTGTTCTTGTCTGTATATCAAGTAATTCAGGATTATAAATTACAGAATCACTTGGGATAGGAGCAATGGCAGGAAGGGAGGTATATTCTTCAATATCTAAGCACCAATCCATATTTTCTGAAATTACAACATTGTTACAATATATATTTACAGTATTTTCTTCTAAAAATGTAATATCCCCTCCCCCTTCAGAAAGGCATCTTAATGCACCTGAATCGCCAAAATATGTGTTATTAGAATTCGGTATTGACGAATCAGAGTTGAAGAAAGAATAAATTATCTCTGATAAAAAATCTATGTCATTACTCTGATTAAATTGAATATAATTATTTTTTGCTAAGTAACTGATTGGAATCATCATACTTTCCACATCTAAGGAATCAGAATGACAGGATGTTTTTCCTTCTAACAAATCAAACGGATTAGTTAAAGGATCGTTGTCTAAATGACTTGCTGCGATTGAACTATTCGAATTAACCCAAGCTAAAGTATCTGAATATGTCCTACTATCTTCCATTTCGACTGCAGCCATTACTGCCAATTCATATTGTTTCCATCCAACCCATGCCAACTCTGAATTAACAATTGCAATATCTGCAGTGCCATCTGTTAAACTATTAATTAATTCATTTTGAGAATTAACAAAAAATATCTCCACATCTATGTTTAATTTCTGAGAGAGGAAATCCGCTAAAATACCTGGATGTTTATCTACATCATCAGACAATTTGCTTGATTCATAAGCAATTTTAATTTTATCAATATCTGGAGAAACAGAAGTATTTAGGGAGAATTTGTCATTATAATAAGCAGAAATACCAGGTATATTGGAAATTAATGATGAATAACTACCCAAATGTACTGATGTATTTGTTGCAATGAATCCGGGTGTATTCAGGATATTATCAAGAATATTGGTCGCTTTGGAGTCACTGCTCATTCCGACCAAAACATTGGTTATTTTATCAACGATTTCTAAATCTAAAAAATTAGGATTATACATTACTGGGTGACTAGGGGATTGCCCAAAAGCAGGCAACGCAATATACTCCTCTATGTCAAGACACCACTCTTGATTGAGAGAAGAAATTTCATTATTACAAAGAATTTCGACACTATTTTCTTCTAAAAAGGCAACATCTCCTTTTCCTTCCGATAAACATTTCAAAGCACCCGAATAACCATAATATGGAGTCCCAGTGTCTGGAATTGAAGAATTTAGATCAAAAAATCCATGTATAGTATTTCTTATGGTCTCGACATCATTAGGGTCTCCGATAATATTTGCATAACCTAGACCAATTAAGTAACCCATAGGAAGAAGCATACCTACCGATTTTAGCCATCCTGTGTGACAAGAGGTTTTTCCAGATAAAAGTGCGAAAGGGTCAGAATAGGGATTTTCATCAAGATGTGCAAAGGCGATATCGCTGTCTGATTTTACCCAAGCATTAGCATTGTAGTATGTTCTTCCATCGACATTAAGATCTGCTGCTAAAACTTCTAAGTCATATTGTTGCCAGCCAACCCATGCGGCTCCAGCGTCCATTAATGCAATATCTGCATTACCAAACCTCAGAGCTTCAACCATAGCACCCTCCGAGTCAACACTGAACAGAGAAACATCATAATTTAATTTCTCAGAAAGATAATCTGCAAATATTTGAGGGTTAGAATCGATGGTATCGACATTATCTTTGATCTCATATGCAATTACTAGAGTACCTAAGGTATCATCATCACTATCATTACCTAGACATCCTGAAACAAAAGTCATTATTATGATTGAAGTAATCAGAATTGCAGTGATCTTATTATTGCCCATACCAATACCGCTGTTAACTATAGTATTACGAGTAGATACTAGTAATTTAATGTAGGTTTTTAGAAAACAAACTGTTGGGTTAACGGGAGACGCTGAAATTGAATGTGAGTCCCATTTTACTATGATGTAGCTAATGATTATCTGTTGTGAGCCAGATAAACTAGCGTCTCCCGTTACCGTTCGAGTAATCATTCTATGCGGGCGGCTAAATGCCCGCATAGAAATCATAATTTTATTGCAGTGTTCCAATATCTTCTGCAGTAATTCCGTAGTGATCCCATGCTGGCTGTAGCCATGATCTGATATCATCCTCGTAGTCTGCTGAAGAATCACCATCATTGGATAGGTCAAACATGGCAACGATCATGTCGGAGTAATAGTTTGCATACCATCCGTATGCTTCACATTCCTCTTGTGACATTCCCTCATGCTGAGCATGTGTCACTGAGTTGTAGCATCCGGTAAACTCTTCACCATCTGGATCATTTGGAGAAGTGTAGTTCTCCAGATACATGTATGCCTCACAGGACGCCTGTGAACTATCCGATGATACTGAATGAGATACCATGTTATAGCAAATCGATGTGTACTCTGCTACGTATGCCTCAATGACCCTGTAGAAAGCATGGCCTTCTGCCTGGTGCTTGTCGTAGTCTGCAGTATCTCCAGCAGCTAGGTCATCTGTCATCTTCGAAGCATATCTCACGGAAGCTTGCGAATAGACTATTATGATGTTCTTTAGAACTTCATCTCGTGCATCGATTAATCCTTGCATATCTTCATTTTGAAGAGATGTCAGACCATCGTTCATTGCGGCCAGAGTAGCAACATTGGTTGCAGCTGTTCCATCAGCATTAGCAGTTCCGAAGTTACCTGCTCTCTTATCTGCAGTAGCATATGGTCCACATCCGTCATAGTCTGCATCTGAATCGTCAGGGCCATGATAGAATGCCCATCCTTCGTCCCATGCATGCTGTGCATCATCAGGGCCCCAGTTTCCTGCCTCAGCCTTGATAATAGCGGCATTGAGTTCGTGGATTGCGTATGCAGTCATTACACCGTTCTGAATACCCTTCTCTGTAGCTTGATCTCTAACTGTATCGGACTCACCAGCAAATGGGCCAGTGCCGTCGATAGCTGCGGATACGAAGTCGTTCCATGAGCCGTCAGCGCCATAATATCCGTCGTAAGCATGATTCTTACCTGATGCATCTGCAAAGCCCATGAGAGTCCTATAGGATCCGTCGGACTTCTCCGCGTGCTCTCCATTTTCATAAATGTCCTTCACTCCATCCCAGTCATATGCTCCAGATAGGTCCTTGATATCACAGACATCTCCCATAAGCATTCGATGGTTGTCAACGTTGGAGGCATAATCATAGCCTCCATCAGAAGCATCCAAGTCAACTTTTTCGTCATCAGATAAGCATCCAGCAAATGCCGAAGCCAGCATAGTTATTGTCATCATTATAGCAATTATTTTATTATTTTTCATTTTTCCATCTCCGAGGGTTTAGGCCCACCTAAACTTCCGAGAGTAGTGAGGTATATGAAATTTAGGGGACCCTAAACAATTCGAATATTGGCTGTGAATCATTGAATCTGTGAACGATATACTGATGTGAGTATACTCTCTCGGCATGTCGTGAGTTATTTTAGTCGAAGGAAGATTCTGGCATCGATATGCGTCATTATTATGTTCTCAATGATTATTCCATTGGATAATAAAGAATTGCTGCTACATGAAGAAATAGTAACCAAAGATCAATTAGGAGGTGGAGGGGGTAGTCTAGAAGAAAGATGTAGTTCTATTACTTTTGAAGATATTCTGCCTTATACTCATGCACATTTCGATATTGTAGTTGATGATGATTGGGATTCAGCCGAAGTTAAAGCTAGGGCGTGGATAAATGGAACCAGCGTAGATTTATTGAGAGAAAAACTTGATTTGTATTTAGAAGAATTGTACCCTAGTGGAGGGGATGGTTGGATTTCAACTGATGAAAAATCAGCAGTTGAAGCTGTAGCCTCTGAATGTGTAGAATATGCAATGACTAGGATTGGTTTGAGAGAGTCGACACCTCATAGAGGAGGTGTTGGCCTAGATTGGAAGAATGCTACTTGGCAAGATAGCGGTGTCGTAATTGAAGAGTGGAACCTAGTCCCATCTAATCATGCAGATATTAGAGATTGTACAGCAATTGGTTCCAGTAATGGATGTGTAGAAGTACCAGTATTTCCTAACTCTGAAAGAGACTGCAATACTCTTATTCAAACTTCAGAAGGTGTAGATGAGTGTAGACTCGAACTCTGGATGAATGCTACAATGATAATTCCAAGTATTGAGGATGGAGAGCAATTTACTATGGCATTTAACGCTTCTAATATGACTAATGCGGTTTTAGATTTTACATTTCCGAGTAATCCTGATTTGAGACTGGATATGTGGGAAGAGTGTGAAGGAAGGGATGTTGAGTTTGAACCATCAACTCACGAAGATGCCCCTCTTAGAGGAACTTGTATTGGAGATGGTTCGTCATCCTATATTTTTGATAATACTGAAGATGAGGGAGTCAAATTTATTCTAATGCCTCACAGAAGTACAGACTTATGGCCTAGTGGAGAAGATCTTTTTATTGATTTTACAACAGCACCTATTCCTATCAATAATCCGCCTTCATGGTCGGAAAATGCACCATTAAATGGGGCTTGGTTTCCTTCATTAGAGAGTGGAGAAATTATCTGGGCTGATTGGGATAGAATTTCTTCATGGTTTAATGATGAAAAACCAATTTCCCAATTGCAAATTGATTGTAATTCGGAAACATCAGCAAATATTTATCAGTTATCTGACAAATCTTTTTCAGGAACAATAAATTATGGTCAAGATATACAAGTCGAATGTGAGGCGGTTGACGACTTAGGTCAGAGTTCAGGAATTAGGACTTGGAACTTAGGAGTACCTATTTCTATAACAACAGAATCAGAAACTTTAATCAATCCACATCCAGTAAATATACAATTTAATGGAAACTGGCCGGAATTAATATTAGAATATACATTTACTCAACAACAAAACATTAATTCAGCAAATATTGAGTGGTTAACTATTTCTTCTAATCAAACAATATTAATTAACTCAAATGAAATGATTCCAGGCTTAGTTGATTTATGGGTAGGAATTAATGGCAATAACATATACCATACAGAAAAAATATTTTCACTAGGTATAACTAAAGAAAGCTCTCCGCCTATGATTAGTGTTACAGAATATGGATGGGAAATAGATATTTGGCAAGCTCAAGGACAATTCAGCGATCCGGATGGAGAAGATGTTGAATTTTCTTTATCTATAGACGGATTATCTGCTGGAAGTATTTCAGTATCTGGTAATTCATGGAGTACACCAATGATAAATTTTGGATTATGGGATGAAGGAGAACACGAAGTAAAAATTATTGGTTGCGATATATCTTCGAAATGTAATGAAGTGCTTCTTATGGTAAATAATAGCCATTTATTTGAATCCGATTTAGTCGAACCAGTTGTTTCCGATGAGGGACCAGGGAGTTTATTGCCTGGATTTAGCATGTTCTTGACTCTATTGTCATTAACTGTCGGTCTCATATACTCAACCCGTCGGGATTAGGGTATGAGTTTCTCCGGGAGTGTCAATCGGGAATCCCACGAGGGTGGGTTACTAGTGACGTTTGAAGGTAGAGCTCCAGGGCTATATACAGGAATTAGGATTGTGGGCGGAAAATTCCTGGGCAGAGTTGACTCTGTAATTGGGCCTGTAAATAATGCCTATATTCACATCAAACCTTTGGCCGACGATTTGCTAATAGAAAATACAATTGGTTCCCCAGTAGAAATTGCTCCAAGGGACCGAAGGCCTAGAAATGACAGAAGAAGAAATAAATCAGATAGGAATCCTAACTTGAAACCAGGTGACTGGGTATGTCCCAAGTGTAAGAACCACAACTATGCAAATAAACAATTTTGTAATCGTTCAAACTGTAATGAGAAAAAGCCAGGTAACAATCAAAGAAGAAACCAAAGAAGTAATGAAGCGAATATGAAACCTGGGGATTGGATATGCCCCAAGTGTAAAAATCATAATTATGCAAGTAAAAATTTCTGTAATAGATCTAATTGCGATGTAAGAAAACCGGGTAGTTCCGGAGAAAATAAAGGTAGAAGAAATACTCCTGCCAGAACTAGAAGACCTGACCGAAGGGGAGATGGAGGTAGAAACTCAGGTCGCAGACAAACAAATCGTCAGGCTAAATCCAGAGGTGGAAATAGTAGGCAAGGTAATAATTCTAGGAACGGTAGAAAGTTCAATTCTAGAAGATAAATTTAGATTAAAGAGAACCTCTCATACCCGAGGATTAATTTCTTAGAACGATTACCGGAGTTTATGGTGAAGAGTGCGGAAGAGATTTGGCTTGACGCATTGGATTCTAGAGAAAATGGTGACTTCGATAATGCCATGAGGCTGGCAAAAGAAGTAGTCGAAATCGATGAGGGAAATACAGAAGCTTGGATGGCTGTTGCTATGTGGTCACTACCTCCACCCACCAAGGGGAAGCCAGTTCAACCATCATTGCAACAATCCGCTAAGTCTATGACCGCCCTGAAAAAAGTGGTTCAATACGAACCTGAAAACTTAGAAGCTTGGAAAATAGGAGGGAGAATCCTATTAGATCATTTGGGAATGCTTGAAGATGCTCTACAATGGTGGGAAGATTGTAGAGTTCAATTTCCAAAGAATGTGACCCCTATAATAGAACAAATTGCCATCTTGGTTAGATTAGGTTTGTATGATGAATGCGCTGAAAGACTAGTAGAATTACATGATGAAGGAATGGATGAAACAACTAAACAACAAGCAATGAGGATGCAAGGGGTGAAGGAGATGGTAGATAGAGCTGCAAAGATGGAGAGGGAGGAAATTTTTAGGCCCCAGGATCCGAACCATCCAAGATGGGAAATAATTGAGAAAATGAGGAAAGTAAAACCATTATCTTCGACCTTTTGGTTAGTAGCTTTCATAGCGCCTGTTGTTTTTATCTTTGGGAGTCTTGCTATGACTTTTTTAGGAGGTACAATGTTCGGTATGATACTAGTTTTTCTTTTGATTTTAGCAGCATTTGGAATACTTACTAGATTATCTATGGGACTACTACAATCAAGAAATCGTCATGCATTGGATGTAGATAGAGCAATTGATTATGAGACTTCGTCCGGAAAGTTATGTATTCCTGAATCCATAAGAGGGAGTGTTGTGTATAATTCAATGCTAAAAAATAGAACTCCTGCAGTTACTGAGAGACTTGAGATGATTATAGATTCGGGAGAAAAAATTAATTCAAAATATCAACCCAATTTACCTGATTGGTGATAAAAAATATACTCAAAATTATGTTCCTATACTGTAATCTGTTGAGTATTTTATTTGTTCATCGGTCAATTCATCAATTGTTATTCCAGTAGTAGATAGTTTCAATGATGCTAATTCACTATCTTGTTCTTTAGTTATATCATAAACTAAGTTAGAATAAGAGGTGCCTTCCTTAGCCAATCTACATAAAGCAAGGAATTGGTTTGCAAATGACATGTCCATAACTTCGCTAGGATGACCTTCAGCAGCAGCAAGATTAACCAGACGCCCCCTAGCAAGCAAGTGAATTGTTCTCCCATCTTTTAATTGAAAGGCTTCATTATTATCTCTGATAGTATAGACCTCTTTTGCACGTTCTTCTAAATCGGGAATATTAATTTCACAATCATAATGGCCTGTGTTACTAATTATTGCACCTTCTTTCATTGAATCAAAATGCCTACCAACAATAACATCTTTCATACCTGTTGCCGTACAAAATATATCTCCAATTTGTGCTGCATCATCCATTTTCATGACTCTGAATCCATCCATTGTTGCTTTCAAAGCACAAATAGGATCTATTTCAGTAACAACAACATTCGCTCCCAATCCACGTGCCCTAATCGCTAATCCTCTGCCGCAATGACCATATCCCGCTACAACGAATACTTTTCCAGCGAGGAGAACACTGGTTGCTCTAATTATTCCGTCAATCGTAGATTGACCTGTGCCATGGACATTGTCAAAATCCCATTTGGTTTCTGCGTCATTAACTGCAATTACTGGATACAATAATTCTCCTGCATCAGCCATTGCTCTAAGTCTATGGACTCCAGTTGTTGTTTCCTCGGTTCCACCTATTATTCCACCAGATAATTCGGGAAATTTACTGTGTACCCTATAAATCAAGTCTGCACCATCATCAAGAGTTAAAGTTGGTTTGAAATCTAATGTACGATCTATACAATCATAGAATCCTTGATTGTCCTGACCATACCATGCATGCACTCCATAACCTTCTCTAGCCAACCAAGCAGCTACGTCGTCTTGAGTAGATAAGGGGTTACATCCAGACCAAGAAATCTCAGCACCTGCTGCCACAATAGTTTCAATCAGAATAGCAGTTTCTTTAGTTACGTGTAAGCATCCAGAAACTCGTTGTCCGGCTAGAGGTTTTTCAGTTTCCGCCTTTTTTCTTAATGCAGCCAAAGCAGGCATTCTACTTCTAGCCCAAGCAACTCTTTTTTCTCCTGCATCGGCTAGTGAAATATCAGCGACTGTGTATGAACCTGATGTATCCATGATACAATGCATCCGCAAGTTGTTCTTCAAGGTACGTTTTAACGCACCCCACTATTGAATAGTATTTACGTCAATTCTTACCATTCTGTTGGGCATAATAAGAAGCATAGTATTGTTCAGCATACTGCCTAGCAGTTTGCTCATCATAACCCGATGCCACCATCTGTTGAACGTAAGCCTCAACAGGATCCATTTGCTCAACTCCACCAAATTGTTCCACTACATCCTCATCAGAATCTTTGCTTCCAGATCGTAATAACAATGTAACTCCAACAATGGCCAATATGGCTATGAATGCACCTACTCCAATCATTATTGGATTGATTCCACCACTCTCGCTAGAACTACAGCTAGAGTCATCAGGATCTATGTCACAAATATTCTTAGGAAGTAAATTGATTACTATTTCTTCAGTCAAAGTATATCTAGTCCCATCACCTTCTGTAATTCTGAAATAAAGTGTTGCTTGTTGGCCGCTAGTTGAATATAAATCAGAGATATCTAAGGTCATAGAGAACCCACTACCGTCACCAAGACCATCGGAAATATTGTACTTACCAATTGTTTTCTGAGTAATCTTCTGTGTAGGTGTATAGTCTAAGATAAGAGGATCTAATGAAACCTCAATCTTAACGTCGCTATTCTCTGCACCGCCTAAAATACTGCCAACAATTGTTACATCATCTCCTGATTGGGAATCACTTGGACGAGGAGAGGAGAAAACCCATGCTGGTTCTTCATCTCCATCATTCTCTCCCACAACTATGAAGTACATACGATACTTGTTCTGAGTTTGTTTACCAGCCTTGTCATAAACAATTAATTCTACACGTACATCCTTCTCAATAGTAGGACTCGCAGTGATATTTCGGAAAGTATAACTCCATTCATCAGTCACTGCTGCAGGGTTCTGCCATACATGTTGCTCATCACTAAATTCACCTACAGGCATATCATTGATTACTCTCCACTCATATAGAGCAATACCTGTCTCGCCTTCAGGAGCATCTGGATCGCTACTATTCTCACCAGTGAACTTGACTGTAGTTTCTCCTGTATCTGACAACCTTACTCTGTAAACTGGCCAATCAACTCCTGCAATAGGCTTTGTTCCATCACGAGTAATATATTCAGATGTATCATCATCATGAACAATTGTTGCTGCAGAAATTGGATAGAAATCATCTGCAAGAGTATCATTTGTGATCAAACGAATATATGTAATTCTAGTATGTCCAGCATCATCGTGTAGGTAAAGAGTTAGTAACCACTCTGCACCTATTCTACATGGTTCATCATCATCTCCTACTGCACAGAATGAACCCATTGTAGGTATTGATGGATTGATTTGATTAGTATGGCTAACTAAACCTGCATCTAATACTGCTCCATCCCATCCAGTAACTGAATCATTATTTCCAGATTCTAGATCCCAGTCAGCAATCAGTCCTTCAACTACTGAAGTATAGGTAAATTCTAAATCCGCATTACTCTTGATATATTTATCTCGATAAGCTCCTGTAGTAGGGTTAATATCAACTGATTCGCCATTGATTACTAATTCGAAATCAGTTCCTGCAATACCAAAATCTAATGGATAAGGAGTTAGATGATAAGATAGCATATTAGATAATAGAGGAATATTTTCTCCTCCATAAGATTCTGAAACACTTGGATTCTCTACATCAACAGTAGTTACAATCAGTCCTCCGGCTCCTTTATTGCATACTGACATCAAGGAATGGCCTTGCACGGTATCTCTCATTAATGTGTGGAAAGTTCCTCCAGTAACACTAATTCTACCACCACAAGTTGCTGGAATCTGATTTGCTTGAACTTGTGAAGCAACATCAATACCTGAAATTGCAACATAATCTCCTGCATGAATTCCTGAGAAAGTCACCTTGTCAATTCCCTTCAGAATTGGATGATAAGGATCATCTATTGATAGGTGTTCATAATTAATCCTATTATCAGTAGTAAAGTTATACTGATTTCTATCTTTAATCGCCATATCAAAAATTAACCTACCTGGGTCATATTCATTTTGATAAGGTCCTAAGTGCATCTGGACTGTTCCTCCAGCTTGCATGAAATTTTCTAGTACATCTACTACGCTTAGGCCGTCATCTTCTCTTGTTGTGTCCATTATCTCATAATAGTCGCCATAAACCACATTATAATCAGTTTGCCAAGGAAGGAGAACTTTGTTGTAATGTTCTATCCAATCAGGAGTTGCATAAGTATTCCAATCACTTACTCTTAATTGTGTGTAAGTCATATTCATTGCATCAAGGTCCTTCTTTACCTGTTGGAGACGGTTCTGGTCAGTTGGATTTGAAAGAATAGCAACATCAACTTGGTCATAGAACTGAATGACAAAGAAACGCTCATTCCCAGAACTATTACCATCTTCTGTGAAAGTAGCGAAGAAACTAATGTTGTAAGTATGATTATCATACCAAGAGGAGTAAGGCGCTGTCCAATTTGCCCATGAACGCTCATGAGGCACTAAATCAAAAGGCCCGTTATCTGAGTTTTCTTCGTAAACTGTTTGCCCCGTATCTTCATCAACAATCTTCATTGTTAATTGATATTCAGCTTCTATTACCCCATTTAATAATGGCAATACAAAGTCATGTGAAGAAGCTCCATAAGCACCAAATTTATCCTTATTTGTTGTATATACACAGGCATAAGTAATATCAGTTGTACAATCAAGGATGTCTGGTTGCATCAGAGTAATGTCTGCACTTGCTATACTGAACATAATTGTAGTATAATTATTAGCTAAATTAACTTCAGATTCATTATACCATTTTTGTAAAGGATCAGTGTTATCGAATAAGGTCTTCACATCAATTCTGTAGATTCCACTCTGGAAATCATGATTTGCTATTGTGACAACCTGCTTCTCAGAAGCATCCATTCCATTAACGTCGATAGTATATGTTCCATCGTCTTCGAAAGTAAATTCTTCAATTCTGATATTATCAATTGCGAATCCAGCGGAACCTGCATTACCATTTACTCCATCATCATTGGATAAGAATCTCCACGTCAAAGTCACTTCAGAACCTGATAGTGAAGTACATTCATCACTCCACTCAAAAGTATTCTCACTGGTTTGGTTCTGTAAGAAGATATTGGACATATCTACAGTTACTGATTTAACAATTTGCTCTGAATCAAACCAAACTACTGAATTATACTTATCAGAGAAATCACCAAAGTATTCTACTTCATCATATCCATTTCCGTCGAAATCTTCGCAACTATCGAATGGCCTCGGACCGTTTTCATTCAGATCAGTCCAGCTACCGAAGATAATGCCATTGAAATTCTCGCCATTCTTAGTCCATGAGACTTCTAGTTGAGCAGCATCTCTAATAGCAAGAATATTGCCATTACTATCTTTCAAATAATCTCCCTCAGCAAAGTAATCAAAAGTTAGATAGGTGAAATCTGCGCCTTCTGCACCAACAGGTATATCTGGGATTGTTAATGTTTCATTCCAGTTATCACCATACCCTGTATCCGGATGACCAAGCCAATAAGCGTGATTGTTGAAGACTCCTTGATTTTGAGGAAGCATGCCATTAGAACCACTTGAGTCATCAATACGGCTACCATTCATATTTCCGTCATCTTCCCATATTTGATCCGCAGGGTTAGCGAATGAAAAATCTTCAATTGCGACTAAGTCCGGTAAAGCATTTCTGACTTTAGCTTCCACTTGGAAGTCAGTTACTGTATTACCATAATTCTGAACCTTGACATTGATGTCTCTAGTTCCAGAAGCATATCTTACACCATTTTCTAGATCAACCCATGCTTCTTCAGCAACTCCTGGATCATATAGATTATCGACAGTAAGCTGGAACTTTACTTCGTCATTTGTCTCATCGGCATTATCAAATCCTGAAGGGTTTTCTAGATATGTTGAGATATAATATGTCTTATTGTCAATAAAGTTAGAGGTTAGTGATACATCACGAGTTGCACCAGCACCTAGATTTGTGAATGAAAGCTCTTGACTGACTAATGCCTCAGTTCCAAAATTAACATCTACCTTTCTAATAGAAATATTATCGAAAGCAAATCCATCCAGTCCAGTATCGTAAGAGGCCCCGTCAGGACCTACGGATCCCATCAAGCCGCTTCTAAATCTAAATCTAATATCAATAACTTGACCAGCATACGGGGTCAAATCAATAGAGTTGAGTTTTTCTGGATCTGGAGACTCAGTACCATCTTCGGTGAAATTCACCCAACCTGTTACTGTTTCAGACGCAACATCGCCATTGTAGGTATTATACTCAGGGTCTACACCTTGATAGAGTAGGCGGAAATAACGGTCATTATCCCATCCACCTCTAAAGTAAACTTGTTCCCAACCAGCTCCGTCACTCCAAACCTCAATACTGCATGAGTCTTCATACAACCAACGTTCCACTACATCAAATTGTTCTGCAAGATAAAGTTGGAAGAAGGATGAACTACACATTGCCCACATATCAAGGTAGGCTGCATCAGCTCCTGTCAAGTCAACATTCTGAAGAATTACTGCTTCATCTTGATGATTATAGTATCCCGAATCTGATTCGTTCTGACCGCCTTCATAATCAAGTCCAGCCCAGTAATAATTTGTTGGATTAGAATCTGCTTCATACCATGATGCATTTTGTCCGACAGTGGAACCGGTTTCTACATGCCAAGATGAGTCGCCTTCTTCAAATTCTCCAGTATATGAGAATTTTTCCCATGCACATGAATTACATCCAGACTTGTCCTCATTTCCATCGAAATCATTGGCATATACTATGGTGTCTGAGCCTCCTAATACCTCTTTAACTTCCAAATTAACGTCAACACTACCAGATATAGGGTTCAAACCAGTATTCTTAATTGTTACATTGACGAATCTATTTCCCTCGCCAAGTTGCGCTGCTCCAGTTGCCGGATTATAAGAAACTGGAGCCACTGTAACTTCTGTAATACCTACATCTTCGTTATCGAGAGACAATACTGAGAGGAAATCTCCAGCTCCTGGCCAACCTTGTGTATCGAGCCACATCGCATTGTTAGCGAATCGGTAAGCATAATCTCGTTGACCGATTACAATTTCAAATGCGCTATCTTCGCCACCTTGTAACTGCCCTGGCTGAGCCATGGTAGGCCTTCTGCCAACATCAAAAGATAAAGCAGGTAAATAACCTTGACCATTTGGATTGGCAAGAATTATTTCAACAGAATTTATCTCCCTAAGATTATCTAACAACAGGAAAGTCTGATTTTGGGATGTAGAATCTTGAATTCTTGTCAAAGTTAATTCGGTAGGTACGAAGAAATCATATTCGCCATCTTGATTTACGTCTTCAATAGTTATTGATGCGCCTTTAAAATCTCCCAAATAAGCATAATTCTGAGTAGTCCAAGATGTACCTGAACCGTATGCATAAGAAATATTTCCAGTTAATCCGTCAACTGCAGCTATTAAATCAACTTCTCCATTTCCATCAGTATCTTTGATATCAAAACCATACAATGGTTCATTATGCTCTGCATCAAGTTTGAATTCATGAACTCCTTGAGCCCCTGGTGTTAATGGATTAGGGAAGGTCCCTTGCAGGCAATCATATTCTAATACAGTTACATTATCATAATGACCTACAGATACGCCTACTCCAGTATTGAAAGGAGGAGTCCTGAGAAGCCAAATATCGAGATCTTCACAATCACCAATTCCGCCACCGCCAGGGAATCCGCCACCTGTGACTGTCTCACCATAGTGTCCAAGAATCATGTTCGTGTAAAGACCAGAAGTCAGAGGAACTGCAAGTGTTTGTTGAGAAGTTAGTAGCGTTGGGTCAGGGCCTTTGTAGACCTGAATATATTGGTTGGTCGCTGTTGCATCTCTAACTACCATCACGATATCTGCATTCCCGTCTCCATCAATATCTGCTACATCCATATCTGCAAGATAAGGATTTGAGACTGTTATTTCTGAGTCACTCCAAAGATTTACTCTATCTTCACAATCCCCCCAAAGAATTGTAAGATTTCCTGGCCTGACGAAAGATTCACCTACAAACCTAATATTTTGCTGATAATATACAAGATCATTTACCCCATCGCCATCAATATCTGCAATTTCGACACGGGTTCCATCTGCTGTATCAACGAAACCTGCACGACGAGATTCATTATTGGAAATGAATACGTCCTGCCTATCTGCAAAACCGCCTGAGCCATCATTGTATAGTACCGTAATAAACAGCCCCATAGTACTAGCAGAAGCAATATCATTGTCTCCATCGCAATCAAGATCCCCTATCGAAATATAGGAAGGGTCACGTTGCACGGCATATTGGGTAATATGAGATGCAGAAACCGCAGGAATCAACGATAAAAACAAGGAACTAAGCATCAAAGTCACAAGTAGTACGGCTTTCCTACTCTTCGCGGCTTGATTATTGGCATTCTTCAGACTATACAGCATACTACTTCCGAGTTTAACTCCATTCTTAGCACTTATTACCCAATGATTCCCCTCACCTTCGGTGGATATTGAGAAATTAAAGAAAATTAAATAATAAATTATTGAGAAACTAGCCAACTTGGATTAGGTGCATAATGTATCTCTGCACCGCCATAGATTAGTTCCAAACGACCCATTATCCATAGTCGATTAAGGAAGATTTCTAGATCTGCCCCCTCTCTATTTATTCTCTCACCTATCAATTCTTCAATAGCACTGATAGGAAGTGATGTTTGACCATGTTCGCGTACCACAAGAGTCAACAAAATTTGTAACCAAGCTTCGGCCATTGGATCTCCTGATAAATTATTTGATAGGGGTTCAGGTTCATCAATTGATTCTAAAAATTCTCTAATATATTCAATTTGGGGCTCAGTCCTGGAAGGGCCATCTAACTCAGATATTTTAGATTTAATATCTAAATCTCCAATCCTTCTAACCACTGCAGGGATGCTACTAGGATCAGGAGGTGGCCCGGGTAATTTTTCTTCTCCACCATGTACGTCTGAAAAATCTTGATCATCCCCCATGGCGGGTTTAGACTCCAACTCACTCCCATCAACTAATCGAGCAGAAAGAGGTTGGATGAAACCCACTCTTCCTTGTAACCCCAATTCTTTCCTTAGTGATTCCACTACACTGGATTCGCCTTCAATGATTATATCTATGTCATTTTCAGGGGAACGGAACCGAAATCTCACTGTACCTCTCATTTGCATACCATCAACTCCAATATTACTCGCAGATAAGACATCACGTTTCAATTCATTCTTTGGCTAGATTACGTAAAACTGTTTGTAAGATTCCACCATTTTTGTAGTAATCAACCTCAACTGGAGTATCTAAACGAACAATTGCTTTGAAATTTATTACTTCACCATCTATTTTGATTGCTTGAATCTCTATTGTTGACAGAGGAACCAATTCTAAATCAGCAGGGATATTGAAACTTTCAGTTCCATCGAGTCCTAGTGAATCGGCATCATCTCCATCGACAAAAGTCAAAGGAAGTACGCCCATTCCAACAAGATTTGAACGATGAATTCGTTCGAAAGAAGTAGCAATCACTGCCCTAACTCCAAGTAATAATGTACCTTTAGCCGCCCAGTCCCTACTACTCCCTGTACCATATTGAGATCCGGCTAAGACCACTAGATCGGTTCCATCCGATTGATATCTTTGACTTGCTTCAAAGACAGAAACTACTTCGTCAGTTGGAAAATGTTTCGTCCAACCACCTTCAGTACCTTCTGCAATTTGGTTCTTGATACGAATATTAGCAAATGTACCTCTCATCATTACTTCATGGTTGCCTCTTCGACTACCAAAAGAGTTGAAATCTTTCAATTCTACGCCATTTCTAACAAGATATTGTCCAGCAGGACCGTGGTGAGGAAAAGCCCCGGCGGGAGAAATATGATCAGTAGTAACAGAATCTCCGAGTTTCAATAAAACTCTAGCATTTTTTATTGGTTTAATTGGAGAAGGTTCGGCTTTAATTCCCTCAAAAAATGAAGGAAGTCGAATATAAGTTGATTCCTCCTCCCAAAGATATAATGCAGATTCTTCAGAAGGGATGGAGTCCCACCTTGGTTCTTCTAAAACATCTGAATATCTAAACCTAAACATTTCAGGAGTTAAACAATTACGTAAAGTCTCATTAATTTCATCTTCGGATGGCCAAATGTCGGAAAGCATTACTGGCTCATCATCTGAAGTATATCCTACAGGGTCATTGAATAAATCAATATCTAAAGTTCCCGCTAGAGCGTAAGCTACAACCAATGGTGGACTTGCGAGATAATTCGCCTTAACCTTTTGATGAATACGTCCCTCAAAATTACGATTCCCAGAAAGTACGCTACCAACAATGAGATTAGACTCATCAATTGCATTCTCAATATCTTCATCTAGTGGGCCGGAATTACCTATACAAGTAGTACATCCATAACCAACAACATTGAAACCCAAAGTGGCCAAATCTTCAGTTAATCCTGCCGCATCAAAATATTCGGTAACTACTCTACTTCCAGGAGCTAAACTAGGTCTGACCCAAGGCTTTAATTGCAATCCTTTCAAGATAGCATTCCTAGCCAATAAGCCTGCTGCTAACATAACACTTGGGTTACTGGTGTTAGTACAGCTTGTGATTGCAGCAATCACAATGTCTCCATGTTGAAGATTTACATTTCTTCCTTCTATGTGGGACGAATCTTGATTATTCTCAGGATTTATGCCATGTCCTTGATGGCCAGATGGAGAATTTAGACTTTCCAACCAATGTTCTCTCATTTCAGAAAGATTTACTCTATCTTGGGGCCTCTTGGGACCTGCCAGAGCAGGTTCAACCGTACTTAAATCTAATTTAATTGACGATGTAAATTTAGGAACGGGAGTTTCGCTTGTATGAAATAGTCCTTGGGCAGTTAAATATCGCTTGACATTTTCTATGTGTGAAGGTTCTCTGCCTGACAAATGCATGTAATCAAGAGTTTTGTCATCTACTGGGAAAAATCCACAAGTTGCACCATATTCGGGAGCCATGTTGGCTATTGTTGCCCTGTCGGGAAGACTAAGATTGGCCATACCAGAACCATAGAACTCTACGAATTTAGATACCACTCCGTGTTCTCTCAAAAGTTCAACAATTCTTAATGTCATATCTGTTGCTGTAACTCCTGCACGTAGATTACCGATTAACTCAAATCCAACTACTTCAGGTAATAGCATGTAAATTGGCTGACCGAGCATCACCGCTTCTGCTTCAATACCGCCAACCCCCCATCCAAGGACACCAAGACCATTTATCATGGTAGTATGAGAATCCGTACCAACAAGAGAATCAGGTATCCATAAATCATTTTCTAAACGAGCAACGCTGGCGATCCATTCTAGATTTACTTGGTGAACAATTCCTCTCCCAGGAGGTACAGCTCTGAAATTATCTAAGTTCATTTGCCCCCATTTTAGAAATTTATATCTCTCCATATTACGCAAATATTCTATTTCCAAATTACGCTCTCTAGCATCGGGGAATAAACCCGAAATATCAACTTGAACAGAATGATCTATCACTAAATCAACAGGGACTTGCGGGTTTACTTTCTCGGGATTTCCTCCTAAATCTACCATTGCATCTCTTAATGCAGCAATATCTACTACTGCAGGTACACCAGTAAAATCCTGCAAAATTACCCTACTTGGATTGAAAGGAATTTCTTCTGGTTTCATTGTAGGAGTCCAAGATGCAATCCTCATGACATCTTCTTTAGTAACTAGGAAACCATCACATTTCCTAAGTGCAGATTCAAGTAAAATTCTGATTGAAAATGGTAGTTCATCTAATTTACAAAGACCCTGCTCTTCAAGCCTCTTTAATGACATGAAAAAGCCAGTATCTCCAGAATGTGTCTCGAAATTGGACTTCGCAAAGAACAAATCATCAGCAACCATGTTTATACCGGCCATGATTAAGCACAAGAATATGCCTAACAATAAACTTCGTATTTATCTTAAAATCAAGATATAACTACAGAAAGTAAACGTACCTCATAATCAGGTCTATCATTTCCATCGGTATCTACATCGCTAATCGCAGTAACTGAGCTTAAACCACTGGAAACTTTACCGAAAACAGTATGTTGACCATCGAGATGGGAAGGGGTACTGTCCTCAGGGACAATAAAGAATTGACTACCTCCAGTATTTGGATTACTTGTTTTGGCCATCGAAATCACACCTGGCTCATGGACTAAGCCATTATTTGCTTCATCACCTACTGTCCAAGAAGTTCTGTCACATTCACTAGAGCTTGACTGAGCATTTCCGTTACAATAACCATACCAATTGTAAGCATAACCACCGCTTCCTGTTCCGGTCTCAAAATCGCCACCCTGAATCATAAAGCCATCTATAATCCTGTGAAAAATAGTAGCCTTATAATTGTCATTTACTGAGTGAGCAATAAAGTTCTCGACGTGATCTGGAGCTTGTGTAGCGTACAAATCAATTACAATAGTTGCTGTAGTTCTGCTAGATTCATCCATTCCTTCAGGGACATATGAGATCTGCATAGTTGCTTGTGAGCCAGAAATTACCTCATCTTCGTTCATGAAATCTGCTAGAACCTTGACTGAAGACAATAGGAGGAGGCATACGACTAACATTACAACTAATCCCATTGGTGTTGGGCTGCCATTATCTAATACTTGGAAAGTTGAACCGGTCGAGATTCCCTCTTGGTCCATAATAGAAATTAACTTGCCTCTTTCACGAAGAGTTTCTTTCGACTTAGGGTCGAGTTTTAGTGCATTCGAATAATTCTTGTATGCCTGTTTTAAATTTGTTCTTCTAGAAGATGAATCGGTGTTGGCTTTTATGACATAAAGGTCCGCTGCTAATGAAAGAGTTTTGGCTCTCTGTACATCGTTTTCACAATTATCCCAAGCAACAGAACGGAGAGTTGCTAATGCTTTATCAGGATGGTCTTGACTTGCTATCGAATTCTTTGCTTCATCCCAAGCTCTTTGCAGTTTTTCGGATACAGGCATGTGCCTCGGAAGACCACCTAATAAAAAACTACAACGGAACCTGTTTTGCTAAAAATTTCGGATTGGAGAACGGCAATACATAATACTAGTTCTCTACGGCAGTTGACTCACGCAAGCACCCTAGGGGCTATGGTACCACCGGAGAATGTGAAACAATGAGCCTCAGAGTTAATGACTTTACAATCAACATAGCAACAGCAAATGGAACAGGTTCGCAATCAGCAAATCTAGTGATATTACATTCAATGTATGAAATGGGGGTTCCGGTCAGCGGTAAGAATTTGTTCCCAAGCAATATTTCAGGACTACCTACTTGGTTCATCATCAGAGCTAGTGATGCAGGATATCAAGCACCCGGAGATTATACACATATACAGATAATGATGAATAAAGATACATGGCAAAAAGACTTGGACAAACTTGACCCAGGTACAGTTATTATTTACAATCAAGATACAAAATTGCCAGTTGATAGAGATGATTGTATTGTTCTTGGAATGCCGATGACTAAAATGGCAAGAACAATAAGTCCGAAAATGGCTAAACTTATGGCAAATATGTATTATGTAGGAGCTCTTGCACATATTCTAAAAATTGACGATGAAGCAATAAGGAAAGCTATTTCTCAACAATTTGGAGGAAAAGAGAAGGCTATTGAATGGAATATGCAAGCTATCTCCGAGGGTAAAGAATATGCTAAAGAAAATTGGGAATATGAATCTGAATACCTAGTTGAAGCTAGAGAAAAAGATCCAAATACATTTCTTATTGAAGGAAATGAAGCTACCGCTCTTGGGGCTATTTATGGTGGAATAAATATGCTATCTTGGTATCCAATAACACCGTCTTCTTCAGTTGCGGAGTCCATAATTGGATGGATCCCAAAACTCAGAGAAGGCGAAGACGGTGGTGCAACATGTGCAGTGGTTCAAGCAGAAGATGAATTGGCGGCTGCAGGCATGGTCCTAGGAGCAGGATGGGCAGGAGGAAGAGGGATGACATGTACTAGTGGACCTGGAATTTCATTAATGTCTGAGTTCATTGGTTTGTTTTACTTCGCGGAAGTACCCGGAGTCATTTGGGATGTAAATAGAACTGGGCCATCTACAGGATTGCCAACAAGGACCCAACAAGGAGATTTGTCAATGCTTTACGAGGCAAGTCATGGTGACACTCAACATATCGTCCTTATACCGGGTACTGTCGATGAATGTTTTGAGTTCGGATGGAGAGCATTTGATTATGCAGATAGATTCCAGACCATGGTTTTTGGATTTGGAGACTTAGATTTAGGAATGAATAGATGGAGTACTGCTGGTTTTGAATATCCTGATATCCCAATGGATAGAGGGAAAGTAATCAGAAGCCAGGAACAAATGGATGCAATAGAAAATTACGGCAGATACAGAGATGTAGATGGAGACGGCATTGCATATCGAACATTACCTGGAAGTGGCCTAGACCCGATTCTTTACAGAGGAACTGGGCATGATGAAGAAGGAATATATTCTGAAGACCCTCAAGTTTATCATGCAACTATGAAGAGATTGAGGAAAAAAATTGATGGGGCTAGAGACCTATTGCCTGCACCTGTAATAAGAGAAGAAAAAGAAAAGAAATTAGGAATAATCTTCTATGGTTCTATGGAAAATACAATTGTAGAGATTGACGATATGTTAGAAAAAACCGGCTTAACAGTTAGTACATGCCGTGTTCGCGCTCTGCCTTATCATTCAGAATTGCAGACATTTATTGAAGAACATGAAAGAGTGATAGTTCTTGAAATAAATAGAGATGGTCAACTTTTTGGTATTCTAAGAAAGGAACTACCTGTACATTTACTAAATAAGATCCACAGTGTAGCATACAGTGATGGTTTGCCACCAAGAGCTCGGGTGTATACAAATATGATTATTGATGCTTTAGAGGAGGTGGAGTCATGAGTATTTTGAAGTTGAATGTAATAGACTTGGAAAAATCAGAATACAAAGGCGGGAAATCATCATTATGCCCCGGTTGTGGGCATGATCAGATCTCAAACGTTATTATTCAAGCAGCATGGGAAAATGGAATAAAACCAGAGGGAATAGCAAAGATGAGTGGGATAGGTTGTTCATCTAAAACCCCAGCATATTTCCTAGGTAAGAGTCATGGATTTAATACAGTGCATGGGAGAATGCCATCAGTTACAACTGGTGCAAATATGGTGAATAAAGATCTTTCATTCTTAGCAGTTTCTGGAGATGGAGATACTGCTAGTATAGGTATAGGTCAATTTATTCATGCTATACGAAGAAATCTAGATATGGTATATATTATTGAAAATAATGGAGTATACGGATTGACTAAAGGTCAATACAGCGCCACAGTGGAAAAAGGTTCGAAAAAGAAAAAGGGTGCTATGAATGAGCAGGCTCCAATTGATTTGTGCGCAATGGCTGTAAATTTAGGATGCAGTTTCGTTGCGAGATCATTTTCCGGGAGTAAAAAGCAATTAACGGCATTACTAAGGGCAGCAATGAGCCATAAGGGAATGGCGATTATTGATGTGATTTCACCATGTGTAACATTTGCTAATAATGATGAGTCTTACAAATCATACAACTATGTAAAAGCTAATGATGAGGTTTTGCATATTGTAGATTATATCCCTCATTTCTCACCAATTGAAGCTGTAGAGGTACCTGCAGGAGAATTCAAAGAAATTAAATTATTTGATGGCTCTACTCTGAGGTTGGAAACAGTGGCAAGTGAACACAATCCGAACGACCCAGTAGAAGCACTACGAGCAATTCATGAGGCTGATAGAGAAGGAAGACATGTCACTGGCCTACTTTACTATAATCCTGATAAGAAAACAGCCACTGAAACACTCGGATTAACAAACACACCATTGATGGCTCTACCCGATTCTCAATTAAGACCTAGTGAAGAAAGTCTAGAGATATTGAATGCTGGCTTCAGAGCAAATTAATCATCTTAGTTGAACTAAGGTTTTCTTGAAATACGTAGTACTTGTCCGCCTACTGTTAGTCCCTTAGTGTAGTGGTCCATCATGTGGGGTTCTGGATCCCATGACCCTGGTTCGAATCCGGGAGGGACTACCAATTTACGTTAATCCATCAATTGAGGAATTCTTCCTAGTTATTGCTGCTGCAATTATAGATAATAAATAAATAAATAATGATGGCGCCGGAAGAAATCCTTTGTCCTCTGAATTTATTCTAATCACTGATTCATCAATTAATTCTTCGACCCAGGTCGAAGAGTCAATTACTCTCTTTTGATAGTGGATAGTCCATATCCCGTCATCTACTAAGCTGAGATTCTGTATTTCAACTATAATATCAGATTGATTTGTAGCATTAATGCCAAAAGTTTCTGAGTGCCATAACAAATCGCCATTTGAATCAGAATAATGGAAAGTAGCATTCGAAGTACTCGCTTGACCGAGATTAGAAACATCAGCAACAATTTTTTTATCTGTAATTTGGAAATTTTCAACTACTAGCCTTGCGCGCCAATACCAAATATTATGGATTAAATATTTCATAACATCTAATTCCTCGTCCAATCTATCTGAAAGTGCTTCTACAGTGCCTAACAAAAATTGTTCATCGTCAGTTTCAAAAGTAAATGTTGGATAACCCATTACTCCATAACCATAATCACGACTAGTGCCACAATTAGGATAAAGACCTTGATTTGCATTTCTAATCGGTATTTCTGAAATATTCTCATTTACCTCATCTCGAATATGATGAAATAACTCCCAATCCGATGGCTGTTCTGGCCATTTCCCCCATGGGTAAAGCATGATCCAAACTCCGGTATGCATTGTGATGTAAAGGTCTGCATCAGAAACCACTTCGTTCATGTAAATAGAATTCGCAAGAGTCTCTGATTCACTGAATGCACTACTTCCTGGTTGTGTAGAGTCACAGGTATTCCAGTAATGATCATAGTTTCTATTCAAATCAACCTGATTTACATTCCATCTTGTATCAAAGTCATTTCCATCAGCATTTAACATAATGAGGATATGCAACTCAGTATTTTGTAAGATTTCAATAACTTCCTGATCCCCGTCGCCCCACCCTTCAATATAATATTCAGCGGTAAGAAAAGCTAATTCAGTGCCTAGGTGCTCATTTCCGTGGTGGCCTCCGTCAATATAAGCCACTTCTTTATCCGTACCATCTGGTTTTGTTTCTTGGCTCCAATCTGAAATTTGTAACATCCAAATCTCTCTACCAAGTTCTGTTTGCCCTATAGAAAATAAAATTACGATTTCAGGATAATCATCTGCCCACTCATTTAGGTCTAGAGTAAGAGTAGCGTATGTGTGATACCAATGTTCCTGTATAATATCAGGTTGCCCTACCTGTGCAGTAACAATTGGAGATGCTGAAGCTACTAGTAATGAGGTCAAAACTACAGCTGCCCACAAGCGTACCATGCTTTGCTGTAGGGGTTACTACCTAGAATCATTTGCATCTGTATTTAGAATATCAATAGAAAAATCATGAGTAATTTATACTTACAAAAGTATATACATATAACTACTAATTGCATATTATGATGGATACGTTAGTTATGGCTCTACAAATTGTTATTGCAATTGTGATATTTGCAGTTTGGATATTCAGGCCAAATCTTGATACAAATTATCGAGCAGGTGATGCAAAGAATATTGTTGAAGAATTTGCAGTTTATGGTTTACCTAAATGGTCCGTTTATGTAGTCGGTGCTACAAAATTGACCTTGGCATTGGCGTTGATTGTTGGGATATGGTATACTCAATTAGCACAATATGCTGTAATGGGAATGGGTATTCTGATGGTTGGAGCATTGATATGCCATCTAAAAACAAGAGATGACCCCTTGAGTAGAGCCGCACCTGCATCAATAATGCTAGTAATGTGCTTCTTAGTATTTTATTTCGGCTAAATACTATAATGAACGGTAAAGAATATCCGAAACCCAAGTAATCATAATAATTATCATGAACCAACCTAGAGCTATTTTTCCTCGTGGTTTAGGTTCTTTTCTAGGAGGGAAGGGATCTATTCCTGCATCCAATGCTGCAGCAATAATTTCTAACTCTTCTTCAATAGTCTCTGGTTCTTTCATATTATCACTCATGGTTCAATTGTAGGATTCCATCCTGAGATGTATGATTCTTCAAGCGAAGAAAAGGAATCAGTAAAATCAGAGATATCAATATTTAATGACTCCTTATTTTCAATTATACGATTAGGGTTACTTGACTTTGGTATTGTAATGCAACCAGTATCATAAACCCACTTTATTGCGGCTTGAGCAGGAGTACAGCCAATTGATTGAGCAATTGAGACTAATGATGGGTCATTGACTTTATGACCTCTGGCGAGAGGTGAATAACCCATAGTAACAGCTCCAATGCCCTCATTGGCTTTTCTTAATTCTGCTCTCTGTAACCAAGGATGTACTTCAATCTGATTGACAGAGGGCAAAATAGTCGCATATTCTCTCATAGACTCAAGATGATTAATACCGTAATTTGAGACACCTATCGATCTTGTTAATCCTAATCTTAAACATTCTTCCATGGCGCCCCAAACATCTCCACGAACTGAAATATCTTCTGGAGGGGCATGCACTAAATATAAATCGACATAATCGAGATTAAGTCGCTGTAAACTTTCTCGGCATTGAGATATGGTTTCATCAAAACCTGTTGCATGAACTCGCCTTAATTTGGTTACTACGAAAATTTCATCCCTGGGTATTTTTGAAATTTTGATTGCTTCGCCAACTGCATTCTCATTACCATATGCTGTGGCTGTATCAATTAGCCGGTAACCATTTTCTAATGCATGAAGTATAGAGGATTTACATTCATTCTTATCCATTTGCCAAACACCAAGGCCGAACCTTGGCATTAATATTTCGAAGAGTTTTGTGCCGTTTTCATTATCTCTATGACTAATCGGCACGTATTCGGTCATGACTGTCGATTAACCTGATAGACTTGAGTCATTCGACAGGCTGGTTTGAAATCATTAACCGCCTCGAGGCAGCATGGATGAATTGCCGGAGGGTGTGGAATTACCTGCGGCTAATGTTGCAACTCCTAGGCCCTCGGCCTCACTTATAGTAAGTAGGATGAATGGAAATATAGGTGAGATATTATTATGCCATAGAGTATCTGAAGTTCCTGCATTTCCTGACTTCTGGGCATTTCCGGGAGGAGGAGTGAGTCGTACAGATAGAAGACTCTCAGAGGAAAATCCTGACTGGTTATCAAACACTCATAATCCAGTAACAAGTATTACCTTGCTAAGAGAACTTGTTGAAGAAATAGGATTTTCCCCTGATGGAAAAGGATCTCTGGAATTAGTTGATGAAGAAATACAAGAAAAGATTTGTAAAAATAAAGAGGAATGGGGGAATTTTGTCAAACAGGGAGTATTGAATATTGATAATTTTAATCCACAAATTATTGCTGTTAGAACAATGCCTCCATTTGCCCCTATTAGATTTAGAAATACATTCCATCATCTTTCCATAGGTGGCTCAAAAATTGAGCCGAGATTTCCAAAAGGCCTTTCTGAATTTGATGAATATAAATGGTGGAATCCAGAGATTCTTCTTCATTCATGGCTAAATCATGAAGTGAGACTACCGCCACCACAAGTAACCTTAGTTAGAGATATTTGTCAAGCGATAAAAGAAAATGGAGACTTGATATCTGCTTTTGATGAACTATCAAAAAAGCCTTCTGAAGGATATCATATCTTGGAGTTTGCACCCGGTGTTGAATGCATACCATTACCAACTCAAACACTTCCTCCGGCAACTCATACAAATTGCTACGTACTAGGGGTGGCGGGTGGAGAAAGAGTAATCATAGATCCAGCAGCAAAAAGTCAAGAGGCTTTAGAAATACTATCTAAAAAAATAAATGAAATAATTTCAACTGGAAGTAAAATAAAAGCTACAATTTTTACTCATAAACACCAGGATCATATTGGCAACTTAGAAGAAATTAGTAAATTGTATAAAGCTCCTATATGGGCTAGTAAAGAAACATTAGATACAATTGTAAGATTGGAAAATAAAAAATTATTGAAAGAGAATGATTCATTCATACTCAATGGAGATAATTCGTCTGTATGTTGGAATGTGATTGAGACACCAGGACACTGTCCGGGACACATCTGTTTGGTAGGAGATGCAGGTATTATCAGTGGAGATAATGTAACCGTCATAGGCACAATTCTTGTCCCCTCGAATGACGGAGATATGAACGAATATATTGAAGGATTAAGAAGAATTAAGCATATTTGTCCCCCACTCTTATTCCCTGGACACGGTCCTTTCTCAGCCAATCCTGAAAAATTACTAGAGCGATATATTAGGCATAGGAGTAATAGGCATAAATTGGTACTTGAGGCGGTAAAGAATAATCTTACAGACTTAGAATCAATTGCTAAGAAATCATATGAAGACTCTCCGCAAGCTCATCCTAGACTAATGATTGATCAAACATTATCTCATCTTAAAGGACATATAAAATCAGGAGATATATATTTTAATAATGGCAAATATTCATTTAATGAATGATTATTAGTTAAAGTCGCAGATAATATGAATAGTTATTACTGCCAGCAATATATGTAGGTGTAATCATGAGTGAAGACAAATGGTGGGGTAAAACGCAAGAAAAAGAATCCTCAAAAGAGACCATTGAAGAAATGATGGACCATACAGAAATGATGCGAATCAAAAGAGAAGAAGAAATGGCACAAGCGCAACACGAATTTAATATGAGCAAAATGGAGCAAAATCCTCCTCCTGCATCTCCGACAGTTCAAGCAAATAAGGGGGCTTTCGACTGGATGACCGATGATCCAGGATATTTATTCCTAACTATTATTGTCGCATTGGGATTCATCATTATGATAATTGGCGCTGCTTTAACTCCTAGTGTTGACGAAGAATGGGGGACTACCGATGGAATTGTCCTAGAAGGCACCGAGTGGTGGGAATATCCAGTAGAACACGAAGATTGCTTGTATGATGAATATTATGATGAATACTATGATTGTATTTACACATATTCTTATGATTGTGGGGCAGATATTTACTATAATTACTCATTAAATGGAGTGACTTATTTTGATGAATACTACGACTATTTTTTGGGGAATTGGGATGACTATTGTTTAGAGATAGTTGAAAATGAAACGCTGCCAGTGAATTCTAGCGTAGAGGTTTGGTACAAACTTGATGATGAAGCCACTAGTACTCTTGAAGAACCTAATGATACAGGACAATTTTTAATATTTCTAGCATTTTGTTGTTTACTGCCACTAATATTAGGCCTATTATTCGTCATGTATTTTGAGGGAAATAACAAACAATACCATGACTCAAGTGGAGGTGCGGAAATCCACCACCACTATCATGGAGGAGGGGCGATATTTGGAGGTTCATATTATGGATCACCTTGGCACAGACGACCTTGGTTCCATCGTAGAAGGAGTCGGAGAATAACTAGAAGCACATCGTCAAGAAGGATATCTAGTAGTCGTCGCTCAAGTGGCGGCGGTAGTCGTCGCTCAAGTGGCGGCGGTGGTCGTCGCTCAGGCGGTGGGAGAAGGTCTCGTTGAATTTCAAAAGGTGTTTGAATGAATAACCATTGGCAAGGCGTTCCAGAACTTCCAAATTCAATAGGAGAGGAAAGAATCATCAGAGTTTCTGATGACCTTTCTTTGAGAGTTTTTATTTGGGAACCTGCCAATCAATCCTCAAAGATTCCAATATTGATGGTACCAGGATGGGGTTCAGTTTTCGAAGGTTGGAGGCCTTTAGTATCGGAATGGGTTCAAGGAAGGAAAATTATCTATATTGAAACTCGTGAAAAAGCTAGTGCTATATTTGATAATAAGATGAAACAAAAAGATTTCATTATTAGTGAATACATAGAAGATATAGAGAAAATAATCGAAAAGTTACAAAGGGAGAACGAATTAGATGATAACTTCCATTTGTTTTCATCATCTTTAGCTTCCACCATTATTATTCATGGATTACAAGAAAAGAAAATTTCGGGTAAGAGTTCGATTTTTCTAGCGCCAAATCAAAAATTTCGATTTCCCTTATGGGCAAAAATTTTAATCAAATTACCATTACCTAAATTTACATTAAAATGGCTTATTAAAATTGCAATATGGGCAGTCGAAAGGAAGGTTGAAGAAGAAGGACAGAAGATCCGATATCGGAGAACACTACTTTCTCAGAACTATGAAAGAATTAGATATTCGGCTAGATATCTAATGGGATATTCATTACCAGAAGATTTGTCAAACATAGAAATTCCATGTGCTATTCTAACTGCTGAGTCTGATAAACTGCATGGAATGAAGGATGTTGAATTTATATCTAGAAAGGTAACAAATATGAGTGTGATTTCAATACCATCAAATCAATATGCACATCAAGCAGAAGCGCTCAATGAAATCGAATCTTTCTACTCAGACATAGAATCGAATGAATAAACTAAAGCGATTGGCTGATGAAGGATGGTGCTTACGGAACAGTGAGAGACATGCGTGAACAGGCTTCTTCATTTGACGTGGCACGAATTGTTCGTGAGCTTTCATCAATGATTGGCGCTAGAGCACGTAAAGCATACCAACCACACTATGAACAGGTTGTAATACGTCTCAATCCTAAAGGTTCGCCATCATCTGATTTAGTTATTGTAAGTGGAAGAAGATTATATCTTTCACAACGGGATAGGCCTATGCCTTCACAGCCATCTCAATTTGCAATGGTGCTAAGAAAACACCTGAATAACTCCAGACTAATAGATGTTGAACAGCTAGGATTCGATCGAATTGTTTCAATGACTTTTGAGCATGGAAGTGGAAAATTGAAACTTATTATAGAATTATTTCGAGATGGAAACGTACTACTTTTAGATGAGGAAGGAATAATAATTCAACCATTGACTCATGCAAAATATGCTAGTAGATCTCTAAAAAGAGGTGTCAAATATATCCCTCCACCTGCTGCAGTTGATCCAAGAGAAATTAATCGAGAAAAATTAGACAAATTACTTGATGAAAGTGATGATGATTTGATTAGAACATTGGCAGCAAGAGGGAACTTGGGCAGAATCTATGGTAGTGCAATATGTGCTTCAGCTGATTTAGAAGAGAACCTCAAAGCGAAGGACCTGAATGATGAACAGAGAGAGATTCTAGATACTGCAATCATTAATCTTCTAGAAGAATTAGCTAATAATAATTCTAGTAGAATGTGGTTTGAGAATAAAGAAATGGTGGAAAAATGGAATAAAACTACTGATTCAAAGGAAAAAGATGAATTGTCAGGAGAAATAAAGGAGATTGCGCCTATAGATTTGAGGTATTTGGATAAAGAATTATCGATAGATATTCCTACTTTATGCTCAGGATATGACGCTGCTTTTGGTTCTCATGATGCTTCTGCGTTTATCAGAAGAGAGGAAGAAAAGTTAGTAAAAATCGGACAGGATGATGGTGAAAAGAAAGCAAAATTAGAGAGAAGGGCGGATCAACAAAGGAATGCTATTGAACGCTTTCTATCTCAAGCCGCAATAAATCAAGAATTAGGCAAAGCAATGCAAGATAATTGGCCTCATCTGGAAACTATAATGAAGCAATTCAATGATGCTATTTCCAAATTTACTTGGCAAGAAGTATCAGAAAAAGTCAGAGAAATACAATGGATTGATAGGTTAGACCCGAAAAAAAGAACTTTTGTTGCATTTCTTCCAGATGAGGAGGGCGAACCTGGTGCAAGTGTTACTCTATATGCTGATAAAACTGTACATCAAAACGCACAAAGATATTTCCAAGATGCAAGGACCCTAAAAGATAAATCAAAAGGAGCGAAAAAGGCACTAGAAGATACAGAGAGCACAAAATTAAAACAAGAAAAGAGAAGGAAAAAAGATGTTGCAGCTGGAAGAGTAAGAGGCATTCAGAGAAGTAAGAAATTCTGGTTTGAGAAATACAGATGGGCAATTCTTGATGGAGGCCATATTATTGTTGGAGGAAGAGATGCGAAAGGAAATGACACGATAGTCAGGAAGCATCTTAATTCCAATGATTTGTATGTCCATGCGGATTTGCACGGCGCTCCATCCTGCTCATTAAAATTAAAAGACGGTTTTACAATAATGAGTAAGGTGTCGGAATTACAAAATGGAATTAAATCAATGCAAATTGTTCAAAATCTAGGTGAAGGTATAGAAGATGCTAGAGAGTTAGATGAAAATATACTTGCTCAAGCTGCTCAGATTGCAGTTTGCTGGTCTAGAGCATGGGGTAGTGGAGGAGCTGCGGCAACAGCTTTTCATGTACGGCCAAGTCAAGTATCAAAACAAACCGAAAGTGGAGAGTCTCTTGGAAGAGGAAGTTTCGTAGTTAGGGGGCAAAGAACATGGCACAGAGATTTACATTTACAAATAGGAATGGGGATTGGAGTAATTAATGGTGTACCTCTACCAGTTTGTGGAACTGTCGAAACAATATCAGAAATATTTGAAAGATGGATTAAAATAATGCCTGGAAGAGAAAAAAAGGAATCTATAGCGAATAAAATAGCTAAGGCTACTGGCCTAATTCAGGATGATGTACTAGCCTCACTTCCTCCAGGTGGATGTAGTATTGAAGATCATGGGTTGATGAAAAAATCCTAAGAACCATTAATATTTGAAATAATAGGGAAAATATACTCCAAAATCCGAACGGCTCGTACAGTAATGATTCAAGAGTGAAACGCTATCGGACGAACATGAGTGGAGAGAATTGGACCTATGGAAATTATTTGCAATTGGACGATTTACTAAAATTACAAGGAGAAGATAGAGGCATTTCCTCTGATGAAATGCACTTCATCATAGTACACCAAACCTTTGAATTATGGTTTAAACAAATAATAAGAGAACTCGCAGAGGTCAGAAATATACTATCTCAAGAACAGGTTCCTGAGAAAGATATTCCACGGGCAGTGGAAAGACTAGGTAGAACAACTGAAATTTTCAAATTAATGGCTACACAATGGTCAGTTATGGAAACATTGACTCCCCAAGGTTTCCTTTCATTTAGGGACGGATTAGGCTCAGCATCAGGTTTCGAATCTTTCCAAATGAGAAAATTCGAGATATTACTTGGATTGAAAAATGAAGATAGGCTTTTTGGAATGGACCCTATAGATACATTCAGAAAATTAGCAGAAAATAGTGAAAAAGATGCATTGATATTACAAGATTTAGAGGATGCCTTAGCAAAGCCATCTTTGGAAGAGTCATTAATGAAGTGGATTTCAAGAACTCCAATTATGGGTTCAATTTATGGATCGGAGAAAGATTCAGAGTCTGTAGAAAATTACGTCAATGAACATTTATTAGCGCATAAATCAATGGGAGAAGATGCCGCCAAGAGAATGTCAAGTTATGGAACGTCCGATTTGGATAAGGCAGTTAAAAGATTCAATTCTGCCCATGAGAGTGCAATTTCATTCCTTATTCCAGAAGGAAAGATAAGTAGGGCCAGAGCTAGCCTACTATTCATAGAATCATACAGAGAATTACCTCTTTTGGCATGGCCGCGGAAATTAATTGATGCCATAGTTGAACTAGAGGAATCAATGGTTAAATGGAGGCATTCGCATGCGAGAATGGTAGAGAGAATAATGGGAAGAAGAATAGGAACCGGAGGTACCAGTGGAGTAGACTATTTAGACAAAACATCTCAATATAGAGTCTTCAAAGATTTATGGGCAGTTAGAACAATCCTAGTTAAGTCGAATAACCGACCAGAATTAATTAATCCAGATTTCTATGGTTTTTACTCTGAAAAAGATGTCTGAGAACTAGTTTGTTCATCGCACTATTCAAGACCACGACCTCACTCGAGGAGTTATGACTAAGGCGGTTATATGTGCTTATGCGCGGACCCCTATTGGTAAATTTAGAGGAGCATTATCTAATTATTCAGCAACAGAATTAGGATCTAAAGTTGTTGAAGAACTTTTGAAAAGAGTTAGAATAGATCCTGAAAGTGGAATTGTAGACCAAGTTTACATCGGTCAAGTATTGCAAGCAGGTTCTGGACAGGCCCCTGCAAGACAAGTTACTATTAATGCAGGATTGCCATATTCTACTCCCTGTACTACAATAAACAAAGTTTGTGGATCTAGTTTGAAAGCCGTAATGATCGCTGCAAGTGACATCATCTCAGGACATGCAAATGTCATTATCGCAGGAGGAATTGAATCGATGAGTAATGCTCCATACTTCACTACAGAAAAAATCAAAGGCGATATGATAGATTCTAACGCTTTAAAATCAATTATGATGCATGATGGCTTGACAGATTCTTTTGATGGAACATCTATGGGAATGACTGGAGAAATAGTGGCTGAAGAATTCAATTTATCAAGAGAACTTGCAGACTCATATGCTGTTAGATCTCATGCATTGGCCAATGCTGCATGGAATAACGGTTGGTTCGAAAGTGAAATTATAGATATGGAAGATTTAGAAGTTGACCAAGGAATCCGGCCAGGAACAAATATCGAGTCGTTGTCAAAATTGAAGACTGTGTTCAAAAAAGACGGACAAGTAACTGCAGGGAATGCAAGTCAGGTATCGGATGGTGCTTCCGCAGTTTTAGTATGTTCAGAAGATTTTGCGAGAAAACAAGGATGGCCAATTCTTGCAGAAATTGTTGATTATACCACCTCAGGAGTTGAACCAAGAAGAGTAATGATTGCCCCAATTACTGCTGTTGAGACACTTTTGGAAAGAAATAATCTAGATATTATGCAAATAGATATTGTAGAACATAATGAAGCATTTGCTGCAGCATCTGTAGCTGTACAAATGGCCCTTAAAATTCCTGAAGACCGATTCAATATTCATGGAGGAGCTGTAGCGATTGGACACCCTCTGGGAGCAACTGGAACGCGCTGTCTAATGACTACAATTAACGCACTAAAAAGGACTGGCGGAAAGAAAGGAATTGTTACAATTTGTCTAGGCGGAGGCAATGCTGTAGCTATGTTAATCGAAGTCAAATAGAGAAAAAATTGTCTAAAAATTGATATCTATGAGTGATAAAGTCAGTCAATGCCCTTATGTGGGGGTCGCTGGCCGTTCTCCATCATGGTCAAGCCTGCAAGAGCACATACCCGCTTCGAAAAAGCAAGAATTATTGGCGCGCGCGCACTTCAAATCAGTATGGGAGCACCTTTATTCGTCTCAGAAGATGAATTAAGAGAAGAGTTCTCTGGAGAATTAATTCAGCTCTATGGAGTCGATGAGGCTAAAGAAAGGGTTGTTTTAGACCCAATGAAAATTGCAACTCTAGAATATCTAAAACATAGAATACCAATTGACGTTGAGCCACATCTTGACGAATAAAACAAAATTATATCTATGACTAAAAGGTCGTGAGATAATGAGATTCGAAAGAGTCAGTGTAGAAAAACTGACTGCTATTATTATTGGTATTACAATTCTAGTTATCGCTGCAGGCGGTGTTATTAGAATCTATGACGCGGGAGAATCCTGCCCTGATTGGCCTACATGTTTCGGAACTTGGGGGTTTGACATATCCGAAGAAGAGCAAAAGGAATGGTTCGATAAGAATCCAAGTGAAATAGACTCTAGAGGGTCCAGCCACACATATACTTCTTTCCAGATATTTACTGAATGGATTCATAGATTATTGGCAGGAGTTGTTTTAGGACCATTAGTAATTTTAAATTGGTTGATAATAAGAAAGGATGAAGAATTGACTAATGAAGTTAAATTGGCTTCACTGATTTCTATTTTACTGATAGGATGGCAGGGTTTCCTAGGATATGTAACTGTAAAATTGGATAATTTGCATTGGAGTGTGGCACTACATCTAGCATCTGCACTTCTATTCTTGATGTCATTAGTTTGGATATGGTTGGCTACTGTAAGGGATAAGGAAGATGTGCCTAAATGGATAGAATTTGACCCAATTCTGGCTAAAAGATGGACTAATGGTATTGCGTTCTTATCATTTGGTACTTTCTTGGCTCTGTTCCTAGGAGTTTTTGTTTCAACAACTCCTGGAGCTAATCAAGCATGCGGCGTTTCAGGTTTCCCAGGATCTTGGCCACTATGCAATGACTCAATATATGAAAAAGTAGTTGACTTTGAAGCACAGTCTCAAATCTTACATAGATTATTAGTTAGTATAGTTGGAACGATACTAGCCATCACATGTTACATAATTTGGAAAGAAAATAAAGAAGGTGAATACGGAACATTGTTATGTAAATGGATTTGGACATCATCTACATTATATCTAATAAATATTGGATTGGGGGGCTTGTATGTCCTTTCTGCAAAGTTAGAGAATTTTGAGATTGTTTATTTTGAACTATTATCATTGATTCATCTAATGCTAGCATCATTAGTATTTGTAATGATTACAAGTATACTGATGGCTATCAAAGTAGTAACTCTCTACGAGAAAAAGCATGTTGTGAACGATACTATTGCTCAATGACTTTCAAAGACTATTAGCAATAGGAGTGAATATGGCGGAGACAAGGGCACTCGTAAAGTCGCTCTTTTCTTTAACAAAACCAAGAGTTGTTGTACTATTACAAATTACAGCAATGTGCGCAATTCTAAGTCATGATTTAATCGAGACAAACAAGATTAATCAAAGTACATTAGAAGTAATGATGATTGTATTTATCGGAGGATATCTGACTGCAGGTGGTGCAAATTGTATCAATATGTGGTATGACAGAGATATTGATCCAATTATGACTAGAACATCGAAAAGGCCTTTATCTGTTGGAGACATTACTCCAAAGAAAGCCCTGTTATTTGGAATTTCAATTTCAATTATTGGAACCTTGTGGTTACTAAAAATGGCAAATGAAGTTGCTGCATTCTGGGCATTATTCAGTATTCTTTTCTATGTATTTATTTATACAATTTGGTTAAAAAGAACCAGTGTTCAGAATATTGTCATTGGAGGAATTGCTGGTTCTACCCCCCCAGTTATTGGTTGGGCGGCAGCAGAAGGTGAACTAGAACTAGAATTTAGTTCAGCTCATGACTTTATTGATTCAATAGTAAATATTGGAGGATATATGCCTTGGTTCATGTTTCTACTAATATTTCTCTGGACTCCACCACATTTCTGGGCCTTAGCATTGTACAGATCTGGAGAATATGAAAAAGTTGGAGTGCCAATGATGCCTAATGTTAAAGGCAAAGGAAGGACATTAATTGAAATGAAAATATATTCTATATTGTTGATTTTATTGTCTCTGACAACACCGCTAGCATTTCAGGAAAAAAGTAATTGGATAGAACTTTCAGATTTAGATTTCAATATATCTTTAGCAGTAATAAATAGTTTAATTTTGAGTATTTGGTATGTATTAACAGTATGGAAAATAAATATCAATGATGAGAATGATATAATGCCTACTGCATCTCATTCATTTTTTGTCTCACTAACATATCTAGCTGTAATGTTCATAATACTAGTATTAACAAGCATTAATTTCGTTATAAAAGGATCAATCGTAAGCACTGTATTAGTTCTATACATAATTTTAAGAAAAAGAGGTGGAAAGGAATAATTGGGGATTCTTTCCCGATGGATTCAAGCACTTGGCAGGTAGTTGCAGAGTAGAAAAGGTGGTGGCCAGATGGATGAGAAGGACCTAATTTTTGATTGGAATACTATTGACTATGAGATCAAAAGAGATTCTTCCAATCATCCACACGATGTATGGTTTGATGATGAAACTTTAAGGGATGGTTTACAAAGTCCGAGTGCCAGAAATCCTACTATTGATGAAAAAATTGAATTAATTGACTTTATGGAAAAATTGGGCATTCAGAAAGTAGATTTAGGATTACCTGGGGCAGGGCCATTTCATATCAAACACATAGATTCTATGTTAACTCATATGACGGAGAAATCATATGAATTGAGACCTGGTTGTGCTGTTAGGACTGTTGTTGATGATATTAGACCCTTAGTTGATTTACAGGCCAAACATGAAAGACAAATCCAAGCAAGCGCGTTCCTAGGAACTAGTCCTATCAGACAATATACAGAAGGTTGGGATATGGAAAAAATATTGTCAACTGCTGAAAAGGCTGTTACATTCGCAGTCGATAACGACATACCGGTAATGTTCGTCACTGAAGATACAACTAGAAGTAAGCCTGAAGAAATTAAACAAGTCTACACTAGAGCAATTGAACTAGGGGCTGATAGAATATGCGTATGCGATACATGCGGACATGTGACCCCTAACGGAGTCAGGAAATTATTGAGTTTCATCCAAAATGAGGTTATTCCGGACTCAGGAGTGAAACGTAGAGATATAGAAGTAAACTGGCACGGCCATCAAGACAGAGGTCTTGGAGTTGCAAATAACTTAGCAGCTGTCGAAGCAGGCGCAGACGTAATACATGGGACTGCCCTAGGAGTTGGAGAGAGAGCAGGTAATGCCCCTTTAGACCAAACTTTAGTCAATCTTAGCTTAATGGGAATAATTAACAATGATTTGACATCATTAAATGATTATATGCGCAAAGCGCATGAATATATCGAAGTTTCTTTACCTAGAAACTATCCAGTATTTGGAAAAGATGCATTTGAAACAGGCACAGGGGTACATGCAAGTGCAGTAGTAAAGGCTATGAAAAAGGGAGAACATTGGCTTGCAGATAGAATCTATTCAGGAGTTCCTGCTCAAGATTATGGTTTAGAACAGGTGATTAGAATTGGTCACATGAGTGGGCGTTCGAACATAACATGGTGGTTAAGTAAAAATAATTATGAAATAACTGATGAACTAGTTGCTCATCTCTTCGCTATTGCCAAAAAACAACGAAGATTAATGGATGATGATGAGGTCCATCAAGCAATTAAGAATTGGGAAAAATAATGACTTATTGTTAATGCAAGATTAACGAATACCTAAAACCCCTATTGACATGACAGGGGTATGCGTTCAGTGTTAATTGCAGTTTTTATTTTACTTGTCGCACCAATTTCAGGATTAGTTACGGCTGAAAATGAAAATCTACAAGATTCATCAGAAGATGAACAAAGTTTGATTATTCCAACCTATTCTATTGCGGTGCAATTAGCATTTGAGAGAGTATCGGATTTAGAACAATATTCTAAAGAAGATTTGGAGAATACAAAACAATGGTTAGTTGTCTCCGCAAATAGTATTGATGAACAAATGAAAATGAAACCTGAGGCTATTTCAATAGAACGCGCCTCTCAATTACAAGGAGCATATATTTGGAATTTTGATTCAGCATTAGAAATAGTAGAAGAATTCGAGAAACTAGTTGGAAATGGGGATATTGAGTCTTTTTCACCTTTAATTAAGAAACAACAAGTAACTCGTTCAATTCCAAATGATGAAGTCTTTGAAGATCAATGGCATCTACAAAATACAGGACAAACATCGGGGACTTTTGGAGAAGATGCAAATGTAACTTCGGTTTGGAACTCTTACACTGGCAGTGGAATTATTATCAGTGTGGTTGACGATGGTTTAGATAAAGATCATCCGGATATTTCACCTAATTATTCACCCAATCATTCCTATGACTGGTGTAATAATGATGCAGACCCAACTCCAACTAGTAATAATGGACATGGAACAGCAGCCGGAGGAGTTGCTGCAGCTGCTGGAGATAATTCAATCCATGTTGCGGGAGCGGCCTATGATGCAACCCTAGCAGGTTCGACTCTAATTGCATGTTGGGCTGGAGATTCTACTGAAGCAGATGCATTATCTTTCATGAACAATGAAACTCATATCTACACTAACTCATGGGGACCTAGCGATAACGGGCAAACATTAGACGCTCCGGGGCCATTAATGCTAGCAGCATTTGAAAATGATGCTTACGATGGCAGAAATGGATTAGGAAATATCATTACATGGGCGGCAGGTAACGGACTCACAAGTAATGATAATGCGAATTATGATGGGTGGGCAAATAGTAGATTTACTATCGCTGTTTCGGCTATTACTCATTATGGTGAACAATCATATTACTCCGAACCAGGAGCTAGTATCTTAGTAGCAGCCCATTCCAATGGTGACGGAGAAGGAATAACTACTACAGATATTCATGATGATCCTGATACGGCATCAGATGATGCGGGTTATGATAATGGAAATGTAACAAATAACTTTGGAGGAACTTCTAGCGCGACTCCTTTAGCTGCAGGAGTAATTGCTTTGATACTGGATGCGAATGGAAACCTAACTTGGAGGGATGTGCAGCATATATTAGTCAATAGCGCAAGAATGAATGATCCAAATGATTCAAGCTGGGAAATTAATGATGCTGGACATGATGTATCACATAAATATGGATTTGGAGCAATAGATGCTGGTAGTGCCGTCTCATTGGCAGAAAATTGGACTAATGTGGATGAAGAATTAAATCTAACATTCGGACCCTATTCGCCATCATTCACAATTCCTACATCAACAAACTCATGGAGTGAATTTGATGTTCAAATTACAGATGATATTAGTTTGGAGAGTATAGATGTAGTAGTAGATATTGATCACTCTAATAGAGGAGACTTAGATATAGTACTAGAATCTCCGAATGGAACTCAATCGTGGCTGGCTGAAGAACACAATGATGGAGGCAATGATTATTCTAATTGGATGTTTAATACAGTGCACCACTGGGATGAAAGCAGTTTAGGAACTTGGAAGTTGAAGATAAGAGATACTACTTCAGGAACATCAGGGACACTAAATTCATGGCAAATGATAATACATGGCATGAACATAGATTTAGACTATGATGACGATGGGATATCAAATGAAAATGAAACACTAATTTGGGGTACAGACCCTTACAATGAAGACACAGATTCCGATGGAATAAATGATTATGATGAAATATTTGTATATTTTACAAATGCGACAATGGCTGATACAGATTTAGATGGATTATCTGATTCAATAGAGATATCAGTTTATCAAACAAATCCAAATAATGAAGATACTGATGGTGATGGGTTAAATGATGGTGCTGAAATCAATCTTTGGGAGAGTAATCCACTAATTTTTGATGCAGATGAAGACTCGGATTTATATTATCATTTCAATGATTGTAACGACCAAGATGCAGAGATAAACCCTGGAAAACCAGAAAAATTAAATGGATTTGATGATAACTGCGATAATTTAATTGATGAAGGATTTAATTTTACTGACAGAGACAACGATGGACTAAAGGACTGGCCAGAATATCATATACATAATACAGATTACAGAAATGCAGACACCGATGGTGATGGACTGAATGATGGTTCGGAAGTGAATCTATATTCAGATTTAGGAGCAGATCCATTAATTTTTGATGAAGATATGGACGGCGATACATGGTATTGGTTTGAAGACTGTGACGACAATAATATCCTTAGGTCACCAGGCCTATCTGAAGCTTTAGACTCAATTGACAATGATTGTGACGATGAAGTGGATGAAGATTTTATAGATTTAGATACTGATTCTGATGGCCTATCAGACTATGATGAATATTATTTCATTTCTACTAACCCTAATGATGGTGATACCGATAATGATGGTTTACCAGATGGAATTGAAGTTAATACATATGCTGAATTGGGTGCTAACCCTCTAGTATATGATGAAGATAGTGATGGTGATGGTTGGTACTGGTTCCAAGATTGTGATGACGGTGACATTGAGATTTCACCATCATTAATTGAAATGCTAGATAATAAAGACAATGATTGCGATGGAGAAATTGATGAGGACTTCTATACAATTGATTCTGATAATGACGGGCTTTCAGACTTCGAAGAGTACCATAACATCACTTCTGATTATAATGACGAAGATACGGACGGGGACGGGATTAATGATGGAGTAGAAGTCCTAACTAAAATGTCCAATCCTCTGATATTTAATTTTGATAATGATAATGATGGATATTATGACTTTGAAGATTGTAATGACCTAGACGCAGAAATTAATCCTAGTTCGATTGAATTATGGAATGATTTAGACGACGATTGTAATGAATTAGTTGATGACAATCTGAAAAGAGAAAATCTGGTCCTTATAGTGCCACGTAACCAAGTTGTATACAACTGGGATGCAGTTAATGAGACGCTAATATTTGGACTAAATAATATCCCATCACAGGTAAATACAGAAATAACTTGGTACATAGGAGATTATGATCTATCTGAGAACATTACGAATAAAGGTACGAGATTAGTAATAAATGAATTAGAATGTGATAAGAATAAAGATAATTTAACAATATTACTATGTTCAAATGGGACAAGTATCCAACAAATTACTGCTACAATTGTTGATTCAGGGGTATCAACAGAATTTACTTGGGAAATCGATATGGTTGTTTGGATTCCGCCTCCAACATTATTCGAAAATTTGTTATCATTCCTTACTAGCGTTTTAGGAATCTTATTATTATCTGTAATGATGATTTCAATTATCATAGCAAGTGTATTTGTTAATTTGAGAATTAAGAGTAAGAGACGTCTTGAAGAAGCATATACTGCATATAGTATCCCTTCAAATAAAATTGAATATGATTATTCTTTTACAAAAACAGAATTGCCTTCTGCCCCTGATTTGTCATTTTTAGAAACACAAAATAATGCTTATGAAGAATCATTACCAAATCTACCTGCAACCATACCAATGATTACGATTCCGAGTAAGAAAGTAGAAGAGGAAGTAGAATTATTAGATATTCCTTCGAGAATTATTGAAGAATAAGAATCATGACTCTTCTTCTGGTGAGGGGTGTTCATTTTGCCCCCATTCAGCATCTGGATTCCCACCCGACCATTCGCCTTCAACTGAAATATCTTCTACATCATCATCTTCTCTCCATGGAGGTTCGCCATCAGAACCACTGATAATCAAACAACCTTCTTCATCAAGCCTTTTTTGGAGAGTTCTTATGCCAGATTTCATTGGTAATAAATGCCCTATAGGAGTTCCAGCAGTAACAAATGGATGAGTAGCAGTACAAATTAATAATCCTTTACTTGGCGAATAAACATCATGACTAATACCTGGTCTTTCAGGATCTGTAATTGTAGCTACAACTTCTCCATCATCTACAAAACTACCAGCAGGTGCTAATATGTCCAATAAACCTCCTTGATCAGATCTAATCCAAACAGAACCAGATGCTAGGATTCTAAAATGGGGTCGATTAGGATATCCTGGAATCATTCTCAAACTTCTAAGGGCATTCAGAACTCCATAAATTGCTACTTGAACAGATTCTGGGTCTGCTTCATTAGAACCACCTCCCTCATAAGTAATGCAACCAATGCCTGATCTATTTGCAGCTCTTCTAAGAGAACCCTTGGGCCCTTCATTATCTAGGATTGTTTCTATACCGAAAGACCTAGCCATTCTATTACTCTCAGGATGAGCTAGATTAGCCCTAATTTGGGGCATATTTGTTCTTCCGGGTGCCGCTGTATGCAGGTCAATTATATGATCAGAAGTTTGAATAATAGATTCCCATATACGATTCGCAATTCTAGAAGTTGTATTACTTTCTCTGTTGCCTGGAAAATTTCTATTCAGATCTCGGCCATCAGGGAATTTTCGACTTTGACGGCGATATCCTGGGAGATTAATTATTGGAATTATTCTGATTGTTCCCGATAACATAGAAGGATCAATATCTTCTCCTGGACCAATAAAATTAGGGCCGCAAAGATATGTCAAAGCCAGAGGTCCCACAAGTTCATTTCCATGTACTGCCCCTAATATTGTAACTACAGGGCCGGGTCTAGAACCATGAATAATTGTTATTGGTATAGGCCAAGAATCTCCAATTTCTACGTCTAAAAGGTTGAAATCAATTTTCCTAATACTCCCAGGTTTTATTCTTTTCCTGTCAAATAAATGAGTTTTTGGACCACTCTCTCTAGACCATTTCTTGGGTGAAGGTGATTTACGCTCAAATGCCTTTTCAATTTCTTTACGGCGTTTTGGAGATAGCTGATTGGCAACTTTAAGAGGCTTGTGCCGGCGCCTATTTTTACGTGGCGCAGGAGACTTTTTTTTAGCCGTAGACGGCGATTTATCTTCATCATCGGTAGCAGACAACGACTCTCGGAAGAGGTTCATAAATTAAGATAGTCTGATATGGACTTATGGAATCATTCAATTCCTTACACCCTATGTGAGAGAACATGAAACATCAACATGACATATCAGTACAGGATAAATACGCACCTAATAGTATCTGTTTTGGTTGTGGTCCTGCTAACGAAAAAGGCTTACAAATTAAGTCATTTAGAACTGAAAATGGACTTAAGATGGAATTTGAGACTAAAATTGAACATCAGGCATTTCCAGGGATTGTAAACGGAGGGATAATCAGCACATTACTTGACTGTCACGGCAACTGGGCAGCAACTATGGCTTTAATGGATCAAAACCAAGATGTTGTTCCTCCATGTACCGTAACTGCAACATTCAGTCTAAAGCTCAAAAGACCTACTCCCCTAGATTCTAAATTAGAAATTACTGCAATTGTAAGTGAATTGGATGATGATAGAGCAAATGTCACAATGACTTTGGAGGCAAATGGGAAAATCTGTGCTACTGGAGAAGGCCTATTTGTTGCAGTAAAGGAAGGGCACCCGGCTTATCACAGATGGAATTAACGACACGGCATCCTTTAGAACGGCCGATTATGAGAATGTTTGTGGCGCACTCTAGCGGAGGCTCAAAAAGGGCTATCGAACATCTGGGATTATCTTCAGATATCGTCAAGTTTTTAGGAAATAAATGGGGAATTAAAGAATTATACCCTCCTCAACAGGAAGCTTTGCCTCTGGCACTAAATGGGAAAAATCTAATGTTGACTATTCCAACTGCTAGTGGGAAATCACTTGTTGCACATTTGGCTATAGTTCATAGATTAAAACATGATTTAATTAATCAAAAAGCCATTTACGTAGTTCCTCTTAAGGCATTAGCTAGTGAGAAATATGAGGAATTGAAAGAAATTGCTGACGTTGTAGGGCTAAAAGTAGCACTGGCCATAGGAGATAGATCCGGAGAAATTAGTTCAATAGAAGATTCAGATATTTTAGTTTGTACAAGTGAGAGATTAGATTCTTTATTTAGGAATAGATCAAATCTAATTTCAAATATTGGAATTATTATCACTGATGAATTTCATTTATTGCATGATCATTCTAGAGGACCGACATTGGAAGTGTTAATTTCTAGAATAAGGCATAAGAAACCAGAGGCACAGATTATTGCTCTTTCTGCAACTGTAGGTAACTGTGAAGAATTAGCAAAATGGTTAGGGGCAGAATTAATTCAATCAGATTGGAGACCAGTTAGTCTTCATTCAGGAACTTTGACAGAATTACAAGTAAAGGTACACAGAATTGATGGGAAAGGCGGTGAAAAATGGCCTGAACCAAGAATTATAAATGGGAAAAAAGAAAAAACCTTGCAAGCAGCACTGGACGATACAATTTCTGAAAATGGGCAATTATTAATTTTTGTTAATTCGAGAAAAGGTTCTCAGAAAGAAGCTAGAGAATTATCGAAACATGTATTAAATCGTGTTAAGAATGAGCCAAATTTTGACAATGGAGATAGATTTGTTAAATTAAATAATATTGCAGAAACGATTAATCAAAATGAAAACTCATCTCCTTTAGGAAAGAAATTATCTAACTCAATTAAAGGAGGAATTGCCTTCCATCACGCAGGACTAAGTAATGAACATAGAAAAAAGGTAGAAGAATTATTCAAAAATGGAGATATATTTTGTATAGTCGCAACTCCAACTCTAGCCCAGGGAGTTAATTTACCGGCCAGAAGAGTAATAATTAGAGATGTCAAAAGATGGAGTGCAACCGCAAGTAGGAATATGCCTATGCCAATTATGGAAATAAAACAAATGTTAGGAAGAGCTGGTAGGCCAAAATATGACAAGAAAGGCGATGCCTGGATTGTCTCGAAGAATCAGAATGAAGAAATAAGAAATGTGGAACACTTTCTTCTAAGCGAACCTGAAGAAGTCACTTCAAAATTAGCTAATCCTAACGCTCTAAATGCAGAAGATGACCCTGCATTATTAACTCATATTTTATCATTAATCGCAACAACTGACATGAATGACAGGGATTCTTTAGGGAAATTTTTCAGTAAAACATTCTTATCGACACATTTGGAATCTGAACATCTTGAAAATCAGATTGATAAAGTAATTAAATGGCTTTTCGAAAATGATATGATAAGGAAAGAAGGAGAATCTGACGAAATAAAGGAGAGAATCCTAAAAGAAAAAAGTGGTAAAGAATCGGAAGAAAATTGGGATGATGAGGTCCCAACTTGGGCTGAATCTGCAACAAAAATATCAGGAGTTAATCTTAGTGATAATTATCAAAGAAAAATCTCAGATATGGCTCCAAGAAAAGGACCAGCAATCTTTGGATTCAAGAAAGCAAGCAATTATGAAGTTGAAGAAAATCAGACTCCAGACCCTCCCACAATGGTATATTCGGCCACTTCTTTAGGATTAAGAATCTCAAAATTATATCTAAATCCGGTCTCAGGTAAGATACTGAAGGAAGGATTAACTAATGCAATGGAAATCTTAACAGGAATTAATGTGGAAAGGCAAATTTCTCCCTTTAGTCTATTACATTTAGTCACATGTACTCCAGATTTCATACCATTGTGGCCGCAAAAGAAAGATCTGGAGAAAATACAAGATGCACTGTTTGGACATGAAAGAGAATTGCTAACAGAGAGTGTGGATTTAGATGATGAAAGGAGAATGAAAGGGGCGCTGGTTTTACAATCTTGGATAGAAGAAGTTAGTATAAATGATTTAGAAACTGAATGGAATGTTCAACCGGGAGATTTGAGAAGTAGAGTTGATTTAGCAGAATGGTTACTTTACTCTACTAGAATAATTCTAATGGAAGATGAAGAATTATCAAGAATGGATAAAGAATCACATCGTGTACTATTTGAGGCAATTGATGAGACATATAGAAGAATGAGGTACGGTTGTAAATCTGAGCTAATTTCGTTAGTATCGTTGAGAGGGATAGGAAGAGTTAGAGCAAGGGAAATGGTAGAAAAATTAGGCGTCTCAAATGTTAAAGATGTTGCATTATTGACAGAAAATGATAAGATTAAACTCTCAGAATTAAGAGGATGGAGTATGAAACTAGTAGAGAAGGTAGTCAAAAATGCTGCAGAAACTAAACGACGTACATAATTATTAGAATCATTATTGAATTGAACCTCGTCGCCGCATACAGTGATTCGAGACCAGATGCCATGGTTCCCAGCATGGGGAATCAAATTTGATACACAAATAGAAGATTTCAAGGAAATTTTATCGTCTTTTAATAATCTAAGGCCTGATGATAAATGGATATTGCTAGCTTTTGAAGTTGCTGCAAGTGAAAAACATCTTTGGACCGCTTGGTATTCTATGAAAAGAAATCAAGTTAAAGGAAAAATGGTTGCAAATAGCCCAGATGCCGAGTTCCTAAGAATTATCTCAGGGACTCATCAAGTTAGGATAGCCTTTGAAAATGCAGGAATTAGAAATAACGACCATTCTGCATGGATTGTAAGGCTCCCTGAAATTGAAATAAGCAAAAATATTGATGAAAATACTATTAATCGCGAAGCCTATAATCTTCATGAATTAGAGGCGAATAATCTAATTGAGCGTATGAATGGTGCTTTGATTATACAAAGGCCCAGACCTACATTAGAAGGGCTTAAAAGAATAAAATATGAAAATGAGATTAACGAAACAAAGTCATTGGAAGAATGCTTTCTTCTACATCTAATTTCATCCAATGTGTGATCTAAAGGAAGATTGTAGAGGGACAAACTGATATGCAAAATCCTTGAGCAAGGAATAGAGATATTATGGCGAAGTACTATGGCTACGGAAAATGCTCATACTGTGAGATAGTTTGCACTCCGGGAAACTATCTTAATTACAAAGGGAAAAGATACTGTACTGCTTGTTGGATTCAACAGGAGAATCCAGACCATCCAGATTTAGATGCAATAAGAGAGAAGGTACAAAATGCAGTTACTTTCTGGAAACTTGCTAAATATTCTCGTGACGAATATCACTTACCTGTTGGTCCAAAATCTATCAATAAGAGGTGAAAAATTGTCTTTTGTTCCTGATGATTTTGATGCTTCTAAATGGGAAAATATTGAACCATATGTGAATGATTTGCTTAGCAGGGAATTGACATGTTCAAGTTGTCTAGAAAAGGCAATATCAGATTCGTCAAATCTTGCAGAACATATCTCTGAGACTGGTGCTTTACTCTACATTGGCATGACTTGTGATACTGAAAATGAAAAGAAAAAGAATGAATTTTTATATTTTGTGGAGAATGTTAGGCCGAAACTCTCTGAATTTTCTGATGCTCTAAATAGAAGAATTGCTGAACATCCATCACTTGAGGATTTATCAGAAAGATATACCTTAATGATTAGAGGAATAATTTCAGATATAGAGATATTTAGAACAGAAAATATACCACTCGGTGTTGAACAAACTAAACTTGTTACTAAGGCTCAAGGAATTACTGGGGCAATGACTGTTGAATTTGAAGGAAAAGAAAGAACCTTTCCCGAAATGAAGGCTTTCTTAGAATCAAATGACAGAGAGAAAAGAGAAAAAGCTTGGAAGTCGATGGTTAATAGATGGATGGATGATTCAGAAGATCTTTCTGAAATATTTGATGAATTAATAAAAATTCGACACCAAATTGCTCTTAATGCGGGATTTGATACGTATACTGATTATATGTTCAGAGCTATGCATCGATTTGACTATTCAGTAGAAGATTGTTTGACATTCCATGATTCTATTGAAAAGGTCTGTATGCCTATTGTTAAAGATATAAATGAGAAAAGACGTGTTGCATTTGGTTTAGAGAAGCTATCTCCTTGGGACGTAAATGAAAAGACGGGGAGTGGTCCGGATATTAGTGGGGAAAGACCTCTGAAGCCATTTGAATCGGTACAAGAAATGGTTACAAAATTATCTCAATTATTTCATAATATGTCAGAAGATTTAGGAAATAAATTTGATAAATTAGTTGAAATGGATACATTAGATTTAGAGACTAGAAAAGGCAAGGCACCTGGAGGATATCAGTATTACTTAGAGAAAAGCCGAGTACCATTCATATTTATGAATGCTGCAGGTTTACAAGGAGACTTAGAAACTATGATTCATGAATCAGGACATGCATTCCATTCACTTTATTGTGGCCATCTAGATTTAATTGATGAAAGAAACTATCCAATAGAGTTTGCAGAAGTTGCATCGATGTCAATGGAATTATTAACTCAGGATGAATGGGGAATTTTCTATGAAAATAGTAACGAGGTGAACAGAGCAAGAATTTCTCATTTGGAGGGCGTAGTATACTTACTACCATGGATTGCCACAATAGATGCATTCCAGCATTGGATATATGCTAATCCAGACCATACTAGAGATGAAAGGAAAGAATATTGGTTGTCACTTAGAGAAAAATTTGGTTCAGATATGAATTGGAACGGTAATGAAGAATTCCGTGAATTATCTTGGCAACAACAAGGACATTTGTATGGAGTGCCATTCTATTATGTTGAATACGGTATAGCGCAATTAGGAGCATTACAACTTTGGCAAACTCATAGGAAAGATCCCGAAAAGGCATTGATAGACTATTCTAATGCAATGGAACTAGGAAATACAAAAACTTTGCCAGATTTGTTTGCAGCTGCTGAATTAAAACTTGGCTTCGATGAAAAACATCTCAATTCATTGATTAAAGAAGTCAAAATTGCAATGTCCGAAATGATATAAATAGTCGGACAAGCCGAGGTCTAAAATCAATCTTTCAGACCTTCGGCTGTCACGGTAAAGACCGCTTCTCCTTCTGGAAGATTAGGGCTGTCAATGAGACGCGCAATACGTCTACCTCCCTTTGATTTTCTCAGATAGAGACGGAATGTGCTTGCATGACCTACAATATGGCCCCCAATTGCTTTAGTGGGATCACCCCATAATGCTGCAGGATTTGACATTACTTGATTTGTCACAAGTATTAGAGCATTTTGAACATCAGATAATTGTTTTAATTCTTTGAGATGTTTATTTAATTTCTGTTGCCTAGAAGCTAACATCCCCCTGCCTACGAATTCTGCACGGAAATGACTAGTTAGTGAATCTACAATTACTAATTTTACATCAATTGATTTTGCCATTCTTTTAATCTCATCAACTAGTAACATCTGATGAGCAGAGTTGTATGCACGAGCTACATGAATTCGATCTAAAGCATCTTGCGGATCCATACCTACTGCTTCAGCCATTTGTGCTATTCTTTCAGGCCTGAAAGTATCTTCAGTATCAATGTAAAACACTTCGCCATTTAATCCTCCTTGAGATGTAGGGAGTATCGTATTTACTGCTAATTGGTGCCCAATTTGTGTCTTGCCGCTTCCAAACTCACCAAATACCTCGCAAATTGACTGTGTTTCGAAACCACCACCCAGTAATTCATCCATCGCAGAAGTACCAGAGGTTAATTTTTGGACTGTTTTACGACGTTCTAATAATGCGTTTCCGCTAATGAAGCCCCCTATATTTGCTAATTTCTTAGCTGCTTGAATTATTTTTGAAGATACGGCTTCACCTAGTTCTGCCTGTTCAGCTAATTCCATAGGGCTCATGACTGCAATTGCTAATAATTCTTCAAAGCCTGCTTCTCTGAGTTTTTCTGCTGTAGCAGGGCCGACTCCTGGAAGATCTTCTATAGTCATCTCTGGTTCATCTATATCTATTGTGATTTCGTTTTCATCTACATTTTCACTAGCCGTTTTCTTCACCATCTTATCACCTATTTACATAACTTGGGAACGTAAGACAGTATATGAATAAATGAAAGACCCCTTGTATATAATAAAAGTGAAAAAAACTATAATAGCCTATCAGTTGCCTTTTTTTTCACTTTTACTTTATTTTTAATTTTGGTATCGAGTGGTGGATTTGAACCACCGGTCTCCGGGTTATGAGCCCGACGAGATAACCTGACTACTCCAACTCGATAGCCTGCCCTGAGGCCTTACTTATTTGAAGACGTCTGGAAAGATTTTTGCACATTTACGTATGATAACAGTCATGTGGTGCCGGCTAACCCGAGAATATGGAGAGTACTATGAACGGCAGATTGCTAATACAAAATGCGATGATGGTCCTTCCCAACAGGATTGTTGAAGGTGACCTTCGTGTTAGTAACGGTTTAATCAAAACTATAGCGCCTTTGGGAGGTCTAAATCCGGAAATAGGAGAATTAGTGATAGATGCTACTGGATTGTACTTATTACCTGGTGCAATTGACCCACATGTACACTTCAGAGACCCAGGTAATCCTGAAAAGGAAGATCTAGAAAGTGGAAGTAGAGCTGCCGCTGCAGGAGGAATTACCTCATTTTTAGATATGCCAAATACATCCCCTAATGCTACAAATCGTTTGGCTCTCGAAGCAAAAATAGCTTCTGCAGCAAAAAAGGCGGTTACTCATCATGGGTTCTTTGTCGGAGCTACAACAAACAATGTTTCTGACTTACAAAGTGTTCAAGGAATGGATGGGATTTGTGGAATTAAAATATTCATGGGAAGTAGTACAGGAGATTTACTAGTTCATGAACAAAAGCATTTAGAAAATATTTTTGCAAATACAGGAGGGATTATTGCTACACATGCAGAAGATGAAGAAAGATTACAAAAAAGAATTTCTAAATTCAAACATCGGACAGATATTGCTGCACATGCTGAATGTAGAGATATTGAATGCGCTCTGATAGCAACAAAAAGAGCTGCTGCTTTAGCAAAGGACCATGATCATCGATTACATATTGTTCATTTAACAAGTGGAAAAGAAGCAGATTGGTTGGCATCAAATAAAGGAAATTTGATCACAACAGAGGTTTGTACACAACACCTTACTTTTGATCAAAATGATGTTGAAAGGCTGGGGGTTCGAGCCTTGATGAATCCTCCAATTCGATACACGGAAGATAAAGATAAACTGTGGAGTAGACTAAAAGATGGGACAATCGACTGTATCGTTACCGATCATGCTCCGCATACTCTAGAAGCAAAATCAGCAGGATTCCCAAATGCTCCGGCTGGAATGCCAGGTGTAGAAACATCACTTCCTCTAATGCTTACACACGCTAAAGAAGGAAGGTGTTCTGTTTCTGATGTTGTAAAATGGATGTGTGCTGGACCAGCAAAAGTCTATGGAATACAAAACAAAGGGTCCCTAATCGAAGGATTTGATGGTGACTTAACCTTAGTTGACTTGGAAAATCATAGAACAATTCAAGATTCCGATACATGGACAAGAGTCGGTTGGACTCCATATGCAGGTATGGAACTAACAGGATGGCCCATGTACACAATTGTCGATGGTAATATCGTCCACAAACGTGAGTTAGGAGGGAACCTCAGAGGCAGTCCTGTAGCACTTCCAGGAAGTACTGGTAGAGTTTTGAAATTTAAATGATTCTAATCTCGACCTGGTATGAGTAATTCATCAGTCAGAGACATCTCAGAGGCATTATGAACTGTAACTCCAAGAGAAGAGAATGCATAGATATAATCTCCCATAAATATTGAACGACGAATGCTAGTCGAACTATAATACCACCAATCATCCTCACCATTATAGAATTCTGAATGATCAACTTCTCCGTGACTGGAAAGACTCAAGTTCTCAATATCGACATTGATTAATTTGAGCAACGATATATATTCATAATTAGAATATGGTGAATCATCATTGTGAATATATCGATACGTAGAAAGTGGAATCGCAAGCAAATCTTCGGGGGCCCAATATGTGAATGCTTTGTGTTCATATGTGGCTTCAGACCATGACCATGACCAGCCACAATTACGAATATCAGCGCAATTTTCATCAGTGTAGGCAGGAGATATTGGCATCGAATCAGCCAGATTAGGATTGGTTGGATCACTTACATCGAAAAGAGAAATCTGTGTAGTAGACCAATCTAGGCCTAAACCATCTTCGCCTGGCCCAATACCAATAGTCAACAATGTGTTTTCGTTTACTGGATGAATGTAAGTAGATACTCCTGGAACTTCTAACTCTCCAAGAATAATAGGTTCAAATGGGTTTGATAAATCAATAACCCATAGTGGATCGATGTTCTCAAATGTTACAAGATATCCTCTGTCTCCAATAAATCTAGCACTCCAAATTGTTTCATTAGGAGCAATATTCTCTACTATTCCAACCTGAATTAAAGAATTACAAGGTGAAATTAAACAGTCGTCTCCTTCATGATGAAGAATTGTAACTTGGTTGGAAGGACCAGTGAAAATAGGTTCTCCATTCTCATCCACTTCACCATCTAACCACCATCTTCCCCAGGCGTCAGAAGTTGAAGCGATTCTTATTGAACCTTGAAACTCACTCATCGAGAATTGGTCTTGGACAGTTCCAGAAACCCTTCCTGATCCCAAATAAGATGTAGAATTACTATCTGAAATATCAAATGCATGGATGTTTGTAGCGTCTTCAAAATCATTATTTCTCCAAAACCACCACCAATCTGCAACTGGCTCAGCTAATAATAGAGTATTTCCCGAAGAATAGACATGAGCCCAACGAGATGTAATATGATCTATCTCAAACTCTGTTTCTTCGCCTAATAATTTCATAGTCATTATTGTTGTTAATCCACGCACTGATGAATTCTGGCTAGCAGAAAACTCGCTACAATCATCAGAGTATGTTGGAATTGTAGAATAAGTGCCATCAGAATCCAAGACATACATTTGAGGAACAAAATCTTCCAATGTTAACGAATTAATCTCTTCTTGATTAGAAATAATGGTATCCATTAATGATCGGTTCCATAAGTCCATTCTATCTTGAGTATCTTCTATTTCATAATAATATTCAGGAAGATTAACCCATGTATTAATTCCTTGAAAATATGTGTAAAGATGCGTTACAGAACGAACTGTGCCATCTACCAATCTAGCTGTGTGATAATTCCCCTCAATAAGCAATTCTTCCTCTATAACGGGATTATTTTTATCACTTATGTCGACAACAGAATACATTACGAGACTTTCATATCTTGTGTAAGTATGAGTTCGCAACATACTATCAGAGTCATAATATGAATAACTTTCTTCATGTCCCATTAATTCAAGTAATGGATGATTTGATTCAAGGTTCCAGTAGTTAATACTGGATGTAATAACCACACGATCACCTTCAAGCATCATCTGCATCGGAGTACCCAGCATCGACAAATTAGATACTAAATTTATTTCGCCGAATTCTGGCACACCCATAATCAAGAATTTATTGCCATTTAACATGTATACGTAATATCCATCTGTTTTTATGAAATCAGCTTCATCAACTCCTGATTCTTGATTATTGGTACCAGAAAATTCACCTTCTCGATTATCTGATGACGTTGATGTGTCAACAGATGGTACGGCAATTCCACTGTCTTCTGCAAGCATTACATCATCAAACCATACACCACCTCTTGGACTAGAGGACCAATGATAGTATGATTGCTGATCTAATTGAACCATCATCTCATCATGCACAGATTTCCTTAAATCCGCTAATAAATTATCACATTCATCATAATTAACTAACTCTGGAGAGCCATAAATACGTTCAGAGAGGTTTAATTGAGGATATTCGCCATCAATTAAAGTTATTTTTTTGTCAATATCATCATTAATATCATCAATAATGCCCAAGCATCCAGAAGAAATTAAGGTAAATAATACAATTATACTGGTTACTGGTTTCGTATTCATAGATATTCCACCCGACTTTACATTATGAATAAGTTGGTATAATGACTTTACAAAATATTCGAATTAGGAATCATACTAATCGTCACGGGATCAGCTTCTTCTGATCCTTCATCATTCATCACAGTCGATGTTTCAACGGCTACATCATCTTCTGAAGAGCCGAGGCTTTGAGTGCCGGCTAAAAAAATTAGCGCAGCAAGTTGTATGTTCAATTCCTGATCCATCGGCACTTAATCAAGTGATTAATACTTAATATAAATCTTTAATTGAGTCATTCGTGCATCAGGTAGAAAAATGAACTATGAATTAAAAATTGTCAGTAATTTCTAAAGAATAGGAGGTTTTTAGAATTTTATTTCCTAATTCTGTTAATTTCCATTTAGGTCTCTTTGATGACTCCTCATGATGAATATATTCATACTTTTTTAATTCTAATATATGGTAACTCATTAACTGTCGAGAAATTGAAAGTTTTTTACTAATTTCCGAATTAGAGAGGCCTACATTTCCAGAGTTAGATAAAACCTCCAGAATAACTAACCTAGTCCCCATTATAGGATTTCTAACACTATCCAGTTCAGTAATAGAAATGTGAGATGCCGCATACCTACGTAGTTTACCATCTTTCCAAGAAATTATTGTTCCTTTATTCTCTAAAACTTGTAAATGATAAGCAGTTACTCCATTAGCTAATCCAAGAAAGTCTCTCAATGCAGAAAAATGAATTCCTGCATTTGATTCTACGAATCCTAGAATTCTCCCTCGAGTCAATAAATCAGTACTTTTTTTACTTCTAGAAATTAGAGGTGAAACTAAAGAAATTAAAACTGTGACTTTAAAAATTTCAGAGAGAAGAGTTCCAACTAAGATAGAAGAAATACCTCCAGAACCAATAATTATAAAATTCAAATATTTGTCATCTACAAGACTGGAGGATTCATCTGTATCGTCTTTTTCATTCTCTACAACTGCATCATTTTCTTGATTCGAAGCTTCATGGAAACTAGGTAAAAGATCATTTTCTTCGTTAAAAGAAGGAGAATTGTCTGTGATTGTTTGATAATACATTATACTGCCCAATATAATACAAGCAATACTAGAAAAAAACAGAAGACGTACAAATAGTATGCCTCTCATATATATCGGAGATAGGCATTACATATCATAAACTTGGTTAATTGTTTTGACACTCTCAATCGTCGTGTTGAAGAAGTGAGCCTCTTGTGTGAAGACGAAAACTGATGAGCGAGAACCGAGAGATTGATACAGAAAGTTCGGAAGAATTTGTTGAATCTATGTTGACTTCCGCCCGTTCTATAATACGTACTTGCCTACAAATAAGGTCATTTGAGACTACACTAATAGTCACAGATCCGGAGAGTTCTGTTATTGGTAGAGCTTTGTATGAAGCCTCAGCAGAGGTAACCGATAGAACTCTGATGATGATGATGCCTACATCTCATAAAAAAGGAAGTGAACCACCAGACTATGTTGCTGAATTAATGAGGAAGCAAGATGTTGTTATTTTAGCTACGAAAAGTTCAATGACGCATACCAAAGCAAGAATAAACGCTTCGAGAACTGGTAGAACGAGAATTATTTCTATGCCAGGGATTAGTGAACTAATGTTTTCAACTGGTGGAATGACTGCAGATTACAACGCTCTCCAGAAAGAATTATCTGGATTGACATCATTATTTAGAAGAAAGAGAGATGTGAAAGTAACTTCTCCAGCAGGTACTGATATTACGTTTAGCATAGGAGCAAAATGGAGAACCGATGATAACGGAATTTGCAACAGACCGGGGCAAGTAATGAATTTACCATCAGGAAGAGTATTCGTATTTCCAAAAGAAGAAACTATGAACGGAAAAATAGTTATTGATGGTTCTTGGGAAGGAGAAGTAATTGATGAGCCAATTGTTATGGAAATCGAAAATGGAGTGGTTACTGATATTTCGGAAAGTAAATTTACTGAAGAAATAAACTCAACTTTTGATGAAATAAGTAAATCTCTAAACAAAAATAAAGCAGCAATTGTAAAAACAGTTGCAGAGTTCGGATTTGGGATGAATGCAAGGGCAAAAGTAATCGGCAATTTACTAGAAGATCAAGTTGTTCGCGGTGCTGCACATTTTATTCTGGGCGATAATTCAGCATATGGTGGCAGAAATAACATCGGTTTACAAATGAGAGGTGTTATATTAAAGCCGACAATCGAATTAAAAGATGTGGATCTAGTAAAGGATGGAAAAATAATTGCTCGAAGGAATTGATAGGGATGAGAGCTTTTCTTTGGTGTAATGGTGAAATCCCGAGTCAAGAAATCATTTCTAATTTAGGAGAAATTTCTCCGTTATTCGGAGTTGACGGAGGAGGAGCTAAAGCTAATTCATTAGGGTTAAATGTAAATGAAATATTAGGCGACTTAGACTCTATCGATAATGATGATTCTCAAATTAAAAAGACTCTATTAGAAAATCAACATTTCAGTGATTTAACCAAGACTATTAATGAATTAGCAAAAAGAGGGTTTTCAGAATTTGATATCCTAGGAGTTGATGGAGGAGATACAGGGCATATATTAGGAATATGGGGTTCTCTAGCAGAGTTATCTCAAGATTTAGTTATTAGGCTCTATCATCAAAACTCTATTACTCATAGAATCACTACTGAATCTGGGGACTTCAAGTTTGAAATTGATAAGGATAGATTATTTTCGGTCTTTGCTCTATCAAAATGTCAAAATGTATCTATCAAAGGTGCTGAATGGGAAATATTCAACGAAGAATTGGATTTTTCGACTAAAGGGCTCCATAACAAAGGATTAGGTAATCCAATAACAATTAGTGGAGATGGGATTCTAGCACTAATTATTGAGAATTAATTACTCCTCTTCATACGGAGTGGGGTTTTGAGAAAGTAACATTGCAATAGGTCTCGTACGAGGGTCACTCTCTAAAGCAATTTTCATAATTACTGCAAGTGGAACTCCAAGTACTGCACCCATCAGGCCCCAAGCCCATCCCCAAAATGAAACAAGAATCAATAGGACAATTGGGGACATATCAAGTCTCTGACCGGCCAATTGAGGTTCGACAAATGCGCCCCATGCCTGCTGATTAGCAATTAGTAGACCTATCATAATAAGGGCTGTCGTTGGCTCTAACAAGATTAAGGCTAATATTCCGGGAGGAATCATAGAAATTAATGCCCCTATGTAAGGTATAAAGTCTAAAAAGAAGGTTATTGAAGCCCAAAGGAACCACCCAGGTATTGAAAGATAGTTTAGGATTATTGCAGCAATCACAGCTTGACCAAAAGCGACAGTTGCTCTAGTAATTACATAGGTATTAATTCCTTCACCAGAATTAGAAGCGATTTTCTTGAAACGAGTTACTTCTTCTGGATAAGCAGCCTTTATTCTGTTAGGTAGAGTCTCTGCTTCAAGAATAATAAATAACAGGAAAATGAATACAGTGGCTGCGCTAGCTGTGAATCCTGCAATCGAACCTACGAAATCTGTCGCAAATGTTGTGATTACGTCGATACTAACTAACTCAGTCAGCCCTGAAGTATCAATTTTGTAGCCAAATATTTCTTGGTTTTCAAGACGCGACATTTTATCTGCAAATGCGTCTGTAATTCTTTGTTGTGTAGAGGCTTCTGTAAACTCAGTCAAATTAGAATAAAGAATCTGGGAAGCAAAGAAAATTAAGAGACCCACTATACTTAATAATCCACCATATGCTAACAGAGGGTGGCCAAATCTTTGCTCTAACCAATTAGCAGGGGGTCTGATTAATAGAAAGAGTAAAGTTGCTATTACTAGAGGTTGAATAACTGCTTTAAGATGAATAATTGCTAATATAGAAATAAGTAAAATCACAAGAATATCCGAAACTGTACTTACTGGAATCCCTCTAAATGCCTTTGTGGATGTCATGTGCGTCCCCAACCCTCCGAACACTTCTGACTGATGAAGGATTTCCCGATAATTACTGAATTCGCTTATAAATTTCTATGAAGCGAGTTGCATCGATCTCGTATGTGAAATTCTGAAGAACTCTTTTACGACCAGCAAC
>CACJKA010000006.1 GCA_902593945.1 uncultured Candidatus Poseidoniales archaeon | reverse complement strand
CACAAGGGAGGTCCTCACCTAATAATTCATCAAATAATTCAACTTGTGAACTTGCACTAATGCATGCCTCTGGTCCAAATTCAGTTCCTTCTTTGTAACTTGTTGTCATTTCATAAGGTATGGGCAGAATTACAATGTCATAAGGGCCATTTTCATTTTCTTCTAGGCCCAAGAAAGTCATCTTGCCAGCCTCTTCCATGATGATTACGACCCGTATCTCCCGATTAATGGCTTCGGGATTGAAATCAAATCTGTAATCATAATAAAGTATGGTTGATAAGTCACACCCATTCATGGAATATATATTGGAGTCGGTTATATGGGTTTGACACTTGCACAATTAACTCAGGCTATTCGCCGTAAAGTTGACGAAGATATGGAAACTGTTGTGGCCGAAGGTATTGCAGAGCATGCACTAGGTTTTTTTGGTTTCTCAAATAGAATAATTGATAATGCACTCGAACCTAATGATCGTAATCTTTTCTATCAATTACAAGATTATGATTTGTTGACTACGGAATCTGAAGAGACAACATTATGGGATGGCAGAGAGTGGAGAATCCATTATTGGAAATTTAAATCTACTGCTGAGGCATTCGCTCTCGCTGCAATGGATATGAGGGGTAAAAAGGACGTTGATGAAGATCCTTATGCTGGAATATATGATGATATGCCCGCCAACCTTTGGAAAGAGAGGTCTGGAGAAGAAGAACTTTAGAGGAAGATGTAGGTAAAATAATTCAGATAGGTGTCAGAGCTTACAGTTCCGAAGAAAAAGAAATAATTGAAAGTAATGAAAGAGTGAAAACATGGTTTGCTAGAGATCTAATAAGTATAGATTCTGAACACTCAAATTGGAATAAAATGATTAATCAAATCAAGAACCTGTCGGGTCCTGTATGGCTTAGCTTCGATATAGATGGATTAGACGGTTTTCTAGTTCCAGCAACTGGGACCCCAGTTCCCGGCGGATTATCATTCTGGGGAGCAAATAAAATAATACAAGAATTATTTAATGCTAAAGATTCACAAGTCATTGGTGCAGATGTTAACGAAATTTCAACTTCGCCAGATACTAATCTAACTGAATTCTCGGCGGCTTTAATTGCTACAAAAATTATCGCTTGTCACATAATGAGTATGAAAGAAAATTTATCATAAATACTTTATTATTTCAAATAATTGGCTTTCTAAAGAAAACAATATAATCTGAAATTGAAACTTTATGATGGAATTCTTTGTATAATTGAATATTATCGCGAATACATGAATGTAGAAGTTAGTGAATTCTTAGAAACCGGAGAGATTATGATCATACCCTTATTTCAGGGTACAGAAAAAGCACCAAATAATTCAACAAAAGGTTTGAGTAGAAGTGCAAGTATTGCAGTAAAATCAGCTATTTCCAGTGAAAAATTTGAGGGAAAAGAAAAGGATCGGATCTCAATTTGGTCAGAAGAATGCCAAATAATACTCTTGGGAGTTGGTGAAAAAAATAAATTGACATCTAAGAAATCTAGAGATTTTGGTGCTAAATGCTTTAGTAATTTGCCCGAAAATCAAGGAAGGAATATTGTTATTAGATTCACAGTTGGATGGAATAATGAAAATATAGCATCATTTGCAGAAGGAATGATTCTAAGAGATTATTCATTTGAAAAATATCAGAAAAAGGATGATGGCGGGAAAAAAGATAGTGAATGGTCAATAGTTTGTCAGGCAACAAAAAGATACACGGAAGAACTTGAGTTAGAGATAAAGAAAGTTTCTTCCATAGCTACTGGCGTTCATCTTGCTAGAGACTTAGGGAATGAACCAGCAAATCGACTTTATCCAGAAGAATTCGGAAGAAGAGCGCTAGAATGGGCTAAGGGAAAGGAAAATGTTGAAGTTGAAGTCTGGAATTTCGCTCGTCTCAAAGAAGAAGGAATGAATGGACTTATTGAAGTTGGAAAAGGAAGCATACACAAGCCATGTATGGTGTTCTTCCGTCTAAATCCTAATGTAGATATTAACAAACAAGTCCCTTGTATTGTAGGTAAAGGAATTACTTTTGATTCGGGAGGAATTTCGATAAAAGGCAGTGCAGGAATGGATGAAATGAAATTAGATATGCATGGCTCTGCTACCGTTTTTGGCCTATTTCAGGCTCTTCACGCAACCGGTTACGAAGGCCGAGTTAATGGTATAACATGTATGGCAGAGAATATGCCAAGTGCTGAAGCATATAGACCAGGAGATGTCATAGACACATATTCGGGAAAAACTATTGAGGTTCTAAATACAGATGCTGAGGGGCGTAATGTACTAGCAGACGGACTTTGGAAGGCTAGTGAATTGAATCCATCATATATTATTGATTTAGCAACATTAACAGGTTCCATTGTAGTGGCACTCGGCCATGAAGCAACCGGATTATTCTCAAATAATGATTCATTATCTAAAAGAATAAAGAAGGCAGGTGATGATGTCGATGAAATTTGTTGGCCTATGCCATTATTGCCTGCATTTGAAAAACAAATGACTTCATCTAAAATCGCAGATGTAAGAAACCAAGGAAAAGGTAGATGGGGTGGGGCGATTCAAGCTGCAGGATTTTTGAAACAATTTGTGCAGGAACGTGAAAATAAAGACGGAGAGAAAACTCAAATTCCCTGGGCACATCTAGATATTGCAGGAACTGCGGGGATTTGGGGGGGGTGATTCAAATGCCACAGTTAGCCATGGAGCTACAGGAATACAAGTTCGAACTCTACATCGATTAATAACGAGAGATTAAGAAAACTATTCCGAAGGAGATAGTAAAAAAATAATCGGATACACAATTGCTAAACTACCACCTGTAAACAGTGTGAGTAAAGAGAAGATTACTCTTGAAGCCATAGAATTTATGCCTAATTTTCTGGCGATTCCAGAGCAAACACCTAAGATTATTCTGTCATCATGAGGCCTTACAAATGGTTTGGCGCCAATTCTGACTTTCTTAAGTGCGAAATCATCATTCATCGAATCACTCATCGGTATCATCATCATCTGAATCTAAAACTTCAAAATCTGCCTCTACAACATCGCCTTCTTCATCGGACTCACTGCCTTCATCAGAAACTTCCGCTGATGCTGCTTCATACAACTTAGATGATAAACTATGCATTAATTCTTCTAATTCTTGTATTCTTGACTGGATGCTAGTTTCATCGAGATCTTCATCAGAAATTGGTTTTTCATCTGTAATAATTAGAGATTCCAATTCTTTCAGTTTTTCGAGGACTGGAGTAACTAATTCGTCGGATAATTTCTCTTTAGTCTCATCAATTGTTCTTCGAGTTTGATATACTATACTATCTGCTGTATTTCTTAGTTCAACTCTAGCTTTTTTACGCTTATCTTCTTCAGCAAATTCTTCTGCATCACTTATTTTTTGTTTAATTTCTTCTTCGGATAATGATGTTTGACTCTCAATTTTAATTGACTGTTCAGTGCCTGTCCCAAGATCTTTAGCAGATACATTCACAATACCATTAGCATCAATATCAAATGTCACCTCAACCTGAGGGACTCCTCTTGGAGCAGGTGGAATCCCCATGAGATGGAATCTTCCGAGAGTTATGTTATCATTCGCAAACTCTCTCTCACCTTGAAGGACATGAACTTCAACTGCTGGCTGATTATCTGCTGCAGTAGAAAAAGTCTCAGAGCGTCTAGAAGGGATTGTTGTATTTCTTTCAATCATTGTAGTCATAATTCCACCTAATGTTTCTATACCCAGAGTAAGAGGAGTTACATCAAGAAGGAGAACATCGGTAACGCCTTCATCACCGACAATAATTCCTGCTTGTAGCGCCGCGCCTAGAGCAACTGCTTCATCTGGATTAATACCCTTAAATGGAGACTTGCCCACTTCAGATTCTATAGCTTCCTGTACTGCAGGAACTCGAGTTGAACCGCCGACAAGAATCACCTTATCTACGTCTCCTTTACCTATTCCTGCGTCCTTCATCGCTCTTCTTGTTGGAGACATTGTTCGCTCAATTAAGTCTGAAATCAAATCTTCAAACTTAGCTTTAGAAAGTGAAAGATCTAGATGTTCAGGTTGACCGTCTTTCATTGTAATAAATGGTAAGTTTATTTGTGACATGGAAGTGCCAGATAACTCAATTTTGGCCTTTTCTGCTGCCTCACGTAGGCGGCTCATTGCTTGCATGTCTTTTGTTAAATCAATCCCTGAAGATTTCATATATTCGCTAGTTATCCATTCAACAATCACTTGATCGAAATCATCTCCACCAAGTCTATTATCTCCACTTGTTGCCTTAACCTCAATTTGTGGCTGACCATCGACTTGGTAAATCTCCAGCACAGATACATCGAACGTACCCCCACCTAAATCATAAACTAGAATTGTCTGGTCTTCATCCTTATCTACTCCATAAGCTAGAGCAGCTGCTGTGGGTTCATTGATTATCCTAAGTACTTCTAACCCTGCAATTCTACCCGCATCTTGTGTAGCTTTTCTTTGAGCATCAGTAAAATATGCTGGACAAGTTATCACTGCCTGAGTAACTTCTCGACCTAGATATGATTCAGCATCGGCCTTTAATTTCTGTAAAATGAAAGCAGAAACCTCTTGAGGAGTATATTCATTATCATCAATATTCTGAACCCAATCAGTTCCCATTTCTCTCTTGACTGAAAGAATTGTCCTTTCGGAATTTGTCACCGCTTGCCTTTTAGCAGTAACGCCAACTAGTCTTTCTCCATCTTTACTAAACGCAACCACAGAAGGAGTCGTTCGAGACCCCTCTGAATTGGCAATTACTACTGCCTGGCCCCCCTCAAGAGTTGCTACACAGCTGTTCGTCGTTCCAAGATCTATTCCTATTACGGGTCCACTCATTTTTATTCACTTCCAATTTCAATTATTATTTCTAATATCGAATATTACATCAAGTATGCCATTATTTAGGCTCCATTCAACAATCTGACCTACAGAATTAGGCAAATTAAATTTCTTAAAAGGCCTTAATTGAGTTGTTTTCATCAGCTGAAATGCCCTACCTGAATCTATCAGATTAATTTCTAATTCCGACTCTACGACATCTAAGTCACGAGAAATATCTACAGTTGCATACATTCTATCTTCATGAACATGGATATCAACTTGAACTTCTTCTTCGATATTATCTTCTTGATTTAGTTCGGCGTCAACTACAGGAGTTGGATTATTCACTTGTATGTTAACTCCCATATTCCTGAATAATTCTGAAAAACCATCAGGGCCATTCAACATTGATTCCATAGTTTTCCTAAAATCATCAGAGTTACCATTTATGTCAATTTTCATGTCCTGATTAGATAATTTCTCTGGATCAATACCCATTTTTTCGAATTGTTCGCGGACTTGAGAAAGCATATTTCGAAGGATATTGATATCTATTGGCATGCCCATGTCTGAAAACATTCGGGCCATTTCTTTGAGCATTTGCTCTTCCCATTCGTCTTTACTATTTTCATCCATAATTACCACTACTTAACTTGAGGTTGTATAGTCGGATAGTACTACCCTTTATGAACCTCTCGTTTAGAATTGTTTTGTAAATAAGAACTGATTAGAAATGTTATTGTCGCAGGAGCGGTTTCAAATCTGTTAAGTTACTCGCGAGGTTGTATGTCAGATGCCGAGCATGATGTTGCTTTGGAGGATACTGACCGTATTCATGGCCGGACTGCTTTAGTTCGTAATGTCGCGGCTGCTATTTCTTTATCAAATGCCGTTAGGTCTACACTAGGTCCCAGAGGCATGGATAAAATGCTCGTTGACGAAGAAGGAAATGCAAGTGTTACTAATGATGGAGTTACGGTCTTAGAAAAAGCTAGAGTTGAGCATCCAACTGCAAACTTACTAATTGCATCTTCAAGTTCACAAGATCGTTCAGCAAGAGATGGCACTACTACTACAGTAATCTTGATGGCCGAGATGCTTCAGAATGCTTTGGAATTAATTAGGGCCGGAATTCATCCCTCAATAATTATTAATGGGTACAGAATTGCAAACAATAAAGCATTGGAAGAACTTGATAAAATTTCACGTAATGCAGATAATAGAGTATTGAAAGAAGCAGTAGTTAAAACTTCTTTACAGGGAAAAATAGATTCTTTGTTATCCAAACATCTTACTGAATTAGCATTAAATGCTGCTGAATCTTTGTCTGATGAAGATGGAGGTAAAGATTTGGAAAGACTAAGGATAAAAAGAATACAGATTTCTGGTGGCAAAGCACTAGATTGTGAATTACTTCCGGCATTGGTTTTAGCAAAAACTAAACTTATTGGAAAAACTTCGACTTTTTCTGATGGAGGGAAAGTTGCAATAATTGATGGGGCTATTGAAGAAAGAAAATTGAGTTTAGATGCACAAATCGAGATAAATGAATTGGGTGCTCTAAAAGATTTTCAGACTCGGAATGAAATATATCTTAGAGAAATTGTAGAGCACCTAGGGAAATTAGGCGTAGATCTACTTATAGTGAGAGATGGGATAGCGGATGAAGCAATTTCCATACTATCTGAGGCAGGCATTACTGCTTACAGGAGATTTGAAAGAGAGGACCTTGAAAGATTATCAAAATTAACAAAAACAAATATGATTAGGGATGTTAAAAAAATTACTAAGGAAGATGTTGGAGAATACTCATCTCGTTCAGAAGAAAATATTGGAGGGATAAATTATACAAAGATATGGGGGGAATTTGGTGGTGCAATGACAGTTACAATCAGAGGCTCGACTCCTGAAATTAGAGATGAAATAGGAAGAGCCTTTGATGATGCTTTGGGAGTAAGTCATAGATTAACCAAGGAAGGAAAAATTCTTCCAGGAGGGGGGGCAACACAGATACACTTAGCTAGGAAACTAAGAGAATATGCGACCACACAATCGGGTAGAGAACAAATGGCTATTGAAGGATATGCTGCTGCTTTGGAAATCGTCCCTCGAACTTTGGCTGAAAATGCTGGCTATGATCCAATAGATATTGTTTTATCACTCTCTGCGGCTCAATCAAAAAAGAAACAGGATGGAGAATGGATTGGCCTCAATGGAAACTCTGGCGAAATTTTGGATATGTTTAAAGAAGAAATTTTTGACCCAAAATTCGTAGTAGAGCATGCAATTACAGGAGCCACAGAGGCTGCAATAAGCATTTTAAGAATAGATGATGTATTATGGGCAAAGAAAGGCCCTGAAACACCAGATTGGAGTAACCAAATTGAAGACAATTAATATGATTTTAAATTACTAATCATCTCACTAACTATAGTTTCTAAATCAAATCTTGATTGCCAATTCCAATCATTTCTTGAAACCTCGTCATCAATCGAATCAGGCCATGAATCAGCATATTTCTGACGTATATCTGGTTTATAGTTACAAACAAAATCTGGTAACCTTTTCTTGATTTCAGATACTAATTCTTTTGGAGTGAAAGAAACACCTGAAATATTGTATCCACAGCGTGCGGAACTAAGTGAATCAATTGGAGTATCCATTAATGATATTGTAGCCCTAATTGCATCATCCATGTACATCATGGGAAGACGAGTTTCATCATTAAGAAAACAATCATATTTTGACTCGTCAGAAAGTGCTGCATGGAATATATCTACTGCATAATCAGTAGTTCCGCCACTAACTGGTGATTTCCAAGAAATGAGGCCGGGATACCTAATGCCCCTGATATCTACTCCATATTTTTGATGATATATCATACCTAAAATTTCGCAATCTACCTTAGTCATTCCATATTTTGTAGTAGGATTAAGTGGAGTTATTTGAGGTGCCTTTTTTGGTGTATCAGGTCCAAAAACAGCGATAGAGGAGGGGGCAAAAATGCGCAAACCAAATTCTCTAGCAGCATCAAAAATATTTCTCGTTCCTTCTACATTAATTAATTCGCATAACTCTGGATTTTCTTCCCCTTTTGCAGAAAGAATAGCAGCCAAATGGTAAATGATTTTTATGTTATGATTACTGATAATTTCAAAGATTTTATTTTTATCAAGTACATCTAGATTGATATATGGCCCAGTTAGAATACATGGGTGATTTGGTTTCTCTCTGATATCACTGGCTATTACCATCTCAGAACCATAAATATCTCTTAATGATTGCACTAAGTCAGTTCCAATCTGACCAAGGGCTCCTGTGACCAAGATTCGGCCACCCTCGCGTCCAATCATAGTCAACCGGAGAGATGGAGATACTTAGACTTAGCAAAGATAGTTTTTTCGACTAAGTCTAAGGAATGTTGATAGGCAAGGTATGTTGGCTTCAAACCCCGTTGATTGAATGAAGTATGTTGTAGTCACGGGAGGCGTCTTGTCAGGACTAGGTAAAGGGATTACGGCGAGTAGCATAGGAGTATTGTTAAAAACCGCAGGACTGAGAGTCACTTCTGTAAAGATTGATCCTTATCTGAATTGTGATGCTGGTACTATGTCACCCTTCGAACATGGAGAAGTATATGTTTTGGATGATGGCGGAGAAGTCGACTTAGATTTAGGGAACTATGAAAGATTCCTAGATATATCACTAACCAAGGATAATAATATAACTACTGGTAAAGTTTACCAATCTGTTATTGAGAGAGAGAGGAAGGGAGACTACCTTGGTAAAACAGTACAAGTCATACCACATATTACAAATGAAATTCAGGAATGGATAGAAAGAGTTGCCAATGTACCTAGTGATGGGACAAATAATACTCCAGACGCTTGTGTAATTGAATTGGGAGGAACTGTAGGAGATATTGAGAGTGCACCATTTATAGAAGCATTAAGGCAGTTCCAGTTTAGAGTAGGGGAAGAAAATATTTGCTTTGTCCATGTTAGTTTAGTTCCTGTAATGGGACCTGTAGGGGAACAAAAAACTAAGCCGACTCAACATACAGTAAAAGAGTTGAGAGGCCTTGGAATTATACCAGATATTCTTGTTTGCAGATCAGAGAATCCATTAGATGAAGAAACAAGAGAGAAATTAGCGGCTTTTTGTCATGTATCACCAGATGCAGTTGTTTCAGCTCATGATGTATCGAATATATACCGGATTCCGATTCTATTAGAGGAGCAAGGAGTTAGTAATGTACTTTCGAAGGAAATTGGTTTTGATATACCAAAATCAAGACCTCTACTAGACGATTGGATAAGGATGGCCGAAACCGTAGATAATCTTGAAGAAGTTGTAAAAATCGCCATGGTGGGTAAATATACCGGACTTTCAGATTCATATCTTAGTGTAATTAAGGCATTACAGCATTCATCATTTGAAGTAAATCGTAAACTTCAAATTAATTGGATAGATGCAGAAAATTTGGACGAAAAAGTAAAACAAGAAAATTACGAAAAATATAATGAGGCTTGGGGTGCACTAAAAGATTCTGATGGAATACTTGTCCCAGGTGGTTTTGGAATAAGGGGCATAGAAGGTAAGATAAAGGCCGCAGAATATGCTAGAGTGAATAAAATACCATATCTCGGAGTTTGTCTTGGGTTACAAATTGCGACAATAGAGTTCTGCAGAAATGTATTGGGGATGAAGGAAGCAAACTCTACTGAATTTGATGAAAATACGCCTCAGCCAGCAGTAGTATTCATGCCGGAGATTTCAAAGACACATATGGGCGGAACCATGAGACTAGGGACAAAACCAACACCATTCCTTGTAGAAGATTGTAAGATAAAAAGACTTTATGGGAATCAGCCACATGTTGATGAGAGACACAGGCACAGATACGAGGTAAATCCAGAGCTAATTTCAAGAATTGAAAGTGCGGGATTAATTTATGTTGGAAAAGACGAGACAGGCCAAAGATGTGAAATTATGGAGTTGAAAGATCATCCATATTACGTTGGTACACAATATCATCCAGAATTTAAATCTAGACCAGGGAGGCCTAGTCCTCCATTTTTGGGTCTTCTGATGGCTTCAATAGGGGAAAAGATCTGAAATTAATCCACTATTATTGGTAGCACTCTAGTAGTTCTATATCCCTGTAATACTTTCATATATTTTTTTTCGGAAAATCTTTGATCTAATTTTTCATCTCCGGTTTCTATTCGTAAACGGCGAACTGAAATCAATTTAGCAGGGGTAACTACACCTAATATATCGTCAATTGGTATTTTCCTTAAAACACTTGGAGAAAGTTGTAAGTTTCCCCTTCCTATAAGGAAACCTTGGCCCCCCATAGGGGACAAAAGCAAAGTAACCTGGCCTTTGTGTGAAGATAAAATATCAATTAGCTGTTCTTCATTAAGATCGGCCCCTACCTGTTTATTACCTAATGTAGCATCAATTCCAAGAACCGTTCCTTCGAAACCAACCATATTAGAAATTGTCCTTAATGTTCCACCGGAACCCCAAATAATTAATCTTTCATCATGAATTAATAACTCTCGAATATGATCTGCAAGTCCTTCTATTATCTCTTCTTCACCTGTTGCCTCAACTCGCATTTTAGCACCTTGCATCCACCTAGGCGATGCAGGAGTCTTAGCTTCAGCATACAACCTAACTACCCATTCGCCATTCCGATATTTATCTTCATCTAAATCAAGAACCTCGGTACTGGATAGTAACAACTCTCCATTCAACCATGATGAAAGTACTTCTGCACCTGCTTTAGGTGATGAAGAAAAACATCCAGAATGCATTTTCACGCCACATGGAATACCAATTACTGGTATACTAGATTTATTTTTAGATTCTAAAGCCGATACTATATCTCTGGTAGTTCCATCACCACCAGCATATAGTATCAAATCAACATCTGAGTCAATTAAGAGGTATACTAATTCGGTGGTATCTGACGGACTTGTAGATTCTGAAGATTCATGAATTAAGTTGAAATCTCCTATGAATATATTATCAGGTATCCATTGACTACCCATTCTACCCTTGCTTGTATACCATTGGATAATTTGTTCATTATCATAAATTTTACTAAAATATAACAATGCATCACTTACTCTGGGTCCTGCCCTATCTTCTGCACCCATTGAACGAGCATATTTGGCTTGACCATCAGAACCCTTCAAACCTAATCTACCCCCTAAACCTGCATCAGGATTTACCAACAGGCCAATGCGCACCATATCACTCGCAAAGGGCGTGTGTTAATATCAATACAGCCTATGGGTTTACCATAATGCGCATCGTAATTGCACTTGGTGGAAACGCTCTTCTTCGAAGAGGAGATGAAATGACTGCTGCTAATCAAAGAGAAAATATCAGAATTGCTGCAAAAGCTTTAGCTCCAATTATTGAGGAACATGAAGTAGTAATTAGTCATGGAAACGGCCCCCAAGTCGGCCTACTATCATTACAGTCCGCTGCTTACAAAGAAGTTGAAGAATATCCTCTTGATATTTTAGGTGCGCAAACTCAAGGGATGATTGGTTACATGATTGAACAAGAATTAGGTAACCTCCTACCAATAGGAAAACCTATTGCTTCTATTCTGACAATGGTGGAAATAGATCCTGAAGACCCTGCATTTTCAAATCCGACGAAACCCATAGGCCCTGTATATACAGAAGAAGAGGCTAAAAATCTAGCAAAAATTAACGGTTGGAATATTAAAAATGATGGAGAATACTGGAGAAGGGTTGTTCCTTCACCAGAACCTCATCGGATTTTTGAGTTGAGACCTATTCATTGGTTATTGGAAAAGGGGACTGTGGTCATATGTGCAGGCGGTGGCGGCATCCCTACATCTTACACAAAAAAAGGCAAATTAGAGGGAGTAGAGGTTGTAATTGATAAAGATAGAGCTAGTTCTTTACTGGCTTTTGAATTGGACGCGGATTTACTAATTATGGCAACAGATACAGATGGGGTTTACCTTGATTGGGGAGGTGATTCAGAAAAAATTATCTCAAGAACAACACCTGAGGAAATTGGAGAATATACATTTGATAAGGGTTCAATGGGACCAAAGGTTGAGGCCGCCTGTACCTTTGTTGAACGTTCGGGAGAAAGAGCTGTTATTGGGTCACTTAATGATATCCAAAAAATGGTTGAAGGGTTAGCGGGAACACAATTTTTACTGAAATAACTTTTACATTTGTGATTAAATAAGCAAGGCATTCATATCATTGTCGTGTCGCGACAGATTACGGAGACCGGGTGAATGTCGATGATACAGGTAAAAATCAATGACGAAGAAACACATGAATACGCATCCGGAATTACTGCAGGAGATATCTTGGAGAATGTATATGGAAAAAGAAGTGGCGCGGTTGCTGCAAATATTGATGGCATAGAAAGGGATATGTCATTTACAATCAATGAAAATTGTAAAATTGAGCCGATATTGGGCGAGTCGGAACAGGGATTGTATATTCTTAGACACTCCTGCGCACATTTACTTGCACAAGCTGTTGTTGAAATCTTTCCCGACGCTAAACCTACAATAGGGCCTCCGATTGAACATGGATTCTACTATGACTTTCATATGAATCCAATAGGTGACAGTGATCTCAAGAAAATAGAAAAAAGAATGAATCAACTTGTTCGAGAAAATATTAAGATCAATAGAGAAGAATATGAGAATAATGAATTAAGAGAAATGTTCCAGAAAAATAAATTCAAGATAGAAATTATGGATGAAAAAATAGGAAATGAGGTTGGTTCAACTGCCTATAGACAAGGCGATTTTGTTGATTTGTGTAGAGGCCCGCATGTGCCATCAACTTCTCATCTTAGATGGTTCAAGTTAACAAGTACGAGTCAAGCATATTGGAGAGCTGATAGAAATAGAGAACCTCTGACCCGAATTTATGGTATGTGTTATGCTACCAAAGAAGGATTGAAAGAAAGGCAAAGGCAAATTGAAGAAGCTAGCAAAAGAGATCATAAAAAGATTGGAAAAGAAATGGAACTTTATATGATTGATGAAATGATTGGTAAAGGATTGCCAGTTTGGTTGCCTAATGGAGAAATCCTGAAATCAGAAATAGAAAAATATGCATTGGAGACTGAAGAAATATATGGATACGATAGAGTGACTACTCCAGTTCTAGCAAAAAAGGAATTATTCGAATGCAGTGGCCACCTACCACATTATGCTGAAGGAATGTATCCTCCAATGGAAATGGATGATGGAACTTACTATCTAAAGGCTATGAATTGCCCAATGCATCACTTAGTTTTTAGTAATAAAAAAAGGTCATACAGAGAACTTCCACTAAGAATTGCAGAATATGGAACTGTGTATAGGAATGAAATGTCTGGAACTTTGGCAGGCCTATTACGAGTTAGGATGTTATCAATGAATGACGCACACATATATTGTACCCTTGAACAAGTTGGACAAGAGGTTGCGAGTAATATTAAAATGGTTCAAGATTACTACTCATCATTTGGATTTGAAAATTATCATTTCAGGTTATCTCTTTGGGATCCTGAAAATACTGATAAATACATCAAACAACCTGAAAATTGGAATTCTACTCAAGATCATCTAAGAAGAATATTAGATGAATTAAAGGTACCTTATGTAGAAGCAATCGGTGAAGCCGCATTTTATGGTCCTAAAATCGATATTCAGTTTACAACTGCCTTGGGTAGAGAGGAGTCGATGTCAACAATACAGCTTGATTTCGCAGCAAAGGAGCGTTTTGGATTGACTTATAAAGATGAAAAAGGCGAAGAAAATGGAGAAGTTTTTGTTATTCATAGAGCACCGCTATCAACTCATGAGAGATTTGTTGCATTCCTAACAGAACATTGGGCTGGAAACTTCCCCACTTGGCTATCGCCAAGACAAATTCAGATAATTACTATTTCCGAGAAGCAGAAAAAATATGCAAGAGAAGTTGAGAAATCTCTAGCAGATATTGGAGTTAGGGTATCAGTAGATGACTCAGATGCGACTATCGGGAAGAAAATTCGTATGCATAGGAAAATGCGCCCCGCGTATATGTTAATTCTAGGTGAAGATGAGGAAAAAGGAAAAACAGTATCAATTAGAATAGACAGAAAAGGAGAGCCGAGGAGCGGAGAACAATGTAATGGAGTCCCTCTAAATGAATTCTTAGAAAATTTATCCAAAGAGATTACTTCGAAAAGTAAAGAGTTATCCTTGGTGAAATAAACATTGAGGCGTCGATATGGAAGATGGAGAGATAGTAAATATTGCAGGTTATCGCTTTGTCGATTTAGAGGATAGGGATGAACTAAGGCAACCATTCAGATTTATTTGTGAAAAGCTAAATCTTAAGGGTACTATTTTACTGAGTAGAAATGGAATCAATTTTTTCCTTGCCGGAGATAAAAAATCTATAGATTCTTACATAGAATTTCTAGAATCGGATAAAAGATTCGTCGACATCCCGTTAAAAATAAGTTATACCGATTATCAACCGTTTCGAAGAATGCTTGTGAGATTGAAGAAAGAAATTATTTCATTAGGTTTAGATGATGTTAGACCTGCAGAGTTCACTGCACCTAATATCAAACCTCAGGAATTAAAGAATATGTTAGACAAGAATGAAGATTTAGTAATTCTAGATACAAGAAATGATTATGAAACTAGAGTCGGTTTATTTGAGAACGCAATAGATCTCAATTTATCCACATTCAGGGATTTTCCAGAAGCCATTTTGGATCTTCCTGAAGAGTACAAAACAAAACAAATAGTAATGTATTGTACAGGAGGAATCAGGTGTGAAAAGGCATCAGTAGTAATGATGAATGCCGGTTTTGAGAATGTTAAACAATTAGAGGGTGGAGTTTTAGGATACTTTGAGGAGACTGATGGGTCTCATTGGAATGGAGACTGTTTTGTCTTTGATCAAAGAGTTGCAGTAGATACCGAGTTAAATGAAACGGAATACTCAATGTGCTTCGCTTGTAGAGAACCTCTAACAAAGCAAGAAAGAAGGTCTAATAATTATAAATTTGATTCTTATTGCCCATATTGTGTAGATAAAAATAAAAATGAAGCTTAAATTCTTCTCCTAAGATTTTCAATAATTTCATCGGTTTCTCCCAATAATGAAAGAGTAGAATCTATATCTCCCTCATCCAATAATCTCTTACATTCAGAAATTTTACTCTCAGCACTCATCCTCATTGGATCATTGACTTTAATATTAGATGAGTCAAGTTTCTTCCTTAAGTCAATCCATTCGCTTTCTAAGAATGAGTATAATTCTAAAGCCTCTGATTTTGATTTTTCATAGATTTGAAGATCTTTTGTAAGTAATTCTAGAAGTCTAGATGCTTCAACCCATTGTTCTAAATCTACTTTTTCTTCAATATTTTTCAGTTCATTTCTCCATTTATCACCGGATTGGCCAGTAGGGAAACTTGCAACCAATTTTTTCTTCTGCCTAAGAGCACGCTGTACTTTCTGCATTGATTCAGAAACTTTATTTATATCTCTGAGAATACTTGTAGCCAATCCTTTAGCAAGTGAAGAATTTCCTGATTCTAATGCACTCTTTGACTCTAATAATCTTTCTTTGGTACTAACTGAGAAACTATCATCAACGCCTTGAATAGCCTTTTCGGCTTCGATTATTGCTTCTTTAGCCTCTATTGTAGTAGCTTCTAAACTTTCAAGATGGCCAGAAACTGAAGATGCTATCTTAATTGCTTCAATTGGATTTTCCGATTCGAGTGCTTCCTTAGCGGAATCAATTATGTTTCTTATTGAGTCTAATTGAACTTTTGTAATACTAGAAATTAATTCTTCTGCACTTGCGATTTCATCAATTGCATTTTGCCAATGTTGAATTACCACCTCAGACTTCTTTTTTGAAAGCCGGAAGAATATCTCGGATTCTCTTAAAGAACCAAAATCAGATTCTTTTTCTCCGGATTCAAATGCCTTTCTTGGACCAGTTATTCCAGGAGCTATAGATTCTGCTTTCTTCAAAAATAGGTAAGTTTCTTGTTTTATATCATCTAAGTCTCTAGCCAAAGATTGAACTCTTTCAATTTCTTCTTCTGCAAGTGAGATAACTTCCATACCCTTCTCAGGTTCGTTCCAACATTCCTCTCTTGCTTTCTTCAAAATTGAAGAGGCTTGTTCAAGAGAGATTCCTTCACTTCGTAATAGTAATACCTGTTCCTCAATTTTATCAAGTTTCTTGATAAAATTTTTCCTTGATTTGTGATTTTCATCCTTAGATAATAAATCGGGAATCATGGTAACTAATACACAAATTAAGACAACCGAATAAACGTACATTTCTGACGAAATGGAATACATAATTGAAGCAGAGAATGCGAGTCCGAGAAAACTAGTTAAGCCTCTCCATCTCCTAGATGAATGGGTGATTGAGAGGTTTTTCCTAGCAATAAACCAAAGAAAAATAGCTAATAGAAGGTATATTAATCCAGATATTAAAGCATCATTATATTCGATATTAGAGACTGATAATGCTAACAAACTAGGATAAGAAATATTAGCAATTACTCCTAACCTAGATCTCTGAATTAGTCCATAATCAATCAAATCAATTACAACTAATGAAGAAATAAATATCAAAGATATTGGACCTAGTCGGGGCAATATCTCTGGTGAACCAAATAAACCGGAGAATAGCCACCATGATGCAGAAAAAATAAGTAAGAAGGTGATGGATAATGCTATTCTTTCAACTCGAACTCTATGATCGCGAATCACTCGATCAGGGTAGTCGGGTAGTAGAATCACAGTTAATCACCATATGTTATGACTCATGAGTGCTGCGGACATTTGTTTCAGATTATGGTCTTTGAGAATCTACTCCCCAGAGGTGATTTACAGAAAAAACGAATAATGATAAAAATACAAAAACTAACAGAACTGTTTGTATTGGTTTTTGCCAATATGGTTCAACTGGAACTTCAGATTCGATGGTTATTTGCCCATTATCTCCTGAGCTCTCACTTTGCCACTTAAAATAGGTACTAATTGGAGTTGAACTTGTCAACTCAACACTCAATTCTACATCAAAATATCCCGGAGTGTTTGAATTAGCGGCGGGTACACCAACAAATGGTCCACATTGACTATTAACGCAAAACTGCCCTGACCCTGAAGAGGCTCGATTATTTTGCATAGATGCTGAAAATAAGACTGTATTGCCCTCAACTAATTTACCTTCAATTTCAGTAGAAATTAATTCAATATCGACTCCAAAATTCGGAGAAATTGCTAATCCAAAAGCAAGATTCTGATGGTTAAAAGAAGAATCATATGCATCTATACTAAAAACATGGGTTCCGGAAGTGAATGGCCCGAGATTCATTTTATCTATCTGATTCATTGTAACATTATCGACAATTACTTCATTATCAATTGATAAAGACCACCTAGTTTCATTGATTGAATCTAAATCATCAAAAGATTGTTGTAGAGAGATTGTAATTATATCGCCATCTCTAGCGAGATTATTAGATGAAATCGATTGATTATTTATTATTAAGTCAGGAATTATTGTTGGCCCCATACCATCCAGAACTATTATCTCCCATTCTCTATAAATTGTATTTCCTGCATCATCAGAAATTTTTAGATTAACTGACCACGATGTAGGAGACTTGGCTTTATGACGTTCGGAAAGATTTAGATGGAGACCATTTACATCATCATTTTGATAAAATATGTCTGAGAATTCTAGAATATTTACATCGCTATGAATATAATTAGAAGTCTTATTTGAGGTTATTTGAATGTTTACCGGAGATTCAGAATTAGGGTCGTTTGCTGAAATATTAAATGAAATACTTGTATCAGATTTTATTGTTATAGGTTGACTATTATCAAATATGACCTCCTCATTTTCTTCGTTAAAGTAAGAAATTACTGATTCCCAAACTGGAAATATGGAGTCAATTAGTATATTTTCATACCATGTATCTGTAGTATTGAACCAATCTTTACAATACATAACTATACTAGCAACCTCTGCTTCTTGAAAACCATAATCTTGGGGAATGAAACTTAGATTATCTCCGTAGTGTGTCAAAACAAGAGTATTATTATTTGATAGTGTCCACCATTGTTGATTGTGATCTAAACTACTATCCTCACATTCCCCATAATATGAAGTAGGAGAATTTAAGGTAATCATTGTTCCAGTTGAAGTTCTATAACCTAAAGCATTGGGTACTTGATTATTAGAAATTGTTACTCGGATATTACTTGCAACATTTGCCTCAGAGCGATTGACAGTAAATTCGCCAGGTTCTCCGGAAAATATTTCTCCCATCGCACTATATGTGTATTCCCAATCGTCTGGAAGAAAAATCATTAAAGGAACTTCCTCAACTAAGGAACCGACTCTTGGGAAGTCAATAATCCTAGTAGCTCGACTATCGGTCTGTCCTATCAAATCGGTTGACTCATTCCAACCCCATGTAGTATTTTCTAATTCTATTGGTCCCACAATTACTTTAGATGTAAGTAAATTAATTCCTTCTGGAGAATATAATGGATTATAATCAAAAATACAACAACCACCATTTTCAGAATTATTCCAGTTCCTCTCTATACGGAACAATTGATCGAATAAATCTGATTCATTTGAATCTACAAAGCCATCGGAATTACCTAGGTGGATGTCAATTTGTGCTCTAAGTCCTAATTCTGAGTTCTGCAGAAGATCGGTTCCAATTTGATCAGAGAGGATTATAGAAGCCTCCCAAGAAGCATTAAATTGTGAATTAACTTCTATCGCATCTTCTATGATAAACTTCGAATAACCTGTAATTGAGAAAATAATATCTTCATCGCTAACATTTCGATCATCGGCAGCACTAACAGAAACATTGTTCAAGCTAAAAATAATTAGAAATGTCAATATAAATGGCAATATAATTTTTTTCATCTTTTCACACTCTTGAATCATTAAAAATGATTGATGAACCATTAAAGTCAATGTTCAGAGGCAACATTCTATGCTCAGAAGAGAACTCAGATTGTAATTTTTCACGAAGTTCGTGGTCTCCATGAACAAGGAAGAAACCCCCTCCTCCAGCACCTAGTAATTTAGCACCATTTGCACCTTTGGACATTATGCGGCTATACATTTCATCAAGAAAATCGTTACTGATATTTGAAGAAATACCTCTTTTCATAGACCATGCTTCATTTAGGAGAATACCGAGTTTTGATAAATCTCCTGATAAAATAAATTCTCTAGCTTCGTCCGCTTGCTCTCTTATTCTAATTAGATTATCTATAGCAGATCTACCATCTTCTTCAGAATTTAATAGTACAGCAGAGGCAGAACGATTCTGTCCTGTAAATATAAGAGTGAATTCGTTAGAAATATTTGACATTATTTGTTCAGAGATATTAATTGGATCGACTATGACATTACCATCAGAACAGAATTTGATGGAATTTATTCCACCAAAAGAAGCCGCATATTGATCTTGCCTCCCAATAGGCTGCCCAAGTATCTTAATTTCAATTTCACACGCTTCAGAAGCCAGTTGAGACGCGGAAACATTCCTCCCTGCAAAGCAATGTAAAGCATTTAACAAACCTACAGTGACTGCAGAAGAAGATCCTAAACCTGTTCCTCGAGAGGGGATATCTGCTATTGTAGTGATTTCAACTCCGGAAGTGACTCCTGTTATTCTCATTGATTCACGGACTAATTCATGTTCAAGATCTTCAAAATTATCTACAACTTCTAACTTTGAATAAGATAGTCTAATCCTTTCATCAAAACGCCTATTTACAATTACATGAATATACCTATCAATGGCCAGAGATGTAACCATTCCGCCTTTTTCAGATGATTGAGAGAACCAATCTACGTCAGTTCCACCCCCGCAAAATGAAACTCGAACTGGTGTCCGACTGATTATCATCATGCTTATGGGGTAATTCATTATTCATCAAGACAGCGGAATACGGTCATCAAAGGTTATACTTAGAGGGCAATACATATGACCGACTTCTAACGCGATTAACTAGAGGAATGAGCATGGGCGACGTTATTACGATGGACGATCTAACAAATGAAGAGATATTACAAGTACTCGATAATGCAAGAAGTTTATTGCCGGTTGCTAAAGGTGAAGTATACTTACCTTTACTTCAAGGGAAGGTATTAGGTAATCTATTCTTTGAGAACTCGACACGAACCAGAATGTCATTTGAAACTGCCATGAAAAGATTAGGTGGCGAAGTTTTGAATCTTAGTTCAGTTGGTTCTTCAGTATCGAAAGGCGAAACACTGTACGATACTATGCAGATGGTTGATGGATATGCAGATATTGCAGTTATTAGACATCCAAACCAGGGGGCTGCTCAATATAGTGCGGATGCTGTTGAAATACCAGTCTTAAATGGTGGAGACGGAGCAGGAAATCACCCAACCCAAACTATGCTTGATTTATTCACAATTCGTGAAGCTCATGGAAGCCTTGAAGGGCTGAATGTAATGATGGTAGGAGATCTTAGATATGGAAGAACAACGCATAGTTTATCTCATGCATTGGTAAGATTTGGGGCCAAAATAACTCTAGTGTCACCCGAATCACTGAAAATGCCTGATGAAATAGTTTCAGATCTAAAGAATCATGGCGGAGATATAAATGAAACAGAAGAAATGTCGTTGTCAATTGATTCTGCTGATGTAATATATATGACAAGAATACAGAAAGAAAGATTCCCAGATGAAGATGAATACAACAAAGTAGCAGGAATTTATAAATTGACAAAAGATGACTTATCTGATGCTAAAGCAGAAATGATAGTTATGCACCCTCTACCAAGAGTAAATGAATTACATGCTAGTGTTGATTCAACAAGACACGCAAGATATTTTCAGCAAGCATTCAATGGAGTTCCCACTAGAATGGCTTTACTATGTAGAAGTTTAGGGGTAAAGGTTCCAAAGAAGGTGAAGAAATGAGTGAAATGAGACGTGTTACTGCTATTTGTAATGGTACTGCAATCGATCATATCCCATCTGGTCATGCATTACAAGTACTGAAAATGTTGAGACTAGATGTTGGAAGATCTAACCCAATTTCTATGGTAATGAACGTTCCTAGTGGGAAAATGGGTAGGAAAGATGTTCTAAAGATCGAAGATAGAGAATTAAATCAAGAAGAGCTGGACCGTTTAGCTCTAATTGCCCCAAAAGCATCTGTTGCAATTATTCGAAATTATCACGTAGCAGAGAAAAGAACTATCGAACTGGGTTCAGAATTGATAAATATAGTAAGATGTTCTTTTTCAAATTGTATAACTCAAAACTCTCGCGAGCCATTGCCTCATAAATTAAAAATTATTTCTGCAGAACCTATGGAAATACGATGTTCATATTGTGGCAAGAATCAAGACATCAATGAGATTGTTGAGTTCATAATTTAATTTTCTTCTAACCAACGTTTCATAGTACAGGCCTGACAAATCTTTCTGCTAGTTATTTCACCACATTTCTCACAATTCTTAATCTCTGATTTAACAGGATTAACTTCTTTGTATAACTTACGTATTTGATCTAAAGAATGTAATAAGCCATGTCTAGAGCCTGGAGTTATTGTTTCCATATCGGCAACTATTCTACGACTTAGTTGCCTCATGGCACCCGGAGCATGAGGGCAGTCTCCATCATGAATAGGCAAATTCGAGGAAATTGCATGAGCATGGATTTCTTGTTCAGGAATCCAGCGCAAAGGGACTACTCTGGGTGCAAGTCCTTCTATTGGATCATCAGTATGAGGGGCCAAGCGAACAGATCTCTCTATATTCCCCTTCTGGAAATTCATTATTATTGATTGAGCCATATCATCTAGATTATGCCCTAATGCCATAATATCAGCTCCGACTTTCTCCGCTAAAGCATTAATTCCTTGCCTTCTAAAAACTCCACAATAAGAACACGGCATCATACCCTTGGCTTCTGGATTATTTTCTCCAATAACATCCATCTTATTTACTACATTGTCCATTCTATCATATCCCATTTCCTCATATGATAATGTTTCAAACCTGACTCCTAAAGACTCGGAGAGTTCTCTTGCAAGTTCAAGTGAAGGTGAGCGATACCCATCAATACCCTCATCTATACAGCCAGAAATAATTTCTACATCTCTTCTTTGGCCAATAATATCGACAAGCATACTCAATAGCACTGCTGAGTCTTTACCACCAGAAATCGCGACAAAAATTCTGAATGGAGTTCCATCAGGGTGTCGTGCATCTTTTGGTAGATTAATCTGTAAACGTATTTCCTTAGATACTCGTTTCCTGATTGAAGACGCTAAATGTTTACCACACAAATGCTGACCACTATATTCCTGAAATAGAATAGATGGCTCCCTACATTGGCTGCATGACTGTATCGAGAGTCCGCCGCTCATAATGTGCCGTCAAGTATTCTCCGCTTGAACCCAACGAGTCAAAGATAGTGATTAAGCGATGGATTGATGACCTAGATACCTCTGATAGATGTATGAATGGCCAACCCACTTTAACCAATGAAGATAAAGTAAGTAAATTGGGTCCTTGGTTACATCGTTTTTTAGTTTTCATTACTATTCTAATAACAATCTCATTTCAAGAACAAATAGTAGAGATTCTGCAATCTTTAGATATTGAAAATAATCTTATAATTCTAATTATTCAATTTGTATTCATTATTTTTATCTGGGGAACTCTTCATAAAATCTTACGATTAAGTTAATTTCTAATTTTTGAAAGACCGGTTTCAATAACTCCCGTGATTCTTTGCCAAGGAATTACGAACCTTCCTCCTGCAACTACAATCATGAACAATGATGCTGAAATTACTTTACCATAAGTTAGTTGTAATTCTAACGATTCCTTTACTTGGCCAGACCACTGAGAACCCTCTAAGAATCCAACAAATGAGATTAAGAAATCATCAAATTCAAGAGCAAGTGCAGTTGTCAAACTTACAACAATCATTACACCGAATAGATGTATTAAGTGCCCATTAATAATATTATTAAATTGATTAACATATTCTGGATCATTCTTTGATGCTTCTGGTAGTAAAGAGGTGTACTCGAGGTTTGTTATTACTGCTAGCCCAGACTCTAAGAATACCAACAACAGTATAGCCACCGTCAATAAATCAAACGCTAATGGAGAAATTAGTCCTCCAAACAGAGTTGCTTCACCAATCTGGGCAGATAGAGGTTTCAATCCGACATCTACTGCTGTGGTTACACCTTCAAATGTCAGCATTGCATGAATGCCAATTACCATCAGAAAGTAACCAGTAGCCCATGTAATCATCCTCTTAGATAACCCCCAAATTCCCATCAAACCTATAAGAATTGGAGCAAAGACGATACCGAAGAAAACTAATTCAAAGAAAAACTCAAATGGAGCCAATACTAATTCTATATGATTATATTGCTCATCATTATTCCCTATTGGAAGATAAGGGCCGTTTGAAACCATTCCTATCAACCAAGATATTAGGAAAGGAAGAAGGAACCAAGAAGCTAAAATTATGCTGAATGTTCTTTTGATAATTAGTTGGGTCCTTTCTCCACGTGTTTGCATGAATACCCACAATCCAGTCAAAACAAAACAGAGTATCAAAGGCATAGTGAACGCATCAAAGCCAGATTCATTAATTCCAGTAATAAAGTTAGGTAGAATTGTATTGCCATTAGAATCCATCCATCTCAATCCTCTAGTATGTTCATATGCAGGACACCAACCTTCTGGACCTGAGTTTGCTACAAACTTTTCAGAACATTCTCCATATAATTCACTCATTTTACGCATTAAGAATAATAGCGAAACTGTAGATAGAGTTTGCAATAACAGCACTTGCCATCTAAAACGTAATTTTTTGATATGAAGAGTTTTTGATTCCGGTACTACATCTATTGCCATATATCTAACCTCCCTATACAGTCCTAATTTGCAATAATGCTTGAGATAATTCAACACTAGGCGTCCAATCTATTACTTTGGCTCCATAGCCTGAGATCGCTGTTAATCGATTTTGTCTTTCCAATTTTAAAACTTCATAGGCCATCCTTGGAATTCTGCTTACAAGCCTCTCAAGATCAATACTACTAGGAGACAAAACGATTACCTCGTGCCCCTTACCTGAAAGATTTCTAATTGCAGATAAAGTAGTCCCATCTCCTTCAAGACTACTAATAATAAACACAGGAGAGCCTCGAGAAATCCTTGGAGAGAGAGCATTAGTTACTGCTTGTAAAGGCATACTTCCTTTCGATTCAACTGCAGCCAATTGGCTTAGAACTTTGTAATGTTGCTTATCTCCGGTTTCAGGAGGCAGAAAATCCATTCTTTCACCATAGGTAACCAATGAAACCGAATCTCTTCTCTTAATGAAATAATTAGCAATTGAAGCAGCGGCTACTGTACCCATTTCTAATGGATTCTTTAGAACGGTTCCAATTCTTGCTACATCACGAGTATCAAGAATAATGAAAACGTCGGTCACTGCGTCTCTAGTCTTCTCATTTACCATTAATTCTCCAGTCCTAGCAAAAGCTTTCCAATTAATTGAACGGAATGAGTCCCCTGGGAAATATTCTCTCAAGGCATAAAATTCCATTCCTTGACCTGGTGTTTTTAGAGTTGTGGCTCCAGTATACATCTTTGGAACATCAGAACGAATCAAAGCCTCTTCCACATCTCTAACTTGTGGGAATACAGTGATATCTGATCTATCTCCAATACTAGTCTCTGAAACAAATAGATTGAACGTGTTTCTATACCTAATAGATGTAGGCCCTATTGTGTAGTGCCCCCTTAATGGACAGCGAACAGTATAGCGAATGGTAGCAGTTTGCCCTGGTCCTAGATTCATTCTCATTAGATTGACACCTTTTCTCATTTTCATCTCATGAGGTACATTATCAAAAACCTCTAACTGTTGTGTACGTCGATATGACTTATTTGTTATCGTTAGTACAACATTTATGTCATCTCCTTTGTAGACATTAACAGCAGAAACTTCTCTTTTAATCTCTAAATCAGAATGACCCTCTATCCACCCATTAATTGCTAAAAATGATACGAATGTCAAACCCACGATCATTAATTGGAAATTTGAAATCATCATACCTATCAAAATCAAGCTTATTCCACTTGTGAGAATGATAGCAGCTTTACGAGTCCACATATTCTACCTCCTCTTCAGAATTCGTTGAACCCCACTCCTTGATTCTCTTCACAATTCCAACTAATTCATCTGGCTTATATCTTCTATCTTCAAAAATGAATTTAGTTAATACTTGATCATCAATCATTCTTTGTAATTCAGCAGCTGGAAGTGCATCGAATTCTTCTCTTGATAGAGTGTTTAGATTTCTTATTCTCGTAAGTAATACCTGCCTTATTTTTTCTGGTTTTTGATAATACTCATATCTTCTAGCATCTCCAAAACCATAGTAAATTATCCTGAATACATGCCGCCAATTTTCAGGATCTTCTTTTCGTATTAGGACTGCTTCTAAAGTAATAAATAAACCAAGGAATAGTAGTAACATTGCCATCCAATCGTTAGTAAAATAAATCAATAAATAATACATTAAGTTATATGTATCTCCAAATAATGTAGGTTGTTGATGTCTTGATTCATCGAAAATGACTATCGCATTAGATGAACTTTTTGCGCTTGAATTTCCAATCAATAACGACTCAGCAATAATGTCCAGTGCCCACTTCCGATTGTCATTCGAAGGAACGACGTCGTCGACTCCGGAATAGAATGCATCATCATACAATGAATTAGTTAATATTGAACCATCGGCAACAAAATGCACCCTTCCTGAATCTGCTCCTACACACAAACGATCTGCACAGTAACGAACATAAACAGCAAATGGGCCTACCTCATCCCCATCGATCCCAAAGGCAGAAGAACCAATCGTGAGATTCCCATCATCATTAGTATCTAAATATGAATCAAGAGTAGATTTTCCTATATCATATCTATTTTCTACAGGGTTATAAGAACCTGCATTGAAAGCAGATGGTTGATTAGTTAACAAATTATAATTCTCAGAAAAATCCCATTGTGTTTCTGATATCCACCTGTGAGAACACAATCCGGCATCTTCCCTAGTAATTCCTGCAGGGAATGTTGTAATATCATAAGGGTCAGTATCTAGTAAATCAATAAATCCGTCAGTATCTGTATCTCTGAGGCATGGATGAATACTTGATAAAGAACCGGAATTAGTAGTGAAATTAAAGGCTGATGTAGTATTTACCCAAATGAAATTGTAATCTAATTCTGTAGCATATGCTTCTCCGTCATATAAGGTATGACCTGAGAACTCTAATCCAAACTTTTCTGCTAAAGTTGAAGAGTATCCTTTATCATCCATCAAAAGTACGGTGCCACCTGCTTCAACGAATTCATCTATAGCAATAATCTCAGAAGTCGTATAACCCGAACCCTCTGATAATTCAATTACATTCTCATCACCTGTAAACCTAGGCAATGAAATAGTATCTTTCTCTACACCAGATATAACGAAAATAGCTTCCTCAGGATGATCTATCTCACTCAATAATAGGGGGCTCGAAACTAATGCAGTTGTATCAACTCCCATGCTATTTATTTCAGCTCTAAACAAACCAAGATCGTTCCAGTCATCACCATATGCCGATTGTTGAGTTTGACCGTCCGTAACATATGTTGCAGCTATTGTAGAAATTAAAAGAATTAGTAGAATCCAGAAGGCTCCAATCAACATATTACGACGAGCTTTGAGGGTTGTTAATCTACGAGTATAATCGCGAAAATTGGCCATCCTATACCCCACCTAGTCAATACGACAAAAATCGAGCCTGAACTTCGACTTAAGATGGTTGTGAACGAATGAACGGTTATGCATCATGCTATTCTGACAGTTTGATTACCTGACCAATACTATCAATCTCTTCAACTGGAACCGATAAAAGACCATTTACGGTAGGCCAAGGAAGAAGTTGGGGGTTGATATCTGGTTCAATCATCACTAGAATATTAGTTATCTGTCCATTTTCGACATCAATAGTAAAATCTGTAACACTACCTAGCCTATCATCTGCACTATCGTGGACTTCACGATTAATGATTTCTCGTCCGAATGTTACTGGCATTTTATCTCCCTCAAGCTGATTCTATTCCTGAATGAATCTCAGAACTACGTCGGACTGATTCAAGCCCACTAGTCAATCTTGCTTCCATTCTGTTGTAGTAATCCATCATTTCATCGGTAATCGTAGGACGGACTCTATTTATTGCCTCTTCAAAATGCTTTTTGGATACACTTTTCTTCTCGGCCCTCATTGAAATTAGAGCTGCTTCTCTACATATAGCTTCAATATCTGCACCAGTATAATTAACCAATTGTGGAGCAAAGGACTCAATATTGAATTTCCCAAGAGGCATCGGTTCGGAATGAATCTTCAAAATTGCCTTAATTGAATCAACATCAGGAGGAGGGATATGGAGTACTCTTTCGAATCTTCCACTTCTTAGTAGTGCGGGGTCTATCATCTCTGGGCGATTGGTAGCTGCAACGACTATTACGCCTTCCATTGATTCAACACCATCCATTGAACTTAGTAATTGATTAACCACTCTATTCATCACATCTGAACCTTCACCGGTATTACTTCTCCTAACTCCTGCAATACTTTCAAACTCATCTAAGAAAATTATAGAAGGACTAGATTGTTTGGCTTTCTTGAATAATTCTCTTACCGCTTTCTCAGAATCACCTACCCATTTAGAAATTAATTCAGGACCTTTTATTGTAATGAAATTCGCCTTGGCTTCATTTGCAATCGCCTTAGCAATAAGTGTCTTACCAGTTCCAGGTGCCCCAAACAGTACTATTCCTCGTGGAGGATTAATACCAAAGTGGTTGAACATCTCGGGCCTTGTTAGAGGCCATTCAATACTTTCCTTCAGTCTTTCTTTTACTTCTTTGAGTCCACCTACTTGATCCCAACTTACTTCAGGAACTTCAAGATATATTTCTCTTAAAGCGCTTGGCTCAATTTCCTTTATTGCTAATTTGAAATCTGCCATTTTGACTTCCATCTTCTCAAGTACTTCAGTTGGAATCTGTTCTTCGTCTAAATCAATCTCTGGTAAATATCTTCTAAGAGCTTTCATTGCGGCTTCCCTTACAAGAGCTGAAATATCTGCACCTACAAATCCATGAGTATTATCTAATAACCATTCAATCTCAAAGTCGTCACTAATTGGCATTCCACGAGTATGGATACCAATGATTTCTGAACGACCATGCTTATCAGGAACGCCTATCTCTAATTCTCGATCAAATCTCCCTCCGCGACGGAGAGCAGGATCGATTGCATCAGGACGATTAGTTGCACCTATTACTATGACATTGTCCCTGCCTTGCATACCATCCAGTAAAGTCAATAATTGAGCTACGACCCTTCTTTCTACTTCTCCACTAACATCTTCTCTCTTAGGGGCAATAGAATCTAACTCATCAATGAAAATTATTGCAGGAGAATTGGCAGCTGCTTCGTCAAATATTTCACGTAACTGTTTTTCACTCTCACCATAATATTTCGAAATTATCTCTGGACCATTTATTGAAGTAAAGTTTGCCTTAGTTTCTGATGCAACCGCCTTCGCAATCAATGTTTTCCCTGTGCCTGGAGGACCATGGAGAAGAACCCCTCTGGGAGGATCAATTCCTAATCTTCGGAAAAGAATAGGATGCTTCAATGGAAGTTCTATCATTTCTCTAACTTTTTGAAGTTGCTCACCGATTCCCCCTATGTCCTCATATGAAATTGTTGAAATTGGCTGTCCGGATTCATCTTCTTCATCAACAGGTTCTTCTTTGATTACTATTTCAGTATCAGGAAGTACCTGAACTATTCCCTTAGGAGTTGTTTTGACAATTTGAAATGGTAAAGCCTCTGCGAAAAGAGTCATCCCTGGTATAAAAATTCTATCTCCAGAAACTACTGGCCTCTTATTCAGGCCTCTACGAGCAAAACCTTCAATTCCTGGCCCGAATCGTACTTTCTGCTGTTTAGCCATTACAGGACTAAGAATTAATTTCTGACAAGGCTGTGTCTCGACTTTACGGATTGAAACTTTATCACCAAGAGAAACACCTGCATTTTTCCTAATAATTCCATCCACTCTAATAATGCCAAGATTGGCATCTTCTGGGCGACAACGCCAAACAATAGCAGCAGTTTTCTGTTCTCCTGTAATCTCAACAATATCTCCTGGTTTCAGATTCAAATCATTGTCGAAAGGTACTCGAGCACGACCATGCCCTACATCACTCGGTATCGCCTTTGCTACTCTAAGTTGTAAGTCATCTACTTCCTCATTTGACATTCCACATACCTCTGAACAATCCTCTGTAGTAATGGGGGGTAGTTAAACCTGTGAACTTGAAGATGTCAAATGAATAATGGATTAAATCACCATAATCTTCCTTGAGAAGGTTTCTTGATAGAGTTATATTTCGCAGGCACATGACCAATGTACTCGAAACAGGATTTGAATTTATGGAAGCCAATAATCCCAACGGTAGTCCGAAGATTAAGGGATACAATATAATTAATGGGGAATTGAAATTATCCAGTAGTGGAGAAACTTTTGAAAGTCTAAATCCAGCACTACTTTCTGACTGTCTTGGAGAGTTTCCTCTTTCCACTAAAGATGATGTGCATGAAGCCCTAGATGCTGCAAGAAATGCATTTCCTTCATGGGCTGCAACACCGGCACCAACCAGAGGTCAAATTATAGGAAATATGGGGAGACTTCTAATGCAATACAAAGAGGATATTGTAAGAGTTGAAACAAGAGAGATCGGTAAGACATTGAAAGAAAGTGGAGGAGAAGTTCAGGAAGCGATTGATACATGCCTATTTTTCCAATCTGAGGGTCGTAGATTATATGGCCAAACAGTTAATTCAGAATTACCCGATAAGGAGCTTTTTACCTACAGAAGACCTTTAGGAGTTTGCGGAATAATCAACGCATGTAATTTCCCCTCAGCAGTTCCCTTTTGGAAAATGATTCCGGCAATAATGTGCGGTAATACTTGTGTTTGGAAAAGCCCACAGGACTCCCCATTATTGTCTTTCATGCTAACTAGAATTATGCATGAAGCAGGACTACCAAATGGCGTCATAAACTTGATTCATGGAAAAGGAAGTGGCGCGGGACAACATCTTGTTGATGCTGTTGACCAAGGATTAGTCAATAAGATCAGTTTTACTGGTTCTACATCAGTAGGAAAAATGATTGGAGAAGTTTGCGGTAGGAACTTAGTATCTGCCAGTCTAGAATTAGGAGGTAAGAACCCATTGGTAATTATGCCAAGTGCAAATATGGAGAACGCTGTTGAAGGAGCATACTGGGCAGGATTTGGGACAGCCGGTCAACGATGTACAAGTCTTGGTAATTTGATAATTCATGAAGACATTTATGATGATTTCATTGAAAAGTTAATGGAAAAAGTCAGATCAACAACAATTGGGGATTCAATGGTACATGAAGATGTATTATATGGCCCTATGTTATCTGAAAAATATGCAAATGATTTCATGCGAGATTTAGAATTATGTGAGAAAAGTGGAGCGAAGAAATTGTGGGGTAATGGAAGAATAACTTCCGACAATAGACCAGAGAACTTCCTTGGTAATCCTGAACAAGGAGTTTACATGTGGCCACATGTTTATGCAGATGTAACTGAAGAAATGGAATGTTTCCATGAAGAAATATTTGGTCCAGTAGTCACTATTGTAAAGGCTAAAGATTTCGAACATGCATTACATCTTGCCAATGCATCACCATATGGATTATCAAGTGCAATTTATACCAATGATAGACTAGAGGCATATAGGTACAAGTCAGGAATTAAAGCAGGAATGACCGGAATAAATAATTCGACAACGGGGGCTGAGGCGCACCTTCCTTTTGGTGGAGTAAAAGGTAGTGGAAATGGCACTCGGGAATCAGGAATATGGGTTATCGAATCATACTCATATTGGCATGCAGTAAATGACGAATTGTCAGGTAAATTGCAGCTTGCACAAATGGATGTAGACGAAATTGAATTAATTGAAGAAAAGGTTGATTATTCTTCTTTAGCGTAAATTATAATATTTTTTCATGGAAACATTATTTCTCCACATTCCGGACAACGGAGAGAGGGGAGCCAAGCTCCGGGCATATAACCACAATTAGGACAAATTGATGAAGTGATATCATTGAAGTCATCCATTTTAATCAAACATACGAAAAGCCAAGTTAACATTAATATTCCGCTAAAGATGAATGATTAAGTCATGGGTAAAAGCAATCACTTATTGCCCTTACTTGAGTCGGGAGTATTACTGGTGCTTGCACCATTAGGTGAGTTCTTTGTCTGATGCGATTAAACTACCCCTGAAAAAGGGGTTTGGGAAAACAGATAGAATCGACAGATGGTGGACTAAGCCATTTTGGATGGGGTTTGGATTAACTCTGGCTTTGATCTATACTGCATTACGGGTTTTGATTTGGGATGGAGCAATTCACTACGACAATCACAGGGTGACTTCACCAATTTTTTCACCCGATGTAATACATTTGTTCGGTATAAAAGCACCTAATTGGATGAATTCAGCTATGCTGATTTTATGGATACCATTTGGATTTAGAGGGACATGTTACTACATGCGAAAAGTCTACCATAGAGTCTTTTTCCAAAATCCTACAGCATGTGTAGTTGCAAAACCTGAAGTGAATTACAGAATAGGGTACAAAGGAGAAACCGGACTATTTGTGTTAAATAATATTCACAGATATATGTTATATCTAGCAATAATTATTCTTTCAATGAAAGTTTACGATGTATATCATACAATGTGGTTTAACGATGGAACTGAATTTGGAATATCTTTAGGAACCGTGGTTTTAGCTACTGAATCTATTCTTCTATTCATGTATGTTGCTTCTTGTCACGCATTCAGACATCTATTTGGTGGAGGGATGAATCGATGGAGAGGTGGAATCTCAGGAATAATGGGGAAATTATACATCAAAGTTAGTAACTTAAATATTGAACATGCCTTCTGGTTTTGGACTAGTTTAGTTATGGTTTTTCTTGGAGATTTGTTTGTTTTGGCCGTCTCAGAAGGCAGAATTCAAGACCACTATTGGATTATAATGTGAGGTGATATTATGAGTGAAAATTACATTGTTCATGAACATGATGTCGTAATAATTGGAGCAGGGGGTGCTGGATTGAGAGCAGCAATAGAGGCTAGTAACTCAGGAGTTAGTGTCGCCATGATATGTAAATCAATGCTAGGAAAGGCGCATACGGTAATGGCTGAAGGAGGTGCTGCAGCCGCATTGGGCAACAAAGATCCTCGTGATAATTGGCAAACTCATTTCCGAGACACAATGAAAGGTGGAAAATACCTAAATGATTGGAGGATGGCAAAAATTCATGCTCAACAGGCCCCAGACAGGATTAGAGAACTAGAAACTTGGGGGGCTGTTTTTGATAGAACACCAAAGGGGCTAACAAATCAAAGAAACTTTGGTGGACATACATATCCTAGGTTAGCACATATTGGAGATGCAACTGGTTTAGAATTAATCAGAACTCTTCAAGAGAAAGGAGTTCATATGGGTATGGAGATATTTATGGAATTCACTGTCCGTAAAATGTTCAAGACTGATGGGAAAATATCTGGATGTTTTGCCTACGATAGGAACAATGGAACATTACATGTTTTCAAAGCAAAAACCATTGTAATGGCAACTGGAGGTGCCACAAGGTGTTGGGCTGTTTGTTCAGGTTCATGGGAGTATACTGGAGAAGGATATGCATTAGCATATTGGGCCGGAGCCGAAATGGGAGATATGGAATTCATTCAATTCCACCCTACAGGTATGATTTGGCCCCCGTCTGTAAAAGGAATTTTAGTTACTGAGGGTGTTCGAGGAGAGGGAGGTATGCTGACCAATTCTGAAGGAAAGAGATTCATGTTCGACTATGTCCCTGAGATGTATAAGGACGAATTCGCTGATACTGAAAAAGAGGCTTTGGAATGGGTCTCTGAGATTGTAGAAGGGAAATTAGCAACTGTCCGTAGACCTCCTGAATTATTGACAAGAGATGTTGTTGCTAAAGCAATAAATTCCGAAAGAGATGCTGGTAGAGCCAGCGTTCATGGAGGAGCATATCTGGATATTTCTTGGAGAGAGCCTGATCAAGTAAGAAAGAAACTTCCAGGAATGTACCATCAATTCAAGGAATTGGCTGCAGTTGATATTACTACTGAAAAAATGGAAGTTGGCCCTACAGCACACTATGTGATGGGAGGAATAAAAGTTCACCCGGAAACACAGGAAACTACAGTACCTAGAATGTTTGCAGCCGGAGAAGCCGCTACAGGCCTACATGGCGCAAATAGGCTTGGAGGAAATTCACTCTCAGATCTTATTGTATTCGGAAAAATTGCTGGAGAAAACGCTGCATTGCTCGCTAAAGATATTGAGGATTTTCTCCCAATAGACCCTATAGAAATTAATAATGCAATTGAAGAAACATTAGCGCCATTAAATAGAACTGAAGGGGAGAATCCAGCAAAAGTCGTAGAAGATTTAAGAGAAATGATGCAATATAAAGTAGGCATAATTAGAACTGAAAAATTGTTAAAAGAGGCATTAGAAGATTTAGATGATTTGGAAAAACGTTCTAAGAATACATCTACAGGAAATAGCCGTATTTACAATCCAGGTTGGCATCAAGCACTAGAAATTGATGCTATGATTGATGTAAGTAGAATGTGTACATTAGCAGCACTGCATAGAAAGGAATCTAGAGGAGGCCATACTAGAGATGATTTCCCAACACCTGATTACAAATACTGGGGCAAAATAAATAGTGTTATAACGAAGAAAGATAAAATGACAATTGAGCATCGAAGATACCCTCCCATAGACGAGGAACTGAAAAAATTACTAGATATTGAAGACTTGCACGAGGAGGAATAAAATGGCAGAAGATGTAACATTCAAAATTTTCAGAGGAGAACCCGATGAAGATGGAGACCCATTCGGAGAAATGGTAGATTATACTGTTGAAATGGATGAAGGGATGGTAGTTCTTGATGTAATTCATAGAATACAAGCTGAGCATGCTCCAGACCTATCTTGCAGATGGAATTGTAAAGCAGGTAAATGTGGTTCATGTTCCGCAGAAGTTAATGGAAAACCACGTCTTATGTGCATGACAAGAATGGAAGAAGTAATGGAAGAAACTCCAGATGGAGAGCCTGTTCTTGTGAAACCAATGCAATCATTCCCATTAACAAAGGACTTGGTTACAGATACATCATGGGCTTATGAAATGAATAAAAAAATGGTCCCTGTGAAAGGCCCTGATGAATTAGACTGGGAATTTAATCAGAATGAGGCAAATCGAATCCAAGAGTTTAGAGGTTGTATTGAATGTATGTTGTGTGTAAACACATGTCACGTACTCCGAGAACATCAAAAATTCGATGATTTCGCTGGACCAAGGTTCTTTGTACGTTTAGCAGGATTAGAAATGCATCCATTAGATGTTGAAAATAGAATTCCTGAAATTAAAGATGATTTTGGTATAGGCTATTGTAATATTACTCGATGTTGCACAGAAGTATGCCCTGCAGGGATCAATATCACAGACAATGCAATAATACCTCTCAAAGAAAGAGTAATTACAGAATACTACGATCCAATTGCAATAATTGGACGTAAATTAGGATTAAGATGATTTAACCCTCTCCGAGTAAACCCGGAGAGGGGTTTTGTAATTCCGGAAAAAATAGATTACTCATAATCGAGTAATTCCATTTTTCTTTACATTGGCCTTCTTGATTTTGTCTGGTAGCCAAGCTGGTCCATTAGCTGGCTTTGCAACAACCTCAGTCCAACCTTCAAAATTGTGAACACGGTTTGTTCCGCGCTCACGCAGTTGGATAGCGGTATGGCCACGAGTAGCTGCCTTCAAGGCTGCTCCACGTGGCTGCTTGCTTACGAACACTTGAGTAGTGTCCTTTCCATTCTCCATCAATACGAAGTATTTTTTGTCTGACATAAAGCAATCCTCCGCCACTTCGACAGTCAAAATAGGATATGAAGTTATTGTATAAAAAACGCAATACTGCGCCACAATTAAAAGAAAACTGAAAAAACCGACTAATGAAAAATCATCTACATTTCTGCGCAAGCAAGCGTTTTGGTATTCAAAACTCCTGGAATTGCACGTATTGATTCTACAACTAACCTAGCTATATCTCCCATATTTTCTGCCTCTAATTTAACTATTAAATCATGATCGCCGAAGAGAAGATTTGCATCGGTTACAAAAGATAATGATGATGCTGTATTAAACACATCTACTTCCGAACCGGGTTCAACATTTACTAGTACGTAACCCACTGACATATTCCAGTGGGAGACGTCTTCACGCATCAAATGTTCGCTTTAATATTCAGAATGTTGAGAAGAAGCATACATATTGGATGCCCTCCCCTCATCATTAATATGGCAGAGGTTATCATAGTCCGAGAATGTAAATATGGACAGGTGAGAGTGTGCTTTGGCAATGTTACTAGAGTGGAGGGTGACATAATGGTTCTACCAGCCAACAATAGACTTGCGGGCAGAGAAGGTTTAGATGAGGTGATGCAACTAGCGGCCGGACCTGAATTAAGAGCTGCTTGTACTGAAATAGCAAAAGAAAAACGTAAAACAAACTCACAACCTTGTGGAGTTGGAGAGGCGGTTACCACATCTGCCTACAATCTACCTGCAGAACATCTTGTACATGTTGTAGGTCCAGATTGTAGAAGACCTACACAAGATCAATACAGAAGAGAATTATTAAAAAAATCATATGATTCATTATTTTTAGAAGTAGAAAATCTAGAACCGCGCGAAACTTTAGTTCTACCACCTTTGGGCATGGATGTATTTGCTTACCCACATAGAGAAGGAGCTAGGATGACAATGGAGATTGTATTAGCTTGGATGGATGAAGGAGAAGACCCAGGTGTAGATATGGTCTTAATTGTTACAAATGAGCAGAGTTTTCTAAAGAATATGAAAACCGTATATCGTGAAAGTGAAGATCAATTCCCGGGAGTCGATAGGACAAGAGAATATAGGAAAGGTAAATTTCAATAATTTGCTAAATGTCACTTTATAAAAAACTCCAAAAACCGGAAAAAAAAGCATTAATCAAGCGATGTCCTCAATAACCTTGAGATTACGATAGTAGCATGGGAATAGGAGGGGCATACGAGCGTGAGTTACGCTCAGTACTTGCAGGTGAAGAAAAAGGAGTTCGTGCAATAACAAGATCTTGTAGTGAAACAGAACGAGCACAGGCTATGCAGATTTGTCAACGTCCATTTCTAGTTGTAAGGGCGCCAGGAAGTGGTTCAGAAGGTACTGGCGATCTTCTAGCATTAAGGGGCGATATGTGTTTCCCAATAGAAGTAAAATCTTCAAAGAAGCCTAAATTATATCTTTCTGGTAGAACTGTTTTACAGTATAAAGCATTAGAAGAAATTGGAATTAGGTGCTCAATACAACCATTCTATGCTTACAGGTTGAAAGGAGTCAGGGGGGACAGTTGGAGAATATTTAGAGTGAAAACTGAAGGACTTACAGGGAAACTAAGATTACTCTCTAGAACTGTTCCTGAATTACCTCTAACGAGAAATGGAACTCCTTACTTAGATTGGAATAAGGGACTTCCGTTACACAAATTTCTTTCATTAATCTCTAAGTCTGAAAATGCTAATAATATTCAAACTACTGCTTTGGAAGAAAATACCAATTTCCCAATGAAAGAATCAATAATGACTCAATATGAGTCTTCTTCTGAGAGAACCGCATCAAGTCTATCGAATTCTTGAATCAGATTTTCTACTTCTTTGTTCAGATTTGCCAACCTAGCTTGATTTAACAAACGCAGGATACTATCCCTTTCTCTTCTGATGATATCAAGTTGACGTTTTTTGCTCTTGATATCCTCTGAATCACGTTCAACCATGCAATTCCGAGAGGCTTATCTTTGAAGTCATTTTTGTAATAAAGAACACAAGTTGAAGAATGGGGGGTCTTGACCACGTGTTATGCAAGATGAGGAGGGGTCGGTTATGAATCATCTTTTACCAATGATTTCAATCTACTTTTTTTATCTTCTAGGGCTACCAATATGGGGTGCCATAATTATGATAATTTGGTACTCCGTATTAATTATTCTAGAAAATAATGGAACTCTAGATAACTGGGATGCAACAAGAGTTTTGGGTTTCATTTTGATGATTAGAACAAAAAAAGGAAGAATTTTTCTTGAAAAGATCTCAAAATACAGAAGATTTTGGAGAGGTTTTGGAGAATTCTCAATATGGTTATGTTTCATAGTAATGTTTGGAGTAATCCTTCTTCTGATTTTAACCGCTGTAGCAAGTGCATTTTCACCACCGGAAGAGGCAATTCCTGCTAAAGATCTATTATTAATTCCAGGTGTAACGAGTTTTGTTCCTTTCTGGTGGCCAGTAATCGCACTAATTATGGCGGTAATTATTCATGAATACGGCCATGCAATACAAGCAAGAGTTCATGGAATGAGAGCAAAAAGTTTCGGATTATTACTACTAGGTCCTTTGCCTATGGGGGCATTTTTCGAACCGGAAATTCAAGAAATGACTAGAGCACCTAGGAGAGAAAGATTGCGAATTTATGCTGCTGCACCTTCGATAAATATTGTTTCAACATATATCGTGATACTTTTACTATCATGCACGGCCTCAGGATTTGTAGCTTCTGAACCTGGACTACATGCAAAGGGTATTATTGTAGATAGTGGTGCTGAGGAAGCGGGATTAGAGCCGTATGAAATAATTACTCACCTTGATGGAATACATGTCCCGGATTATGACTCTTTCACAGAAATTATGGATTCTAAATCCGCAGGAGATGAAATGAATTTATCTGTTATGTCTAGAAAAAATGAGATGGGGGACAGAGAAACAAGAGAAATTGTTGTAACACTAACCGATCAACTGGATTACTACGTTTCTCAAGGAATTCCTACTTGGTTTGAGGAGGATTGTGATAGTCAAGAACAGTGTATGGAAGATTATATTACTTTCTTGAATGGAAATGGTATAGAACAAGGGAATGCTTTTCTCGGAGTTAGTGGAATTTCCTCTGGAACTAGTGCAGTCGAGCGATATAAGTTGTCATCTACTGAAGATCTAAATCCTCTCCTCAGAACTGTCATTTTCGTATTCAAGCCATTAGAATTATTGGGTGAGCCAATAAGATTAGAGGGTCATTCTATGCCACTAGAAGAGAGAGATTTACTTGAATCAGGAGATGGAATTATTGCTTCAATAATAGGGACTAGCGGCATGTTAGCTATTTTTGATTTCTTATTCTGGTTAGCATGGATAAATTTCATACTTGGTTTTGCTAACTTAATACCTATGGTACCCTTTGATGGCGGGCAAATCACTAGAGATTCTACCCACTCAGTAATAAAATTCTTTGGGAAAAATATGAATCCTCTAAGAGTTGAAAAAATAGCTAATCGAGTAAGTGGTTTTAGTAGTATAATTATACTTTTAATTGTCTTATTCCCAATACTATTAGCTAATATGTTAAACTAAAATATTCTATTCTTCTTCTTCGCTTTCTCTGAATATTAACATATCATAAACCATTGGAATAATGACTACTGCTGCAATCAACGTAAACAGATAATTCCAAGTTTGTGGAGATACAAAATCATAGGTTCCAGAGAAAAAAAGTTTGATTGCTCCGACCCATGGAATTTCAGATGAAGCAACTCCCACTACCCAAACATCTCTCACAGCAGTTACGGGGTTGCCATATTCATCCTTTAAGCCACGACTCTGGATATAGGAATCATCGGCTGTCGAACTTGTTGCTCTTAGTTGATCGATTGTACATCCATTGGTCATCCTATTGTCGCCTGTTGTCAAATATCCTTCGTGTTTTGGGATCCACTTATCGATTGTTAGATTTCCATGAGGTGCGCAAGAATAATCTAATGTTAAAGAAATATTACTTACATTTACTAAATGAGTACCCGGAACATCCCATGTTAAAATGCATATTTCTTCTAACTGATCAAATACGCCCTCTGAACATGAATTCTGAATTGGATTTTCGGTTAAGTTTGTTTCCGCTTTGAGTAATGCTCGATGGATCACAGGGGTATCAGAACCTCCATTTTTTTCATAAATAATTACGTCCCCATACATACCATGCATTTCATATCCAAAATTCTCATTATCTTCATTAGAAGCTTCTACGTATGTGACTATTTCAACTCTATCGGGATTCATAATCAATACCAAATCACCAGGATCAATTGCCCCTAGAGAACCATCTTCGCTATGTTTCATTGAACCTGATTCAACGACAACCATTGGAGGAAACATACCGGTAGCTAACCACATGGACCCAAGTAATAAGAAAACTAGCCCTATAGCAAGAAATGCCTCTCTGAGATAGAGCTTGAAGTCATTTTCCATACTAAATCTCCTTGAAGTTATACGGCCTAGTTAGATATAATATGAAAGTTAAGAAAAGAATCAAAATAATACTAACGGGATCTATGTGAGGAGCAAGGTGATGGAAAGATGATAATCCACTAATTCTCTCTGTGAGATCGATTGTATAATCTCTAGAGCCTCCCATGGAAGCGATACCAAAAATAGTGTTCCAAAATAATGCGATTAAACTAGATGAAGTGATTAAAATTAAAAATCTATGAAAGAATAGTTCTCTAAGTATATCTAATCCTGGAAGTTTACGTGAAAGGACCGAGTTTGAATTATTCCACCAATTTTCTTCTACATTGATATCGCTATGAGATTTAATTATTGGAGAATTAGTCAGATTCTTTCCAACTGGTATTTCATGTAGTTCAAGTAATCCTCGCATCAGACTCATGTGCTTTGACCCAAGCATAATTGCTGCTTCTTCTCCTTCTTTTCGGCGCCTTAATACTTCGGCACGTGAATCCAACAAAAGAATATCATCGAGAACCTGTTTCTTCTCAAGATAGAAGAAGAACTCAGGGCCAACATAGAATGTACCAATGGCTCCAATTAACATACCTATCCAACTTAAAGTTACGATATTTTCTTTGGATGGGTCTGTGGGTCCGGAAAGTCCGAAGAGAAAAATTATTCCCCAAACTAATAGAGCCACGGATAAAATTGAGACATTAGTGACAATTTGGAAATGTCTTCCCCTTTGACTTTCCCATAATCGACCGAAAAAACCCAAGTTTCTATCATCTCGACGAGCCATTATATCAATCGTGGGTAAGGCTTCGTGGCTTAGTGTCTTACGCTAACAAGTTCACATGAAAAATGCAATCATACCAATTAATTGATGGGCTATGCTACCAATGGAATACTATGGAAAAGCGTTGGATAGTGATTCTGATTGTTGTTGGCTTGGTTCTTTCAGGCTGTATAGGGGATGAGTTTCTAGACATGGATAATGACGGTATAGAAGATAGTGAAGATTTGGATAGAGATGGAGACGGATGGGAAAATTTAATCGAAATTGATTGTAATAGTAATCCAGATAATTCTGAAGAAATGCCTAATGATCTCGATGGCGATACAATCTGTGATACTTTGGATGAGGATATAGATGGAGATGACTTGCCGAATGACTGGGAATCAGAAAGAGGTCTTGACCCACTAGATCAGAATGACACTATTATTTGCCATGGATTGGCAAAATACTGTTTAAGAAACTATGATAATTTTACATTTCCTGAGACACACAATGCTTTTGCTACATCAGAAGATGGTGTAATTCTTGGGACTAATCACTATACTGGACTTCAAGCTCAATGGGATGGAGGAATTAGAGCATTTATGGTGGATGCACATCATCTAAGTAATGATGAAACTGAGGCAGAAGATGTAAGATTCTGTCATGGTTCCCCTGGTCAGTTTCCACATCCATGTGCGTATTCTGAAGTAGATCCATTTGAATGGTTATCACTTCTTAATTCGTTAATGAATTTAACTGATGAAAGTTGCTCATTTACATGTGGAGAGGTTGTATCCATATTAGTTGAAAACTACGTACCTGCTGATCATCTAGAGTTTTTATTTAACCAAACTGGAATTTTAGAAAGAGCATTTATTCATCAATTAGGTGAACCTTGGCCTTCAATAGGAGATATGATTCTGCAAGAAAGGGACGTTGTGATATACGTACAATCAGAATATAATGAGAGTTATTCATATTTCCATCCGGCATGGAAGCACAGTTGGGATACTCCATATGGTCAACAAGATAAAGAAGAAATGACATGTGAATTGGGAAGAGGGGATTCAAGTCAACCTGTTTGGCATCTAAGCCATTGGTTGAGTAGTATATTTGGTACTGCAGACCCTTACAAGGCTCATGAGATAAATGAGTATGATTTTTTACTAAATCGTACTATCGAATGTTGGGAAATTATGGATAGAAGACCTACATTTGTAGCCGTTGATTATTGGGAAGATGGTGAAATAACAAACGTAACAACCACATTAAACAAAATGGAAAATTGGGATGACGAGATCCCTCCACACCCGTAAATTGTATAATGGAAGTTGATTTCTAATTCGTTGGGTTTTCTAGATAGAACGTTGTCGATATAGATATGGAAGGGGCAGCAATAGAAATTCTGCACCCAAAAGTTAGAGACTTGATATCTAAGTTAGGTTGGAATCTAACGCCAATTCAAGAAGAAGCGGCTATTGATTTATGTGCAGGAAAAAATAGACTATTGGTTGCACCAACAGGAAGTGGCAAAACTGAAGCCGCAATATTGCCAGTAATTTCAAGAGCAATTAGTGAGAATTGGGAAGGGCTGTCAATCCTATATATTACGCCACTAAGAGCACTGAACAGAGATATTGACAGAAGGTTATCTGCAATGTTGGAACCTCTTGGATTAACTGTTGGCTTAAGACATGGAGACACTACTCAAAAAGAGAGGACAAGACAATCAAAGAATCCTCCAAATTTATTAGTTACTACACCAGAAACCACACAAATAATGATGCTAGGAAGTAGATTAAGGAAACATCTTGCGGGTGTTAAAGTTATAATTTTAGATGAAATACATGATTTGGCTGGAAGTGAAAGAGGTTCTCAGTTAATGGTAGGACTAGAGCGTATTGCAGATATTAACCCTAATGATATACAACGAATAGGGCTCTCTGCAACTGTTGGAAACCCTGCCGAGGTTGCTAATTACATGGCTAATAATGCGATACCTATAATGGGGCCTGCTCCAAGATTTACAGATGTTTTAGTCCATAAAGAAATCCCATCTCCTGAAGATGATATTCTATCAGTAAAATGGTCAGTTTCACCCAATTCTGTTGCTGCCTTTCGGAGACTAGCTAACTCATTAATAGATGATTCTCCATCTCTAGTGTTTGTTAATTCAAGATCTGCTGCTGAAACAGTTTCTCAAAGACTAACTGCTATAGCACCAGAGATTAAAATTGGTGTACATCATGGAAGTCTCGCATCTGAAACTAGAAAAGAAATGGAAGATAAACTAAGGAGTGGAGATTTACATGGAATTATTTGTACTAGTAGCTTGGAATTAGGAATTGATATTGGGTCTATTAAGAAAGTTCATCAATTACAATCTCCAAGAGCAGTAGATAGATTACTGCAAAGAATGGGGAGAGCTGAGCATCATCTAGGCGGTACAGGAAGAGGAGAGATTCTAGCATGGGAATTAGATGAAATTTCTGAATGTGCAGTAATTTCAAGAAGAGCAATGGCATCGGAACTTGAGGGAGTAGAATGGCAAACAGATCCAGGAATTGTAGCCGCTAATCAGTTTATTCAATTGGGCATAGAGAGAGGAGTAGTACCACTCCAGAAGGCTAATGAGATTATAGAAAATTGCTCAATATTCAGAGAATGGGATTATGAAAAAAGTATCAATATATTGAGGGTCCTAAATGATCGTTGGTTAATTAGACTTATTGAAAATCCAGAAGAATCAGATGTAACAAAATGGCCAGCGAAACTTTGGGAAGAGTTGGCGAAGAGGAGTAGTCAAGATATCCCTGAGAAAAGGCCTCCTTGGGATGAGGAACAAAAAGAATCTGATAAAATCAAATGGAGAAAGGCAATGGTCAAAGAGCTCCCCAAGAGTCTTGAAAAAGGTTGGTTCTCTCCATCTGGAAAAGCATCTAAATCTAGAACAGACCATATCTCTATGATTCCTGATGAAATTTCTTACAGAGTTAGAGATGCTGTAAGTAGGTCGGTTCTTGGTTCCGTAGATGAAGCATTTGTTCTGTCTCTTAACAACGATGCTAGTGATGATTCAATGGGGAGAGCAAGAAGATTTGTAATGGCAGGTAGAACTTGGCAAATTGTTGATGCTGATCCAGAACAAGAAGAACTTCTAGTAGCCCCAATAAAAGAAACTGGAGAAGCTCCCGTATGGTCTGGAGAATTGACCCCAGTACCCAAAGAAGTGGCTAGAGAAGTTGGAAAGTTAAGAAGATCTGTTGGAATAACTATTGGAGCAATTGAAAATGATGAATCTGTAATTCCCTTTGAAGAATATCCACTATCACCTAGTGCAAGAGATGTATTAATTAGGACAGTTGCAGAACATATTGAGGCTACTGGAGTTTTACCCGATGAAAGAACCATAACAATAGAAGAAAGACAAAAAACAATTATTCTAAACACTTGTGCTGGATCTAAAATTAATGAAACATTGGCATATCTAATTCAAGCATTTGGTTCATTGAAAGAAGGTAAGATGGGAAGAACCTTAATTGACCCTTATAGAATATCCATTCAAATTCCAGGAACAAGTACTGTAGACGTCGTTGGATGGTTACAACAAACTCCACCTGCAGCAATACCTTCTCTAATGCGAATGACGATTCCAAATGGAAGAGCAGTGAGATGGAGAGTTGTTCAAGTTGCTAGAAGAATGGGAGTTTTGCAAAAAGGAGTTGATCCTCGCAAAGTAAATCTTCAGGGTTTGATGAGAAGATGGAAAGGGACACCAGTAATTGAAGAGGCGTTAAGTAAATTATTCCATGAAAGAATGGATATAGAGGCAACTGTCGACTTACTTACCGAAATACAAAATGGAGATATAAAATTATTAGAAACACCCCCTGGACCTCTTGGTCAATCAAAGAAAAGTGAAAAAGATCTATTGCTTCCATCTTGGTCAGATAAAGAACTGAGAGATCATTTAGAAGTTAGATTGGTAAACGAAAGAGCAGTATTGATTTGTCTAAATTGTAAAAATAGAACAAGAAAGAGAGTTGCAAGATTTACTGAAAGAGTGGCCCCCTGTTCTAGTTGTTCAGGAACTATGCAAGCATGTTCACCAGAAAGAATGGAGTCTATGTTATCTGATTGGGTTGAAAGCAAGGACCCGAAAATTTCTGGTAAAATGACTAAGAATGCAGAGCTAATTCGTACTCATGGGAAGGATGCAATAATTTGTATGATGGGTAGAGGAATTGCAGAAGAAACAGCAACAAAAATTCTCAGAGGTCATGTTTCAGGAGAGAGAGTAAGATTACTACGTTCTATACATAATGCTGAATTAAAGTATGCTTCAACACGTAGATATTGGGGTTGAGAGAAGGCAATCACTATTTCCATCCTTTCACAGCGTGCTCACATGCTCATTGGTTTAACTGGAAGAAATGCGTCCGGAAAGTCGACGGTTGTCAACTGGTTTTCAAATAAAGGATTGGAAACTTCTTCTTGTTCTGATTCAATTAGAGCATGGCTTGCGGAACAAAATATTGAGCCTACAAGAGACGCTTTGATTGAAGGAGGGAGAGAACTTAGAAGAAAGGGTGGCGCTGGAATATTAGCAGAAATGTTGCTAGACATTCTGGATGGAAAGGATGCCGTTGTTGATTCAATTAGGACCCCAGGAGAAGTTGAGGCTTTGAGGAAAAGAGATGATTTTATCTTAATAGAAATTAGAGCAAATACAGAAACAAGATGGGAGAGACTGCAAAGTCGGGCAAGAGCTGGTGATCCCTTAGACAAAGAGACTTTTATGGAGCAAGAAAAGGCAGAGGCTGTAGCTAAAGATGATGCAGGGCAGGCTCTAAACGCAACTGCAGAATTAGCAGATATAGTAATTCTAAATGATGGTACGGAAGAGGAATTAATTGGTGACTTGGAAGAATTCTTTCAGAAAATCGAATAAGTAATTTTAATGACGGAAAATAGTTTATGAGTTGAGTATTATTGGCTTTGATATGAAGAAACTCAGGCTAATTGTCATTGCACTATTAATTAGTATTTTTTTATCTATTAATGTTCAAGCAGCAGACGTCCCTCCTCCTCCTGAAGAAGAAGGAGTCTGGGTTATTGATTCAGCAGAGGTTTTGTCAGATTCTGAGTTTAATATACTGAATAACAAATCCAATGAGATATATCTTGAAACAGGAAAACCGATTGTAGTTCTAACAATAGAAAGTTATGAAGAACATAATGCAGATGGTTGGGAAAAATGGGATTATGCTAGATTTGCATTCGATGAATACGGAATAAATGATGACAAAAATCAGAATAAAGCGATACTGATATTCATGTCAGAACAAGACAGACAATTTTGGACTGAGTTAGGAAGTGGGTATTCTAACGAAGGTTGGGATTCGTACGTCCAAGAGGTCTTTGATTACGGAGTGAGACCGTATCTTAGCGAGGATAGATGGTACGAGGGTTTACTTGCTGCAGTTGAAGGAATGGAAGAAATTGTTATCCAAGGAGAGATTACATATCCTGAATGGAATAAAATTGCTGATGATTCATCACCTAACTGGATTATTGATGAAGCCGGATTAATTGTTGATGTGGATGAAATCGATATTAATTTGAGGATAAATGATATTGAAAAGAATACAAACTGCTCTATCTTGATTATTACCATAGACGGGTTAAGCGGAAAAAATGCCTCTTTTATTGGCCCATATGAATATGCATATGGAGCTTTTCAGAATTATGATTTGGATGAATGCGATATTTTATGGTTAATCACGAATGATGAATCGGCATGGGGAACTTACTGGGAAGTTTATACTAGAATGGGAGCAGAATATAATAGTGATTGGATAAATTACATGTACGATAAAGAATGGGAAATTTACGAAGAATTAGAATGGGGTGGAGGAGAAGTTGATGATTTTTTATTGCATGAGATTGTAGATTACTCTGAAAAAGCAATTCTCGATGATGGCTTCAATATGGAGGAATGGATAGAAATTAATCTATACATAATTTTATTATTGCCATTATTCATTTTATTATCTATTGGTATATTTGCTAGGACAATTCCTAAAAAGATTAAGTTTCGAAAGAAAAAAGACATGGCATTTGAAAATATAGCCCTAATTAATAGAGCAATAATGGGTAATCTTGCAGGAAACTCATCAATAAGAAAAAACTGGAATGGAAAATTTAGTGGGATTAGTGATTCTGAAATTAAATCCTTTAGACAATTAGACGATGTTTTAATGCAAGTAGATAAGGAAATCAGTCTAGAGAAATATGATAATGAATTGAGAATGATAAATGAAGTATACCAACTAAGAACTAACATATCAGACTATTTTTCTGTAATTTTATTGATACTTACTATACCCATAATTGTAACTTTATTAATAGGATATGACGAATCTTATTGGGGAATGGAAGCATCAAAAATAACATTTGGTAATTTCTTTATTGGTATTGGAGGTTCTATTTTTGTTTTAGCAATCTTAGGCCCTTTTGTTGCAATGCCTGTTTTTGCTGCCATCAATTTAGTCTTCGATATAACTAATCAAGGTGCGGGAAATATGAAAAAGGAAATGAGCCTAATTCTAGGAATACCAATTATGAACTCAAAATCTTTTACAACTATGGGAGATACTCATCAAATGGATCATTACGATCATTACAATTGGAGTTACAGGGTCATGAGTAGTAGAAGAGGAAGTTTCAGATCCAGTTCAGGAAGTACCCGTTCTGAAAGAGCGAGTAGTAGTAGTAGTGGCGGTGGCGGCGGCGGTGGCGGCGGCGGTGGATTTGACAGCGGTGGCAGCGGTGGCGGCGGTGGCGGCGGTGGAGACTTCTAATCTCTGAATTATGCAGTTCTAACGATTATTCCAGCTTCATGCATCATGCCGGATGCAATATCAAAATCTTTTTGCCATCTTTCTGGAATCTCTAGATCTTTAGGATAAATAACCTCTCTTACTCCTGCTTGAATAAGAGACCTAGTACATCTAGAACAAGGCGGCCAAGTTACATACGCCATAGTACCTTTCAATGAAATGCCAATTCTTGCAGCGTGCATTATAGCATTCTCTTCAGCGTGACAAATCATAGGATACTTCTGTTCGCGATCTTCTAATCTCTCGATTTTATCTTCTATACCTCTAGGGAAACCATTGAATCCTGTAGACCTAATTTCACGATCTTCGCCTACAACAATACAACCTACTTTGGTAGAGGGGTCTTTTGACCAGTCAGAGATATGTTTCGCTAATTCTAGAAATCTTTTATCCCATTTGTCGCTCATATGAATATCTCCTGAATATCTATCATAAGTCATTATCCCTATTCGCCTCTGTACGATTAGGGTCATAACCATCTAAAGAAGTAGGGTTGGCATAACAATCAGGATCATCTCTATCGGCTTTTCCTCCATTGTCATTATCTAAACCATCACCACAGTTTCCGATAGTATCATCATTTGATGATAGTAATTTTTCTGCACCGCCACCCGCTAGAATAGCGAATAGCAAGCCAGAAAGAACAAGAATAAGAGCTACTAAGATATATTTCGAAGTACTGTCTTGTGGTTCCAAGACTACTCTAATTTCATTTTTCTCATCCGGCTTATTGGTCATCTACGAGCCATCGACATAGGTCATCCTTTTTGATTATCGGTGAACGCGGAGTTCTTCCCAAAAATTCAGATTATCTCTAGAAATAATATAATTTAGAATATCTCCAACAAGATAAACACTACCTATCAGGACCAACTCGACACTATCGATTTCACAAATTTTTGATGCTTCTTCAATCGCGTTAACTGGATTCTTAATTATATCACGAGAGGTTTCTCTATGGCTACAAATTATATTTTCTAATTGCTCTGCACTTACAGAATTATTTCTTCCAGAAAGAGGTTCAGTAAATATCAAATGATGAAAAATGGATTGATGAAGATTCTCTTGTAGAAATGGAGTTAATGTATCGTTGATATCTGCTTTTTCTGTTACTCCGATAACAAAAACACTCGGTTTTTTGATTGAATTAAGTTCGGACTCAAAGCCTTCTTTGTTGTGAGCAGCACATATCTTCAGAGGGAAATCAAACCAGGATGAACCATATCCAGGGGAGCGCCCCGGCCATTTACAATTAATTTCTGATTCTTCCCATTTGAAAAATTGTGCAATTTTTCTTGCCATTATATTCCAATTCTGCCAATTCGACAATTCTTTATTTTCTTCAAATAACCAAAGATCTTCACCAACTTTATCGGAAATTACTGTCAATACAGAAGAAGATAAATTCTCATTTTTCAATAAGAGTAGAGGCACCCCTGGACGATGAATACCCGCTTTTTCGAAAGCAATTTTTTCCAAGGTTTCTCCTAAAAACTCAGTATGATCCTTTGAGATGGTGGTTATCACACAAAGATCAGCATCAACCAATCTGGTAGAATCTAGTCTACCTCCCAAACCAGTCTCAATAATAGCTCTGTCAATCTTATTCTCACTAAAAACTACCATGGCAAGCAAAAATGTAACTTCAAAAAAAGTTGGTTTACAAACTGGAGCAATTAATGAGGCTTCACGTACCTTATTCAAAAAGATATCAAAATCTTGAGGAGAAATTGGAATCCCATTTATTCTAATTCTTTCTTCAATTGTTATCAAATGAGGAGAAGTAAATAATCCTACTTTCAAATTATTTTCTCTTGCAACTGCAGAAAGTTGAACGCATAGTGAACCCTTACCGTTTGTCCCGGCAACATGAATTGAGGGGAAATCAAGATGAGGATTTCCCAATCTTTCCAACAAGACTTCACAATTCTCAAGACCTAATTTAACACCAGAATCTTTCGTATTTTCTAGCCATTTTCTAACGCTCAAAAGATAATCACCCACTAGTTCAACTACACACTTGTATTAGTCAAAGTGATATGGTCTTTGAACTTCGTGGGGGCAGGGGAGTGAAAGTGAACGAGACGATAGAGGCCATAAAAGATCAGTGGAAATCAATGACAAGCATGGCTGGAATGTTTGTAACAACTATATTTCTAGGAGTTTCAATTCAACCTGTTTGGAATTTTTCTGAGGCTCGAGCATTTGGAGAAGAAGGCACGACACAAACAAGCTATATACTACTGGAATTGGTTTTAATCGGAATTTTTACTTTCGTCATAATATGGCTTGCTAGAAAGAATCTTGAGTTTTTCATTAAAGGATTTATTATGTTCTCACTTTATTTTTCCTTAACATATACAGCATATCCATATATCGCATTGGCAATGGAAATTTTTATGAGTACTCAAGAAAATGCATTTTTTATTGCATTGTGGTTGGATCTATTACTCATGATAACTCTATGGAGATACCCTGAATGGTATATCGTAAATCTTGTAGGAATACTAGTTGGGGCTGGAGTTATCACAATGATTGGAATTAGTTTTGTCCCTACATTAATTATCATCTTCATGATTATCGCTGCAATTTATGACCATTGGGCAGTTAATGGAAGTAAACATATGTTAGAATTAGCAGACACAATGATAGATCTGAAGTTACCAATATTATTAGTTGCTCCCAAAGAAAAAGGTTATTCATTTTTAGACGAGAAGGAAGGAGTAATGGAAAAAACAATTCAGAGACCATCACAAGAAGATTGGGAAGACCCTAAAATTGGGGCCATAAAAGTAGAGAAAACGGGTAGAGATGCGTTATTTATGGGTCTCGGAGATGTTATTTTCCCAGGTATGTTGATTATATCCACCATCACTTTCTTACCACAAACTGGTCCGGTTTTAGGTTCTTTACCTCTAACTTCATTCTTTGGATGGCTTCATTTAGATCCTTTGATGGTTGGAATAGGGACTTTATTAGGAGGATTAATGGGTTACTTAGGATTGATGACCCAAGTAGCGAAAGGGAAGCCACAAGCAGGGTTACCTTTGCTTAATGGTGGAGCAATTTTGGGTTATTTTATTACTGGATTGATAGTATATGGCCCATCTGATTTAATTCAACAAATTAGCCTCTTCTGAACCTAAAAGCCCGATTCATTGAAAGAAGATTGGTCACTCCTAGAGTTGATAGTTATGCTAGACATGAGTATGTTTCGTGAAAAATCAGAGGTTTTACGAAAAGATCATGATAAAAGAAAAATTCCTCATGATAACATTGATGAAGTAATTAGACTAGATAATGAATGGAAGCAAGCGAGGTATGAAGTCGATCAACTTCGTAAATCAAGAAATGAAGCGGCAAGAGGTATAGCCGCAGCAAAAAAAACAGGAGATACTGAGGCTGTGAATAAAATAATGATTGAAGTATCTAGCATAGGAGATAAGATTGAAGAATTATCAAAAATGGCGGATGATTTTCTAGAAAATAGAGATTCAATAAGAATGAGAGTCCCAAATATTCTTCACGAAAGTGTTCCAGTAGGGGAAGACGAGCAAAAGAATACTCTACACAGCCTACATGGTGAGAAAATTGATTTTAGTTTCGAGGCAAAAAATCACAATGAAATTATTGAAAACAATGGTTGGGTTGATTTAGCTAGGGCCGCAAAAATTACTGGAAGTAGATTCTATTTCATGCAAGGAGATTTAGCAAGACTAGAAATGGCTCTACAAAATTACACTACAAACTTTCTCATCAATAAAAATTATACTCTCGTTCAACCGCCTTTAATGATGAATAAAGAAGCTTACGAGGGAGTTACAGATCTTGGGGATTTTGAAACTGTAATGTATGGTATTGAGCCAGATAAATTCTATCTCATAGCCACAAGTGAACACCCATTAACTGCTATGAGAATGGATGAAATTATCGAACCTTCTGAGCTTCCAATAAAGCTTGTCGGAGTATCGCAATGTTTCCGTAGAGAAGTTGGAGCGCATGGGCTCTCAGATAGAGGGATATGGAGAGTACATCAGTTTACTAAAATAGAACAAATAATAATTTGTAAACCAGAAGACTCATGGTCTCATCATGAAGATTTATTGAATAATGCAACTGAATTATGGGATAGTTTAGGTTTACACTACCGAGTAGTAAATATTTGTACTGGAGACATGGGGACTGTCGCTTCAAAGAAATATGACCTTGAAGCATGGCTACCGGGTGTTGGAGAATACAAAGAAGTGGTTTCTTGTTCTAATTGTACTGACTATCAGGCAAATAGACTTCGTATGAGATACAGGACATCGGAAGGAAACTCTGCTGTTCATACACTAAATTCCACTGCAGTTGCCACAAGTAGAGCATTGGTGGCAATTCTTGAACAATATCAAACAGAGGATGGTCGAATAATGATACCAGAAGCTTTGAGATCATATATGGGGGATCAAGAATTCCTAAGCCCCTTGAGTTGATTTCTCCGCTGTAACTTTAATTGATTGCCGTATCAATAAAACAACTAATAGAACTGCGAAGATTGCTGCAATTAGAGGTGCGATTAAAGCTGCAAAAGTAAGAACAATACTTGCTATATTCTCACCAGATGCAACAAATGAATTGCCAAAACCTAGAGTTAAGGTGGATGACAAACCACGAATTGCCACTGTAGTTACTTGAATTATTCCTGCTGAGCCACCTCCTGCAATTATTGCAAAAGACCATTGAATTATTGGGTCGCTCCCTACTAAAGCCATGGAAGTCATACCAACACCTGAAACTACAGCTGCAGGAGTAGCGATTGTATCTAGTAAATTGTCTAACCAAGGAACATAATATGCTCCAAATTCTGCTAAGCATGCTATTCCAAGAATTAGAACTGCTGCATTACTATCAAAAGCAGCAAACTCTGTTCCTGATAAATCAAAATTAACAAAAGTATCTGTCCTAACTGCTAATGATAAGATAAATGGAGGCAAGAATACTCTAAATCCTGAGGCAGATGCAAGGCTGAGACCCATCAATGCAGCAAGTATTGTCGTTTCTACTCCCATGATAATGCCAAGACCTTGGATGTAATTAACCCACTCCCTGCGTGATAATTGTAGAATAAATGCATAAGACTGGTCTAATCGCTTATTTCAACTAGATTTGCACCCATATCTACTCTTTCACCTGTCTGGAAGTATACTTCTGTAACTTCACCGGCTCTTGGTGCCTGAATACGGTGCTCCATCTTCATCGCTTCCATAACCAATAACGTCTGGCCTTCTCTTACTCTCTGGCCTTTCTTTACCATTACATCAAGAATTGTACCGGGCATCGGAGCACTTAGACTGCCTTCTGATAATGTAGAGTCTTTACTTCCGGGTTCGTGCATATTAGTAACATAAATTCTTCCTTGGAAATGAATCCACCATTCATCGTCACAGCGAGAAACATGAGCGAAACTTCTAACTCCGTCTAATTCTACAAGAATTCTCCCCGATTGCTGATCTTTACTCAATGAAATCTCAGGAAAACTAATTTCGTCACCATTAGAAATCAATTTAGAAAGGGAAAGTAAACCCTCTTTTTCAGAGAAGTTTACTGTGTATCTAGGACCAGAATTATCTATACTCCATTCCATAAAATCACCTAAGGGTAAGACCTCGTCAATGTTTTGAATGGATCACCTGAATGCCCACTATACTCATCTATTATTTCTGAGTTGACAGACAATAAATTACGATCTAATCCAAAACGGCTTGCTCCTGCTGCAATCGAAATTAAGATTGAATCACTAATTTCTGGTTCCTTAAATTCTTCTAAAGATATGTTATCAAGATAATCAGTTGTTACAAGACCATTTGAAAATGCTTCACTTTTCGATACCTCGCGTAAAAATCCAACATTAGTAGTGACGCCTAAAACAACAAACTCTGATAATGCAGTATCCAGTCTTCTCAATGCTGCCTCCCTTGTTGGGGCGTGGACAATTAATTTGGCTAACATTGGATCGAAATCAATAGTTACTTCGTCTCCTTCTCTAAATCCCGAATCCATTCTAACACCAGGAGTTGTTGGTGGCCTCCACATTGATAGCTTTCCAATAGCCGGAAGGAACCCTTTACTTACATCTTCAGCATAGATTCTGGCTTCAATCGAATGCCCTGTAATTCCTATTTCATCTTGAGATATATTCAATGGAATACCCGCAGCAACTTCAAATTGTTTCTGAACTAAATCAATTCCAGTAATTAATTCAGTAACTGGATGTTCAACCTGTAATCGAGTGTTCATTTCAAGAAAGAAAAACTCGCCTTTAGAAGTTAGAAGAAATTCGACCGTTCCAGCTCCTTCATAATTTACAGCCTTGGCAGCCCTTATCGCAGCTTGACCCATATTATTACGAATTTCAGGTGTGACTGCTGGAGAAGGTGCTTCTTCGATTACTTTCTGATGTCTTCGTTGTAATGAACAATCTCTTTCATTCAAATGTATTGAATTACCATATTGATCACAAAGTACTTGAATTTCAACATGCCTTGAACCTGTCAATAGTCTCTCAACGTAAACAGTACCATCTCCGAAGGCTGCTGAGGCTTCACGTGCTGCTGCTTCATATTCAGTCCTAAGCATCTTAGGTTCGTGAACCGCTCTCATTCCCTTTCCTCCACCACCTGCACTAGCCTTAACCAATAACGGATAGCCTACTCTAGCTGCAGATGTTGCTAAAACACCAAGAGGATTTGATCCTGATTCAATTGCTAACTCTTCACCGGGAATAATAGGGACATTAGACTCAATCATTCTCCTGCGAGCAGATATCTTATCTCCCATAGTTTCTATTGCTTCTGAGGATGGCCCTATCCATATTAATCCAGAATCTTTCACTAATTTAGCAAAATTAGCCCTTTCAGATAAGAAACCATATCCTGGATGTATGGCTTGAGCCCCCGATTCTTTTGCTGCAGATATTATTAATTCCATATTTAGATAAGTTTCAGAGAGACTTTTTCCAGGTAAATGAACAGAGTCATCGGCTATTTCAACATGTAATGAATTTTTATCGGGATCGGAGTAAATAGCAATTCCTTTAAGGCCCGATTCTTTTGCTGCTTTTAGTATTCTAACTGCAATTTCACCACGATTTGCTACCAAGACTGAATTGAATGGAGTTGGAGCATTAATCATCCAATCAGGCAACATTTCTCACACCACATTATTCAGAGGACCAGTTTGGTTTACGACGCTCTAAGAAAGAAGAAAGCCCTTCTTGTCCTTCTTCTGAACCTCTCATTTGGCTGGTTTTGTCTAAGGTCCATTCACGAAGATCTTCATCATTACCATTCCATCTATCGAAAAACAGTGTCAAATTCTTAGCCTCTGTAATTGCCATAGGACCGGTTGTTAGAACTTCTTGAGCGATCATATTCGATTTGTCCTCAAAATCTCCAGAAGATTCTGTGACATAATCAATTAAACCTATTCTCATGGCTTCATCAGAATCTATTTTACTAGCCATCATGGATAATCTGCGGAAGTTAGAACTGCCTATTTTACGATACACATAGGGGCCAATAACTGCAGGTAATATGCCTAATTTAGCCTCTGAAAGGGCAATTCTTGTTCTTGGTTCTGCAATTGCATAATCGAAACAAGAGACTAATCCTGCACCCCCGCCCAAAGCTACACCTTGTATACAACCTATAGTGAAACATGGGTGTGACCAAAGTCCGTAAAATAAACTATCCAATCTTTCAGAATCTAAACGATTCTCTTCAACAGAACGCGCTCCAGCATCTCTCATCATATTGATATCGGCTCCGGCGCAGAAATGCTTACCTTCACCTGTAAAAATTATTACTCGGAGAAATTTATTACCGTCTGAATCTTTCAAGGATGAATTTCTCGAGACGCTCCTATCGGATGTCCATTTAATTAGAGATATTAACTCACTAATCAATTCAGTATTAAGAGCATTAAAAACATCACTACGGTTTAGATTAATTCTGGCAATATCATCATTAATAACAAGTTCACATAGATTATTTTTTGGAAGGGAATCACTCATTTTCATTTTACTCACCATTACATCCTGAATACGCCATAATTTTGTTCTGGCATAGGGGCATTTAAACTAGCAGAAATACATAATCCTAGAACATCTCTAGTATCTCTTGGATCAATTATACCATCGTCCCACAATCTAGCAGTAGAATAGTAAGGGGAACCTTCAGTTTCATATTTCTCTAAAATTGGTCCTCTTAAATTTTCTAGTTCATAATCACTCATTTCTGGTAAATTTTCTCTGGACCTCTGGTCTTGTTTGACTGTTGCCAACACATCTGCAGCTTGTGGACCACCCATTACAGAAATTCTAGAATTAGGCCACATAAATACAAATCTTGGATCATATGCTCTGCCGCACATACCATAATTTCCTGCTCCATGTGATCCACCTATTATCACTGTAAATTTAGGGACTGGGACGCAAGATACTGCTGTAACTAACTTAGCGCCATCTTTTGCAATTCCTCCTGATTCTGCATCTCTACCAACCATAAATCCAGTAATATTCTGTAAAAATACTAATGGTATTCCACGTTGGCCGCATAGTTCTACAAAGTGAGCTCCTTTCAAAGAGGATTCAGAGAACAAAATTCCGTTGTTTGCAACTATTCCGACTGGATAACCATGAATTCTGGCGAAACCACAGACTAATGTGTTTCCATACCTCTGTTTAAATTCATGAAAACGACTGCCGTCAACAATTCTAGATATTACTTCTCTAACATCATACGGTGTGCGATTATCATCTGGTATTATTCCCATTAATTCATCAACATCATGTTTGGGTTCCTCAACTTCCTCAACATCGAGCCTTTGTTTGGGTTTAATATTGAGATTTTGGACAACATTGCGAATCATTCTAAGTGCCTCTGGTTCATCTTCTGCAAAGTGATCTGCCACTCCTGATTCACGTGTATGTAAATCTGCACCACCGAGATCTTCTGCAGATACCTCTTCCCCCGTTGCTGATTTTACTAGTGGAGGACCCGCTAAAAATATCGTTCCGTTTCCTTTTACAATTATTGATTCATCGGACATTGCAGGGATATAAGCGCCACCTGCAGTACAACTTCCCAATACAGCAGCGACTTGAGAAATCCCTTTACTGGAAAGAATTGCCTGATTCCTAAATATTCTTCCAAAGTGACCTTTGTCAGGAAAAACTTCATCTTGCATAGGCAAAAATGCACCACCGCTATCTACTAGATAAATACAAGTAAGATTATTCTCATCTGCGATTTCTTGAGCTCGGATGTGTTTTTTAACGGTCATAGGATAATATGAGCCGCCCTTGACAGTTGCATCATTTGCTACAAATAAACACTCTTTTCCATGAACAACTCCTATGCCAGTGATAATTCCTGCGGAATGAGCTCGAGAATCATAAAGTCCGTTTGCAGCTAAAGACGAAAATTCGAGAAAAGGTGTTCCTGGGTCACATATTTCATTTATCCTTTCTCTAGCAAGTAATTTTCCTCGGCTACGATGACGATCGACATATTTCTTACCTCCGCCCTCCTTAACTTGGTTAATTTTTTGCTTTAATTCCTCGACAAGTTGGATATTAAATTCTCTTCGGCGAATGAAATCTTCACTATTTCGGTCGATACGAGTTGGTAGCCTATCCATATCTCTCAACTCTCCAGAGGGCATTCGAACTTTCAATTGAATGGGTTCGTAGTCATGATTTGACCGTATCAAACACCAATTACGGCACGACCAACGTCTCGCAATCCTGGTGCCATTCCAACTACCATCATCGCTAAACCAACTAACAAACGAAGATGTCTTTGTCTATGTTCAAAATTAGCTATTGTAAAAAAGTAAAGTATCAGCCCTGCTAAAGCAATTTTAACAAAAGTAAAACCAAAAGCATTTCCAAAAATTTGTATTACTTTATCCGAAAGAACATGTTTCTCGGAATATCCTAGGTATTCTAAACCAATAGCTGTTGCAATTCCGTCAAGAATCTGGCCAGCGACAGCTAAGAATACAACTGGTGAGGCAAATATTGCAGCTGTACGATGTTTTTCCATCAAATCTTTCTCAGGACTCGTTGATGCTAGATATTCATCCTCGGTAACACCTATTGGTAAAACACCAGATATCATCCCATAGCTGCCTAGAATTTCAGCTGACTCTTTCCCATAGTTATACATCTGCCAACAAATAATTATTGGTAAACCAATTACAAATATTAATGGCCAGAGTACAATATCTGAAGAATCTATACTAAGGGAGTATGAGAATATTGCTCCCAAAAAAATCATTGAACCACCAAATCCAGTTAGATATACTGATCTTTGAATTGTTGAGAAATTATCTAATGATTCACCAAAGAATTGTGGTGAAAGTATGGCTACTAAACCGAAAATAAATAACATTTCTAATCCAATAGAGCTTTGAGGCCCGATTGAAATAGAATGTGCATACAAAACAAACTGGCAGAAAATTAAGATACTTGCTATCGAATTAATTTTTTCAGACTCATCTTCTTTCGAAATTTTAGAATTATTAGTTATTGAGTATCCAATTGCACCTGAGATTACGACCCAGGCTGCGGTCTGGAAGTGCACTCCAGGGCTGACAAAAAGTGATGAAAGACGACTGTCAAACATCTCAGCATCTTCAACAACTTCTCCAGTAGCTGCCCATAATACAAAAGGAAAAAGTGCAATAATTGTGTTATCACTACCATCTATTCCAAGTCTCCGTAACCAAGCAGAGAGTGATAGAACGAAGGCCCCTAGTACAATTGCATATGTTGCAGTATTGACATTATTGTAGCCGGAATCACCTGTTGCTTCTCCCGAAATTGGATCTAAATAATATTCATAAATTGATCTTGTTAAAGGATTGTCTATATCCATTTGATCTAAGGTAAGCCCTGCAAATAGAAGAGTTCCTACAAAATAAAGAAAATATGTAGCCCAAAGTTCGTAGTCTTCCATCTCCTCAAGTGGATTCTCCATAAACACCGCAGACAGACATCGCGCTTAGGTATAACGCATTTAAGATTAGGAAATTATTCTTCTTCAAATACTATCTTTTCATCGTCAGCTAACTCCATCATTTCTGAAATTGCGTCTTCATCTAGAGGGTCAACTTGTGAATTTGTAAACTTTCTTTCTCTTCGACGACGTGCATCGGCCAAACTAGGAACTAAGGCTTCGAACGTCGAATTATCTTCAACAACCTTTTCTTCATAGGTTTCAAGACTGTAGGAACGAATCCGTTGACGTTTCCTATCTTGTTCTAAGCCGAAAAGAACTGTGCCGTGTTCAGAACCTTGGAGAATCCCTTCGATAGCAGGAGTTGCTAATGCTAAAGATTCTTGATTTCCAATTACCAACACTGTTGAGCCATAAATTGCCATCTCTGTCCCAGTTAATTCTTCAATTAAACTTCTAATTCTACCATTAGTGCCAATTAATCTACTTCTCATTCTTCTAGTTTGATTTGGTTGCTTACCTACCCACTCTCTGATGTCATACATTCTCAAAAATACATCATCTTCTAAAAGTTGGATTGCTCTTTTGGGTGCTAGCCCTCTTCCAATAGCAAATATTACATCAGGGAGTTTCATTTTTATTACAGGATCAGACCCTTCATCCGGCCAGTTAACGCTAACATCACCTGATTTTGACTCAATATGCAATGATGCCCCACATGCTTTCTCAATCATTTTCCTTGTAGAACCACTTTTACCAATAAGCACTGCAATACGATTTTTAGGAATCCGTGCTAAATGCTCCATATGTTTAGGGGAGTGGTTGTTATGTTTTAACTTCCTGTTTCAGTTTCCATCGGATAAAGGAGGTAATGTGGGTACCGGATCTTCTAATACTCGGAGTAAACTTTCACCGATATCTACATTATATCCTTGGCGATTTATCCACTGAACTAATCTCGTTACATCTCTAACAAGAAACTCTTCTGAGTGAGGATGTTGCTTTGTTACACTTTGTCCAACATCAATTACCCATGGTTCTCCATCTTTCCATAGGATATTATACTCTGAAAAGTCTGCATGAACAAGATCCGCTGTTTGCCAATTAATAGCAAGGAAATCTAGTAAATCTTCGAATACCTCATATGGCTCATCAATAACTACATCTTTTAATCTTGGACTGACGCCTTCACCTTCACCTAAATATTCCATAATAAGAACATTTTTCAGATTAGAAAGAGGTTTTGGGACTCTTAATCCATATTTCCTCATTCTTTTTAGATTTCTAAATTCTTTACGTACCCAGATATTCACTAACTCTCTATGCCTACGCGATAAACCTCCAAATCTTGGATCTCCATCAATATATTTCGCTAGTCCTTTGAAAACCGCATTTGTTGTATGAAATATTTTAACCGCTACAGGTCCATGATTAGATGTTGCATGAAAAACATGGGCCTCCTTACCTCTTGCAATTGGATAATCAAGTGTCTCAATCTCACCTTTTTGCATTAACTTATGTAATGACATTAATGTAGATTTATCAAAAACAGCATCGAATACTCTTCGATCAACCCAATCATAAGTTCCCTTACCTAGAACTCCTTGAAGTCCATCTTCAATTTCGGAGAACATTTTCTCGAATCGAGGTTCAGATAACCATTCGTGTTTTTTCTCGCCTCGCATTAAAGCGTCGAGGTCGGGTAAATCCCAATCCTCTGATTCCGACATAATTTCACCCAAAGAAAGAATCAATATCATCGTCAAACGAAGATGTGTCTCTTACAGATGGTTCCTCAATTTCTGATTCCTGTTCTTCTTCAACTAAATCTTCATTTTCTATAGATTCCGACTCATCATTAGTTTCAGTTACTTCTGAGATATCCTCGGACATTCCAAATAAATCTACTATGTCAGGCAAGACTCCTTTTCTTGATAAATATAATGACTGGGTTTTTGTATATCTCATTACTACATTTGCTTTCTCATCTTGAAAATCCCATGGTTGTACAACAATTAAGTCTCCTTCTCTAACCCATTGTCTACGGCGCATTTTCCCAGGGATTCGCGCTAGACGACTATCTCCATCTTCACAGACTGCTCTTACCCTTCTGCCACCTAAAATCTGATCTGCGATAGCAAACATTTCGTTGACTTTACGATTCGGTAAAGGCACCCTTATTTTGTCACCACTACCTGATTCTAACCTTGCTAAAAGCTCAGCGTCAACCTTCTCCTCTCTACGAGCCATGACTACCCGTCTAGAGTCACCTATGTGAAGTTGAGCCTTGACGCTCAGTTAGAAACAAAGGAATTTATAGCATCTGCAACCATTTCTAATAATGAATCACTTAATGGCCCAATTCCTAGAATTACTGTTAGTATTGCACAAGCGACAATCGCTAATCTTAGACTGAAGGCATCCTTCATGGCCCTACTATCTTCTGGTTCCTCAAAGAACATTACTAATCCAATTCTTAGATAATAAAACATTGATAGCGCAGAATTTATTACAATTGCAAAAGCCAACCAAAATACTGGTTCAACACTGATTAACCAGTCCAAAATTGAAGTTGCATCTGAGGCGCCAGTGCCAGCAGAAATATTCACTATTCCATTAATCATCAAGAACTTTGACAGGAAACCAGACAATGGCGGGACCCCTGCTAGTGACAGCATGAACAAGAACATGGAACCAGCAACTAATGGCTCTCTACGGGCAAGTCCATGTAGATCTTCCAACCTATGGCCTCTTTCCTCTGTTTCTAAAAGAGAGAGAACCAAGAACGCTCCAAACTTGAAAATAACTAGGACTGCGAGATGGAATACTATAGCAGTTAATACAAGCTGAATTGCTTCTTCTGAACCTAGACCACTTCCAATAGCTGCTAGACCTGCTAACATGTATCCTGCATGGGATACACTAGAGTAAGCCAGCATCCTCTTTGGATTACTACTAGTTAGAGCCGCCAGATTACCCCATGTCATAGTAACAACTGCAATTATAGCAATCGCAGTATACCAGAAAGCTTCACCTTCAATAGGCATTGTAACTGATACTAAGATTCTCATTAAAGCAACAAATCCCATGGCTTTCGAAGCTGTGGCCAGTAAACCAGCAATGGGTGATGATGCCCCAGAATAGGCATCAGGCGCTGCAAGATGGAAAGGTGCGGCACCTACCTTGAATCCGAATGCTACCAACATCAAACCAACGGCTATTCCTGCTAAAGGATCAATCGAGGATGATTCTGCCCACTTTATTGCTAGAGCATCTAATGAAAGGTCACCACTCCATAGATATAGAAGCGACATACCATAAATTCCGACTGCTGAAGCGACGGAACCTACAATGAAGTACTTCATTCCTGCTTCGCCACCAACCTTACTTTCTTTGTGGAAGGCTACAAGTATGTAGGATGATAATGATGCCAATTCAATACAAACGAATAGCATGAAAAGATGAGTTGCCATTGACATAAGACTCATCCCAAGCCCGACCATAATCAGAATAATATGGAAATCAACTTGGCGACGATTATCGATTAAAGCATTAATTTTCTTAGTAGAAATATTCTCGCTATCTCCATCATTTGGCGGCTTTACATTGGGTCTAGCAGGAAGCCTGTGTGTAGTTGCAATAGTAGCAAGAAGTAAAGCCGCAATGAATATTAGAGAAAATAAACGACTGAATTCAGTAACCTCTAATGTATTTCCTATTGGACCATAAGAATTCTGCATAAGGCCAAAAAATAAAGCTGAGATAAAAATAATTAATGAAACTTGATTTGGCAATTTAGGATTACTCGTACTCTTGAAACGACTGCCTCCGATAAATACAGGAACATGAATTCTTGTTAGAGGGATACGGAAACTTGCATTCCCTAGATTAGGAATTAAAATTATTGCTATTAGCCCAAATAGCATGATTAATTCAGGAATAACTAATTCGGCTTCCGAAGTATTAATTGGAAGATTCATGGTTTTACCCCCTGCTCAATTAAATGATTAAGTAATACTTCACGAACAAACTCAGAAGACCATTCTGACATCATATCAAAGAATATGAATGGGAAGATACCAAAAGCAATTGTGAGGATTCCTAAAATGAACATACTAGTATTTTCATTCCAAGTAATGTCTCTAGGTTCTTCACCATGTAATGAATCTGGAAGTATACCATGATGTCTATCGTTTGATTCAAATATAGTCTTCTGCATGGATGTCAAATAGTAGACTGCTGTAATAATTAATGTCAATGCAGGTAAAATAACTAGCCATCCAAAACTCATCCAGAAAGCAATCATAATTGCTACCTCAGCAACGAAACCGGCTAGTAATGGAAGCCCTAAACTGCCCATCCAACCTAGCATCATATGAGCGGCTAAATATGGAGAATGGTGTGCAATTCCTCTCATAGATCCTATTTCTAGAGTATGATAATGATGTTTGAAAGCACCTGCAACTGCGAACAACAGAGGACTAATTATTCCATGAGCAAACATCATGAATAAAGCTCCAGCTATACCTAATGGTTGCATTGTTGCAATTCCTAAGAATATTAATCCCATGTGTGAAACTGATGAATAGGCAACCATCCTTTTCAGATTTGTTTGACCCATACATACCAATGCCCCATAAACTAGACTTGCCATACCAAGAATAATTAGAATAGGTGTGAAAACAACTGTAGACTCTGGGAATAATGATACTGCAACTCTGAGGAAACCATATGCTCCCATTTTCAGCATTACACCTGCCAATAACATTGAACCCGCAGTTGGCGCCTGAACGTGAGCGTCGGGGAGCCAAGTATGCACAGGTACGCTAGGCATCTTTGTTGCAAATCCAATTAATAATAAAATCCAAACTAAATGTCTGAGACCTTCGGATTGAATCATCTCACTATTCATCTCAATAAGACTAAAGTGATGCCCTGTTAATGTTCCTGATACTCCAGATATATCTCCTGTGTGGAAATACATGACTAAAATTCCGACTAGCATAATTACACTAGCAGTGAACGTGTAAATGAAGAACTTCATAGAAGCATATTTTCTATCTTCACCACCCCAAACTAATATCAAAAAGAACATCGGTATCAATGTCATTTCCCAGAAGACATAGAATACAAACAAGTCTAGCACGACGAATACACCAAGTAAAGCGCCTTCCATAACAAGGATCAATGGATGGAAGATATGCCCCTCTTTAGCATCCCATTCTACTAACATCGATAGGGGGATCAATAGAGCTGTTAGCCAAACCATTGGTAGTGAAAGTGCATCAACACCGACAATCCAAGATACACCTATTGATGAGATAAGAGTGACCGGTTTATCATTCATTAATTCATATTCGCCCATATTAATATCAAGCCAGTCAATACCGCCAAAAGTAGTAAATGAAAGGTATGTTGCGAATGCAAATAGGGCCATTGAAACTCCAAAACTAACATTACGAGAAAATCTGCGCATTGACGAGGCTAAGTTTTCAGGTAATAACTGAGGTAGAATCAGCAATAACAGACCTACCCCAATTGGAGTCAATGTTAGAATTGTCAAAGGATCGTTCAGAAACTCACCCCCATTAATAATACGAATATACAGAGAGCACCCACGGTCGCCATTAAGATATAATCACCAGCACTTCCTGTAGTAAATTTACGAATCTCAAATGAACCAAGAACTGATTTGGATTCTATTTGTTTAATGATGCCATCAATTATATTTCTATCAAACCAGGCAGTAAAATCAGCAAATGGAATTAGTGTACGTGCTAATACTCCTTCATACAAATCATCAAAATAAAGTCTTTTATCAAGAGCCTCTGATAATTGCGACTCTGCTAACCATGAAACATCTTGTTTCCCGAACTTACCTGAAAGATTGACTAGCCATCCAACAAATAAATTAGCTTTCTCACCCTCTTTAAGTCTCCCACCATGAACTCTTGAAGCCATGATTGGTCCGACTATAAAAGAAAGGAAAATTGTGATCCAACCTACAATACGAAGTTTTTGATCTTCTGGTAAAAATGCATGTTCTAATTCATAGATAATTTGATCAAGCAATGGTTTACCATGTAAGGAGAGATTTACTGATTTGTTTGAAAGGAAGTCAACCACACCTAACACAGCCAATACAAATCCACCAACAGCGGTGATTATTGTAAGGATAATTAGTGGTTCCTTAATCCATGGAGTTGATTCATGAACATGGTCAACAACTTCACTCTTAGGTTCTCCAGCAAAAGTCATGAACCACATTCTAGACATATAGAATCCGGTCATTCCTGCAGTTGCAAGAATCAGTAAAGCAGGGCCAAGCATCAGAGTCTCGCCATGGAAATATGCAGACCATGTTTTTGCAATTATTCCCTCTTTCGACCAGAAACCTCCAATCAAAGGTATCCCAATTATTGACATTGAACCGAACATCATTGCAGTGGCTGTGACTGGTAATTTAGATGCAAGGCCTCCCATGTTTCGCATATCTTGAGGATCGAAATCATGATGCCCATGGTCAGAACCATGATGTAGATGATCATGGGCATGATGAACTTCGTGAATTACCGAACCACTGGCCATAAATAGCATTCCTTTTGCCATTGCGTGATTGAATAAATGGAATAGAGAAGCCCCTAGAACAAAATATCCTGCATAATATTCGTTTATGTTTAAGAAATAAAGTGCCGAACCTAAACCAGTAAATATGTATGCTAATTGAGACATAGTAGAGTATGCTAAAACTTTCTTGATATCATTCTGAACAAAGGCAATAGAAGCAGCCATAAATGCAGTAATACCTCCAATCCAAGCTACAATCAATCCAAAGTCTTCTAATCCTGAAACACCATGATGATGAACATCAACAAATGGCATTAATCTTGCAACTAAGTATAAACCGGCATTAACCATTGTAGCTGCGTGAATTAAGGCAGATACAGGGGTTGGACCCTCCATCGCATCAGGTAACCATACGTGTAATGGGAACTGAGCACTTTTACCAACAGCACCAATAAATAACATCATTAAAGCCCAAAATAACTCGCCTGAATCGACTAAAGCACCGCCAACACCTGTTGAGGGGTCATCAAAAACAACTGCGAAATCTAGAGAACCATAGATGTCGTATAGAATCAACAATCCTACCATTAAGAAGACGTCTCCAACTCTCGTAGTCAAAAATGCCTTCTTAGCAGCATAAGCCGCGCTTTCTTTCCAATAGTAGAATCCTATCAATAAATAAGAGCACAGTCCCATAACTTCCCAGAAAATGAATAACCAGAGGAAGTTATCTGCAAGAACCATTCCAAACATTCCAAGGCTAAACAGTACAAACTCTGCGAAAAAGCGATGATTACTATCCTCATTTATTGGATCTGTGGTCATATAACCGATAGCAAACCAACAAATCAAGAAGCACAAAAATGTGGCCACAAATAGAAGCATCAATGTCAAAGAGTCGACCCATACGCCTACACCAAGGACTCGATTTTGTGCCATTGTGTAATCTGATTGAAGAATATCAAAGGAAATCCACTCTAACCAACTTGTAACATCATTATTGTTGATATCTGCACTACCTATAAGATAATCATAGACAATCCATATTGTAGTAGATAAGGATACTAAGAGTGCTGCTAGACCTAATATTCCTCCTTCCTTGAATGTATTTTTCCATGTTTCATTTTTATTATACACTTGTCCACTAATTAGAATAATTGGAAAGGCAATAAAAGGTGCTACTACTATCATCCAAGCAAAATCAGTAGAAGAATTTTCACCTTGTAAAGCCAGGTAAGGAACGATTGCTAAAAACGGCAATAATGGAAAGAGAAGCCTGTACTCATTTTTTGTTTCACCCATCAAAATCACCTCAGTTTCTCAGAATACTAGCCTCGTCAAGAGAGATTGTCTCCTGTGTACTGTATAATGAAAGTAATATTGCCAGACCAATTGCAACTTCTGCTGCAGCAATTGCTATTGCTATTGCAGTGAATACCCAGCCGTCGACATCCCCATAATGCGAAGCCCCTGCTACAAAGTTAAGATTTGCAGCATTCAACATTACTTCAATGCACATCAATACAATTATTGCATTTTTTCTTGTAAAAGCACCGAGAAGTCCGATGCCGAAGAGGATCACTCCTAACCCAGAAATCCAACTAGGATCTATCATGACTCTTCTCCCCCCATATCCCAAATCAGATTGATTAATCTTTCATCACGTACAAGGTAAGATGCTCCAACCATAGCCATAGCTAACAAAGCGCCTAGAATCACTGTTGCAATAGCCCACTCATCCCCATAGAGTGAGAGTGCGAAATCAACTGTTGAAGGGGGCGTAGATGACGATAACCCCCACATTGAATGTGACATTACTTCGTTTAGCATTACTAAAATGAATGCGAAAAGACCCAGTTTCGTTAATGCTGAAAGTGCTTTCATTGAATATCACCTTCTTGAATTTGACGACGAGTGAGCATTACACCGAATTGAACCACAAGCATTACAGAACCAAGATAAACTAAAATTTGTATTGCTGCCAACATTTCTGCGGAGGCCATAACCATTACTCCAGCAACTGCTAGGAATGTAAGCATAAGCGAGAGGAGAGAATGAGCTACTCTTCTAGCATAAACACACCCCAAAGCGCCAATAATTGCAGCAGATGAAAGAATAACAAAAACAATCGCTTCAAAATCTATTGCCATAAAAATCATGCCTCCGATTGAGCAGCCTTAGCAGCTTTCTTCTCACGCTTAGTTTTCTCTTTCTGAGCTCTCTTAGCTAATTCCATGTCTACCCTTTCCTGATGAACTACAGGAAGTAATCTAGTTCGATCTGCATCGAACCAAAGATCTTCTCTAGTATATCCGGACATTCCATCATATTCATTGGACATGAAGAATGATTCGAAAGGACACGCTTCTGCGCACAAACCACAGAACATACATCTTCCAATATCGATTCTTCCTGAGACAATATCTACTTCTGCTGGTTTTAGAGATGCCATCTCAACTGACTCAATGCCTGAGCCGTCTTGCCAGCGAACTGTTGCTTTATCACCACTAACATCAATGACTTCTGCAAAATCATATTGTTGCGGAGGAGCTGTGTGTTCATGCATTAAATCAAAACTCTCGATTTCTTCGAAATCCTCTTTTCTCCTAGCTGCTAGACCTCCAGATTCTATTTCGCTTCCAAGTCCATGCCACTCATCTCCTTCATCAGTTGTATCAAGAACATTGACTCTAGTTTCTGAAGTCATGTGAAGGCAGTCATTGGGACAGGCTTTCACACATGCTTTACATGCTGTGCAAGTTTCCCAAACAATTCCTATTCTTCCATTATAGTTTCCTGGAACAAAGAGCCAGGGTTCCATATCCTCGAGTCTTTCATATGGATACATGATTGTCACCGGTCTTTCTAGGAAAGGAAGAGCTGGCGATGATTCTCTATCAGCAGCATATATTTGTCCAGAAGAAGGATGATCTTCTCCGATTCTTTCCAAAGTAAATTCATCTGCCAGATTTGCTTTCTGACCATGGTAATTATTTTTCAAAAATTTTGCTTTACCGATATATGGAACTGTCCGAAGAGCTGTTTTCAAAGTAATCCACATAGGTTTAATTACTAAATTTCTAAAATTTGGTGTTGCATGAGGGTGTCCTGTATTGTAATCCATTATTTCACCTCCTAATCTCTTCTACTTCCTGGATATGCTTTATCCAATGTTTGGGTATTGTACGGCCTTCTTGAGTACTCTAATGCATCTTTGTCTTCATCTATTGCATACACAACAAACAGAATTATCCCTAGAATTGTAATCACGGGAGGGGCCCATATTGGCCAACTTGTACCTGTCCATACTTCTAGCCGTAGATACATTGCAATTGCTAGATTCAAGATTGAAAGTGGGAGCAAGTATCTCCAACCGAACTCTAATATCTGGTCTGTTCTAATTCTATGTAGCGATGCACGAACCCAAACAAAGAATGCGAAAAGTAGCCAAGCTTTGAGTAGAACAACTACTAACCCTGGTATCAAATCAACTATAGTGCCAATAACTGGTATGCCAGAAAGTGTATCTTGGAATGGGAACTCCCATCCGCCAAGGAAAAACATAGCGAATAAGATACAAGCTGCATAGGCTCTCATCATTTCTACTGCGAACATTAGTCCCCAACGGATTCCTCCGTACTCTGTCCACCATCCTTCAACAAGTTCTGCTTCTGCCTCAGGCATATCGAATGGGATTCTTTCAACTTCTGCAATCATTGTTATCAAGAAAAGTGCAGCACCCAGAGGAAGCATAAATAGATTCCATGTATCAGAAGTTTGAATCTGGAAATCTACAATCTCGATAATATTGAAAGAACCACTAATGACTGCAATCGAAAGTACGGTAATTAACAGAGGTATCTCATAAGCTGTCAATTGCGCTGCAGAACGCATGCCTCCAATTAATGTATATTTGTTGTTTGATGCCCAACCAGCAAAGAATACTCCAAGAGGAGCAACTCCGAAAATTGCCATTAAGAATAGTAGAGAAAGATCAGGATTAGCGGCCCATATATGCGGACCAAAGGGAATGAATGCATAGCACATTATTGTGGTTGCAATAATAATCACAGGTGCAACTTCAAAAACTAATTTATCGGCCTTTTCAGGGATAAGGTGCTCTTTTGTGGCGAACTTCAGGAAATCTGCCAATGCTTGAAAGAAACCAGGGAATAAGAACCAAATTCCATGATATCCTCGATTTCCGACTCTATCAATTGTTTCCAAATGGTGACTATTGCCAAAAGCAGAATTTAAACTCTTATTCACCATACCTATTGGAGCCCCCATTCCCATTGGTAATTTATTCCACCAATCTCCTGCTGTAGATGGGCCTTCTCCAATCCACAAACTTCTCAATGAAGTTGTTGCACCAATTCTATCCATTAATCTGCCAATAAATTTCCTCTCAATGTAAGGAACGACCATCAAAGTCAGCATCATTGTAGCGAAAACCACTGTACACATTATAGTTGAAACAAAGAATGCTTCTAATGAGGGTTGGATATCTGCAAATCCGGACTGAAGATTAATTTCAGAACCGATAACTATTGGTTCTTCTAAAAACCATCTTGGCCTTGTAATAGAAAATTGCAAATCTATATCATTTGAGGGGAGGGCGTCATGAGTTTTGTCCATTGACCAACCTATGAGTGATTCTGTCCAACCACGAACATCTAACCAATCACTGCTTGCCATATTTATCACCTCACCTATCTGTCTCGCCGATACAAGGGTCGAATGACCCCATTATTGCAGGAATGTCTGCTACCTTGTATCCAATCATGCACTTTGAAGCATATGGAATTGTAATGAACATAGGGGAACGAATTGAAACACGATAAGGCATCTTGCCACGGCCCTCTCCTCCACCGGCAATGTAGAACATTGATTCACCTCGACTATCTTCAAAGTGATGTGAACCTGATGTGCCCTCTGGGGCACGAGTTGGGGCCTTGCCAATTATCTTAGGATCTCCTGGTTCGTGATATGTTTCAGCCCCTCCTGGAATTTTATCTAATGCTTGCAGAACTAGATTTGCACTTTGTCGCATTTCTTCAACTCTAATCCTATATCTGTCATAACAGTCCGCGCCCTTTATCGAAGAACGTTCCACTGCTGGCTCCCAATCTAACTCAGAATATACTGAATAGGGATGAGATGAACGTATATCGTGATTTACTCCTGCTGCACGAATATTAGGTCCCGAAACACCGTGATTAATCATTTCTTCAGGTTTAGCATAACCTACTCCTTGGCTACGAATTAAGAATACAGTTGATTCATCAAAAAGTGCCTCATATTCTTGGATTCTATCCAAAAATAGTTTTAGTTTGTGTCTAGCTCTAAGGGCAAAACCATGGGGTAAGTCTCTTTTGACACCACCAATACGAGGGAAATTATAATGCATCCTAGAACCGCCCAATTCTTGTAATAAGTCCATCATCATCTCTCTTTCACGTAGACACCAAACCATTACACTAAGATTTCCAATATCAGGACCATAAGCACCAAGCCACATCAAATGACTTGCTATCCTTTGAATCTCAACAGCTACCAAGCGAATATATTCCGCCCTCTCAGGAACTTCGACTTCGAGTAAGTCTTCTGCAGCATAGATGTAAGCATGAGACCAAGTATTTGCCGATGCATAACAGAGTCTATCGCAATAAGTAGTAATCTGTGTGAAATCACGTGACTCGCATATTTTTTCAACACCTCGATGAATGTAACCAAGATCAGGTTCTGTATCTACTACCGTTTCTCCATCGACTTTAACTTTCAAAGTCCAAAGACCATGGGTCATCGGGTGCTGAGGGCCCATTGAAATCCACATTTCTGCCATTTTTTTCACCTACTTTACTCTACTAGAATCGACTGGTTTACGCATAAAACCTTGAGCGTCATCGTACATTTCTTCGAATCCATGATATCGTAATTTATGTTGTTTCTGAAGCGGATGGAAACCGACTGGAGACTCATGCGGATTTAGAACTCTCCTCATTCCATCATGTCCTTCGAAATCAATACCAACTAAGTCCCAAGTCTCTTTTTCATTCCAATCTGCTCCAACCCAAAGGTCTTGCACACTAGCCACTGAAGGCGTTCTTGTCTCTCCAATCTTGACACTGATTTGAATTTCTAAAGGAACATTCTTGCCCTTTACTTTTGAAAAATCGACAATGTTTGGTATTACAAGGCCTTCTTCAATAACAGGATCTCTAATTCCTGTTCTCAAGAAATGGTAAACAACTTCCCATTTCTTATCTGAAGATTCCGGCCAATGAATACCTGTGATCATAGAACAATGGTCAACCAAATGTTTTTCTTTGAGTTGTTCAGCAACCTTTCTCCAGTTTTCAGGAGAAACTGATGCATTAACAATCGGTCTATTCTGAGTACCACTAGTACGAATATCTAACGATGATTCGACCCCATCCATCTTATTCAGAGAAGCGACTAATTTCTCAGCCGCCTCTTGTTGTGCTTTTTCCGAAACTATCCTCATAATTATCCCTCATGCATCTCCGATAATCACAGGAGCTTCGCTTTCTAATCTTGAATGGCTTGGCATAGCGCCAATTCGAATTATTTTCTCTCTCAATTTGCCGAAACCGTCGATTAAAGCCTCGGGTCTTGGGGGGCAACCAGGAATATATACATCAACAGGAATGATTGTATCTACCCCTTCTAGAATATTGTAGGATTGAAAATAAGGCCCTCCAGAGATAGCACATTCTCCCATAGCAATACACCATTTGGGCTCAGGCATTTGTTCCCAAAGACGTACTATGGGGTCTGCAAATTTCTTGCTGATAGGTCCGTTTACTAGTAGTACATCACATTGCCTTGGACTAGAGCGAAAGAAAACTCCAAAACGTTCTGCGTCGAATCTACTTGCTCCCGCAGCAGCCATTTCCAATGCACAGCACTTTATCCCAAGATGTAAGGGGAAGAGAGATTTTCTCTGTCCCCAATTGAATAGACGTCCTGCTAATACACCAATCACATCTTTCAATCTACTAGACTTCAATGCTTCATCTGTAACATCTCCGACTGTATCGACTAATAGTCTACTGCTAAACATAGAATAATTTTGTGTATCGTCTGCCATGCAACCACCTCAAATGTATATTCTTCCTCTTTTCCTGAATACGTGCCAAACCCCTAGGCCCATAAGTAAAATGAAGATTGACATTGTAGTCAAAGCACCCATAATCTCAGCCCTAGATGTAACGTCAACATCTTGTATGGATATTATTCCACCAAATGCTAGAAACATAAAAGCTATATCGAATACTAAGAATATAATTGCATACCAGTAGTATTGAAAGTGGAAATTAATGTGTGCCTCACCAACTGGTGCAGAACCACACTCATAGGTACTCTCACGACGAACATATAATGATTGATCTACCTCATAACCAGGAAGTAACCAGGAACGAGTTTTTGTTGGATTATTTGGATCAACAACAGGCCTCAAAAGTCTTGAAGCTACGAAACTTCCTACTGGAAAACCGATACCAACCAAAGTCATTACTGCTAGTGCAAGATAGGCTTCGGAGACGGATGTCATAGGGCTCACAACCCGGTCCCTTCGGGACCGTTAGTATGGCCCACTAAAAATAGGGCAATAAGTGTAACCTAACAGTGGGCCTCAACTTAGTAGTTAACGTTCGGATTCAAGTTCAAGAGCTTTCATTATTCTTTGGCTCTCTTTCCTAGACCTGAGGAAAAGAATAATGACGAGCAGTCCGCCGATTAAGATACCTCCCCAGCCTAGAATCTGGACCATGTCGTCAGAGAGGAAAGATATCCCAATAGAAATCTCAGCAGTAACAGATAGGTCTAGAGGTTGCCCCGCCACCGGAAGTCCTTTTGGCATTACAATAATTGTAAAATCATAAGTATCATCTTGGATTAAATCATTAGGAGGAGTTACTCGAACTTCTACTTCTCTTGTTTCACCAGGAGCCAATTTGAATTCATCTTCAACTGCATTGACAGACCAGAATCTCAGTGCTTCTGAAGATTCAATAACAACAGTTTCTTCAATATTGCCATGGTTAGTAACAAAAATTGTGAAAATTGCCTTCTCAGGGTACGTAACAGTCTTGGAAGTTTCTTCTTCGATAGTGAACCTGAGATCATGTATAGTGATGACATCAACTAATAGATCTACATGTGTACTTTCTATAGCATTAAGTTCTGAAGATGCTGAAACCTTAATCATTCCAGAAGCCCCACTTTGGACTCCCTCTAAAACCTCGAAATCAAGCGTCACCATTACACGATTCTCAGGTCCTACATCAACATGGAATGATTCATCTGTAGTTACGCCACTTACCTTCAAAGTACGCAGAACGGTAGATTCCATTCCAGTAACTGTAATCACAGCATTATCACCATTAGGGAAGTCGCCAATATTTTCAACCCAAAAAGAAACAGAGCCTATTCCGCCGGGCGGAAGCTGGACTTGTAATTCATCAGGAATTTCTCCGGGACTAACCGGTGTTATACTCATACCATAATTAAAGTTTGAAACTGAAATTGTGAACTCATGAGATGAAGACTTGTCCGTTCCAAAGATAGTTATGACTGCAGAAACTGATGCCCTGTCCCCATTCTCTTCTCCCTCAATTGTAACATCCAAATAAACCGTCTTTGTTGCTCCGGATTCAATGTTTATTTGAGTAATTGTGGAACCTTGAGAATTGGAAAAAGATGATTCCCATAGAGGATCATTACAACCCGTTACGTCATTTGGATCACAGGCTTGTAACTTGAAATTATCATTCACATTTCCAGTATTTGTAATCTCAATCGGGAAACTAATAATCTGCTCTGATTTACCTTTCTGGGAGTCTGAAATAATAGAGGTGCTCAAATCATGAACTTGGGCTACAGAAACCGTTAGAGTTTTCGAGTCATAAGGCGTAGAGCCTCCTCCATGACCTACATTGAAGGTAATGCTATCTGAACCTGCATCAGCACCTTCAGGTACAGCGACATCAATAGTCAAACTACCTTGATTCCCACTTGCAAGCGTAACAGATGATTGTGAAAATGAAACTTGCCAACCAGAAGGAACATTTGCTGCATTAACTTGGATTGTATCAACGCCATTGCCCTCATTAGTGATTGTCATAGTCACAGATTTTGAAGTACCCGGTTCAACATTGGAAAGAGAGGATTTACTCAAAGATGCCGAAGCATCATATGATTGCCCAACATTTAATGTCATTATCTTCTCACAACCGACATCAGTACCTGATCTACCTTGTATTTTTATTGGGACTTGGGTACTTGCTTCCACTGAATCATCAGGTGTTACTTGGAACTCAAATGTATGTCTGTCATCTGCAGTATTTTTCTCACCGAGTAATGCATTCGAAGGTGGTGAAAAATCAACCCAATCCGAGACATCAAAATTATCTGCTACTGCTTTTGCTGTAACTGTCCACTCTGTGTTTCCAATATTCTCAACGGTAAATCTATTATTTCCTGTTTCACCAGGATTCAAACTCATGGATGTGAATTGTAATGAGGGGTCACATTCCTTTACTTCAGGGATATTTACTGTTAAAGTTAAATTGTCTTCAGCAGGATCTGCAGCATTAGGGTCATTTGTTACTGTAGCCTTAATTATGAAACAATGGATTCCAGCTTCTGTTGATGAGCCATCAGGCAAATCTACTGTAACATCAACTGTTGTTGAGTCTCCAGAGTCTAACTGAACAGTAGTCGGGTTGACGGTTGCGTCTAGTTCATCAGATTCACAATCATTATCAGAGCTCATTTCAAGTTGTATATTTTCTTGCTGTTCACCAGTATTCTCTACATCAACTTCCCAAACTACTTCATCCTCTTCGCCATCATAAGTTACTGTCTGATCATCAACAGTCAAAGTTACGGAATATAGCCCTCCATCTCCCGCAGTAGTAGTGACTTTTACGTCATCGGTTTTTGGTTGACCAGGAGTTGCTCCTGTTGCAGATACTGTAACTGTAGTTTCACATTCACCACTAGCCTGTTCATTCACAGATACTGTAAGGAGGACTGTTTCGCTAGAACCTGATTCGATTGTTCCACTAACTTGTTCTACGTTTGAAGTAAAACCATTACAATCAGCAGCTTGGGATGTGGTAAGAGTTACAGTAATGTCGTCATCACCTGTATTTGTCACTGTTATGTCATATTCAGCAGGATTATCGGAGTCCGCTTCTTGAGACGTAGGAGATGCTGAAATTGATACATCTACAGCCGCAGATACAGCAGGAGGGATCAAAGAAAGTAACAATAAAATTAGAACCAAGCGAGTTGTATCGGCTCTCTTCATGATTGACCCGGAGTAATCTTCCCTCTAAGGGCTTCGTGTTTGTCGTGTACTAAAATATGCTATTCTCATACTTCTGTGAGTTGATCTATCTCTGCATCACAATGCAAACAATTTCCTCTTTCAATGATACTGCAACCCTGTACCTGTCCATCCATATGATACCTTGCACCGCATTCTAAACAGGCCCAAGCCTTGCCTATGGTAATATCAACACTACAAATCCAACAAGGAACTCCACTCGAAACTTCTTCGTCTTCCTTTGGAGTCAAATTTTCAACTACTTTCTCAGGAATTAAAGATTGAATCTCTCCTCCTCTACGCAAGAACATAGCTAAACCCAAACCTCCAGCTAATAGAATCATAATTAGAATTATCAAAAGAATATTTGTCAAATTGATATCTTCAGAACTCCCGTTAGATAGTACATCAATCTCGACTTCTATTTTTGAATTTTCAATTACATCTGAATTAGAAAGAGAGACAGTGATGACTCCATCCGAACTTTTTGTAGGATTATATCCTATTTCCACAGATCTAGTTTCTCCGGGCCTTAAATTTACCCATTGACTATCTAAAATTAGTTCATTCCAACCGGAAGGGGCGGTTATCTCTAATATCTCTGAAATATCAGAATTACCTACATTCTGCAGTTCCAAATGTAATTCATTATTGAAACCTTGAGGAGAATCAAATTGTTGAGTAATGGTCCAACTCACTTTAGAAATTGTTTCAACATAAAGAGAAATTGTATCTTGCGATACGATTCCCCCGCCGTCTAATATCAGTGAAATTGATGGTTCAGAACCTGCTTCTGCAGATAAGGGAATGATTACATTACAAATTACTGTGACTGTAGAATCGACCATTATGGTTGGGTCGCTAGAACACGAATATTGCCATTCCTCATCAGGTAAATCCATTGAAACGCTAGGCCTCCAAGTCATTGTTCCAGAATTAGAAACCTTCCATAGTAGGTCAAATCCAATCCCCCCTACAGGATGGGCATCTACACCTAATGGAGTACTCGCAGAAGTTCCATCAGGTAAGGCAACTTGGAAAAAGTCAATGTTAGGGATCGCTCCAGAGATAACATCTATTGTTCTATTCCAGTCAACTGTAAACCCGTCATCTGTGACAAATCGAATCTTTAATTCACCACTCTTAGCAAGACCGTTGCCATTGAGTGATAGAGGCAATATAAACTGCTCACCAGACAATACAGTGAATGAGCTCTGAGTACCTGTTAACGACCATCCATTTGGTGTAGAAAGAACATACGGGGTTAATTCTAGATCTCGATTTCCTTGGTTATTAAAATTAACATCCCATTCTAATGTATCATCTGCAGAAACCTCGGGCTCTAATCCATCAGAGGTTGGAGTTAAAGTAACGACATCTACATTCTCAACCACCATGGTTATGTCTTCAAACCAAGATTCTGAACTAACTCTAGAATGTATAGAAATTGACCCTGAAAACAAAGTTCCTGCAGGAATCATTGCACCCGGTGGATTTATTGTAACATCAATAACTCTAGTTTCTCCTTTGTCCAAAGAACCTGTTGAGCCATGAGATGAACCTGCAAAAGATCCTATTGAATCTAAACCTAGACTCCACCCCGATGGAGAAATTAATTCAACATCGTAGGTCTGAGGGCCATTTCCTTCATTCTTAACTTCTATCTGCAATGGTGTTGAGACTAGAGGGTTTACCTTAACCTGGCCTGGAGGAAGTAGGATATCAGGACTAGAAAGAAGTGGCACTTCTAGATATAACTCAAATTCAGATTGTACCTGATTCTCAGTATCAGTTCCTGTTACAATCATACGATAAAGTCCAGGTTCTGGTGGAGCAGGATGAATTACTGACAAATCAACTGATGTTGACTCAGCCGGCATTAAATTGAAAGTATTATTTGAGAATGATGAGAACCAATCAAACTCTATACCATCTTGCATTCTTACAGGTTCTGAAACTACAATGCTAGCATTCGTTTCAAAAAGTGCCGTATTTGTCAATTCAAGAGACCAAGTTGTTGAACTATCAGTTGTACCTTCAATAAGCATTGTAGGATTATCGCTAGTTACTCTAACTCCGGGAACGCTAACAATTACAGTTTCGAAAAGCTGATTATTAGATTCTGATACTTCTTCGACTTCATCATTTGGATCAATGTAAAATGAAATAATATTTTCACCATCTTGATTAGGGGTCCAATTCCAAGTTAATTCTGCATATTCTCCTGGGGAAAGACTGATGGTTTTCGTACTAATTGTTACACTATTAACTGCAGCTAAGACTGAAAGTTCGGGTATACTCCCAGCTCCTTGATTGATTAGTGAAACTGAAAATTCGACTTCTTCATCTATCTGAGGTATTGGAACCGATAAATCAAATGAATCTTGTACGAAAGTTGGGTCGGGGTCTAAATCATTGACATTAACTCCCCTAACAGCAAGAGAATATGACTGATAGAAACTACTTCCTCCGTGAGATGCGTCTTTCACCCTAACGCTCCACGTACCGACCATTGCATTATCTACAAGTACTACTTCAACATTGTTTTTGGAATCTTTTTGCCCATTAGTTACAGATTGACCATTAGTGAAAACATTACCTTTGTAAATGAGGCCATTCGGATTGGTGATTTCTAAATCTAAATCATTTCTTAATTGAGTTGAAGATGAAGATGAGCCAGGATAATCAGACCAAGCAAGTACTACTTTCAGAGGCTCCCCTGCTCTTGTAATTTCAAACGAATAATCACTAATTTGGCCGGAAGATAATCTAGATCGGTCATCGACGAAAATTCCTACATCACTATCTGGAACTAAAGTATTCACAAGATTTACTCGCCCCCAGCCTTCGTCATTATTGGGAATGTTTCTGGCACCCATGTCTTCTGCACCAAGAATTAGTAATGCCTTAATCAAAGCAGCTTGTGGAGCAGGCCTTGAAGCCACTTCCATCAAATATTCTCTAACTAATACCGCAGCTCCTGCTGCTGCTGGAGTAGCCATTGAAGTACCGCTATATTCGAGATACCAATTATTACTCCAAGATCCTGAAGCACTACTTGCTTCTTGAGACTTGCAAGAGCGGACATAATCTCCTGGAGCTACAAGATCAGGTTTAATTCGACCATCGTCAGTAGGGCCTCTACTACTCCAGTAATACATATCGTCAGGAGCACCGTTGTATCTATTTACATGACCACCTATTGTAATCACATTTTTTGCAGTCCCTGGAGAAGAGATGCCGTCATTTCTTTCATTTCCAGCCGCAAATAATACGGTCATTCCTTGATATTGCCAATATTGATCCCAAGTTGATACGCGATCATCAGCATCTTCAGATGATGTCGTATAATCTCCACCAGTTGGGGAACCCCAACTGTTAGTATGAAGGCGAGCCCCTGCATTGTAAGCTTCATTCAACATACTGTTAATGCCGATTGAATACAATGCTCCAGTATCATCATCTTCCATTGCTTGGAAATAAAGATCTGCTTCAGGGGCGATTCCTTGGTAATTCCCGTTGCTTCTCATTCCAGAACCAAGTACTGTGCATGCCACATGTGTTCCATGTCCATCAGAAAGGTCAGCAGTGGAAGAGTCCCCCGGAGTAACAGAATCTAGACCAGCAACCCTACCTGTAAAGTCGCCATGGTCATCATCTAAACCTGAGTCCCCAACAGCTATCTTTTGCCCCGAACCATTCAAACCAGTAATGAAGAAATCTTCTACAGTATCGATTCCCATGTGGTCTCTGGCTTCATTATTCATTAATTCAAGCACAGGGACTGGAGCAATGTATGATACAGATGGATGCTTGATGATTTTTGGAATGTCATTTGTTTGTATTTCGCCCCAAAAAATTCCTGAATCAGGTGACCAAGGTTCTGTCAGCCATAAATCTGCAACATCTTGGAGATTGTCGCCTAATACATCTAATTGACGCACTAGATCTGAATTCTTCCATCCTGTGATTTCAACAACTAGACTTTGATCTGCAGGAGCATCATAAAGAGATGAATGAACCATTAGGCCTGCTGGCACATTGTGAATAGATTCAACAGATCGAATATTCTTTAATTCATTTAATTGTTCTTCGGAGCCTTGGACTAAGTACCCAGATGGAGGAATAGTAGAACGGATTTCTAGTCCATTTATTTCCATTAATTCCATTCTAGCGTCCCATAAACCAGTATTTCCGTCTACTATGACTAAAGCAAGGTCTGCTCTAGTTGTTGCAATATCTTCAGAAAAATATACGCTAGGTATAAGTCCTGAATGAGTAAACACTCCAATACTAGAATCCGCATTCTCAGAACGTACCAATTCAAAACTATCTGCGATTACTGGAGCTCCTAGATCTGTAATGCTATTTGGATTGGGAGAGATTTCTACTCGTTCTATTTTATCATCCATATTTGCTCCAAATGATTCTTCTGGTTCTTCAAAGAAATCAGTAGCAGGTATGTATGAAAGGAGGAAGAGCCCTAAAATTAAGCATACAGTACGCTTGGTCATGAAGTTCCCTCTACTAAAGATGGTTTTGAGTATATGGGTTAGTTGAACCCTAAAGGATTCATACATTGGATTCTAACAGAGTTAGAAAAAGTCAATACCAGTGCCATGACTAAATTGTTCCATTTTCCATTCACCTACAACATACTCTAATTCAATCTTAGAATTATCATTGTTATTCTTTGTATATTCTAAATCAATATCGATAGTATAATTTTCCCAAACGGATGGCCCAATTACAATTAATTCTAGACTATCTCCAGAAACTGAACTATGGGCAGGTAGAGATGATTTATTGAAAGAAGTTCTATCAATCTCAATATTATCTGAATTGATGAATCGAATTATCAAAATTATATCAGATATGGCTCTACTTCCATCATTATCAACCTCAGTTAGAATCACATGACCTGCACTGCTTTGGATGTAAACTACATCCACTGTAACCTTATCGTAAGGGACTATCCATGTCACAGCAATAATTGTCGAAGAAATAATCATCAAAGCAACTACAGAAACAATTATCACTCTCATCGGTGAGATGTGACTCATTGTGTCTTCTAATTTAACCAAAACATCGTGAGCATATTCCTCTTCAAGAGTTTCTTCTATATTCTGATTTTTAGACTTCTCGAGTAATCCCATCTAGTCACCTCCATTAGATAATGTGGCAACAACAGTTAGTATTGCAGAAGTAAATGGTTCTGGAACTAACAAGTGATGTGTTGAACCCCCCAAACCAGGCACTAAATTCAATATTGAAAGATCCGAAGATAAACCATTGACTCCAAGAGTAGTACCTGTAGGGACTCCTCCAGTAGTTTGGGCATCGATTAGAACGCCTCTGACTTGTATTTCTTGACCTGCAAACTCGGTACTTACTTTAGCTGAAACAATTATTTTTCCGCCATCTACATCATCAACTTCAATTACACTGTAAGGGCCAACTAATTCCCTAATATGCAAAGTAGCACTACGAAGATTTTCCCCCATGGCTTCCATTTCTTCAAGATAAACTGGTGGAGTACCTACTTGACTAGTTCCCGTAGGAACATCGTTAACTCTAACATATATTTTTTCTACTCCACTTCCTCCAGAACGTATCTCTAAACCAAAATCATTTGTTGGTTTTATGACCATCTTATCGGTCATCCCTTCTGCTAGGAGAATAATATCTCCACGAGAATTTATTGCTCTACCAAATGCTTCAATATACAATGACATTCCTTCATCTGAAGAAGTGAAATCAAGATTAGGTAAACCTTGGAAAGCAAGATTCTTGGTTATATCAAAATTCAATTCTGGAGCAGTTGTCAAATTAATATAACCTGGTATGTCTTTCAAGAATACAGTTGCTGGCCACCAAAATCCATCCATCCATTGCATCTGTTGCAACATCAAAGAACCTACAGCAAATCCTTCAATTCTTTCTTGTTCGGGGACACTCATATCAATAGAAATCGCAGTTCCAAGACTTGCCTGTAAAGAAATAGATTTAGGAATCTCATTAATCAACATCTCCGTTCGACTCTGGGACTCTCGATTAATCAAAATCATATGCACCCAATCTAATCTTTCAGATATACCAAATTGTGTCCCAGTTGAAACTACCGTAATTCCTCCGGTGTCTCTGATTTCAAAAATTGAATCAATGTACAAGCTAGTAGATTCTCCAGGACTTAGTCCCTGCATTGTCATTAACAAATCTTGACCATTCACACCATATGCATGAATCATAAATTCTTCTCGAGCAGGTTTCCATCCATCCATTGAAACTTGTATATACCAATCTTCACCATTGGATAGAGTATCTCTAGCAATTGTCATATCAATTTGTGGTGGCAAACCAGGTAACCATGTTTTGATATGGAATCCATTCGATAATCCCTCAGGTGCGGACTGGAAAGAGATTCCATGCACCCATGGAGGCTCAGAAGTCACGTCTTTTCCATATGTTGCTTCTAGAGTAAGATCAAATGCAGAATCTGATTCTAATTGTAAGGCATATGAAAAAGATTCATCGACTTCGTCTGTGCCTGTTGAGATATCGCTAGTTAAACCTGCTAATACAGAATTAATTGACCTGCCGAAATCGGAAAATCCACCAATGAAAAAGGCAACTCCTGAAAGCCCCTGAGTTGAATTGAAGTCTGGTAAGACCAAATCAGAATTGGAAGATTCACCAGTTGGAACTTCAACCGTAAGATAAGATGGTAATGGTTCAATTAAAGCTAATGCTGACAACCCAGAAGAATCGACAGTAGGAGCGTTATCTACATTGATACTCATTGGCCTATCTCCTGCAGATTTTAGGAATGCTGTTCCTCGGCCCGATGATCCTAGAGAACCTTCCTCAATAGGTGGTATCCAGCCTAATTCCTGTATTCCTGTCAATCTAGTGGATATAGTAGAGGTCTCATTATTAGAATCATGATGGAATAAGAAATGATCACCAGTCATAGTAACGGGATCAGAAGAATTACTAATTTGAACTTCTACAGTAGAAATTGGAGTTTCTGCAATAAAACTGGTCTGTTCTCCGAATTCAAACATGAATTCTGCAGGCATATCATGAATATTTGCAGCCTGTCTCTGTTCACCATCTAAACCAACATAAGAGATCAATTCTATTCCTTCATTAGCGATATAGCTCAAAGATTCTTCATCCAATTCAATAGAAATATTATTTGGTATGTCTGAGAGATATAGGCTCTGGAATGAAAAATTCTCGAGAGAACTTCTATCATGTTCAATAAACGAAAATCTGAATGATTCATCGGAATTAGTTTTTATCCCTACTGATTGAATATTAGTAAGATTGTCATCACTGAATGTAAATTCGGATAATCCACTAAATCTAATACTTGAAGCAACTGGAACAATAGGTTCTCTGACTCCAAATTCTCCAACAACCTGATTCAAATCTCTATCTTTAGAAATTATGATATGATCATCTTGAGCAATTGGGTGAGGACTTGATCCGATTTGGAAAGAAAGTACACTGATTTCCATACTCTCTCTACTTGATAATAGATTATCAGTCATCAATAGATTTACCTCTCTACCTGCGAATGAATTTATTCCTCCAGCACCAGCATCGCCAGTAAGTACTGAAATTGCTTCACCTGGTACTGAATTGATTATATCGCCGACATCTAAGAATAAATTAACCAAGTTAAGAATCACTGAATCTAAAATCTTGGACATGAAATCTAAATTAGCGCCAGTATCAAGGCTTGTATCTGATGATTCAGTACTTCCCAGTTCGAATGAACCAAAAATAGCGATTGATGTTGGCAAATCTCTCAATTCGAGACTGAGTTTACTATGATCTGTAGCAATATCTCCTCTTTTATGCCATGAATCATATTCTATTGATTGGATACTTTGAACAGATCTAATTAGCACTAAGGTCTTAGGAGGATAAGCAGGATTAATCGGTAGAGTAGGGTCATCGACATTTTGTGTTGTATCTCTAGAGAAATTCTTGATTGCAATGATCATACCTAATTTTTCAGGTTGACCACCTGGTAATTCAGGAGAAGATTTAGAGCCCAACATTGTGAAAACACGATCAATCTCATCAGAGGAGAGGCTTCCGGCAGGCATACCTCTTAGCCAACCAATTGTATCTGTGGAATTTCCACTTGGATCGTCGGAGTTAGCAGTTGGTTGTCCGGCTTTATTCTCATGGAAGTGAATGTGTAAATCTGATCTTCTATCTGCATAGTATTCGATTGTATCTAGAGCATTTTCACCTGCTCCACCGCCACCCTCAGCCAATGTTGTATCAGTTCTGATGACTAGATTCACTTCAGAAGGTAATCTTGTAGAAACACCGTTTGGATGTATAGTGGCTTCGATATAAGCAACTTCCCAGACCTCTCTATCACCATTACTATCTTGAGGAGAAAAATGGACATACCCAAACCCTGCTACAACTCCACAAGAAATCTCAGTGGAAGGTAAAGTAGATAATTCAATTTGGGAATATCTATCTGGACAATTTGTTTGTCCATTATTATTTATGAGAATTGCATATGGAGAAGAAAGCGATGAAAGAACAATATCTGACTCATCCACACCAGGTAAAGGTATTCCTAAACTAACGAATGCAAGAAGACTAGACACCAAACTTGATGCGGCATCTGAAATATCAAAAAATAATCTTTCTATACCAACATCCAAAGAAAAGTCAATTGGCGGGGTAGTAAAGGCTGAGTCGATGACCCAAACATAACTTTCTCCACCTGTTAGAATACCTTCAGAATAAGCAAATGCTTTCAATAGTGAAACTTGAAGATTTTGTAACTCATCCCAAACGGCATCTCCTTCACTAGATTCTAATACAACTACTTCGAAAGAAATTGTAGGTTTTATCCAAAGAGTATCTCCTTCAATACCCAATTCATCGCCTAAATCAAAAGCTATCTTTAGACCTACTTGGATATCATTATTTCCGTCATTATCGACATCAATCGCATGAAGGAATGATTCGGTCTCAGGATCAAGTAAAGAAAACAATGAAGCAGTAAAAGTAACTACTTCGAACTTTTCGACTTGATTACCGTCTAAATCAGTATACTTTGTCCAAATCAAATAATCTGTCAGATTGAAAATTGTTTGCCAGACTGTATTCACGGCACCAGGGGGTGAATTTTCAGGATTTATTAGAAGATCATATGGTCCCGGATGAATGACTTCAGGAGGTGTTGTATCTACAATGGAAGAATCTGAAAACAAATCATTAATTCCATAAAGAGGATCATCCTGATTTGTTGAGGTAACTGAATTTTCAACCCCTTCAAGAGAAGGTCCTGCGATATTTTTAACCAGTTCCGACGATATTACATCTTCTCTCTGAGAAAGTACTTCCGTCATTTCGTCAAGAATTTGAAAATCATCAGCGCTGATTCTTGTATCTGCAGATACATTAGTAATTGGCGAATACATCGGCATCAAAAATATCAGAACTAGAAGAATTGTCTGTGAATGATTGATGGCAGGGGCTCTGCGTATGATACGTACAGCACCGCCTTTCATGGACTCACCTCTCAGAGATATGGTAAAGGTTATTCCCCTACTTGAGTACAATAAAAATAGATTTAATCTTGTTTCAATTGAAACCAATCTTTCATTCTGATGATTGAGATAATTTAGAAGAATATTTAGCTATCGTAAGACAAATAATAATTAGAATTACTTGAATTATTGCTCTCATTATATGCCAATTAGTGCCGAATTTAGAGCCGCCAATTGCTATATCATTAATCCACATGTTGAAATTGGCCCAATAAAGAACTAACAGCATTAAAGCTACACCATATGCAGAAATTTGTCGAGTACGTGGAAACATCAAGCCGGCCCCTAAAACAATTTCAAAAACTCCGCTAGCATATACCCAAAATGTAGGATAACCCAATATTTCGGGGACTATCGGCTCATACCAAACTGGGTCTACAAAGTGATCTATCCCAATGAGTACAAATGGAAACCCGAAAATAATTGATCCTATGTGAAGAATCCAATTTCTTTTCATAAAATTCACTCAAAACGTATTGTCTCAATTGACCCACAATGTGGACATGATGTTCTAGCAACATCAACACCTACTGGCATATCGACTTCAAACAATTTCCCACAACTTGAACATGAATTTCTAACTGTACGATTTTGTGAAGGTGGCTCCGGTTCTGGTTCTAGTTCAGGCTCCGGTTCTGATTCAGGTTCCGGTTCTGGTTCTGGTTCCGGTTCTGGCTCAAAATCAGGTGCTTCTACTACCTCAGAAACTGGCGCTGAAATGCCTTCTAGTGGATCTTCAGAAGGTTTCCAAACATTTTCAGAATTCTCAGAAGAATCAAAATCGTGTTGAATATCTTCTCTAGGAACTGCATCGTCTTCTTCAAATGCTGCAAGTAAGTCATTAGCAGGACTATTAACAGGGGCAGATGTTGGTGGAGGGGACGAACTGAGTAATTCTGACAAATCAGGATCCATCTCTACAGGAGAAGTAGGGGAACCGGACGGCGGCGGAGTTGGTAAACCGGACATTCCTGAAGAATAACCACCGTATTGATTACCTACAGTTGCTTGAGAGAGCGGACTCACTTGATTAATTCCCGCTCCTCCCCACATTGCTTTCTGCTCGTCAACAGATGGGGGTGCCACATTTTCTTCAACTTCTTGTTCCGCTTGTTCAGCTAACATTGCTGCGATTTTTCTATTTTCTAGTACTCTTACTGTTACCAAACCAATTAATGCCATTACAACTAAGATTACAACTAAAATTACAATAATATTCAACCAATCAATTCCATCTGAACCAGAATCTGCGGAAATAACTGTCACTAGAATCTCTGCTTCAGTAGTTAATCCCTCATCATTCTGAATAGTACAAACTACCCAAAAAATTCCTGGCTCTGAAAAAGGATGAACTACTGTTGGACCTACTCCTTCGTTATCATTAGAAGTTATTCCGTCATTATCTGAATCAATATCTCTATTGAAATCCCATTTGTAAATTAGATTCGTTGATTCAGGATCAGTTGCTGGGACTGAGAAAGGATAAGCTTGGTTGACTACAACTTGCAGTTCAGTGACGAAATCGGAGTCTACTTTAGGAGGTGTGGGGTCATACAAATTTATGTTAGCGACATCATCAGTTACTAATCCTGATTTGTCTGTAACTCTGAGAGTGATTGTATGAAGCCCAGATATGTAGGATGAGTCGAATACATGAGTAAAGGAAGTAGCAGAGGGATCGGTGCCAGAATAAGACTCCATAACTAAATCATCAACTAACCATTCTACGGTTGAAACCTCCCAGTTATCTGAGAATTGGCCACTCAAGACAATATTTTCACCATATCCGCGTGTTATATCCGAGTTAATATCAATGCTAGCAGAAGGATTTGAGATATCTCTAACTTCTATGTCTTTGAATATGGTAGAACTTCGTGAATCGGTAGATACTGCTGTAACCTTTAATGTGAAATTTGTTGGAATTAGCCAAGATAATTCAATAGTTTCACCAGAATAATCATCAAACCCGTCGCCGTCTGTATCCCAATTAATACTAGATATTTGATTGGAAAGATTTGGTGTATTGCTGGCATCCAATGTCATAGTCGCCCCAACATCAACAACGGTCAAAGAGTCTGGATCGGTTAGAATCACTTGAACAACAGGTGTGAGGTAAGACACCACAGTAGTTGCCACTTTGCTTGTTCCTGCTCCGCCTGCACCTGCACGATTATCCACAACTAAGTATAGAGGAATCCCAGAATACTGAGGCCCTGCTGACCAAACTGTGCTACCAGAACTAGTTACTGCGAGTAAATCTGCTTGATTTATTCTAGATGCTGCAACTGTACCATTTGCAACTGCAGATTCATAGGTGTTCTTTTGTTCCTCTGTCATCAAGAATATATCAGGACCACCTTCCATTGTAGTCACATCAATAGAAAGTTGACTGCCCTGGTCTAAAGAGAAAGGACCAGCTACAACTTGGTGATCATTTGTATCCAAACGAACAATCGTATCTATCAAAGAAAAAGCAGGAGCCACAACCTGTTCAACGTTCATTATTACATTCGCTACACTTCCTCCTTGAGCGCCCTGACCATTATCTTGAGGATGAGCTAAATTATCAATTACCATGTACCATCGAGTTGATTGCCCTTCATCTGGAACAGTCCAATGCCAAGAACCCTGTCCAGAAAAAGATTCGAAGACAGAATCTTCTTCCCAAATCAAATCTGTTCTGTAATTCTGCTCATTCTGATAAGTTGTTCTTGCATTTGCTGTGAATAGTAAAATATCAATATCTTCATCTGAGTCTATCTCAAATGAAAATGTTGTACCAGGAGACAATACTTCCTGGAAATCTATAGTCACACAAGACTGATCAGATATCTCCCAACTCGCTGGCATCATGTCTAAATCTGCACTAGTACAACCAATGATACCTTTAGAATCAGCAGAAACTAAAGGGCTTGCTAGAGAGAGAAGAAGAACAATCAAAATGGCTGACGAGACTCTACGCATTGGCTTAGCGTGAACTTTCCCTTTTTGAATCGTATTGTGATTACGTGTATAGTTGCATCATCAATAATTAGGGTTTTTTAGGTATTGGAGTCTGAGGAAACCAACGTAAAACCACAACATCTCCAATAGATTTTACCCAGTTCCAAGGTATTGCTACATGTATTCTACCTTCGACTATACTTGCAGGAGGATCTGAAACAAATAAATGGGTACAAGACCATGATTCTGATTCGGCAGAAATCACTGTATCATGTACTGTTCCTAGGACTCTTCCATCTGGAATAATCACTGGAAGACCACGAACAGAACTCATGTCTAACTCGACCATTGGATGCAAGCCGCAGGCTCAAGTGAAATCAACCTTCGGCTGAAACTTACTTATTTACCACGGTTTTTGTTAGCATTTAGGCTAGGACGGAGTTTCTCAGCACCCTTACCCTTGTTGTACAAACCACGGCCACGCTTTCCAGCACTTGTCATACCACGCATAGCGCGACCCTTCTGGTGATTCTCTGTAATCCAAGACCATTGACTATCTGCCTTAACAACTGGATGATTTGGATCTAGAAGGATAACTTCGAAGAACTTGTTCTTTCCATCTTCTCCAACCCAGTATGAGTTAAGCACTCTAAGATTTGGATATCTGCGAGAAACACGCTCTTCAGCGATTCTCTGAATTGACTTAGCCATAGTAATTTTTGTTACACCAGCTTTTGATGGTTTACGCTTCATGTTTACTACACCTTTACGAAGTCCACCTCGGCGAACACGAGTTCTACAAATTACAACACCTTGCTTAGCACGGTATCCGACGCGACGAGCCGCATCAATACGAGTAGGTTTGTCGATTCTTTGGAAGACTGGTTGGTGGCGCCATTCTGCCATTCTACCTGTCCTATGACGGGGTTCCATGCTTTGCTTTGGATTCTTCCAAGCCGAACGTACGTACTTTGTTACTCCCACCTTCATCCCTCGTAGCGAGTCGCCGACTTGCCACCCCTTTATGAGTCTATATCTAAGACAATGAACAGCAAAGTTGACGGATTTGTACTCAGTATAGTGTTTTGGTCCGCGCTCCCGGACTTGAACCGGAGTCCAGCAGTAAGGAACCATTTCTCTTACTGAAGGAGATTTCGACACAGTTTTTCTAATAGCAGAGATCATTCAAGTTTCTCTGCAGTGTTAAATCCTAATTCTTGTAAGGCTGCACGAATCGGGTTCGTGTAGTTTGCCTTTCTAGATTGTCGCTCTGTGTCTGTCCATACCATTCGCTTCGGCAGATCGTTATGCTCTGCTGCGTGTCGGCTGCCATTACAGTACTGTCTCCAATAGTGGAGATGATAGTGTAAGTTGTAATCATTTCCTCCACTATCGCCTTTGATAGTGATGTGATATACAAATCCATCTTCCTTATCGTGTACCAGTATAAACTTCATTTCGTCTAGGCCATCTCGCCAAGTCGAAGGGATAATAAATCCAGCAGGGGGTCTTTTAATAAATTCGCCAACCGTCATATTCTGTACGGCATTGAAATTAGACAGAAGTTTTGACCTGGGTGTATTATGTGATGCTGATACACTAGCTTTTTCAATATCTGCTGAATCTCTTTTTGGTGCATAAGGACCAGAAATTCTTCTTGTTGGATCTATGGGCATAAATCCTCCAAAATTTTTATATTTATAATTTTTTAGACATTTTCTGCTGACTCAAACTTATCGGTTATCTATCAATCTTGTTGGGATGAGATGATGATTTTGGTCCGCGCTCCCGGACTTGAACCGGGGACCCCCTGATGGCTGCCTACAACCATGTGTTTCCAGTCTACAGTCAGGTGCTCTAGCCAACTGAGCTAAGCGCGGGACAGAGCCTTCGAGCGACCTTTTACTTATGTCAATTTCCGGTCGCAACTCGAAAAATGCAAAAAAATTATCTTTAAAAAAAATGATTTTGGTTCTGATAATCTACTACGATAATCGGCCTCTCGACCCTAAGATTATCCTCAACTGTTAATAATGCTAAGAAGACCAATGAAGAATTGTAAGGCAGGAATGCCGGGATGCGCGGGGGATAATATGACAGGAGTACCTCATAGTTCAGTTGGTGTAAATGAGCGCCCTCAATCGTCCGAGAGAACCCAAACTGCACTACGCGATAGAGAGTTAGAATCGTTCGGAACTCCAGACCCAAGAATACTGGTTTGTGGCTGTGGAGGATCTGGAAATAATACAATGAATAGAATTACTCATATCGGAGTTGAAGGAGCTATTACAGTTGCAATAAATACTGATAAGCAACATTTAGATCATACAAGAGCAATGCAGAAATTGCTAGTAGGTAGACACATTACACGCGGACTTGGAGCAGGAGGCGACCCAATAATGGGTAGAAGATGCGCCGAAGCAGGACGTGATGTAATATCGAAAATAGTCACTGGTGCTGACTTGGTTTTCGTTACTGCCGGATTGGGAGGGGGAACCGGCACAGGAATTGCTCCGATTGTGGCAGAAGAAGCAAGGCGTGCAGGGGCCTTGGTTGTCGCAATCGTGACAACTCCTTTTGATGTAGAAAGAAGGCAAAGAATGAATCGAGCTCTAGAAGGGCTCAAGCTACTAGAGAAAGAAACAGATGCAGTTCTTGTTCTAGACAACAATAGGTTGTTACATTTCGTACCAAATATGCCTCTTGATGAAGCATTTAGTATAATGGACCAACTTATTGCAGAAATTGTAAAGGGAGTTGTAGAAACAATTACACTACCTAGTCTGATTAATCTTGACTTTGCTGATGTTAGAACAATAATGAAAGGAGGCGGAGTTACTATGATGCTTTACGGTGAGTCAGATCAAGGACCTGAAGAAGTAGTTCATGAATCTCTAAATCATCCATTATTAGATATTGATATTGAAGGAGCAACTGGTGCTTTGATTCACGTTACTGGAGGTCCATACATGACTCTGGAACAAGCAAATCAGGTCTGTGATTTGATGACATCAAAGTTATCTCCATCGGCTCAAGTAATATTTGGTGCAAGGCATGATCCAGCATTTGGAGACACAATCAAGGTCATGTCAATCATTACAGGTGTGGCAAATAAGAGATTAGATGGCCAATTAATCAGTGCAGATATGCTTGGAGAAGCCCTAAATATCGCTAGAAAGGCCACAAATCAAGAAAATCGTGGACTGCAAAGATTCGATTAATTAGCAATCGAGTAGCGGTAAGTTTCAAACCATGCGGGTATCGACGGTGTTTCATGGCAGCCAACCTTAGGTTACAGTCCGCGGCATTAGTCGTCTTACTTCTAGTGAGTTCAATCGGCGCTCCTACATCAGCACAATTTGTTGATCCAAAACAACCAACTCCTGAAAATAACATAATGTATATCTATGGGACTAGTGACTTATCTAACTGTTTCATGCATTTTGATGGAAATGATTCTACTGGTTCTGCTGAAGAAGGATATGGTGAGCAGGTTTGGCCAGAACAAAATGGCCAACAAATAGAAATGGATTATACCTGTAGATTACAAGAGAACTTCAAACAAGATATGTATCTTCAGCCTAATTCAACAATCAATATTATTCTAAACTTCAATATCGATGCAAGAGGTCAGTGTAATGCAAATTCCGTTTGTGAAAACCTAAATCTTACCCTATACAAAGGTGGGATTGAATTGGCAAGACAAGAGTTCCC
>CACJKA010000005.1 GCA_902593945.1 uncultured Candidatus Poseidoniales archaeon | reverse complement strand
TCTTCTAAATTTGAGAGATTCCGACGAACTAATTCGTATCAGTCACCCTGTTGATTGTTATTTAGAAGCCGGTTGTATAGCTGATAAGTTAGTAAAGAAAGGCGGTCCGGCAATTATTTTCGATCAACCAAGATTAGCAAATGGAGAAATTAGTAAATTTCCATTAGCAATGAATCTCTTTGGAACTAGAGAAAGAACAAATAAAGCGTTGGGAGTAAAGGAACCAAAAGAGATTGGAGAAAAAATGGTTGGACTGATGAAGCCAGACATCGGTGGAATCCTAAAGAAGCCATGGACTGGTTTAGAATTGGCTCTACAAGGAATGTCAATGGCTCCGAAAAAAGTCAGAAAAGGAGCATGTCAAGCTGTCGTTATGAAAGATCCTGATATGACTAAGCTTCCAATTCCAACAACATGGCCAATGGATGGAGGACCATTCATAACATTACCACTTGTTGTAACTAAAGACCCAAAAACTGGACAACATAATATGGGCATGTACAGAGGACAAATTTTTGGTGAAAAAGAAATAGGATTACATTGGCAGGCACATAAACATGCAGCAGACCATGCAGATGATGTTGGAAAAGAAAATCGGATGCCTGTGGCTATATGTCTAGGGGGGCCCCCTCCAGTAATGTTCAGTGCAATTTCCCCTTTGCCTGACAATCTTTCAGAATATGAATTTGCAGGATTACTCAATAAAAAAAGGTTAAGGATAACAAAATGTCTAACAAATGATCTCTGGGTTCCTGCAGAAGTTGACTTTGTAATAGAAGGATATACTATACCTGGAGAGACAAGAACGGAGGGCCCTTTTGGAGATCATTTCGGTTATTACTGTCTAGAAGAGGAATATCCAGTTATGCATGTGACTGCAATTACACACAGAAAAAACCCTACTATTCCAATGACAATTGTTGGCGTCCCACCAATGGAAGATGGTTACTTAGGTGAGGCAATAGGGGACGCATTTAGACCAGTTCTACAATTCCAACATAGAGACGTTAAAGATTTATTTTTACCTTTAGAAACCGGATTTCATAATCTTGCAATTGTTGCTTCGAAACAACGTTATCCTAGACAAGCAAGAAAAACAGCTTTAGGGCTGATGGGAGCAGGACAAATGATGTTTCTTAAATCAATTATTGCAGTTGATGAAAATCATGATGTAAAGGACTTAGAGGCACTATTGAAAGCAATAGATTACAATGTCAGAATTCCTGAAGATTTGATAATACTTGATGGGATGGTGGCAGACTCATTAGCACATGCATCTCCATGGCAGAATGTTCATTCCAAATTAATTATTGATGCAACTACATTAACTGAAAATGATCCTAGAGCAAATGAACCAAAGATGATGGGGTGCCCGGATTCATTAAGCATTTCAGCATCAGGCATTGAAGGAGTTACTAAGGCAAAAATGATGGCTTCATCTATGCTTGTAGTTACAACAAATATTGATGATGGCCCACGACCAGAAACAAGTATGGAAGAAGTAAATGAGGAGGGTGCTGCAGCACAAAGAGAAAAAATTGCAAGAATTCGTGATGAAATATGGTCACTAGAATCCTCAAAGAATTTGAGATGGCTTTTCATTACTGATGATGATGCAGACTTAGATGATGAACATTGGAGGAGAAGACTGCTTTGGCAACTATTCTGTAGGTTCGAGGTCTCTCGAGACTTCCACTTTGATGAACAAAGAAAAAGAGTTGCTTGGGACGCAACTGCACCAATACCATCTAATGAAGGGCCGCTTCCTGTCAGAAGATGGCCCGCTGTAACATTACACGATCCTGAAGTAGAAGAAAAAGTCAATATTTGGATGGAAAGAGAGGGATTATAATGGGAACAAAAGAGATTCTAGAATTTGTGAAAATCGAACATACTCTTTTCTCTCTACCATTTGTTCTAATTGGATATATTCTTGCTTACAATCAATTCATCTATGAACTTTCATCCAATGATTTTGCTTGGATAAGAATGGATCTATTATGGATTCTGATTGCAGCAGTTGGAGCTCGTGGTCTTGCAATGGCTCTCAATCGTATTATTGATCGAGATATAGATGCTGTAAATCCACGTACATCTGGGAGACACTTAGTATCTGGTTCAATGTCAATGAATACCGCCTGGAAATTATCTGCAATCTTCCTAGGGATGCTTTTGATTGGTGCATGGCAACTTAATGAAGTCGCATTAATGATGGCTTGGTTACCAGTTCTTGCTTTCGTAATTTACCCTTACACTAAGCGCTATACCTGGCTTTGTCATTTATGGCTTGGATTGTGTTTAGGTTTAGCGCCAGCAGGAGCCTGGGTCGCAGTTGCTGCTGATGTACACGGATGGGCGGCGATAACAGGTTTAGATGGCGGAGGCGATAATTTTCTTTGGTTCCCAACAATTTTCTTTATTTCTTTAGGTGTAGCTCTTTGGATAACAGCTTTTGATATTAATTATGCAAGAATGGACGTAGAAAGCGATAGAGAAAATGGAGTCAAGTCATTTCCTGCAAGATTCAACGATGAAACAACAACTAGAACTTCTGTTCAATTGACTCTCCTATGGTTTGCTTGTTTTGCCATAGCCGATCCGATGAATGAAATATGGTTCTTAGCGGCTGCAGGAATTATGTCGGTATCTAATGTTGCAGTAATTTTAATGAGAACTAGATTAGAAGATTTTCAGACGACTTTGTTTAGAGTTTCAATGTTGACAGGGTGGGTTCTACTGATTGCAATAATTATGATGGACCCATCAAATAGTATTATTGAGGGATAAGATGTTCGTTCTAAGGTCGGATTATGGTACGGCTGGAGATCAAGAACAAGCAATTCAAGAATTGATTAAACAAATCAATGAAGGTCAAGAAAGATGCGTATTGATGGGTGTTACTGGTTCTGGGAAAACATTCGCAATGGCCAACATTATTGAAAGGCTACAGATTCCAACATTGATATTATCTCACAATAAAACTCTTGCAAGGCAATTATGGCAAGAAATGAGTGAGCTGTTTCCCGAAAATGCAGTTGAGTATTTCGTTAGTTATTATGACTATTACCAGCCAGAAGCATATCTTCCAGGAAGAGATATGTATATCGATAAAGAGTTACAAATGAACGAGAGAATAGAGCAAGAAAGATTCTCCACCGTTGCCTCTTTAGTTAGTAGACCTGATGTAATTGCAGTAGGGACTGTTTCAGTTATTTACGGACTCAATCCCCCTGAAGTTTTCCAACAATCTCATGTCCGTCTTAGTGTAGGTCAAGAAGCAGATCCTCAAGATATTGTCAGAGAATTAGTAGCTTTACAATATAGAAGAACCACTGGTGAAATTGTTAGGGGAGATGTTAGACTCAGAGGAGAAGTTCTCGATGTATGGATGCCAAGCAGAGATGATCCAATTAGGATTAAGTTTGGTTGGGATGGAATAGAAAGAATACAGGTCTGTGAGGCTTTATCTTGGGAGCCATTAGATGAAATCGAGGAAGCATGGATACATCCTCGAGAATTTTACATGACCAGTGAGGATAAGTTTGGTAAAGCTATTGAAGACATAGAAGAAGAATTGGACAAGAGAGTTGACTATTATCACTCGAAAGGAATGGAAATAGAAGCTCATAGAATAGAACAGAGAACTAAATTTGATTTGGAAATGTTAACAGAAGTGGGTTCCTGTAAGGGGGTGGAGAATTATTCAAGACACTTTGATGGTAGAGAAAAAAAGGAAAGAGCATATTGTCTTCTTGATTTCTTCTCAACCTGTGCAGAGCAATTTCATGGGAGTCCAGAGAAATATCTGGTAATCATGGATGAGAGTCATGTTACTCTTCCACAAGTTGGAGGAATGTATGGTGGAGATTATTCGAGAAAGAAGAATCTAATTGACCATGGATTTCGACTTCCTTCAGCCTATGACAACAGGCCATTAAGAATAGATGAATTTCAAGAATTAATACCTCAAATGCTCTATGTAAGTGCAACTCCGGGTGAAAGAGAACTAAGACATCTAGCAGAAGTAACAAATCAGCCAGTCCCCAAAGGATTGCTACATGTTCCAAGTGGAGGAGGTGCTCGAAAGTCAGATATTGAGAAAAGGAAAGAGAGGGCCTTTCTTGCAGATACAATGGAGAATATTGAGGGAGTAGTGCAAATGGAAATCAGGCCTACAGGTTTACTAGATCCAGTAATAGAAGTGAGGCCCACAGAGGGACAGGTACAAGATTTAGAAGATGAAATACGTTTACGAATCAAAGAAAATGAGCGTGTATTAGTTACTGTTATGACAATAAAATTCGCAGAAGAAGTCTCAGAATACCTCAATCGGAACGGGTTTAAGGCTCATTATTTGCATAGTGAAATAGACACATTAGAAAGAACTGAAATTATCAAGGCATTAAGGCTTGGACATATAGACATCATTGTAGGAATTAATCTCCTAAGAGAAGGATTGGATATTCCAGAAGTTAGCCTGGTTACAATTTTTGATGCTGATAAAGAGGGGTTTCTAAGAAACGAGCGTTCACTTCTGCAAACAATAGGTAGGGCTTCGAGAAACCAAAATGGAAAAGTAATACTCTATGCTGATTCGGTTTCAGATGCTATGAAAGCTTCAATAAAACAAACAATAGAACGAAGGAAAAGACAAAATTTGTATAATGAAGAAAATGGAATCAATCCTAAAACAATAATGAAAGCAATGCCAGTAATGAATTCTGAGTCTAGTGATTTGATGGCAGGAGTTGCTGGAAAAGGCGCAGGTGGAGGAAGAAGATTAGTTGCTAAGAAACCTGGTAAAAAGGGAGTAGAGGGTTTGGCCAAGAAATTCGCTCTTGGTGCATCCGGTTGGAACTCAACGGGCTCTGTATTAGATAATATTAGTCAGCCAGATTGGATTGATGAGGATGTTAGTTTCAGTAACCTAATTGGCGACGAGTCAATCGAAAAGAGTGAAGAGAAATTGAAATTAATATCTAAAATGGAAAAAGAAATGAAGGCTGCTGCTGCGAGATTAGACTTTGAAAGAGCTGCTCAAATCAGAGACCGAATTTATCAATTAGAGAATCCGACTAATTGAATACGAAAGAGTCTGGCGAAGGTATTGTGTCGGCCTACTCTCGTGATGATTTTACCGCTCCTGTAGAAGATTATAATTTCCAAAAGATGAATGATGTGAGCAGCCTTATAGATCAAATGTCTAGAGCAGGAGGATTTACTGCAACAAAATTAGCTCATGCAAGAGATATTCTAAAAATTAGTACTGAAAAGACAGGTGAAGGAATTCTAAACTGGCTTTCTTTCCCTGCTTGTTTGTGTGCAACAGGAACTAGAGGATTTTTCCTTGAAGCCATAAAAAGAAAAGCATTCAATGTAATAATCACTACATGTGGTACATTAGATCATGATATTGCTAGAACATATCAAGATTATTTTCATGGTGACTTCAGTCTCGATGATATCGCCTTGGGAGAGGAAGGACTCAACAGATTAGGAAATGTCATCGTTCCAAACGAATGTTATGGAGATATTCTAGAAAAAAGAGTTCTTCCTTGGTTAGATGAAATAGAAAAGGAAAGAATAGAAGAAAACCCAGAGAATCCATGGTTAGGATTTGGTTCTGTCGAACTATGCTGGGCTATGGGAGATCGAATAGAAGATGAAACATCACTACTTTATTGGGTTGCTAAACATAGAATTCCTATGGTAATTCCTGGTTTATCAGATGGTTCTATTGGAGCACAACTATTCATGCATCGGCAGAAAAGTCCTAATTTCATGGTAGATTTCTTGGCTGACGAACAGATTCTCTCAGATCTAACTTGGACTGCTGAAGAATCTCATGCTCTAATGGTTGGCGGAGGAATTTCAAAACATCATGTGATTTGGTGGAATCAATATAGAGATGGATTAGATTCGGCTGTTGGAATCACAACTGCACCAGAACATGATGGGTCATTATCCGGTGCTAGATTAAAAGAGGCTATTTCTTGGGGAAAAATAAGGCCAGAAGCCCCTCAAGTAGTTGTAGAAGGCGATGCAAGCGTATTATTGCCATTATTAGGCGCTGATTTGTTCAAAAATTAGATGAAAAACTATGATTTCTGTCTAAAAACGGTGATTCTTTGAAACTTCAACTATCGCTATTTGCTAGTTCTCGCAGACACAATGGCTAAGAACGGACATAGATGCCGGCTTCTTTATGTCCGTTGAATCGATGGTACAAGGAATGATAGATGCACTAACAGAAGCCATGACTGATGCTGTAAAGCACGACAAAGGTAACGCCGCTGCTGGAACACGTGTTCGTAAAGCAATGCAAGCTGCTAAAGCTACAGCACAAGAAGTACGTGCTAAAGTTCAAGCAGACAAGAATAACTGAGTCTTTTACGGCATTAGTTAATTATGATCTGGCTCTGAATGGAGTCTAGTGTGAGCTAGGAACTCCATCAGAGCCACTCTCATTGGAGTTAAGGGTCTCCAACCTTCTTCCCTACCAGCATTTTTCATTGCTTCATGTAATGGCTCAAGATCTGGTCTTTTTCTTTCACCCTCGAACTGAACTCCTGCAGGGCTTGGTATCTCGGATAGAGAATCAACTGTATGAGAATGTGTAATTGCATTAGTAAAGCGATTCCATAGTAATTTGATTTCTGCAATAACTGGATCAGGCCCCCAGGCTCTTCTACCACACAAATCAACAACGCCTTGAGCAAAGGCATCTGTGTCAGCCATTACTAACAGAGATATAGCATCTGTTGTATCTCTGATATGAACCCAATGTTTGGGTTGAATCTCAGGTGTAATATCGTGAGTTCCTTCCTTAATCCATTGAACCCACTCTTCGACATCTTCAGAGCCCCAACCTTGACTGCCTTCAGGAATCATTAGATCATGAATCCTAATTATCAATCCTGCATCTCTAATCTCGGAAATATTACCACTACGAGAGTCAGCATTTTCAGCAATTATGGCAATGTCAACTGACTTATCGCCAGCATACTTACCAAGGCCTACGGTTATGTCGGCTTCTTCAGAATCAGAAGTGAATAAGGCACCGGCTCTATCTAACCTATCTTTGAGAGCTAAAAAGAAATTATCTGTCTCTCCAAGAAGATTAATCTTCTTTGACATGATTCACACCTATAACTTGCGAATAGGGCTTAAAGTATCATACTGCCGCAATTGAATCTGCCTCTGCAAATGCAATCAGACAGTCTCTAACAATTTCAATTACGAGATCTATTTCATCAGAAGTAATACCGAAATGAGGAGTGAAACGCAGTGCATTCTGGCCACCATGAATTACTCCAAGGCCATGAATACGGCACCATTCTTCAACACAATCGAATCCAACAACTGGTAATCTCTCCGGATCTAATTCTGCACATAACAATAATCCTGAACCTTGGACTAAAGAAATATCATTGGGGAACTCATCCCTTAACTTACCAAGCTTCTCTACAAATTCCTCCCCTCTATGCAGTATATTAGAACGCATTTCAGGAGTTATCTTACTCAAGACTTCTACAGCAGTTTCAAGTGCTCTAGGATTCGTAGTCATAGTATTGCCATATATTCCAACAACATATAATTCCGCTGCTTTTTCAGACAAACCTAGCACTGAAAGAGGATATTGACCTGCATTGAGTGCCTTTGACCATGCCTCTAAGTCTGGGACTTCAGCAGTCTGGAATCCAGGATAATCTACAATTGAAAGACATCCTTTTCCTCGGAAACCTGCTTGAATAGAATCAACTAATAGCATGCTACCGTGCTCAGAAGTTAATCTACGTGCTTCATCATAGAACTCACGGCTTATGTCCTGACCTGGAGATCCTTCTCCTTGTACAGGTTCCATTGCTAATAGTTCAATAAAGAAACCTTCTGATTCTGCTCTAGTAAAGGCTGATTGGAGATCTTCAATATTGTTTGGTTCGACAATAATAATACTTTCACGATCTCTGAAAGTTGCTAAATTATTGATATACTTCTTCTTACAAGAATCTGAAATTGTAGCTGGACGTTGGGTTCTTCCATGGAATGCTTGTTTCAAAGCAATTTTCTTAATTGGTTTTCCTTCATGCCTACCTCCAGGGCCTGTCATAATATTTGCATTGACATCAGCAATTCTCATTCCAATAGTAACCGATTCTGAACCACTGTTCATACAAACGAATTTTGAAAATGGACATTCGCCACGAGAATATCCAACTTCTTTACGTAATGCTTCAGCTAATCTTTTCTGACTGAAAGAAGCAGTCATAACATTAGCCATAACCCAATTTTTCGACATTGCTCCAATCACATCATCTGGTCCATGCCCTCCACCAAGCATCCCATATCCTCCATTATCGTGTAAAACAGCACCATGAGATGTTACTATCCACGGCCCTCGCGCTGCAATTGCGACATATGGATTAACAGTTGCAGGAGCATAAAAATTAACATAATCAGATTGTAAATGTGTAATTAGGTCTGATTCATCCATCATCATGTATTCAGATCCAAATTCTTTGAAATGTTGTTTGTGAACCTCAGAAGCTTCTGAAATAGCACGAATTAGATTCTTATCTTTAGATGAAAAACGAGAAATTATTTCGTCTTTCAAACCTACTGTTTTTTTGTTTCCAGTATTATTGCGGATTTCCGCCAGTTGAACAAGTACATCTGACATGATACTCCGAACACAAGACCGCACATCAATATATGCCGTATAAGGGCTCAAAAATTGTGAAAATGAACTATTCATTTGATCCTTAAATTTGGAAAAAGTCAATTTCTGATAATCATACATAAAATTAAACTAACTTTAGTTTTTCAATTGAATTTTTCAATTATAATCAAAAAAACCAATTGGATTATCAGTCTTTAATAGCGGATAGTATAAGTGCTAATTACACGACTCACCCATAGGAGAAACGCGACGGGATGCACCACTCCAAGAATTGAGGAAGAAAAATGAGCGACGAAATAAGAATACAAGAGCTACTACAAAGAGACGTATATGTGGGAGAAACTTTGGTCGGAACGATCACTGGGGAAAGGTTTCATCCACGAGATGAATGTGTACAATCGGTAAGGATTCAAGTTACTGACGATGTTGCAGGAGAATATATGAGGAAACCTGCCGAATATGCACCACTATCGAAAGAATTAGTGCACAGCGTCAGACCTGACGGAAGTGTAAAATTAACTAAATCTATTAGAGAATTACAGCGAAGATGGAGAAACACAGTTAGAATTAACGAAAAATTGTACGCTCCTGATGAACTATTAGATAGGGCAGTCCTGGATAATGATGGAATAGATATTGGCAACGTTATTGAAATGAAGAAAACAAAGAGGACTTTCAAGGGAGTTGTAGTAAAAACACACTATACAGTTAGAGATAGGTACAATTTACCTGAAACAATAACCATTCCAGTAGCCCAATTAGGGAGGACTACTGCAAGATTGGACGAGGTTATCTTGAGATGTTCAACAAAGCGTCTTGTGACGCTACCTACTTATCTGAAACTAAATCATCCAGACTACGAAGATGAATGATATAGTTCACACTGAAAGAAGAAATGGTGGGCATGACAGGATTTGAACCTGTGGCCTCCCCGTTATCAGCGGGGTGCTCCAGCCAAACTAAGCTACACGCCCTAAGGCAGAGTCGGCGAAATCAAGTCCTATTTTGAAGATGTCCCTTATCTAATCATGAGTTTCTTTCAACAATTAATTTGTTTCGTTTGCGGCAGAGTCATGAAGTACCTGCCCGTCGAGCGGCTCACACATGGTGGTCGTGAGTGGTTCTTCGGGCCGTGATGTAGCAGAAGCCTTGGCTCCACTTTTGGGCATGCAGTACATCGAACTAGTAACTAGAAGATTCCCAGATAGTGAAGGATATGTTCGGATTCCAGAAGATGCAATTGATTCAATTCGTGCTGAACCAGTAGTTTTAGTCTCAAATACATATCCAGATTCAGGTATTCTTCAAACAATTCTTCTTCTGGAGGCTATAGGTGATGTTAGGAAAGGAGAGCTGAAAAATCTCAAAGGAGTTGAACCACAGAGTATGCCAGATGTTGGCGCTGGAGTATACTTAGCGATACCTTACTATGGATATTCAAGGCAGGATAAGAGATTCTCAAAGGGTGAAGTTATTTCTGCTAAAGTGATTGCAGATTTGTTTGCAAGAAGCTGTGACGGAATGGCAATCCTTGACTTACACGCACCAGCTGTACTCGAAGATATGGATTTTCCAGTGAAATTTGTTAGTGCAATGCCAGAAGTTTCTGAAAGACTAGCCAATGTAGTAAAACCTGATTTCATATTAAGTCCAGATAAAGGAGCAATTGACAGAGCAACTGAGGTTGCAAACCTAATTGGATGTGAATTTAGTTATTTGGAAAAAACTAGAATTGATGCACATACTATAGAACATACTCCGAAAGATCTGGATGTTAATGGTAAAGTCGTGGCTATTGTCGATGACATGATTAGTACTGGCGGAACAATTTGTAGAGCAAGTGATGCTTTGCGTCGACAAGGGGCGAAAGAAGTACATGCAGCATGTACACACGGACTTTTTACTGGAGGTGCAATTTCTCGTTTAGCAAATCACGTAGATGGGGTACACAGTACCGATTCATTACCAAATCCAAGGGCAGTTGTTAGCTCCGCACCAGCATTAGCAAGAGGGATAAAAGAACTATTAGAGTGAATTGTTGACTATCAAAATTTGACTAATTTACAATAATCATCTGTGCCTTAATTATCCGTTCCGTTTATATGACCCACGTCCTGCGACGGCTTACCCAAACATGAGGAGTAGTTCCAATGAGTGTACATATAGCATTTGAAACCCCACAAGACGTACAAGAGCAAGTCTATGAGATGGTTAAATCTCTAGGTAAAGATGGTAAAGGCCGCCTAAAGAAAGGCGCTAACGAAGTTACCAAAGCTGCAGAGCGTGGTACTGCTCAGATGATAGTAATGGCTGAGAACGTTAACCCTGGAGAACTTCTAGCACATATTCCTATGATATGCAAGGAGAAGTCAATACCTTTCATTTACGTAAACGACCAAGCATACCTAGCAGAAGCTGCTGGAATGTCAACTGGTACTCGCACTGCAGCAATTGCAGTTATGTCAGTTGAAAAAGATGCAATGGATCGATTCAAGGAAGTCAAGTCTCACTACGAGACAATGACTGCTTGAGTTTTATAAAAAATAACTGGAGGAAAAAGATATGGCAGTAGAATCATGGCCAGCAGAGGTCGTTGAAATTGTCGGTCGAACCGGTATGACTGGTGAAGCAACTCAAGTTAAGGTTAGAGTTGATGACTCAAACAACCCACGTGACATTGGACGTATTATTTCTCGTAACGTAGTTGGACCTGTCCGTGTTGGAGATATTTTGATGCTCAAAGACACCGGTCGTGAAGCACGACGTTTAGGACGCTGAGGTGAATAATTATGCCAGAACGTAGAATATGCAGTTTCTCACATGAAGAGATTGAACCTGGGACAGGTATTATGTTTGTCAAGAGAGATGGTTCAGTACTCTGGTTCAAGGACAGTAAGGCTCGAAAGAACATGCTGAAGCTTGGCCGTAACCCACGTAGAATGAAGTGGACTCGTCGATATGTTAAGGGCGGAATAAACTAATCTTTTTGATCAATTATGGTAAAAGAAGAAAATAATACAGGTAGTGACAACTTTAGAGAAATAATAGCTCTCTTGAAAAGGGCGCTGACAATATATGTTCATGAAGGTAGAGAAAGAATAAGAGAAGAAGAAGAATACAGGTTGTATAGGGAACAATACCCTTACGAAGAACACTACCACTTCAAAGACGAGTTCAAGTGTAAATGGGAATAGAATTTCTAAATGTAAATACGCTAATTTGGAAATTACTTACATAAACAAGCGATATAGCTAAGTATTATCGCCTTTTCCAAGAGTTGGGGGGGAAGTCATGTCAGATAAAATATGGCTAAGAGAAGCGGATATAAAACCCTCAATTTGGCAAGAAAATAAGCGGCGTTGGGCAACACCTCAACATTACACTTGTAGCTACATGGCAATGTTTCCTCCAGCTTTGCCTCATTATTTTATACGTAGATTTACTGAAAAAGGAGACATTATCCTTGATCCATTCAGTGGAAGAGGAACAACTCCTCTTGAAGCAATTGCCCAAAATAGAATAGGTATAGGAAATGATTTGAATGATTTAGCTTATGCTCTTACCAAAGGTAAACTAGCAAATCCTAGTCTAGAAGAGGTTTTACAACGTCTAGATTCACTTGAATCTAATTATTCAAGAAATGATTGGTTGAATTTCTCCGGAATGCCGAATAAAATTAGAATGATCTTCCATCCTGAGACCCAGAAGCATTTAGTTTATTTAAGAAAAGAGTTGGATTGGAGGAATAATGACATAGATGCTTTCCTTACAATGGTGCTAATGGGCGCCTTACATGGACAATCCTCAGGATTCTTGAGTTTGAGTATGCCTAATACATTCAGTATGAGCTCAAATTATATAAGAGAATATATTGCAAAAAATAATCTCAAAAGACCTAAGCGTAATGCCTTCGAAGTCATTAGACACAGATGTAAAAGGTTCTTGAAGAATGGAAAATTACCTGGTAAGGGAATAGCTATTCACGGAGATGTTAGAGATCTGGATGAAAGAAAAGAGATAGAAAAAGATTCTGTAAAAATGATATTTAGTTCACCACCTTATCTCAAAGTGATAAAATATGGACTTTATAATTGGATTCGCCTTTGGTGGCTGATTGGAAATCATGAATCAATTGATGATAAATTAGATGATGAACACTCAATAAAACCATATTTAGTTTTCATGAAAAATGTACTCGAAAAAACTCTTCCTTTGTTAGACAAAAAATCGGGATTTTCTTGTTGGGTAATAGGTGACGTTAAAGATCTTAATTTAGCCAAAGTTGTTTGGGAAGAAGTGGGGTCAAAAATCGAATTGATTGACTCGGATAATCAAATACAGAGATATAAATTATTAGGAATAATAGTTGATAATATTGATGATAAGGAAAAGGTTACTAAATTGTGGAACTCAGATGAGGATAAATCTGGAAAAGCAACGCTTACTGATAGAATTCTTATAATATGTCCTGAATCATCTAAAGTAAATATTTACGGTGATAATCTCTCAATAGATTGGAATCCAATCGCTAATTATTAGATATCTTCCACGGTATTCTAAGAAAGTTATCTTTCATCATGTTAACGGTTGTATGGTCAGATCTCTTTAGAAGTCCTGCTGTATGTTCTGAGATTGCATCATAAATGACATGTTTAAGATTCAATTGAACTATATCTGGATCGATATTCTGAAACCATGGATGATCTGTATTCACAACTACATATAGCGTTTCCTTTTCTTCCATAAAACTACTATTGACATAATATGGTTTATCTATTCCATCGCTTGATAGGAATACTTCGATATTGTATTGACTCAGTTCTACTTTCATTGATGGTTTTTTCTTGCTTTTTGCCGCACTCACAGTAGATTCAATCTGAGCTCTAGTTTCTTCTTTACCTTTAGGTGGAGAAACAACTGCAATGTCAACTTCCCTATCCAATATAACATCTTCAATTTCCTTTTCTACCACCTTTGCACCATCTTCGTAAGCCTTCTTCACCTTTTCAGGAGTTACGTTCTGAGATTTGTAAGTCTTTTTAGCTTGAGTGATTAAATCTTCACACTGAGTATGGATTAAATTACCGACCTCTCTTTCTTCGTCATGTCTCCAATAAATCCCATCCTTTGTGTGTGAAACCTCAAAATCATCTAGATGTAGTTCACCTGTTAGTCTTTGATTGATTAGATCATTGCTTCCCCAATCACCAAAAATTTTACTTGGCCTCCAAGCTTCAGGATAACCTATAACTTGTCTATTATTATGGAAAATTGAAAAACCTGCTTTAACTCTTCTAGCTTTACCTTGCCCTAAAACGCCAACCCATCCTGAAATTTCCTTAGCAGTTTTTCCTGTTGAAGGATTTGATTTTGTAAATAAATTTTTCAAATCCTTTTTCCATGGTTCGCCGTTAGGCCTCAATTGCCATTCATCTTCAGACCAGCCATAAGGCTTGAGTGGTTTTCCATCCCATTCGAGACAGAGTGTGTCCTCACGAATATCTATTCTGTACATACTTTCTAGATAATCTTTACATTTCTTAACTGTATTACCTTGCATTGGATTATGCATATTAGAAATTTCAATTATTGTGCCGGAATCAGTTTTGTCAACCTCTCTAAATCCTATCTCAAGCTCGTCATTACCTTCAGACACCTTATCCCAATCAATTTTAGTTGAGTATTCTATACCACTTCCTAGTTCTATTGTACGAATAGTAAAGATAGAACCCATCCATCCTGATGAGGTTTTCATTCCCATTCCATATCGGGATCGACCATGTTTAGATGCACCCTTTGGAATTGGTGGAGGTTCTGCAACTGTTAACGCCCTTTCAAGAGTTTTCTCATTCATTCCAAATGCATTATCAGAAATTCGAAATGAATTCTTACCTCTAGTTATTGAAACTTTAAGCCCCTCATTTTTTTGTTTGTAGATATTATCAAGTTGTTCTCTATTATCGAAATAGGACTGTGTAGAATTATCAACAAACTCTGCAATAGCATGCCACCAAGTATAATTCATTCGGGGGAATGTATTAACTATTGAGTTACCTACTTGTAATTTCATTTGTTTAGTATTTTCTTTCATTTGGACGCCTCCAGACTATAACCTCTCGGCGAGTGGCTAAGTAAGAATATGCCCTGTTTACTGTTCTTCTTAAGGTATGTTGTTGATTTGGTATCTAATGATTGTAAAATTTTCCAATTTTTCTTATGATTCCATAACGTATTTATACCATCTATTTCAATCATAATTTCTCCATCTGGACAATCAATCATTTCACCCTTGAAAGCAGTCAGAGAATCTACCCAGGCACCATCAGCTTGCTTTAGTTTTTGATTAAAAATATGTTCTGGAGGAGGTAACCAACCCTCATAATAGGAACAGGATTCTGAGGGGTTTTGAAGATCCTCAAACTGTTCTAAGAATGCTAAATGAACATGATCGCCAATTTCGAGTAAGCGATTCCAATTATTGTGTTCATCACCATATAAGACGTCAGAATTATCTCCAATCACTAAAACTTCTGGAATTTTTGATAGTAAAAATGAAAAGTTGGTAACTTCCTCATTTAATATTTCAGCAATTTTTTTGATATGTTTGATATTATAATCGCCTTCAGCAAACGTTTCAACTTGGCGGTAAATATGGGGTGAACTAAGTTCAGAAGAATACGAATATCCTACTTCATGAGTATGTAGTTCAACTTCAACTATAGTCCAATGCCTTCTATTTTTTGAAATAATAGCAAGATCTGGTTGGTGTTGTACCGATAAAGACTCTACCCAAGTAATATTCGAAGAAAAATCAATCACATCATATTCAGGTAATAATCTCTGTAACGTTTCTTTAACATGAGGTTGAAATTCATTCACTTCAAACCTATGTCTATTGGGCCTTGACATGACTCTTTTTTGACTCAAAACATTTCTCATAATATATCTATTCTGAGGTGGTCGCTTCAATCCAAATCACCTCCGAAATTGCATCTAACTTTTTAGATTCTGTATCTAATTTTTCCATTTCTCCATCTGTAGCATAAATAGTATATATCTTTGCAATTGACTTACCTTCCGAGACTCTTAATACTCTACCTAATCTTTGAATTCGCTGTCTTATAGATTTTGTTGATGCAGCTATAATTCCAAGATCTGCTTCAGGGATATTAGCTCCTTCATCCAACGCTCTACATGTCACCAAAACATTACAATTTCCATTCTTAAATTTCAATAAATTATCTCTTCTCATGGCTGGAGATAATTTGCTGTGGTAAGCTAGAGCATACATATTTTTTTGGTTCAGAATTTCTGTAATTGAGTTTGCTGCAGAAATACTTTCATGAAAGACTATACACTTACAATCTCTATTTTCTAATACTATCTGACAAGCTGTAGGAATTCTTAATTTTATATTTGCAACATTTCGAGATCTTTTTCGAGTTAATTCAAGAAATTTTTCAGAACCTAAGCCTTCTTGATTCAGTGTCTTAGCTATTTGTTTTGTAATATTCTCATATTTTATCATTTCATCTTCACTCATAACTATTCTAACATTATATAGATTAAAATCACATATCACTCCATCTGAATGTGCCTGATCATAATCATAATCAATGATTATTGGCCCCAGAATCGGGTGCAATATTTTTTCAAATCCATCATCGTATTGTCGTTCGGGAGTTGCTGATAGTCCTAAAGTGAAGATTTTTTTAGAAGAAAGTGCTTTAGAATTTTCTAAAGAAGCTGCTCTATGGCATTCGTCAACAACTAATAAATCTCCTTCATTAATAATTGATTTTACAATATTTCTCCCAGTATTTAGTGTAATTATATTGATTTTTCGTGGCTCATCCGGTTTAGAACCCCCGCCATAAATAGAAATATTTTTTTCTGAAATATCTGTTTCTGATATTATCTCAACTAACCACTGATCTAACAGTGCAACTGAAGGGACTAGGATGATACAACGACCATTTGGGTACTTAGAGAAATATTGTTCAATGCATAGCATTGCAAAAGTTGTCTTCCCACCTCCAGTAACTACCTTAGCAATTCCATGCATATTTATTGACCAAGTCGCGAGTGCTTTAAACTGCCATTTTCTTGGCCTTAAATCAGCTCTCAACTCGATTATATCGTCTCCTGTAATACTATGAGAAAGAATCGAACTATTAAATCTTCAATATCAATCATTCTTTCCTATTCTTATTATCACCTCTTGATTGAAATAGGGATGGTGGGTCGGCGGAATCATGGCAGACATGCAAACAACCTATATTATGATCAAACCTGATGGTGTCCAAAGAGGACTTGTTGGTGAAATAATCAACAGATTCGAGCGCAAAGGACTACGTATGGTCGGTCTTCGTCAACTAACTCCTTCAATGGAATTAGCAGAAGCTCACTATGCAGTACACTCAGAACGCCCGTTTTACTCTGGACTTATTGAATTCATTACTTCTGGACCTGTTGTTGCTATGGCTTGGACTGGAGTAGATGCTATTTCTGTTGCACGTAATATCATTGGACCGACTAACGGTAGAGAAGCAGCACCTGGGACAATCCGTGGAGATTGGGCTATGGATATCGGTCACAATATAATTCACGGCAGTGATGGGGAAGATACTGCAGCATTCGAGCTTGGACTATGGTTTCCAGATGGACTATGTGACTGGGTACTTGACGCAGAGTCACAAATATACGAATAAAACAATTCAATTAATTGAGGAAGGAACATGAGGTGGTCACGATGGAAAACCGTAGACAGCCAATTGTTTCCGTATTAGGGCATGTAGATCACGGTAAAACTAGCCTACTAGACCACATTCGTTCTCTTGGTTCTGGCAGACAGGCTTCTGTAATGGATAGAGAAGCGGGTGGAATTACTCAACACATTGGAGCAACAGAAGTTCCAGCTGATTTGTTGAATGAATTATGTTCTCCTCTGATGGGTGGAAAGTCATTCGATTCTCCAGGACTTCTGTTCATTGATACTCCAGGTCACCATTCATTCTCTACATTACGAACTAGAGGTGGTTCTTTAGCAGACGTTGCAATCTTAATGGTAGATATTCATGATGGATGTATGCCACAAACAATTGAATCAATTCGTATCTTGAAAAACTCAAAAACTCCATTCGTTATCGCAGCAAATAAAGTTGACAGGATTCACGGTTGGCAATCAGTTAGAGACAGACCTATGGCTCTCGCAATTAGAAATCAAACAAAGGATACCATCGGTTATTTTGACCAGAGATATTGGGACTTAGTTGGCTCTTTTGCAGAACATGGATTCAATATTGAACGGTATGATAAAGTCAAAGATTTCACTAAAGAGATTGCATTAGTTCCAATCTCTGCAAAAGAAGGTGAAGGAATCCAAGACCTATTGGCAGTTGTAATCGGAATGGCAGAAAGATACCTTAGTGACAAACTGAAAGATGTTGAAGGTGCTGGAGAAGGAACTGTTCTAGAAATGAAAGAAGAAAGAGGGCTAGGAAAAACTCTGGATGTTATTCTATATCGAGGTTCAATTCGTAAAGGAGACGAGATAGTTCTAGTAACTCAAGAGGGAGGAATATCTACTCGAGTACGTGGAATGTTTTCTCCAAGAGGGATGTCAGAAATGAGAGACGCCGGTGACAGGTGGGATGATTCAGATGTTGCTCATGCAGCATCTGGTTTGAAAGTCTCAGCACCCGATATAGACGGTGTTCTTGCTGGTACTACACTCAGAGTCGTAAATACTGATGAAGAGCGTCTAGAGGCTCTTAATGCAGCAAATAATGAGGCTAATCTTTCTATCGAGTTAGATGAAGAAGGAGTTACCATCAAAGCTGATACTGTTGGTGGTTTAGAAGCTCTAGCAAAAGAATTGAAAGAACTTGATTTACCAATTCGTCATGCAACAATTGGGAAAGTAAATCGTAGAGATGTTAGATCTGCTGAGAATGCAAAAGATCCGCTTCATAGAATCATTATGGCATTCGCTACAGACATATTAGCTGATGCACAAACTGAGATAGACAACTCTGAAAATGGTGTCAAATACATTGGCTCTGATATCATTTATCGTATCCTAGAAGAAAGGGAAGAATGGGTAGAGAAGAGAACAAAGGAGCTTGAAGAAGAATCAAGAGAGGTTGTAGTCTATCCTGGAAGAATTAGATTCCTCCCTGACCATACATTCCGAGCTAGTAAGCCAGCTGTGATCGGAGTCAGAGTACTCGCTGGAAGAATTCATGTTGGACAACATTTGCTAAAGGAAGGAACCAGAATTGGAAGAATAAAATCAATCCGTTCAGGTCAAGATTCAATGAAAGAAGCATTGCAAGGATCTGAAGTAGCGGTGGCAATTGATGGAGTTACTGTTGGAAGGCAACTTGATGAGAATGATATCATGTTGGTCGACATCCCTGCTTCACATGCAAAGAAGCTCAGAAAGATGGACCTCTCCGCTGCTGAAGAGGAAGTTTTAGAGGAATTAATTGAGATTCATCGTAAAGACGACCACTTCTGGGGACGTTAAGAATACGATGCAGAACTAGTTCATAGACACCCAACCCTTTAGTATTAAAAAACGGGGCAGGGGGATGTTAGAAGGTGTTGAAAGATGACTATGGCAGCCAGTGACCCGAAGTCCCGTGAGTTAATTCAAACGGTTTCGCAGATTTCAAATGCATTGATGAATGAAGTATCCAAGGTAATTATTGGGAAGCAAGAAAACCTCAGAAGAATCTCTGTAGGTATACTTTCAAATGGAAATATGTTGATTGAGGATTTCCCTGGATTAGCTAAAACTTTGATGGCAAATACATTCGCTACAGCACTTGGTTGTAAGTTTAAGCGTGTTCAATTTACTCCTGATCTTCTACCTGCAGATATCATGGGGACATACATGTACGATCAGCAAGCTGGAGAGTTCAAGTTACGTCCTGGTCCACTATTCACAAACGTTCTACTAGCTGACGAGATTAACCGTGCTCCACCAAAGACACAAGCTGCTTTGCTGGAAGCGATGGAAGAAAAGCAAGTAACAATTGAAGGTATTACTCACAAGTTACCTGCTCCTTTCATTACAATGGCTACACAGAACCCAATCGAGCAAGAAGGAACATATCCTCTACCTGAAGCACAGATGGACCGTTTCTTGATGAAGATGTCAATGGGTTACCCTAACAGGCAAGAAGAAAAGGCAATTCTACAAAGAAGGAAACTAAGAGGAAAGGATGCTCACGATGTTGAGCAGATTACTTCACCAAAGAAAGTTGTAGCAATGCAAAAAGCACTGGAAACAGTCCACGTAGACCCTGCAATCATGTCATACATTGTTGAACTTGTACACCGTACACGTGAAGATCACAGAGTAATTACTGGAGCTTCACCTCGTGCAAGTCAGTCACTATTCAAGACCAGCCGTGCAAGCGCAGCAATCGATGGTAGAGATTACGTAATTCCTGATGATATCAAGAATGTTGCACTTCAAGTTGTAAGCCACAGAATCGTATTGAAACCAGAGTCAAAGATTCGTGGAGTAACAGGTCAACACCTAATGCGAAAGATCCTTTCAGAAGTACCAGTACCGGTAATTCAGTGAGAATTTAGCCAACAGGATTGAACACCTTCAGTCTTCCCAGAGCATTAGTGGAGAACATGGCGAAGCCAGTAGTAATCGCAGTTGTCAATCACAAAGGTGGTTGTTCGAAGACTACTACTGCAGTAAATTTAGCATCCTCTCTTGCCACTGGTAATGTAGAAATGGGAATCAAAGCAAGACGTGTTTTACTCATTGATTTAGATCCTAAAGGAAACGTTGCTACAACATTTGGAATAGACAAGAGAACACTTGGACCAACAATGAATGAGTTATTCAAAGGAGGTATTGATGGAACACAAGTTAGTCTAAACCAATGTCTTCTCGGTCCAGGTAATCTAACTCAATCAATGAAGAAATCTTGGAGAAAACATAATCCAGAGAAAAAGAGAGGGCCGCCAAAAGAAATTGCAATCAACAATTTATGGATCCTACCTGCTGACCTAGATCTTTCAGGAGTTGAAATAGACTTGGCTACAAGATTTGGTAGGGAGGCTAGATTGAAGTCAGTTCTAGTTCAAGCCGAGGAACACTTCGATGTGATCATAATTGATACGCCAGCCTCTCTCGGATTATTAACTACAAATGCGTTAACTGCGGCCCAGTGGGTACTAATTCCTATACAAGCAGAGTTCTATGCTCTGGAAGGAATGGGACAATTGATTAATATGATAAAAGAGGTTCAAAAAGCAGTTAATCCAGACTTAAGATTGTTAGGAATTGTACTCACCATGGTACAAACTCGAAGTAAATTATGTGAAACAGTTACCGAACAAGCAAGGAAGCATTTCGGCGAACGAGTATTCACAACTCAGATTGCTAGATCCATATCTATAGCGGAATCACCATTAGAAGGAGCACCAATTGTAATCGCCAAAAAGCCAAATAAATCAAATCCAGCTAGTCAGAATCTATGGGATTTTGCAAAAGAAGCAGACTTAAGAATTCAAAGAATTCAAGGAAACTAATCTTCACTAACTCTTTCGAGAGTTGTTTGTTTAGCGTCTAAGATTATTTTTTCCCATTTAACCTTCAGTTGAGATTCTAGAGATTTCATTATCTCACTAACTTCTTTCTTTGAAATGTCAGTCCTCTTAGAAAATTGTTCTTCAAGAGTATTGAGTAATTCCGTTTCTCTCTCTTTAGCGAAATTAGCAACTCTCTGCTCCATTTCAACTTCGCTTTCTAATGCTAATTCTTGGCGACGTAGTGATAACGCTGCTTCCATTGTTTTTCTTTCGGCTCTGAATCTTCTATCAAGGTCTGATAAAGCATTTTGTTCTGCTTCTTCTTCAAGAGACTTGATTCTAACGTCGACATCTGTTAACATCTCCTTCTCTAACGATTTGCGCTCAACTTTCAGTTGCTTATCTAATTCTGATTCTCTAGCCTTTCTTGCTTCAGCAAGCCTTTCTCTCATTTGAATTTCTTGATCTAAACGGTAAGCCTCTACCTTTCGATGGACTTGTGATTCCATAACTTCACGAAGATCCATCTCAACTCTTCTTTCCATTCGCTCAACATCTTGATTCGCTTCTAACTCTAATCTTTCACTCAAAAATGCCTGTCTACGAGTAAGTTCTACTTCCATTTCAGACTTTAATCGGTTTCGTAATTTCGACGTATGTGCCTCTATACGCCTATCTCTTTCCAAGTCAAGTTGTTCTCTAAGGCGATTTTCTTCACGGCGTAAACGGTGAAGCATTTCTTCACGAAGAATTCTTTCTTCTCTTTCCAGAGCTTCGGTTTCAAGTCTCTCCATTTCTTCTTCAAGACCTGCCCTTAAATCAGCTTCAATATTTTGAAGCTGTTCTTCAAATAAAATTTCATTGGCTTTTCTTATTGCACCGTGCATTCCTGATACTCGCTCTGTCATCTCTGCAATACGCATTCTTCTTTCTCTGCGGATACCAGATCTTAATTTTGATTCTTCATCTAATCTGTCACGAGCTCTGGCTACTGAATCCATAGTAGAAGATGCAGAGAGAACATGCTGAGCGCGAAGGCTAGAAAGTTCATCGATACCTTCGGTATCATTCCCTTTTGGCGACTTGCTTTCACTCATGGGTACCCATCCCCATCTTTACGGTATTTCTTGACTATATGATAGCGATGGTTGTAAATCTCACCATAATCCCTGTTTTGTTAGGGTTTGAAGAATACACAGAATAGAATTTTGTTACTTCAAAATGTCACATTAAATGCGGAATCACACGCAGGACAATCTAGCTGACGAGTTCCTGGACGTGGGCGAATACGTAGTTTTCTTTCACAAGCTGGGCACTCTATTTCCACCTTCACAACCTTTGCAGTCAAAGTAAAAACACCAGAACAACCACTACATGTTAGGGCTACAGGCCTTTCTTCAGTACCAGCAACCACAATCATATTGCAATGAGGGCAAGGAACTGTTTCTTCGATCAAGGCATCGACAGTAGGTTGATGTGAAACACGACAAATTGCCCCACATATTTCACACTGGATTTCACCTAAACCTGGTGGTAACATATGGTTGCAATGTGCACATTCTGCCAAAGGGGCTGCGTGTTTCGACTCGACCTCTACTGAATCGGACATATCCCTCGCTACCCCTTATTGGTTATCAAGCGGTCGTATTATTGGTCTTGTAAAGTGCGATAAATGCTTCCTTAAGGTCATTAACCAAATCTCTGATAAGATTGACTAATACTGTTATTCTGCGATTATTACCGCTGTTACTAGAAACGAACATTCCATTAATAATTACCAAGAAAGCACTTGCTTCATGGATTGCAATTCCCGCTGCAATACTTGTGTTGTAACCGGCCAATGTAGTAGCGACTAGGATTAGAGTAACAACTACTGAGATTATAATATTAATATTTACAATCATCTTCGTCCTCTTAGCAAGTTGAATTAAACTAATTATAGCTCTAGGATCATCACCTGGAATTAATACATCTGCTGCTTCTAGATTTACTTGATCACCACTACCCACTGCTACTCCAATATTTGCTGCTGCCAATGCACCGGCATCGTTGAATCCATCGCCAGCCATGAGAGTTTTACGTGCCTTACTTCTATCCATGACCCATTGAGCTTTGCCTTCTGGGTCAACATTACCTCTACAGATATTTGGATCTATCCCAATTTTTTTGGCAAAAGACTCTACTGAGGATTGTTCATCTCCACTAAGAATCTCTACAATTATTCCTTCTTTCTGTAATGACTGGACCATTTCTAAAACGCCGTCTCTAGCATCATCATGAATGAAGGTGAAAGCAGCCACTGACTTACCCTCTAGAGATAGGACACTAACCCCATGGCCTTTCTTCTGAGCCGAATCTAAAACTTGTTGTACTTCATCTGAAATCTCAACGTTCTGAGATATCAACCAATCAACTCTTCCAAAGATTAATTCTTTACCACTTAATTTACCTGAAACTCCTGCATCTCCATCTGTGATACCAGTAACTCTCTTTGGTTTTATTTCTGATACTTCTGCTAAGGAAATTATTGCTCGTGCGTAAGGGTGATTAGAACGTTTTTCTAGTGCTGAAACAATCGCAAGAATATTGTCTCTATTCTGACCATTATTACATACAAACTCCCCGATTTTTGGACGACCTGTAGTTAATGTCCCAGTTTTATCTAATAATGCAAGTTCAATAGAAGCTGCTGATTCAAGAACATCTCCCCCTCTTGCCACTAAACCTGATGCTGAAGCTGCTGAAAGTGCTGTTGCATGAGGGACTGGTGCGGCTAGAAGTAAAGCACAGGGACAAGAAACAACCCACAATACTAGAGTTGTGACAAAATCTTTGGCAACCAAACCATAAACAAGAGAGCCAATCAATACTAATGGTACCCAGACTGTAGTAAAACGTTCAATTGTAGTTTGGGTTTTGGTGGGCATCTCACGGAAATTACGTACTAAATCAATTAAACTAGCCAATCTAGTCGAGTCCCCAATCGCTTCACATTTTACAATAATCGGGCCTCTGACCAATACTAATCCAGCTTCAACACTATCTCCTTTAGATACACCAATAGGAATCGGTTCGCCAGTTAATGGTGCACGATCAATTTCTCCAGTTCCATCAATAATAATTCCATCAACAGGAGCTACTTCTCCTGATCTTATTTCGACTAGGTCTCCAACACTCAATGCTTGAATCGGTACCCAATCTTGTTCATTTGAGATTTTCTCGCTATCAGAAGAAAGTCGGGCTAGCCTAGGAAGTCTATCTAGTCCCCCCTGCATAGCATTTCTAGCTCTAACCAAAGCAATTTCTTCAAGATGAGATGCAAACGCTACTAATCCAGTAACTAGGAGAGCTTCCACATATTCTTGCATTATCATAGCGCCAATTACCGCTAAAGATGTTAAAACTTGGAAACCAAGAACCCTATTCCTAATACTAGAAGCGGCTTTTCTTAGCATTGGTAATCCTGCAAATGAAATTCCAATAACTGCCAATAATAATGCAGTATTATTGGGAATTGTAGGTAATTCTTCTATTGCTATCACTCCAAATAATAATGGAATTGTAAAAACAGCTGAAAGAAGTTGTACTTGATCAGGCCTGAGTTTTGAACTGATGGATTTCTCTAACTTCAAATTTTCACCGAGTAATTGTGATATTCTCTCATCAGAGATTTCTTGCAATTTTAAAGAATTAAATTCTATCATCTGAAGTTCTATTTTACCTTCTTCAAATCTAATATTAATTATTCCAGGAACCTCAAGTAATGCATGCCTAAGTGTGTTCCTATCTATCCCAAGATTACTTGCGGCACGACCGGGAGTAAGCCCTGAGACTGCTTGCCAAGCTATTTTTGGGTTATGCCCTAAACTTTCCAGTACTGAATTAACACGAGAAACTCTGCCTTTGACCATATCTAGATTGAATCGTACATTTCCTTCAGTAACTGATACATTGACTTTGTGAATTCCTGGAAGTCGGTTTACTGCCCTGGTTGCTTTCATTGCACAATCTGCACAGTCCATACCATCAATGTCCCATTCAATTTCATAACTTCCATCGATGACTAAGTCTGTATCAAATAAATTATCGGCACTTCTAGAAAATGAAATCAAATTCTCTTTACCATCATCTAAAATCTTCTTTAATTCATTAGATTCTTTAAACTGAATAATTTTATCTCCAACTGTTTTTGAGATGCCTGAAATAATTTCTTTAGAATCCAAATTAATTATTTTTTCAGAAGCAGATTTATTTGCAGGAATAGATGATTCAGACTCGTCATCATCGTCGAGAATTAGGAAATCCTCATCTTCCATGGCATTGGGACTAGTGTATCATCCTTGAATATGACTGGGTAAAGTATGAACGATGAGATGATGAGATAGGACCTTTTCGCAAGTATATGAGTAAGTTACCGGAGGGCGATGATTGGGAAATGATTGTCTTCGATATTGATGGAACTCTTCTTGATTTAGATGGTTTTCAGCCTGAATTAATTCCTCTAATTAGGAAGATAGAAGAAATGGGTATTACGGTTTCTTTAGCATCAGGTAGAACTTTACCAAATGTAACTCCAATTCAACAAGTGTTGGCTGTCAGTGGCTTTGTCGTGGGAGAAAATGGAGGAATGGTTTGGGACACTAAGGCAGGTTTTCCAATTAGATGTCTAGCTGATGGGAAAAGAGCCAGAGATGCTGCGGAGTGGTTAGCAACACAGATAGAAGGATTAGATCCTAAAGGAATAGAAACAAATCGCTGGAGAGAAACAGAGTGGTGTTTACTTGACACTGAAAATTATGAAAGAATGAGAAAAGCATTGAAAACATCTAGATGGCCAGATTTACAAGTTGTTCCAACAGGATTTGCGGTACATATTACAGAAGAAGGATTGAACAAATCTAGTGGCCTTAGGGTCGCATTTGAACAGAGAGGAATTGATCCAAAGAAAGTCATTGCTGTCGGAGATGCTTCCAATGATATTCCAATGTTCGAATTGTGTGGGTTTGCAGTTGCGGTTAATAATGAATTCAAAGGAGTGGCAGAAGCAGCTGATTACTTGACAGAAGCAAAAGGAACACTAGGTACAATCGAATTCTTAGAACAATTCATTATGTCTAGAAGTTGAAGATGGTGCAGGAGGCAGGATTCGAACCTGCGAAGCTCTACGCATCGGAACTTGAGCCCGACCCCTTTGACCACTCGGGTACACCTGCGAGCCTCGGAGAGGTTTTTTCTTATTGAGTTCAACGGATGAAGAGACTAGAAAGAAGATAAACAAAGGAATCATTCATGGCCTTCCTCTGTCTGCCGTAAGTCAGGTTGCTCATATGATTGACGAAAGCACTTCATCAAGATTGACGAAGCAGCAACTAATTGTTGTCGAAAAGGCCCTTTTTGAATTAACTAGGCAACAAAAGTCTAGCCCTAATGTGCCCAAAGAAATCACAATACCAAATTTTTGGTCGTCAATACGTCAACTATTAACTAATTTAGAAAATGAGTTGGCTGAGACAATAAGAAACGAAGGGATGAATGCTAAGACTCAGCTTCAAACACGTAGACTAGGTGTTGCCAGAACATCTGTATCTGACCTGACTAGGTTGAGAATGAATGCATTTGCTCAACATGCTATCTTGAGTAATCTTGTAAAAATGCCGAATGGAAAGCAGAATGAAAATCAAGTACCACCATTAAATTGGCAAAGACACGACCCTTCCGAAAGAATCTACTACACAGGAGTTGAAAGATTGGTTGAGAAATACAAGAATGATGTGTCGTGGGATAGTATGCTTCACGGAGGAAAACCTGAAGCAATCAAAAAGCCTAATCTTGGAGGTAATGCAGTCTTAACAGAATTTAATGATTCAGAAGAAGATGCATCAGAATCAAGTCAAACTGTATCTCCACCCACTTCAACTCAAGAGATATGGAACGAACCTGAATTAGACGAAGAAGATAGAATAAGACAGATGGACGAATTTCCAGAAAGAGCTACTGGGGCAATCTCAGCTACTTCTATAGAAGAAATCAATCCAATTGGAGATTTGTCCAACATGAAGAGAATTAGGATTCTACAAGATCTTGTAGATCCAATAATTGATGAAGATGGGACAGAAATTCAATTGACTGCGGGCGAGGTGGCAAACTTTTCCTCACTCATGGCAGATACATTAATTGCAGCAGGGTTTGCTGAGTCTGCTGAGATATAGAGAAGTAATGACTTAGAGTCGTCATTATCCGATAAGGCCTACAGAAGGTGAGCCAATGGGAGAATCAGTTACAAATAAACAACTAAAACAATTCAGAAAAAACTTTGCTAATGATCCAGCAGCAAAGGTTGCACAGAATGCAGTAACTAATGGAAATCTGATAGATGTCGCATTAAACAGAGACTTGGTGCAGGCTATTGATTCTTCATTTTCAATAAAATTAGATGATTGGAAAGTAACGAATCAAAAGAGTAGTGGAAGATGCTGGTTGTTCGCAACATTGAATCTTTTTAGACCAGGGACAATGAAGAAACTTAATGTAAAAAACTTTGAATTTAGTCAATCGCATATTCACTTCTGGGATAAATTCGAAAGAAGTAATCATTTCTTTGAAGCAATCATTGATACAGCGGATAGGCCATTAGATGATAGAACAATTGGATTCTTACTAGGTGACCCGATTGGAGATGGTGGGCAATGGAATATGGCTATGAATTTGATTAGAAAACATGGATTAGTGCCAAAGACTGCTTATCCAGAGAGTATTTCTTCATCTAGCACCAGATGGATGAATGCTATACTGAAAGATATTCTAAGAAGTGGAGCAAGTGAGCTAAGAGAGATATTAGATAACGGAGGAACTGTAGAAGATGCTAGAGCACACAAGGATAAGAGAGTGGAAGATATCTGGAAGATTCTATGTATCCATTTAGGAACTCCTCCAGAAGAATTTGATTGGCAATGGGAAGACAAAGACGGAGAATTCCATAGAAAAGGGCCTATGACTCCTCAAGACTTTGCAAAAGAGTATGTAGAGATGGACTGGGAAGATTATGTTTGTATTGTTAATGATCCGAGGAACGAATACTACCAAACATATACTGTAGATTATCTACAGAATGTTGCAGGAGGACCTCCTGTTGTTTACTTGAATGTACCAAGTCAGGAAATGAAAAATGTTACTCAGAAGCTATTGGAAGATGGATTACCAGTATGGATGGGGTGTGACGTAGGTAAGCAAATGCATAGAGAAAGAGGACTTTGGGATGCTAAATTATTTGACTTTGCAGAATTATATGGAGCAGAATTTGGTATGGATAAGGCAAATCGTCTAAGATATAGCCAAACAATGATGACACATGCAATGTTATTCACTGGAGTTGATGTGGTTGATGGAGCACCAAGAAGATGGAGAGTTGAGAACTCATGGGGTGCCAAAAAGAGTGGGGAAGAAGGGTTCTATACAATGAATGATTCATGGTATGATGAACATATGTTCGAGATTGCAGCACCTACAGATTACCTCACTGAGAAGATGAAGAAAGGACTTAGCACAACTCCTGTAGTATTGCCTGCATGGGATCCAATGGGCAGTTTGGCAAAAGATGAAGCAGCATTATGAAATAGTGCGTTTTTGTGTAATTGCATTTTTACTACCTTAAGATTATTTCTGATGTGGTTTATATTTGACCCATGTCCTGACAAGTTTGGAGGAATAATATGACCAAAATTACACAAAAACTGCTAACTGAAGAAATGATACCGATTGCCCACATCAATAAAATTAAGAGTGGAGCCTTGGATAAATTGAATATAACGATAGATGGATATAATGCTCAATGCTTTATTGCTGAGCGTTTAGGATCTGATAAAATAGTAATTCTATTTGAAAAAGAACATCCTAAATATGGAGATTCTTTTACAACCAAATATTTCCAATTTAAGAAACCAGGGGAAATGATCTGGGGCCATGAACAGAAAGTCATTATTATCGAAATAGCATAACTTGGTAAATAAATCATCCAAGATTTCGAAGTGAAAGTTCAATAGTGACTGAATCAGGATATTCAATCATCATAATTGCTTTCAATGCCTTCTCGTCCTTTGAACTGTTAGTTACAAGTTCAAGAAGACGCTTGTGGAAACGCATTTCCCAGTGATCCCAAGTCTCTGCACCTTCTCCATCAGGAGATTTTCTGCAAGGAACTACCAATTTCTTAGTAGGTAGAGGTATAGGTCCACGAAGTTTAACTCCAGATTTATCGGAGATTGCCTTAATTGTAGCACATACCAGATCTACATCTTTGTGATTATCACCAGTTAACTTGATTGTAGTGACGACTGGCATTTAATTCACTCACCAATCTATCTTAATTCTACAAATCTAATCTAAGCTTTCTTCTCAATCTTCATACAAACGCCAGCAGCCACGGTCTTACCCATGTCACGGATAGCGAATCTTGCAAGTTCAGGGAATGCATCCATCTGCTCGATTGCCATTGGCTTGGTAGGTCCGAAACGGATTAGAGCTGCATCTCCAGTCTTTAGGAACGGAGGGTTTGCTTCCTTTGTCTTCGAGTTCTCAAGAAGTTCAACGAATCGAACTGCTACTTGGCTGGTGTGGCAGTGGAATACTGGTGTGTATCCTGCGCCGATAGCCTTTGGAATATCCATTAACTGAATCTGTCCAACGAATGTCTCGTCGTGACGTACGAAGTTAGGTGCGCTTTCTGGGTATCCAGCAACGTCTCCACGGCGGATATCTGTTGCAGCTAGACCACGAACGTTGAATCCAACGTTGTCACCAGGCTCTGCCTTTGCGTGAACAGTGTGGTGCATCTCAATTGACTTGACTTCAGCTGATTTCTGACTTGGATTGAAAACTACAGTCTTACCTGAGTTCAAAACACCAGTTTCGATCTTTCCTACTGGAACAGTTCCGATACCACTGATTTTGTAAACATCCTGAATAGGAAGTCTTAATGGACGGTCTGTTGGTTTTGGAGGCATCTGAATCTTGTCAATTGCTTCGAACAGAGTAGGTCCCTTGTACCATCCCATGTTCTCACTCTTGTTGTAGATGTTCTCTCCATAGAAAGATGAACCTGCAATCATTGGAACGTCAGCTGGATTGAATCCAGCCATCTTCAATAGATTGGAAACTTCAGTCTTAACTGAGTTGTACTTATCTTCTGAGTAGTCAACACCACTAATGTCCATCTTGTTGATGTTAACGATTAGTTGTTTAACACCTAGAACACGTGCTAAGAAAGCGTGTTCCTTAGTTTGTGCGTTTACACCGTCGTTAGCTGCAACACAAAGAACTGCTGCATCTGCTTGACTTGTTCCGGTGATCATGTTCTTTACGAAATCACGGTGACCAGGTGCGTCAATTACAGTGAAGTAATAATTTGGAGTGTAGAACTCTTTGTGAGCTACGTCGATAGTAATTCCACGCTCACGCTCTTCCTTCAATCCATCCATAACATAAGCAAGACCGAAACCAGCCTTACCTTGCTCAGATGCAAGTTTCTCATTCTTATCGATAACGTGTTGTTCGATATGACCACTATCTAATAGTAGTCTTCCAACTGTTGTCGATTTTCCGTGGTCAACGTGACCAACGAATACAATATTCAAGTGCGGTTTGCTTTTATCTTCCCATTGTGAACCCATATGATACACCTCTAAGTAGCCCGCGGACCGTAGAGGCATATTTGAAGCCATTCATCAGAATGAATATATTGTTCTGTTATGAATATGGTATAAACAGCGCCGCAGTTCATCGATATTCAAGTTCAATAATGAAATGTTTTATCTCTGTGTTGTGAGTTTTCTCATTTTGGATGTCTGCAGTCCATTGACCAGGCAATTTGCCTCTTACCGTAGAACCACTAATTACCATCCAAACACAATGATCATCGGAATCACAGTCGCCAGCATCTCTGTTATCGGGACCAATTGCTGAGGTGTTAGCTACCTCATCATCAGTAGAATTGTAAACATATATGTCTAGTATATTTTCAGAATCTACAGTAATTCCACCTGCACCATCATCCTCCTGAGGATAAATCAGTTTTAACCGCAGATAACGAATCTTATCAGTTGTTTCTGAATCATATGTTAGAGGATATTCCCAAGACATAACAATTGGGTCGTTACCTAAACGACGGTCTATCTCAAAATCTGACCAAACACCTCGATAACTAACATACACCTTGGTATCATCAGTTGAGGTTAATCCATTATTGTCTACCACTGTCAAACTAATTTCCCAAGCTCCCGCTGTGATTGCATCTCCTGTAGATGGAAGTGTTTCCCATTCGATTGTTTCTCCAGTTGCATCAATATCGTTCTCGGTATCCCCATCATTGTCTGAGTCGTAACTAGTGTCTAAATCCCAATTCCATTCAACAATATATTCCTCGGCATAGCAATCAGAATCATCAGGATCACAACCAGCCCATGAATCTGAAGCATCTAAATTGATTTTCGTTGTAAACTCAACTTCTCTATCATTGATTTCCTTATCATCTTCACAAACCCATACTAGAACGAAGCTTCCAGCAGGAGCTGATTCACCTTCACAATCATCAGCCTTGTCATCACTAATCTTAGCCTGCGGCTCTCTAGCAGAAGGATCGATGACATTCAATGTCTTTTTTGTTGTAGTTTCTAAAGAACCGTCACTAACAGTCAGTCTTACGCTATATTCGCCATCTTGGACATAAGAATGAGTGGTTGTTAGCCCTGAACCAGTATTGCCATCACCAAAATTCCATGTAAAAGTTAGTAAATCTCCATCAGGATCAGATGAACCCGCAGCATTGAATGTTATTTCATCGCCAGATCTTACATTAGAATTTGGACTCATTGTAAAGGTTGAAGTTGGAGCATTATTACCACTAAACTGGTCTAAACAACCAGCTAAAGTAGTACTAATCATCAATAAAACCAACAAAAATGCAAGTCCTCGGAGGCGTGCCATCATAGTACCCGTAGTATCGATATCTCATCAATCCTACGGCTTCGTGTAATAGTGACTAAAAGTCAAATAATGACTTCTGTGTTGAAGGATTCTTAGCATAATCTTTCAGTTTAGATTCATCAAAATTCAATGCAGAGGTGATTCTTCCGAGTGATTTTGCCAGTCTGTTGACATAATATTGAGGATCGGGTTTTGGGGGATCACCTCCTATTTCATCAACTAACCAAGCCTTAACTTCCATCGGACTTGTCTTAGAATCAGTGATAATATAGCCCACCTTCATACCTGGAGTGAATTGTAAACCTCTACTTATTCTCTCTTTTGCCGCTCTTACATATGGTAAACTATCTGGATTTGCATAAATTTTGTCAAACACCCATTTTCCATATTTTTTATCCCAACTGCCCTTACATGAACGACTGACAATTAGATCTGATGCAGGTATTTTCCCTTGTTGGACTTCGGTAATCACTGATTTAGCGAGATTAATTGCGCCTTCTTCGTCGCCTTCAAGGATTAATTCGAACATTTCAGTCATTGTTTTACTAAGTATACTGAAAGAATCTGTACGTCTGACTTCATAACCTCGTATCAATAACTCTTCACGTGGCCAAATTACTCTGCCAACATATCTTTTCTTAGCCCCATGTGAGAAAAATGCAGAAAGTGCTGTTTCAAATTCTAACTCTGCACCTTCTTTGGTAAATTGACTTGCTAATTGCTCACCGAGTTTGATAGTTTCTTCTTTAGCAGATTCCCAAGCTAATAGTTCACTACCTGAATCTGGTTTCTTGGCGGGGGTATTATCTTCACTCATAGTACAAACAAATATTGAATCCGTATCAGAATATACTACATCATAACCATCGCTCTCTAGGTTCGTAATAATTTCAGTAATATTGTATCTAGCCCATTCTGTTATACTAGCACCTAATTTTTCGTGTGTGAATCGATAAAAACTGGACGCAAAAACACCATAGAAAGAATTCATAAGGATTTTTACAGCATATTGTAATTGATCATTGAGGAATGCCTCGTCTTCATCACCATCTTCAAGAGCTTGCGAATATGCCTTTTTATATTTATCACGACTATTCATTAAATCTTGTAATAATAATGGAACAAGTCCTATCCTCTTATCTTTAGACAAATATCTTGTGTTAGTAATTGGAGAAACAAAATGTGACGATTCAATACTTGAGTCTCTGATTAATGTCGTTGAACAGATATTATTTGATATCATTATAGAGGGATACATTGATTTGAAATCAAGAACAGCTACCCAATTCTTTACTCCGGGCTCTACCTCATGGACATAGCCTCCCGCAATCTGTTCTCTTCTACCTGTAGTGCGATTTGTTGTAGGAATTGCAACTCCATTTCTATCTGCTAATCTTACAACAAGAGAATCTATCCATTGACTAGTTGTGCCTGCTGATGCGGTTTCTACAGTAGTAGAAGATACTGATGCAAGGGCTTCTTTTCTTGGAATCGATTTCAATCTCTCAAGGATATCTAAGGGCAAGATTGTGTCTCTCACGCAATACTCCATCACTTCTTCTGGGCGATTTTTCCATTCCATATCCATCTGACTTGCATCAACATCTAATTTCTGTTTATCATCTTGTTCTGGCCACAATAAGTTAGAAACATATCTGAGCGATTCTCTCTGTGGGCTCAAAGTCTGTCTTGCTTGCCACCAAGCATCAAGAGGAATTCTACCTGAAATTCTCCAAACCCTATTTTGTTGTCTTTGAGGGAATATACGACCTGTTTTTTTAACGCCTATTTCTTTGTTTGTCAGAGGTACTCTCCCCCAACCAAACATAGATGATTGTTCAGAAAATGAATTACTGTTTTCTTCAGACCTTTCCTGTGTTCTGGGAAGATCAAAATTATCAATATTATATCCAGTAATAAAATCCGGATCTTCTTCCCTTACTAATCTTGTAAGACCTTCCATTATTTCTTTTTCTGAACCTTTAAATTCATGAATTGTTCTCTGGCCACTTCTATCAATTACTGCAGCCGCGCAAAGGATTGTATTGTGCTTTACACTTGTTTCTAGATCATAAGAAAATGTTACAAAAGGTGTTGGAAATGGCTCTATACGTCTCAAATCTGAGACATCACAAGACATTATTAGGTCAACCGGGTATAATCCTGCTCCTCCGAGTTGCTTAATTCTCTCAGAGGCTGAATCTGCATCTTCGAGCCTAGTAATTTCTTTTGGTGCACGTTCATTTGCCCAAAGAACTTCACCAGAGAATGATATATGAGGACCCAAATCACAATCCATTAGCAATCTATGAACTAGTAAAATGTCTGAGCTTGTTACATCCCATCCCCGTGTAGATAATTCACTTCTCAATTTTCTAACAATTGTTGTATCTTTCACAAAAACTCTCCAATGAGGTCTTTCCTCTCCTTCATACAACTTATTCCCAAGAAGAAGAGGGGTGCCGACAACTCTCCAATCTTCTGAAATAGATTCCAAAGATAAACTAGGAGAGGTAGAATTTGAGTTGGTTTTAGGATCTGAGATTTCAATATATGGATTAAGGCCATGGACCAATAATAGTACTGAATGGCCTGATTTTGATCTACACCATAATTCAATTGCAGTTTTGCCAACATTTCCAGGCAAAGCACGATTATCTCCCGAGATAATACAGGCTTCTTCTTTCCATTCCAATGTAAACACCCTACCTATCATTGAGGCGTATCATACTCACACTTGTGAAGTTCTCCTAATGCTATTTTGTGTTCGATTGAACAAAACCGTTGAAAGCCGTCCCCTCTCCCTAGACATTTAACTGAGGCCGTTAGTATGTTAGATGAGTCCAAACCAAGCATAGATTGGGATAGTTTGACTTTCAGTTTTACAGAAACTGATAGGATGTTTATTTCCAAATGTGAGCAAGGTGGCGAATGGGAAGAGGGAATCATGCAAGATTACCAAAATTTGAGAATCTCACCTGCTGCAGGTGTTATCAATTATGGACAAGGTTTGTTTGAAGGAATGAAAGCAAGAAGAGCAGAAGATGGGCGAGTATTACTATTTCGTCCCGAATTTAATGCAAGAAGATCAGCTGATGGTTGTAGAAGATTAGGGATGCCTCCTGTATCGGAAAATATGTTCTTAGATGCTGTAAGAAAGGTAGTGGAAGAAAATATTCGTTGGTTACCTCCAACAGGAAGAGGAGAGTTATACATTCGACCTCTGATTTTTGGTAGTGGAGCAATTTTGGGTGTAGCTCCAGCTCCTGAATACACATTCTTGATTTATGCAGTTCCTGTAGGCCCATATTTCAAAGGTGGTATGAATCCAATTTCTTTGAAAGTTTCAGATGAATATCATCGAGCAGCTCCGGGCGGATCAGGTGGCGTGAAAGCAATAGGGAATTATGCGCCCGGAATGATGCCATCGAAAAAAGCAAAATCGAACGGATATGCTGAAATTATCTATCTTGATGCAGTAAATCACAGATATATTGAGGAAGTTGGGGCTGCTAATTTCTTTTGTGTTAAAGACAAAATAATCTACACACCCGAGCTTACTGGTACCATTTTACCAGGTATTACCAGAATGTCAACTATTGAATTAGCAAGGTCTCTCGGGTATGAAGTTCAAGAAACAAAAGTCGATGTTAACTTTGCCATGACTGCAGATGAAGCATTTTGTGCAGGGACCGCTGCAGTCATCTCTCCAATTGGTTCGATAGAACATGGTGGAGAAATTGCTAATTACAGTGATGGAGAAATTGGAGAAATTACTCAAGAATTATACACAGCACTTACGGATATAATGAATGGAAGAGTTGAAGATAAATTCGGGTGGACACCTGAGATATAATTATTTGCGACCAAAACGCTTTTTCCTTTGGCTGCTATTCTTTCCCTTGAATGATTTTCTTTGTGAACGAACCTGTTTGTCGCCTTTCTTTTGTTGTTTCTGCTTTGGATTTTCATCATTTTTTGCTTCGATATACTGATGACGTAAACGAAGTCCAATGCTTTTCATAACACCTTCTTTAGAATCTGCCTGAGTTACTGAAATTGCTTCTTTAGTTGAGAGAATGAGTCTACCTTCTTTCGAATGTGGACGAGAAGGGTGACTTGCTTCGACATCACGCTTCATCTTCGATAGTCCTACTTCTCTTGCAGCCCAAACAATTGAGTCAAGACTAGGGCTTGGGATTGAAGCTTCTTTAGAAACGCGACGGCCTTCAGAACGAGATAATTTAGAATCAAAATATCTAGTCCAAAGAGTCATCTTCGACTTGTCCGCTGTCATGCTACCGCTCTCTCCGCGTTATTGAGCAAACTTGAGGGCTTCGACTGAATCATTCTTCTATAAGAACGCCAGAAACTACTCCGTCCATACCTGGCCTGCTAGTTACTTTGACTTTACCAAGTTCAGTTTGAATGATTGCTCCCTTCGTAACTATGTTACGTCTAACAAAGTTAAGATTTGCACTATTTTCTAGAACATTTGAGATTGTTGAACGAGTAGTCTTACCATCTTTGGAATGGACATTTACTGTGTGAGCTGAAGTAACTCTAACTGTTTGAGAACCTGCATTCTTTCTATACTTCTTAGATGCATCAACGTCACCTACGAAAGCATACTGAGCTTCACTGGAAATCTCTGTTCTACGCTTACCTCGATAACGGTTTGGTCGCTTCAAGCGTCCGCCTGTTGCCTTGCGTCGAGATATACCATGCCACTTTGCCATGCAAGCCGCCGACTTGCCGCCCTTATTTCAATAGATTGGATTAACCAGTAAAGAGAAAACTGTCAAATTCTACCGGAATAAATGCTGAAAAACATAATTTGTGTGACTAAAATAAAGTATATTGATAGACATTATGCTTTCACAAGTAATTGTGAGTGAGAAGAGGATTCGACGCAGGACACCTGTAAGGTGGAAGCAAATTCGTAAAGAAATGAAAGAACTTTCTGACGTAATTGGTATAGATCTAAATTTTCCAAACCTATTTTTAGAAAAAGGGCATTTTCAAGAAAGAGACTTGATTTTAGTAGATAAAATTCCTCTAGCATTTCAGATCCAGACAGATTCCGGAAAATCATGGTATCCAACAATCAGAGGGGTTTTGGCTTGGAATATAGAAAAAAGTTGGGCAGCAGTAGATCACGGAGCGATTCCTTTTTTGATGAATGGAGCAGATTGTATGGGAGCAGGAATTCATCTAGCGGATCCGAATATACAACCTGGCGATTTAATGTGGATTAGAGATCAACAACACGGCAAACCTCTCGCAATAGGAATGGCTCTAGTAAGTGGTGAAGAAATGATGGAAATGACCAAAGGAAAGGCGATTAAGACAATCCATTGGGTTGGCGATGAACTTTGGGAACTAGAAACATGAATCAATAGGATTCATTTGTAAGAATCTCTACGAACAGTTATGCATAAACTGCTGGCATTGGTGATGGTGACTATTTTATCATCCAATGTCGTTGCTTCAGATGGCGGAATTAATGAGGAAACAAGTCTGAATGAAACTGATTTTCAATCGATGGAATACAATAAAATTGTTTATGCAGAACAAGAGTTTACTATTTCACTAACTCTCAAGAATGGAACTACGAATCTTAGCCACATTAACTGGATTACTCAGGTTTGCATTAATTCGGGTGTTTGCTATCCTCCGAAAACAATTCAAATGAATACTTCGGATAATGAAACATGGACAGCTTCAGTAATTGTAGACCAAGATGCAACCTACTTGAATTGGAGAATTGACCAAGTAGATAATAATGAAACAGTTGTAAGGATTCCTGAATCAGGATTTGGTTGGAAAATATGGTCTGACTGTTGGTATGATGGAGAAGAATGGGGAGGGAATGATACCTCTTGTATGACTGAAGATAAAGATGATAGTTTGCCAGGATTTATTTTCTCTCTAACTCTATCTGCGATGATTATTGCAGGACTTATAGTACAACGATCTGAGGGAAAATATGAATGATGAAGAATCTGATTTCATTGATTTAGAGTTCTCTGAGATTCCTGTAGAAGATATGTCTGTAAATGCTTCGAGATTCTTTGAAATGATGAATAAAAGACGTACTACAAGGCATTTTTCAAGAAAGGAAGTTCCCCGTGAATTAATAGAAATAGCAATTAAAACAGCAGGTACAGCACCATCTGGAGCACATCTGCAACCTTGGACTTTCGTCGCAATATCAAATGAAGAACTGAAAATTAAGATTCGCAAAGCAGCAGAAGAGGAAGAAGAAAAAACATACTCTGAAAGAATGCCAGAAGCATGGGCTGAATTATTGCGCCCCCTGGGGACAGATCATGTCAAGGAACATATTACTGATGCTCCTTGGGTTGTAGTTGTATTTAGGCAATCTAAAAGGGAACGCATGAATGGAGAAAGCGCTCCGACCTATTATTCTCAAGAATCATGTGGAATTGCTATAGGTTTATTCATTGCAGCTATACAAAATATGGGACTGACTACTTTGACACACACTCCATCACCTATGAAATTCCTAAGAGATATCCTAGATAGACCGGAACATGAACATGCAATGTTACTAATGCCTGTCGGATATCCTGCAGAAAATGCCAAAGTACCTAATCTTACAAGGAAGAATCTTGACGAGATTTCTGAATGGTTCGATTAAGAACTCTCATTATCTGAACTTGAGGGAGTAAAAAATACCAATGCTATTCCCGAACCTATAATCATTAAACCACCAATAATAATCTTCAAAGTTAATATCTCATCAAACAAAATAACGCCATAAATTGTTGCTATTATTACTGTAAGATAGGAAAAAGCACTGACCCAAGCAGCATTTGCCTTATGGTAAGCCATAGTAATTCCTACTTGACCTCCCCCTGCACCAATTCCAATGCCGATTAAAGCTGCAACCATTTCGAATGATAAATTGGATAAATCAGGGACTGCTTGAACCATTGACCCTAGGACTGAAAAAGCAGCGAACCAAAATACTACTGAAGATGGTGATTCTGTTTTTCTTAAATCACGAACAAAGATATAAGCTAATCCTGCAAATAATCCCGACCCAAGAGCAAGTAGTGCATTGGAATCAATACTTTCCAAGTCTGGAGAGACTATCAGAACTATCCCTACAAAAGCTGTCAATAGGAGAATTAGAACTGAAGAAGAAACTTTCTCGCTAATTAACCGGCCAGAAAGTAGTGCTACAAATAATGGAGCAGTATACTGTAATGTAACCGCCTGACCAATTGGAATTAATGACAATGCTGTGAAATAAAGCAACATTGCAATTAATCCTGTGAGGCAACGTAGAAACATCTTTCTTCGATCTTTCACTTTGAGGCTTATGCCTTGAAAACTAGCAAAAACAGCTACTGCTATAGCAATTACCAGTGAACGTACGAAAATTATCATCCATACGTCTGCATTTACAGATGTCCATTTCACTAATGCATTCATAGTCCCAAATGAAATACTGCCAAATATCATCCAAAGAACAGCCACTCTTGGAGAATCTACTGGTAATTTTGGTACAGATACATATGATGAAAGATCAGGTCCTTCTTTGGCCAATTCTGCTACCGATTCTAAGCCTCTTCCAAGGCCTTTAGATGACATTATTCTAATCCCCATCTTTTTGCCAATACACTAGAAACGTCTTGGTAGTCTTTACCGCCGTTGCTACTTGGATCGTGCAAATGTATTGGCACACCATGACTTGGGGCTTCTGCTAGTTTGATATTACGCCTTATAGCTGGACGAATTACAAACTCAGGAAGGTGTTCGAAAATTTCTGATGCCACCTGTTGATTTAGAAGAGTACTAGCATGCATGGTCAGTAAAACTCCATCAACACCTAAGATTGGATTGAGCAGACTTCTGACCTCTCTGATTGTTCCTGCCAACATTGCAAGACCCTCAAGAGCGAAATATTCGGTTTGAACAGGAATTAATACTCCATTGCTTGCAACAAGCGCATTTATTGTTACCAAACCCAGTGAAGGAGGGGTATCGATTATGACAATATCATAATGTGGAAGTAATGGCTCTAAAGCTTCTGATAATCGTCTTTCCCTACCCAACTGCCTCAACATTTCCTGCTCTAATCCTACCAAACTTCGATCTCCAACAATCATGTGTAGTCCGTCAACAGCGGTCGCATGTCGAGCAGATATAGCAGTCTCTGGTGAAAGAATAAGGTCTCTAGTTGTGTGCTGAACCTTACTTTTGTCTACTCCTAATCCTGTTGCACAGTTACCTTGAGAATCCGCATCCACGACTAGAATACGGTGACCTCTCAATGCCAATTGAGATGCAATATTAATCACAGTGGTTGTTTTCCCAACTCCTCCTTTCTGGTTAATGACAGTGATTACTCTTGCACGACCATCAGGAGTTGGAGTTGGAAAGGGTAAATCCAGTGGTCTACTTGTTTTTTGAGAAGAGATTTCATTCAAACTACTTGTTGTACCTTGAATTTCTTCTTCCTCAGTAAATTCGGCATCAATTACCAATGGAATCTTCTCAACCTCAGGAAGATTACTGTCATCATCAGCAGACATACAAGCGCCTTCGGCGCTTAGAAGGAAGTTGAATGTGCCGCCTGTAATAATTATCAGATTGCTATATTTAGACGATTTAAGGTTGGCCAATAATCTCGGCCCAAGCAAGCATCCTTCCGGTTTGAGCATCCATTGCAAAATTTATGTTATGTTTACGATTAGATTCTGTCCATTCCCTACTTCCAGCAACTGTTACTTGTCCTTCTGTAAGATCACCAGGTAAAAATGAAAGAAAATCACTATCTTCGGATACTGACAATCTGTATCCAAAACTACTACCTTCTGACCACTGATTATCACCCAAAGACACGGATAAGTCTTGATACCGATTAGAATCAAGAACGCGAACTTCTAGATTCTTCAATGTATGAGTTGAAGGAATTGCATCTTGATTCCAAATTACTTCTCCATCATCACGACCTTCGTCCTCAAATGAACAAGCATTATTTGATTGGCTAACTATTGCCCATCCAGATGTTTCGTCTGAACGAACCCATGATAGATTCCATTCTTCCATTTCACCTAGCGAATAAGCAGACTGCCAAATGTATCCATCACTATCAATTGCTACAGTTACATCTCGGTTAGAATGATTGGCACGTAAACAACTAATTGCATCTTCCAATGTAAATGACCTGATTTCAGATTCGTCCCACATTGCCGTCGACCAATCTTTCTTTGCATTAGTACTGAGTTTGTCTTCTCCAGGTCCGGGCCTACCAGCATATGTTGACCCCCAGGAAATCGATTCTGAACCTGAATCTGAACTTATTCTGCTCATCTTCATCCTTACAGTTAGAGTCCCCTCTGGGAGAACTGCATCAGTAGCTGCACTTTCTATAAAACTACAATCAGAAGTACTCTGATCTTTATCTATTAAGATATCAACTTCTTGCTCAACCGCCCAAGGAACACCATTCTTAACAAGAATATCGATATTCATTCTCCCAAGACATCTTTCAACTTCGGAGTGAGAAATTTTTACTGGATAAACCAAGCCATGTTCTGCAGTGTTTTGTTCAGAACCAACACTCCATTCCCAATCCTTGTTCCAATCAGATATTGAATCAGAAGTCATACCTGATTTCAATTTAATATCTCCAAAGAAATCGTGTAACTCAACGGGGGCTAACGGGAATGTTAAGATTGGTGCTATTCCATCTAAATTACCAAAACCATCTGCACCAAATGTTACAACATTCGCATTTGTTGTTGAGCCTTCGACATCAGTAAACGAAATAATTGATTCCGAACGTAATAGACTTGTTTCTGTTAATTCATCGTAAATATTAGTCGTCATCAATAAATCATTACCAGATAATGACCAACCTAAATTTCCACATACATTAGTGTCTTTCCATGTTTTGCCTTCTAAATCGACTTCGAGATCATGCGTTATCTCTTGTTGTACTGTCAAATGCGAACGACCATAGGCATCTTTGGCATTGATTACTCCCAATAATTCATCAGATGACTGTCTATCAATCGGATGATCGATTTGAGACAAATCTCCTTCAACGATTGAGATTGAACCTGTCCCAGTCAGCCCTACTGTAAGCTTATCGCAGGCGTCTGTAATTGCCGTGTCTGGTAAATTGTCTCTCAATAATGCAACCATGTCATCACCATCTAAAATAATCTCTCCATCGCTCAAAGTAAATGTCATAGAATCTCCATAATTTAACGGTCTAGCTTGGAACGAGGAATCCGCTGAAAGAAAGTAAACTACTCCTGCACCTACTAGTATAACTACCATAAAAACTGCAGAAATTTGTTGCCAATATTTCTTAAAAATATCTATTGAAGGCAGAACAATTGTCATTGAGGGTTGATCTTCCTTGTCTTCAGTAGTAGGTTCAAAAATATCCTTTACTTCTTCATTTTCTAATGACCAAGGGTCGTCTTCGTCCAAAATTAAGGAAGGTTCTTCTTTTTCGGGAGTTATTGGTTCTTCGATAATTTCTGCCTCGAAAATCTCTGCCTCCATTATTTCTTCAGCTATTTCTGGTTCTTCTATTACTTCCTTTTCTTCAGAATTATCATCAAGAACCAAATTATCCTTAGATTCAACACGAGAAATTAGTCTATCTATGGCATCATCTATATCTTTAGAAGTACGAATTTCTTCATTTTTTCCTTCAATCTTAACTGATGAGTTCTGACTCTCGGCTGATTCTTCTTCGAGAAGTAAGTCATCATTTCCATTATCTGATGAAAAATGTCCAAGAATCCTTACAATTAATTCTGCTTTGTTTCCTGAGGATGATAAATCCTCTTTTTTACATATTTCTCTCAAGTCAAAAACCATCATTTTTGATAATGAGTCGAATGTGTAAGACTCCTCGTCGGCCATAATAACAGGACTTGTCGTTGAGCCAAGTCTTTCAATACCTTCCTTCTTCTGTGTTGTAGAATTGCCACTAGAGTACGAAAATACCATTTCCGCAGCCAAAGAAGTCAAGAAGGGCGGGCGTTCGCGGCGAATTATGAGGCCTCGATTAGTTATACTCTCTCGTGGGCCAAAATTATACTCTACAAAACGTCTTTCTGAGGAAGCAGAAAATGCTGGTTGGGATGTAAGAATCTTGGACCCTCTAGCTCTAACCATGATTGTCGATGAACAGGGAGGAAAAATATTCTATAGAGGATGGCCAGTAGAATGCGAGGCGGTTATTCCAAGAATTGGATATTCAATAACAAGAAGAGGTGTGCCTATAGTTAGACAGTTTGAAAGGATGGGTGTAATTGTAATGAACTCTAGTGACGGAATAACTAGGAGTAGGGACAAACTGATAGCCTGTCAAATGATGTCTTCAGGAAACATACCAGTCCCTATTACTGCACAAGTAGTATCTTGGGAAGACACGAATAGAGCAATTAGTAGAGTTGGTGGGACTCCTTGTGTAGTAAAATCGACTGAAGGGACCCATGGGGCAGGGGTCTTTCTAGCAAAAACAGAACAACATGCTCGTCAATTAGTTTACCAAATGTTAGAAAGAGAAATGAGACCTTTGGTACAAGAATACATAGAAGAGTCACATGGAAAAGACATTCGAGCATTAGTAGTAGGCGGAAAGGTTGTCGCGTGTATGAGAAGAAGAGCGAATGGGGATGAATTCCGATCAAATTTCCACCTTGGAGGAAGTGTAGAAAAGGTAGACATAGATCCTGATTTTGAAAAAATCGCAATAAAAGCAGCTAGAATATTGGGTCTGGAGATTGCAGGTGTTGATTTATTAGAATCAGATAGAGGAGCACTTGTTTTAGAAGTTAATTCTAGCCCTGGATTAGAAGGTATCGAAAAGGCCTCAGAGGTTAATGTTGCAGGTGCGGTTTCGAGTAGATTGAATTATCTTATGCAAAAGAATGAAGGTTCAATAAATCAGGATTATCAATCTAATAATGTGAATGAGAAATATCAAGCAGATTCATGATTTGGCATCTTGCTATAATCAATAGAAAATGGAATCTGAGAATAAAAATAAGAGAAGCATTCAAGTTCAATCAGAGACTCTTGGCTTTGTCCTTAGGGACATGGGATGCGCGTCGTTCGCGACGATGAGGCGAGGGAATTGACTAAACAGAATGAAGAAAAAATAATCTCAGAGGTTATTGATGACTCAAATCATGAGTCAAATTTGAAAGGTGCAGAATTATTAATTCATACCAAGAAACTACCTCAAAGACTTCAGAGGCTAGCATTCTTACCTTGGTATGAATGCTGGACTCAGCAATTAAAAACCGAGAAAAAGAGTGAACATACAATAAGATCCTATGTTGTTGCAGCGAAGACATTCACAACAACAACACTACCAAATGAAGAAATATTATCTTGGGATGAAATAAAAGAGATTCAAGTTTCAGAATTATTTAACAGAAGTAATCCCAACAATGGTAGAGTTGATTCGTGGTTAAACACAATAGGAGATTTGAGACCTGCAACAATTAATGCAAGAATTGCAGCAATTACACATTTATTGAAATGGATGGGATATGCTATTCCTGAATGGATTCAAAGGCCTGCCAGATCTAGATCACTGCCTAGGACATTAGGGAAAAATGACTTACAAAAAGTCAGACTAGCAGCAATTAGATCGGAAGACCCTATTGCTTTTCCAATAATTACAATGATGCTTGATACTGGACTAAGATGTTCAGAAATCTGTAATTTAGATTTAGATGATGTAGATTTAGAAGATTTGTCGGCATTGGTTATTGGAGGCAAAGGGGAGAAAGATAGGACCGTTCTTTTCACTAATGCAACATTAGATGCATTAGATGCTTGGAGACCAATAAGAAATGCCAGACTGAAGAATTGCATTAGAGAAGAAGATATGAGGTCGTTATTTTTCTCTAGTCGAAGTCGAAGATTAAATCCGCGTTCGGTTCAAAAATTGTTGGATCGTATTGCAGACGCTTCTGACATACCTAGAACAAGATTAAGCCCACATGTTCTGAGACATTCTTTTGCAACAGGGCTTCTAGAAAGAGGAGCTGATTTAGTAACAATACAAAGACTTCTTGGACATGCAAATATTTCAACAACGAGAGTATATCTAGAAATTGGTGATCAAACATTAAGAGAAATTTATCACAGAGCACAATCATCGCCTAGTATCGCTGATCTAGAATCAGATAGTGAACAAATTACTGAAGATATTGCTGAAAATTTACCTTCAATAAAATAATTATTTTTTAGCAGGATTCTTTTTATTTTCTCTTTTGTCAACATTTTCTGGACCTTGCCATTCTCTATTTGCTATGGCATTGTTACCTTTATGGCCAGGAATTGGACAATATTTCCCAGAACGACAACGAGAACAATTGTCATTTGGTGGTCGTTCTACAGTTTTCACTAGACGACCATACTTCCTCCTTGGCATGAGTCTAATTTTGGCTGACGGAACTTAGCAGTTGTTATCATAACATCTCGATAAATCAGTAGGTTGATGTTTGAATGACACTACGGGTACTCGTGGAAGAAGGAGATAGTCAAAAAAAACCTCTTGGTTGTGACCCAAATCGTAGTTTATTATTCGCTCAAGTTATGTCTGGAGATCCAGAGATGAGGATTGATGAAGAGAATTATCTCAGAAATATTGGTTGGCAGGGTAAAACAAGTAATGTTTTTCTTGGTGATATTGCAAATGTTTCACTACGATCATTAGGCCCTCATGACCCTCCAAAATTCTCTAGAAAACCGGAGTATGACGAGCAACAATGGGTTCTCAGTTCATCTGCCGGAGAATTAAAAATTAATATCAAAAGTGCGTCATATTGGGGTTTCGGACTTTGGGCAAAATGCTTCTATAATGAAATAGAACTAATCGGTCCACTATCTCTCAGAGCGAGATGTGTCCATGACATAATGGCGTCATTAGGAAGAAATCCATGGGAGGCAAGTAGAGTTAAGAAGTTTGAAAAAATGACTAATGCATCTTTGGCAGAACATGGTGAATGTTGGAGAGAGTTGTCCAAATATGCCCGAAATGAGATGGAAGAAGAAATTAATGTCGTTGAAAATGAGATTAGATTATTGATAGGTACAGATCCAGAAATAAAAATGATGCTGGAGAATGCAAAAAACGCATTAGAAGATGCTAGAGCCGCTCTTTTAGATCGAAATGCCCCAGCAGTAGAGAGAGCCCTCGGGAGAGCTATTACTGCGCTAATTGAAGCAAAACCCGATTCCGAGGTGAGGTCGTCAGAATTGGATTATATAGTTTCCAAGTCGCTAAAAAATCAACAAGAAAATACTGAAATCATAAATGCAAATGATTTACTCAATAATGAAATTGATTTCGTAGATCTAACTGAATCTGAATAGTTAAAATCCGAAAGTATCAGCTAACCAATGTATAACACCATGGTTTGCAAGATAAATTGTTACTGAGAAGGAGATACAAGCAAAGTAAATCATGCCTCTAGATATCTGAATTGCGTCCTCAGATTCTTCATCGAAGTAACGAATTAAACCAGCTGCCTGCTGGATTCCACTACCCTTCTTCTCCTTTGCCATTGTCAATCGGACCTACATTTAGTATTTCAACGCCGCGAATCATTGGATTCTACAAAATTAGGAAAAATGTTTCGAAAAATGTCTTTTCAAGGGTCTAAAGTCTCAATTAAAACACAACCGCCATCTAGTTCAACAATACATGAGGCTGCATCCATTGCAGTTTCTAATCCCATAGTCATTAATATCTCACGGCGTGAGCCATTATCTGATTGAAAAATCAATCTATGACTTAGTGCATCAAGAACTCTTTTGTCAACTACTTGCCAAATCCATTCATCTCTTTCAACATTAATGAGGGCTTCAACAGGAACTAGAGGCCCTTGTTTGGCACCATTCATCCTAGCTCTTTGTAATAATTCTTCTAATTTTCTTGATGCCCCTCCCTTGTCAGTTCTGACCGGCTCTCCTGTTTCTTTTGCTATACGTCGTCTTAGTCTAGTCATGTGCATCCCAAATGCGGAAACTACCGCAACCTGTGAGGGTTTGTTTGAAGGTATAACTATTATTGGTGAAGAAAAGCTTCACCGGCGGTTTTTCAGATAAAAATAAGTTGACGGAGATAGAAATTATCAACAACTCTAATCCGTTTGATTCATTGGTGATTAGTTAACCGTCGGAGTATGGACTTAGACGAGCCCTCATGGGAAACCATTGCGGCGGATAGTGTTCTATTGAAGGCAGTTAGTAATTGGAGAGAGGATCCAGAAAAATGGCTTGAACACTCTATTGATAGGCTAAATGAAACTGTAAGGGTGAATCCCCTTAGAGAAGATATTGAGTGGGTAGAAAATTGGCTTCAAGAAATAGGGGCGACTAAGATTGAATGGTTTACAGGTGTTGGAAGTGCATGGACTCTGCCTTTCCCAAGAGGCAAAGCGGAAGGAGAAGTGAAAACTATTTTATCCGCACTTCATGAAACTGGAAGATTAACTAGGCAGGAGGCTGTTTCAATGATTCCAGCTATTGCTTTAGATGCAAAGCCTGGTGAATTAGTACTGGATATGTGTGCGAGTCCAGGGTCAAAAACTACTCAAATTGCAGAACATTTAGGAGGAAAAGGGATTGTAATGGCAAATGAAATCGCCAATAGTAGAATTAATACTCTTGTTGCTAATACTAAGAGGCACGGTTCAATTACTCCAATGATTACACATCATGATGGTAGATTTATTCCAAAAGTTCCGAAAACTGGATTTGACAAGATACTTGTGGATGTCCCCTGCACAGGTTCAGCAACTACTAGAAAAAATCCTGATGTTTGGAAAAAATGGTTACCATCAGGTGGAAGATCATTGCATAAATTACAATTGGAATTATTAGTTAAAGCAATTAATCTAACTAAACCAGGTGGAAGAATTGTATATTCGACATGCTCCCTAGATCCGGTAGAGAATGAAGCAGTAATTTCTGAGATTTTAAGATTGGATAATGGAGTATCGTTGACTTCTGTATCCGATATATTAGTCAATTTACCAGGAAGAAGTGGAATGACAGATTGGCCCCAAATAGACGATTCTGGGAGAATTTCAAAAAGTTTAGAGTGTGTTGATTCAATGTTGGCACCAACTAAAAATAGTATCAAAAAAGAATTGAGAAAATGTTTAAGAATTTGGAATGATGATGTGGAAGCAGGAGGATTTTTTGTTGCTGTTTTGAATAAATCCAAAGATTATGTTGAAAATAATGTAGATTATGATAGATTTATTGAAGCTGAAAAAGTCAAACCTGATGAGGTTAATTTTCCTCAGCCGATAAATTCTGAAATTGAAGAAATGATATTGGATGCTCTTGGTTGGGAAGAGAAAAATCTTTGGATAAGAGGAAAAAGTATACTCTGGTCTACCTCTAAAGCAAAAGAAATTTGGGAATCAGATAGAAGTAAAAGAAGTGGTCGGACATTTATTCCGGGAAAAAGATGGAGACCACTAAGAGTGATACACTTAGGACTCATTAGTGCGAAATTACAAGGTAGAAAATTAGAAAGAATTGCAGGTAAAGCGGCACCAAGAATGATACAAAATATCAAACATGGAAAATCGGTTGTGAGTAGCGAAGTTATAGAAAAATTATTGACTGGATTAGAGCCTCCAGCTTATGAAATAAGTCTTGAATTGAATAAGATAAGAGGAGGGCACATTCTAGTGGAAGAAAATGGAGATATTTGTCTGCCTGTATGGATTGGAGGAAGAGTATCTCTAATGATTTCTGAACAAGAAAGGAGAATACTAAGAGCGAAAAGAAAACTTCCAATTATAATTAAAACTGAAGAAGAATAGTTATACAATTGAATAAGAAAATACATTATTATCTGGCATATGTTCAATAGTCTGCCCCCAATAGACAACATGAAGTGATTACTTGTTGGATGATATTGATAAAAAAATAATTAAGGTTTTAGAAGATGATGCTAGAACTTCATTGAGAAAAATTTCTGAACTTGTAGATGTGTCTCTTGGAACCGTATCAAATAGAGTAAAAAGAATGGAAAAAAATGGCATTATTAGAGGTTATTCTGTTATTCTTGATCCTGACAAGATAGGTTGGGAATTAAATGTAGTAATTGGGCTAAGGATACAGAAAGGTAGATTGATTGAGATTCAAGAAAGAATTGCCAAAGATTCTAGAGTTCACGGAGTGTATGACGTAACAGGAGATTTTGACTCGATGGTTATTGCTAGAGCTAAAAACAGAAAAGATCTTGATGATTTATCTAAAAATGTCCTATCTATTGATGGAGTAGAAAGATCAATTACTCATCTAGTATTAAACACAGTAAAAGAGAGTACTGCATCACTACCGGAGTAAATTGCTAAATCTGAGAAATCATATCTAATAATGGGTCAGAAAAACTACTGAGTGCTTCTACTGTTTTACATTCCGATTTGAATTGCTTTGATAGAACATCTCGTAAACTATGATCTATTTTTATGTCCATGGAATTTAAACGATTTGTAAATGATTTTTGAAGAATATCTCCTGTCCTGTCCCAGTCCATCAATAAAATAATTCTAGGGAAACCATCCATAGATAATTTCGAACCATATGTTTCATGTAAATATGCAACCATCCTTGATCTATCCCATCCCTTATTTACTGTTTCAATAATACCTAAAAATCCTAATAATCTAAGGCACTTAACATCATTAATTCCTTCAACAAGAATAGGGCAATTAAATCCTCCTTGATCTATTGGTAAATTACGATTGATTGATTCTTTAATTGCTTTAGCGGCGAGAAAAAATCTTTCTTCCCTAATACTAAGTTTTTTTTTGCGAACCATATTAACACCTTGAAAACACGAAAGGAGAAAGAGTAAATTTAGGGTTTTTAACGAGGCAATGCTGCATTTCATTAATTCCTAGTTAAAGTTAGTTTAGAAGTTATTCTTAAGATTGTTTCTAGCAGGTTAGTAAGGTGTGTTATCCGCGACACTTATGAGTGGGTTTCATTCCCGTTGAAACGAGATACCCATGGCTGTGACATCTCCTCTGTTTGACGTTCTTTGGGACGAGTATATTCTTTGGTCTTTACTAGTTGGAGTTATTACTTTCGGTTGGCTATATCATCATTCATTTGCATATAGGTCTAATGATGGTGAAAAAGCGGATAATGTGGATGATTTAACTGTCGGTGTGTTTCCAAAACATAATGATAATTTGAAACTAGAAGTGGCTTGGACGGTTTTGCCATTTCTACTAATTATTTACTTGACTTACATTTCGTGGGCGCCATTAGATCATGTTTGGGCTGCACCCGGTAGCGAAGCAAGAGGAGATGAATGTCTAGAGGGGCAGTCTTCAAACAATATATTCTACGAAGATACTGGATTTGTAAATTCTGAATGTTACCATGTAATTGAATTGACTGGCCAACAGTGGTTTTGGTCATTCGAATGTAACCCTTCTGTAAATAGTGAGTTTAGTCAGAGAAATTACAATCTAAGTGCGGACTTATGCGAGGTCTCCAGTCAAATGGTTGAGGGTTATGGAATGCAACCTGTAATTAGCCTTAAAGCGGGTGAAACATACTTACTAGTAATGGAATCTGAAGATGTTACTCATGCACCATGGTTCTTACAACTAAGTACCAAAGAAGATGTTCTTCAAAATCAAAAAACTACCATGTGGTTGCCAATGACAGAAGTTGGTGATTCACTAATTCTATGCACTGAATATTGCGGAGATGCACACTCTTTAATGGCTGCAGTTGTTTCGGTACATAGTTAATTAGAAAGGAGGAAAGAAAATGAATAAGGAAAAAATAGCATCTAGAACTCTGGTAATCTTTGTCGTTCTTCTATTGGGAATGGTGGCAGTTCCTTCAGCTACTTCCTTACCGACCGGAGTTGCTGGAGTAAAAGACTCTGGATGTAATTGCCATGGCGCTGTTGTCAGTGATTCGGTGGTACCAATATTAGATGGATTACCTGAAATATACAACTATTCAGAAGTTTATACTCTAACAATTGGTTTCACAGGAGGACCTGCTGATCCATCTAATATCAACCAAGGAGGATTCAATCTTTGGGTAAGTGATGGAGAGATAACTCCAAGCGATGCATCAGTTCAATCATGGAATCCAAATGAAGTATCTCATACAGATGCAGGTAATGATCAAACAATGTGGACTGTTGACTGGATTGCTCCATCAAATGATAGAAATGTAGAATTTATTCTCCATGCTAATTCTGTAAATGGTAATGCAGGAAGTCCAGAAGGCGGTACAAGTGGAGATGAATGGAACCGACTAAGTATCCAAGTCGCTTCACCTACTGTTATACTAGAACAAGCAAACCCATATACTGTATTAACGACATTGATTATAGTTAGTTTTGTGCTATTATTAATGGTTCTTACATTCATATTCTATCAAAATAATCCAGACTCATTTGATTGGGAAAACTTTGCACCTTGGGTTGCAGGTTGGTTAACTACAACAGACCATAAGAGAGTTGGGACTCTGTATTTCTTAGCAGGTTTCTTTTTCCTTGGAATAGGAGGAATTATGGCTATACTAATTAGAATACAACTAATGGAGCCAGGAAATGATTTCTTAACTCAAGATCAGTACAACCAATTCTTCACACTACATGGAACCACAATGATATTTTTAGCAGCAATGCCTCTAATTAACGGGGCTGCCAATTGGATGGTGCCGCTACAAATTGGTGCTCCTGATCTTGCTTTCCCAAGACTAAATGCAATGAGTTTCTGGTTACAACCTGTTGGAGCAATGCTGATTTTTACCGGAGTATTTACTGGTACAGGGGCTGACACAGGTTGGACAGGTTATGCACCATATATCGTTAGCGAAACTGCTCATTCTGGAACTACTATGTGGGTTGCTGGTCAGATATTACTGGTTGCATCTTCAACACTAACTGGTATCAACTTCCTAACTACCATAGCAGTAATGCGAGCAGAGGGAATGGGTTGGATGCATATGCCTTTGTTTACTTGGTCTATTCTAATTGCAAATCTTATGCTGTTCTTATCAATTCCGGCTTTCGGAGTAGGATTGATACAAGTTTACTTAGATAGAGTAATTGGGACTGCCTTTTATGATGCCGCATCAGGAGGCGATCCTTTACTTTGGAGCCACTTATTCTGGTATTTCGGCCACCCTGAGGTTTACGTTGTGATTGTTCCTGCTTTTGGAATTATATCAGAAGTGATTGCAACCAGTGCTAGACGCTCAGTGTTTGGATATCGTTCAATGGTCTATGCAATGGCAGGTATCGGAGTTGTATCGTTTATTGTTTATGGACACCACATGTTTACTTCTGGAATGGATCCAACACTTAGATTTGTAACAATGTTAACTACGATGCTTGTTGCTGTTCCGACCGGAATCAAGATATTCAACTGGCTGATGACAATGAATGGTGGTTCCTTAGTATACCGAACACATACGCTTTGGGCGTTGGGATTCTTAGTTACCTTCACACTAGGAGGAATTTCAGGTATGTTCTTCCCGAGTATGGCTATGGATTTACATTTCCATGAATCATACTTCGTAGTCGCTCACTTCCACTACGTTTTGGTCGGAGGAACTGTCTTTGGACTGTTCTGTGGAGTATATTATTGGTTCCCGAAAATGACTGGTAAGATGCTAGATGAAAGACTTGGGGTTTTACATTTCCTAACTGCGTTCATAACTTATAATGGGGTATTCTGGCCTATGCACAGACTAGGTGTTTGGGGTATGGCACGTAGACATCACACCTACTTTATATCAGTTGATGAAGTAAGAGGAGTTGATGGCGAAGTAATTACTGAAGCAGTCATAGGTGCACTTCCTCCTGAAGCAGCTGGCTGGAATATGTTCATTACAGTCTCTGCCATATTGTTCTTCTTCAGTAACTTCTTGTTAATTATTAATGTAATTATATCAGTAGTTAGAGGGAAAGATGCTCCTGCAGATCCATGGGGTGGATGGTCGTTTGAATGGATGACAGAATCGCCACCACCCACTCCTTCTTTTGGTAGATTTGAAGACGGAGAATGGCATGACTTGCCTGTTCTAACAGATGCTAATGAACACATAGCAAATGAGCCAGGTAAACTTGCAGAATGGTTCAGTAGACTCATGGTTGCAGATAAAGAGGAGGGATCAAATTGAGCGGACAGCACGATGATCATCACCATCCAAGCGCATGGGGTCCACATCACTGGGATCATGGTGCACCACACAATTCATGGGCACCATTAATCATGAGTGTTGGATTTGGAATTTTCCTCTTCATGCTTGCTAGTGCTTTCAATAATGATGTATTCGATGCAAGTTATATTCCAATAGTAATGTTTGGCTTAATAGTAGTTCTATTTGGGCTAATTATATGGTGGAGACAAGATATGTCTTTTGATGGAACTTATGAGCCTATGGCGACTGGAACGCCATTCAAAAATATTCAAATTCGTAAAGTAGGAATGTGGGTATTCTTAATGTCGGAAATGATGGTTTTCACATCGCTTTTTAGTACTTACATCAGATACAGGACAGGTATTGAAAACTGTCAAACAGTATTTGAGAGAGGAGATTGGGTAGAGCAAGGATATACTCTTGAAACTGGAGAGGCTTTAATTTGCTTTGAACCAGCAAGTCACTTAATCGCATCTTCATGGTGGCATATCGCCCCTGGAGCGATAAACACCTTTGCTCTAATTGTATCTTCCTTCACAATAGTACAAGCTCTAAGATATGCTAGTAAGCCAGTAGGAGAAATTGATGAAGGCAGGAGAAGGAAACTTGTAACTAGATATTTAGCAAGTACATGGCTCTTAGCTGTAATTTTCTTGACCCTTAAGATGATTGAATGGTTTATTGGGTTCTATGTACCAGAAATTAGTTTCCTAGGCATTCATGAACATGATATTAAATCGCTTGTAGCGGAAGGATACACGATTAATGCCGATCATTATCATCACCATAATTGGGTTGATGAAGAAACCGGTGCCACAATGCTTGCGGACATTACTGTCGGGGCATCCACTTTCTATGTCACGACAGGAACACACGGTGTTCACGTCTTTGGAGGAATTGTGGGATTGACCTATATGACTCTCAAAGCTTGGAAAGGCGGTTACACTCCAAAGAATGCGGTATCTATCGAATACTTCGGTCTTTACTGGCACTTTGTTGACTTAGTTTGGGTGATAGTATTCCCATTCTTCTATCTATATTGAGGTGAAAAAAATGGGAGAACACAAAACAATAATGGGAAAAGATTTGTACTGGATGAACTTTTTTGGATTGATGATTCTGACTCTAATTGAAGTAGCAGCTGTTGGTCTAGATTTATCACCTGAAACAACTGGACTGAGTTATACAGAAAAAGAATTAACATTGTTAATATTAGTAGGAATAGGGCTTCCAAAATTTATAATGATTGCAGCAATTTTTATGCATTTATGGGGAGATGAAGATTCAAAGATCCTTACTCTGACAGCACTATTTCCAGCATTTTTCATAATTGTAATGATACTATTCATCGGATTAACACACCCAGAAGCAACCACTGGATTGCCAGAATGGTGTAGACCTGGATTTTACAGTTGATGATTGTAAAGTTCATTTCTAATGAGTGATTCGATAGAGCGCGGCCGAGATCGCATAGCCCGGTATTGCGGTGGATTTGAAATCCACTGTCCATTGGACGCGGGGGTTCAAATCCCTCTCTCGGCGCCACTATCACTCATTAGGAATTGATGCAGCGCCGCGGACAGTAATTTGATTGTCATGATAATTCATCGATACTGGCGTAGTTAAAACTGCCTCGCCATCAACATTTACATACATAGTTGGATTATGACTCTCATCTGTTGGTTGATTTTCAGAATCTACAGCTTTAACCTCAAGAGAGGTTGCAGATTGCATACTTATCTTACCCCATTTTCCTAAATGGGTCCCTTTTTGTAAAGGACCCATTACCAAAAGCATTTGAACTTTTGAAAGACCAAAGGCTAGCAATAAAGAGGGTTTAGATTGTATTGGAGATGCCCCCGGAGTGACTTTGTATCCTCCTCCAAATGTTTGACATTGAGAAAGACAGAAAAGTCCTGAAAATTCAATTACTTCACCAGGATTATCTTCGATTTTTATCCATCCACTCTGTTTTTTCCACCCTAAAACCGCGCTGATTCCTAGAAAAGTATACTTGAGTTGCCCTCTAATCCACTTGAATTTACCTTCATTTTTCATCCTATTAACTACCGATGTTACTCCACTATCGACTTCTAAGAAACTCCAACGAACCATGTTTCCTTCTTTCTCTGGTATACCATCTACTGAGTGATGTTGTGGATCAGGTATGGAATGGTGGCCAATAGCAGGTTTTCCTTCGACTCTAACTGCACCAACTCTTCGATCAATTCCATTACTTAGAATATTTATTGCTTCTTTCATTCTAGGAAATTTTTTTCCCCTTGGAATAGGAATGCCATGCGCCCTTGCATAATCATTACCACTACCAATTGGAAGAATGCCGAGAGGAGTCTCTGAACCTCTCAAACCAGAGGCAACCTCATGGACTGTTCCATCACCTCCAACCGCCACTACTAGTTCATAGCCTTCATTAACGAGACTATGGGAAATCTCCGTAGCATGTCCCGAATATTCTGTTTTATGCAATGAAATATCAAAGCCTGCTTCTTCTAAAGCAGGAAGGAATAAGTCCCATTGTTTCAACGATAAACCGTCTCGGGCTTTCGGATTAAGGATGCATGCAATACGTGTCATGATTATCCGAGCGGGGATTTGAGACTTGAATGCTCGCAAAGCGAGGAATCTTGTATGAAGAATACTTCGAACGTCGTAAGGGAGTCGTATGCAAGACGAAGATTTCATGCGCCGAGCTATTGAATTAGCTGAAAAGGGACGCTTTTCAGTTCGTCCAAATCCGCTAGTTGGATGCGTATTAGTTAGAGATGGAAAAATAATCGCTGAAGGTTGGCACGATCATCTTGGGGGACTCCATGCAGAACAAATGGCAATTGCAGATGCTGAATCAAGAGGTGTCGAAACTCAGGGTTCTGTTGCATATGTCACACTAGAACCTTGTAATCACTTTGGTAGAACTCCTCCTTGTAGCGAGGCTTTAATGTGGGCAGGCGTAAAAAAAGTCATCATTGGTGTAGCAGATCCAAATCCTACCGTCAGAGGAGGAGGCGTTGAAGCCCTGTCAAAAGAAGGTATTGAAATTGAGATTGGTGTACTTGAGAAAGAATGCCATGACCAGATGTCAGGATTCATGCATTGGTGCGAACATAGAAGACCACAGGTTCTACTAAAGGCAGCTACAGACAATAATGGAAGAATAGATGGTGACCCGGGGAAACCCGCCGTTAGATTCTCATCAAAGGAATCATTAGGTTTAGTCCATGAAATAAGAAGAGATTCAATGGCAATAATTGTAGGAGTAAACACCGTAATCAGAGATAATCCTAGATTAACTGTGAGGGGTGAAGAAAAATCTACCACCGACATAACTCCAAAAAGAGTGGTAATTGATCCAAATAATCGGATTCCTATGGATTGTCACTTGATGGCAGTTCCAGATGCTGAAACATATCTAATTAATGCAAAGAAATATGACTCTAGCAATGATAGAGACCATGTAAATAGAATTGTTTTACCTTCAGAAAATGGGGAAATAGATGTGGAAAAGATACTAGATTGTTTAGGTGATTTAGAGGTCCAAACTTTGTTAGTTGAAGGAGGGTTAGAAACTTGGAAGCGTTTCTTGGAACAAAAACTAGTAGATTCGGCTCATCTTTGTATTTCGAATATAGAATTAGATGCACAAAATGAAGATTATTTCTACAAAAGTTATCTTGAAGAAGCAGGATTAGTTTTGAAAGAAGAAATAACATTAGGTAATGATATTATTACTAAATGGGAGAGAAACTAATGAGTGATTCAAAAATCCAGAGTTTTCTTGATAATAAGCTTGTTAAATCATTCATTGCATATTCAATATTCAGAGCATTTTATGGTTTCGGAATACTAATAGTAACTTATTTTATTGATAAAAATACGATAATTCCCTGGTGGCTGTTCCTATTATTCTCAATGGTATTTTCAAGAGTGTTATTCAAACAAATTAAGAAAAGAAAAAATATTGACAAAGATTTGCAATAGAATTGAGTTAATGGTGGGCCGTCCAGGATTCGAACCCGGGGCAAGGCGTCCGAAGCGCCCCATTTTATCCACTAAACTAACAGCCCAGTAATTGTATGTGCAAGGGTAATCTGATTTCAATGCAACGGATGACAAACAACGACCATTCTTGCTAAACTTTTGTGGACTTTTACTGGAGAACGTAAATTTACTCTCCAACCTCTTTGGTTGATTTCCTCTTCAATTTCGCTCCAACGACGACCCATGACAATGTAATCAGTATTGGGATTATTTTCAAGTGACTCGGCGCCAGCAGGCAACATAGTGGATATTACTGAATCAGGGTCTATCTTTAGCGCCTGTTCAAGTGCAGAAAGAAATAATTCCAAGCCATCATCTGATTTCCAAGCATTTCTCCCATAGGGTGGATCAAAGACAAATATGCTATTCTCTTTTGCCCCCCATAAATCAGCAATATTCTTTACACTGCATTTCTCAACTTCTATTATATTCTCATCATCATCATTAGCCCAAGATAAATTCTTCTTAACTCCATAAACCATAGTGGGATCTAAATCGCTGACAAATATGTCCATTCCTTGTAGTAAAGCTTCTATTGCTATACCTCCTGTTCCACAGAATGGATCAATAAAATTTTGTGGAGTTTTTCCTTTCTTATGAGCGAGTGAAATTAATAATTTAGCTAATCTTGGTTCGAGAGAAATTGGCTTAAAGAATGGCCTTTCCATTGGTTGACGGCCAAGATAATCTGATTTTTCCCAATTATTCTCTCTAATCCCCCAAACTATGCAAGAATCAAATTCAAGGGAATCCCTGTGAACTTCTCCTTCAACTTCTCCGGCAACGATAATCACAATTTCAAAGTCAGGATTATGAAGATTTACAGGATTTATTTCGGAAAATAGTTTCGCACCAACTTCTTTTTCCAAGTCTCTTCGAGATATATTTTCTACACCAGATCCTAGTTTCTTACTCCTTACTGCAAAACTTCCAGAAGGTAGATTATCTTTACACCAATTAGAAATCTCATCAACTATTGATTCAAAGTCTGAATTGAAGGAATGTCCACCGAAATGCAGTAAGTCATCAACTAAAGCAGATCTAGAAATTCTAGAAAAGAAAATCTCATCTATTGATTCTTCAAGCAAAACTATTCTCGGATGTAATACTTTCATATCCCCAAATAATGCATTAATTTCTGAACGAAATAAAGGTGGATGCCAGCCGCTTCCAAGAAGGAGACTCTGTGACATAACAACACCTATGTTTCACCCGTGTAGGACTTCAACCCTAAATGCCTCGACGCCCGCCATAGCATATCAACAGAGGAGCGGAACAACCATGGGCTGTAATTTAAGAGACCTAGCACCTTCTCAGCCTATCGATTTAAATGAACTAAAGGGTGAAAAAGTCGCTGTAGATGTTTTTCTTAATGCCTACCAGTTCATTACTAGTCTAACAGGCCAAGATGGGAAACCATTATCGTATAATGGAAAGCCAGTAGCACATTTAATGGGATTCTTAGATAGGGCAACAATAATGATTGAAGAAGGGATAGATCCTGTGTTTGTTTTTGATGGTAAGCCTCATCAATTAAAGATGGAAACATTGGGTACTAGGAAAGAAAGGAAAATAAATGCGGTTTCTAAGTGGGAAGCTGCAATTGAATCCGGGGACCTAGCAGCAGCTAAGAAGTTAGGTCCGCAAACCGCAGAATATACTAGAGAAATGGTTGCAGAAACAAAAGAATTGTTTGATTGTCTGGGTGTTACCTGGTTAGAAGCACCGATGGAAGCAGAAGGCGCTGCTGCTGTAAGATGTAGAAATAAGGAAGTTTTTGCTGTAGCCAGTCAAGATTGGGATACGCTGCTTTATGGAGCGCCTGTTATGATTAGAAATTTGACATCTCATGGAACAAGAAAATTCGGAAGAGTATTACAGGCTGAAAAAATAGTATTACAAGAAATGCTGGAAATGCATGGGATAAATTATGAACAATTAGTCGACCTTGGAATAATGATAGGAACTGATTTTCATGAAGGGATTAGAGGAATTGGGCCGAAAACTGGCCTTAAGTTAATTAAAAAGCATGGGACAATGGAAAATGTTTCAATCGAAAAAGGATTCGATTTACCAGAGAATCTAGAAGAAATTAGAGAATTATTTAGAAATCATCCAGTACACCCACAAAGATTGCCAGAATCATCTAAATCAAATGAAGAAAAACTTACGCAGTTCGCCAAATCTAGAGGTTTTAGCGATAAGAGAATTTCAAGGGCAATCACTAGACTTGCTAATTCCAATAGACTAAAGTCCGAAAGTCAACCAACATTATTTGATTTTTGAAAGGGTTGCGACTCTCCCTAGGACTTAGTCGCCCTAGGGGAGTCTGTCGCTGCGTGACATCTAGGATGTTGCAGGCTAGCAAAACAATCTAGTCATCCAATTTTCCAATCAGAGGACTCCGCCGTTTTCGTCGGAATCTAAGATTCCGTCTCCATCGTCGTCGTCATCCAGATGATCGGGCACGCCATCATTGTCGTGATCGAATTGGCCGGTATTACTCCAGCCATCATTCTGCTCAAACCAGTCGGAAAGACCATCATTATCATCGTCTAGATCCCAATAATCTTGGATTCCATCGTTGTCATGATCGTATCTCCAAACGCCTACAACGCCATCGTTTTCGTCAACGTCAAGGATATCATCGTTATCATCGTCAGTGTCAACACCGTCATTCAAACCGTCATTGTCATGATCGCGTGAGTAATCCTCACCGTTCGGTCCAATATCGTTCCAATTATCAATGCCATCATTGTCAATATCAAAGTCTACGTTATCTCTGACACCGTCGTTGTCATGATCATAGATGTCTGTATTTGGGTTTCCATCATTGACTTCCTCTTGGTCGTCTATTCCGTCACCGTCATCGTCATCATCATCTGCATCGTCGATACCATCGTTATCGTGATCCTCTGGGTTAGCATCCTGATTATCAGGAATACCATCGTTGTCGTCATCGAAGTCTAGGTCATCAGGGATGCCATCTCCATCGTTGTCGTTTTCACCGTTCTGGTCTTGGTTCTCGAGCTGTTGGTTTTGCTGCTGATCGGATTGTTGTCCCTGTTGTCCTTGATTGGAGTCTTGGGTCTGACCTTGTTGCTGTTGATTTTGACCATTCTGGTTGTTTCCATTCTGACTATCGCCAGTTTGGTCACCTTGTTGTCCAGATTGTTCTCCACCAGATTGCTGGCCTTGTCCATTATCTTGCTGCTGACCTTGCGATCCATCTTGACTGTCTTGGCCTTGTTGACCATCTTGTCCTGATTGCGATCCTTGATCTTGGCCTTGGCCTTGTTGACCATCTTGTCCTTGACCTTGTCCTTGACCTTGTCCTTGGCCTTGACCTTGTCCTTGACCTTGTCCTTGACCTTGTCCTTGTCCTTGACCTTGACCTTGTCCTTGACCTTGTCCTTGACCTTGACCTTCGCCTTCACCATCTTCTCCTTCACCGCCGCCATCTGTTCCGCCGTCGCCATCACCCTGGTCATTTCCAGGGAAGTCAGGGTCATACGCATCAGGTATTCCGTCGCCATCAGAGTCAGATGATGAACCATCATTAGGATCATTTGGGAACGGATCGGAGCCGTCAGCTACACCATCTCCGTCGGTATCTGCACTATTCGGGTTTGTACCCGCGGCATACTCCTGAGAGTTGGATAGGCCGTCGCCATCCGGATCTGCGTTCGCATCACTAGCTGAATTAGGATTTAGCCCGTAAGCTACTTCCCACCCATCTGGTAATCCATCGTTGTCAGTATCTGCATTATTCATGTCTGTTCCTGCAGCCTGCTCCTCAGCATTGGTTAGTCCATCTCCATCCCAATCGGCACCACCATCAGATGGGTCGAGTGGATCGGAACCGTCAGCTTGAACACCGACTGAACCAACCATTAGCAATAGGAGTAGTGCAATCAACATACTCATATTCTTCGTTTTCTTCATTTTTTTTACTTCCTTAAAATTTAGTTATAGAGTACCCGCTGTTCTCTCTTTCCGAACAATGCTCACGCTTCTGTCACGCTAAACTATTATCCGGGAGAGTTCGGTATTATTAGAAAAAGAGTTGAATGTTAACTATGAAGCATAATAAAAACGCTATACTGCGCCTTTTTTTATCTACTTAACAAATTATTTTAATTTATTCAACTCCTCCTAATTTTTCATCCAATCTCGCGGGCATTCATAGGGAACCCTCTGTTCCCTCTAAGTTCAGAGGTAGGTATACACTATTTCAAGGATTCCCGAATTGGTATCAAGGAGACAATTTTGATAATTCGGCGTTAAAACGAGCTGAACCTAAGAAATACAAGACTGGAGTAGAGATAGTTCCGATTACCAAAGCAATAAAGAATAAACCTGACCAAAGTTCGATATCATTGCCTAATGTGAAGTATAAAGTCCATCCAGTAAGAAGAGCCAGCCATAACCTGTGTCTTCTGCTAAACAGGGCAAATCTAGCCTTAACTAGGTCATCTGAATATAATTGAGGGACTTCGTCTTCATCTGCAAGATCGTGCTCTATTGCACATCTAGCACATACAAGATAACGGGGTCCATTACCACTCACAAATTGATTCTCAGGATAATTTTGTTTACATAACCTGCAATATGGCATGTTGCTTCAACTTACGCACAATGGAATGCTAATTCAAGGCTACGGTCTTCTAACCTGACTATTATCTAAAATTGAGTCTATTAATACTGGTTCTTGTTTAAGAAAAGAAGAAATTAATTCATATCCTTGAGGGCTACCAACAGACTCCGGATGAAATTGAATCCCAAAGATTGGATATATCGGATGTCTGATTCCCATGACTAAACTTTCACTTTGATCCCACGCATCACAAATCATCAATTTATTTTTAGGGATTAATATGAGACTATTGTATCTCATTAAAATCAATGGAGATTCATACTTAGAGTATAATCCAAGATTATCATGGTTAATTATTGAGGGGACACCGTGGACTGCCCCCATTGGAGATTCTACCAGATCCCATCCAACCGCCAATCCCAATGCTTGATGGCCCAAACACAGACCAAGTACTGGAATATATTGTCCATCTGCTACCATTTTACCTTCAACTGCTAATTTGGCTATTTCCATGGTTATCTTAGATTGTTCAGGTCGGGAAGGGCCTGGGCCAATAATGATACTTTTAGGAGTGAAATTTTCTAACCAGTATTTGATTCTATTAGATATATCAGAATGATCTTTTGGACGCCCATCCACTATTCTAACTGAGAAACCCATCTTCACTATTGAATTAGCAATGTTTTCTGTAAAAGAATCTAGATTATCTATCAATAGGACGTCTGCGGGAAATGATATATCAGAATCTCCCCTAATTATCTCACCAACTCTTGGACTTAATTGTGGTGAAACTGGTTTTAGTTTACTGATGGGTCCATTAACCTCAGGAATAGGCAATATCTCTACTCCTCTTTGGGGAAGTTCTTCTGCAGAGAAACCAGTTCTAAATCCCCAAGTAGAATCGGTAATTGCTGTAGCTTTCCATCGTGCTTCCTCAACTTCAGAAGAAGAATTAGAGCCAATCACAATTCCTCCTCCAGCTTGAACTCGTCCATACCAATGATTTGGTCCAGAATGGGCTTCTAATGTACGGATTAAGATATTAAATTCAGAAATTCCAGAACTTGAATGGAAATGCCCGATTGAACCTGTCCAGGCACCTCTTGGCGATTGTTCGATTTCATTTATTGCAGCAATAGATGCTATTTTCGGACAACCAGTTATCGAACCTCCCGGAAATAAAGCAGATATTATCTTACCAAATCCAATATTAGAGATTAGTTTGCCAGAAACACCACTAACTAAATGTTGAACAGTTGGTAATGCCTCAATACGGAAATCGGACCAATGTACGCTACCTGGCTCACAAATCTTCGATAAATCATGTTTTTTCAAATCAACTAACATTAGATGTTCGGCTATTTCTTTTTCTGATGAAACCATTTCAACTTGCAAATCCTTATCTTCTTTGAGAGATTTACCTCTAGGATAAGTTCCTTTGATTGGTCGAGTAGAAACAATGCCTTTGTTAGTCCTTAGGAGACGTTCAGGACTTGCTGAAGCGATGCTCCATCCATGATCATGGACATATAACCATGAGGCGAAGGGTGAGGGATTAATCTCCATCATTCTTTGAAATGCGTTCCATGGATGAATTCGCATAGGACCTGTCCATTTCCTTCCATAATTCAATTGATAAAAATGACCTTGCCGAATACTTTCTTTAATCTTCTCAACTTTTCTTGCGTGCGAGGCATCACTTTCAGACTCTGGTACTGAAAATTTTTCTAATTTAGGAGAACTATTATTCTTAATGATAGACAGGCCATTAGTATTTACTTCTTCCAACCAAGGATGATTAGGTGTAGAAATTATACTTAATTCGTCTGTTTTCCTATTATGAATCCACCATGCATCAGATCTCCATAGTACTCCTAATAGAGTCCCATCTTGTGGATTATTAGCCAAATTGATTCCGACGGACCATTTGTTCAAGTCATACCCTAAAATACCAGTAAATCCTCCCGGAATTATTGGAAAATTGTCAACATTCTCATATGGCAGTTCCAGATCTTCTGCAATTTTTATTGCCTCCTCAAGTGTTTCAACCTGATATTCATTCACTGTTTCCCAAGAAGATAAACTGTACTTCTGAACTAAGACTATCAATTCATTATTATTTCCTAAATTTATATTTCCTTGAAGTGCAGATGAACTATCTAATTCGATTTCGCTAAGAGGTTCGAAGAATAACATACGTACACTTTGTAAACAAGGAAGAAAAGAGTACTCAGATAAATCGGTAACAGGGCCGCCTGAATTTAAAATTAGTTCGTCTTGTTCAGGGAGTTGTAAATCTCTGTAATATTCCAATAATGAAATAATAGGGTTCTCAATGTGATTTGGAAAGGTACGAAAATCAGGTATCATAATATCAACTCATCTCATCAATTGATTCCCATCCATCAGAAAGTCTTGATAACCAGCAAGACATTGCAGATTCGTATAACCGGCCATGAGGTTTACCAATTTTCCTACCATCTATTTCCCCCAACGATTGAATACCCATTCCACTACCAATTACAATCATTTCCTTGGCCCTCAAAATTAAATTCATTGTTATAATCGCTGGTCTAATCGGAATGCCAGAATTTTCTAAACAATTGTGAATCTGTTCTAAAGTTATTGAATCTAAGGCCCCATCTTCTACTCTTGGGTAGTATGCAGTACCGTCTATATCAAGAAGAATGGGCATGCACCTATCGCCATCAATTAAGGAATCATGTTCAATCAGTAGAGATATATCGGCATTATTTTCCAAAGCCAATGTTCTAGCATCAAAATATGGCCCCCAATCTCCATGTTTCGTACCTCTAATCTCTCCTTCCCAGCTTGGAGCAGAAACTGTAATGGCTTTCAGAACACTCGGCCAGGTTTGATTTAAACGGGGTGATAAAGAAAGTATTCCTTCATTAGTTATACTTATTTTGACCAAAAAGGGTGGTTGATTTTCTTGGACTATGGACTTCTCAGAGAAATTTAGATTTACTAACTCTCTGAAAATATTTTTTCTAAAATTTTCTGGTAAAGAAAAATTAAGTCTGTGGGCATGTCTCTCCATTCTATCAAAATGCAAATTTGCAGATAGTAGACTTTCTTTACCGTCCCAAGCAACAGTAGACCACACCTCAAAACAAGGATTGGAGTTTTCGGCCATGCACCGCCGTAAACTTACAACTCTTCAAATTCTTCTAAGAGATTTCACAAAATATCATCAATAAAAGATGTATCAATATCATCTTCTAATTCAGATAATTCTTCTGCCATATCGTCAAGATCATCAAGATCAAAGTCATCTGCTAAGTCACTTAAATCATCTAGATCAATCTCTTCTTCATCTACAAGTAGTTCATCTACAACTTCATCATCAAGCTTTGTAGGTGATAAAGAATCAATATTTATTTGTTCATCAAATTGTACATTTTCTACTTTATCAGGAATAAAATCATCTTCTGAGAAGTCATCGTCCATTCCGAAATCCTCGTCATACATCTGTTCCTCCATTTCTACTTCTAGAGTTCCCATCTCCCAAGGTTGCGGTGCAGATCTTCCTCTAGGTTTCATAATCATTACTCCACCTAATAATATCATTATTGCAGATACTAAAGCTATTATCATATTCATATCGCCATCAATTAATTGATTTATCCAAGATACTCCAGAGTCATCCAAGCCACCACTATCTGTGCCGAAAGCTGATTCTGACCAAGGTTGTATTTCTAGAGGGTCGACAGCAAGACGATGAACTTCTCCATCAAATCCTACTATAGCAATCCAATAGGAAGCCTCGTTGTTGAGAGGGTATTGATTACCCATTTCAGATGGAGTTGCTTGCCATGTATAACTTGAATATGGTTTAACTACGTTTTGAGAAGTGTCTGCATCACGAGTATCTTCAAAGGGCGTAGAAGATAAGAAAATGTAATATGATTCAATCGCTGGATCATTTTTATCATCCCATTCAATTTGAATCCTAGTTCCTGTACTATCCCAATAAGCAATTATTCCTCCTATCTCTGGAATATGGAGGCCGGGATCAAGAATATTTTCATTGATTAAAGCAATTGAAGATGTTTTGATTCCTTCATCCCAATAATTTCCAGATGAATCAACGGGAATTACGCTGACCCAAAACATAATATTAGGCGCTAATGGACTGCCATCTGAAAATTGTTGAAGTAAAACTGGCATCTCTACATCTCTATCAATAATCATTGCTGGTTGGCGATTTACTAAAGAACTGAAAGGAACTGTTTCAGCAAATATCCAATATTCATAGATATCTGAAGCCTCACTTTCTTGGAATGTTACAAACACAGCATCTCCATCATCTGATGGGCGGTCAGTTAACTGCGGAGGGTTGATTCTAGGAGGAGGGAAAACATCTCCACTATTATCTGAAGGAATAACTAGGACCATATAATTCTGCATATCAGAAAGGAATACATTACCATGGATGTCATGAGTTGTGATAGTTACATATAGAGGAACTTCGGGTATTATTGACGATGAAGAAGATTGTGAAATAGTGTCTCCATAATGTGCCTTCTCTACTGTCATCTGAAGTTGGAATGCTCCTCCAATTTGCTGTTGATTCAATGTTATAAGCCCACAAGACAGAGGAGATTCAGAACAATCATTCCAAGATTCTGTTAAATCTTCCTGATAGAAATCAGAAACCCAAATTGTATAGAATGAGAAATCAGTAGCTAAAGACCTATTCCAAATTATATCAATAGCTGTACCATCATCTTCAGGATGATCGAATGCTACTAAGCCCTCGACTCTTGCTGGCGGTATACCTACACCACCATTATTTGATTGAGGAGTTACTTCAACAACCAATACATCGCTCAAATCTTGATTACCCCAATCATCAGAAGCAACCACACCTATCCAATAAGTAGTATCGTCTAAGAATGGAGAATCTCCAAACGAGGAAATGATTGTAGAGTTAGATGAACAATTTGAGACATATGATGATACTGGCCAACCATCTACATTGTTTGGTGGTTGCCAACTAGTAGCAGGTAAGGCGAATATAGTATAGAATGTACAATCGTCTTCGTCATTGGGAATCCAAGAAACTTGTATTTGTCCCCCTTCATCGTCTGGGACATCGATAGCAGTAGTTCCTTCAATCGGCATCGGTGGAATGCCATCATCAAGGCCACCCGCTGTTACGATTGGGCCAACTATTGTGGCATTTAGTGGATCTGACTGACCACTTTCATCTACACAAACAGCAGCAAACCAATATGTAGAGCCGGGGTTCAATTGTAGAACTGTATTATTTCCTGAAATTGAAGAAATGTCATAGTTATTTGTCAACGCTAGAGCATTTGTAATCTCTTGTTCAACCGCCCAAAGCCTAGTTTTAGCGGAGTCCATCTCAGTACAGGCTGACCATTCTGCATAGATTGTTCCGGCGGTACCTCCTGAAATTGGATTTGCAGTTAGCCATTCAGGAGGTGATGGAACTTCATCAATTGGAGTTGCATTAAAAGGCCATGTCATTGGCTCCCCAACTGAACCATCTGCATATTCTGTAACAATTGCTGCACGATACTTGTTCCCATCCATCAATGTTGACATGACACCATCATGATCAGCTTCAGTAATAGTCGCTGATGTTTGGGACCAGAAAGGAACATGCATATAACCTGCAAAATCATCTAAATCTTGTTTACTAGGCTCCCAGTTAGGTATATTTGTTGAATCCCAGATATAAACTCTGTAGCCATACCATGCTGCATCTTCAGAGGGTAACCAAGTAGTTTCAAGAACACCGCCGCCATCATTTGCACGATTATTCAATGATGTCAGAATAGTGGGGACTTCGATTCTTTCCCAATCATATGTCATTCTAACACTAATTGTTCCATTCATTGGAGATTGCATTTGTACATGCAGTTGTACAGAATTAGAGCCGGGACCAACATTAGATATCGCACTTTGGAATCCCGCCTCAATTGCAGGATTCCTTCCGGCCAAATCCCATGAACCACTATAATTCAATGATACTGAGCGAGCCCACACATTAGATGAAGAAATTGGACTTGTGATAGTCATAGCTCCATTGTACATAGGTAAAACACCAGGAAGTGAATTGGAATCGTTTGGAATAAAAAGAGGATCAGAAGAATTAACAAGAGCCGTAGACATCCCTGGGTGAGTTGTGGAAGTTATCTCCCATTGCCTGCCTCCGAAAACTGAAAACATTGGTTCTGCTCTTCTTTGATATTCTCTTGGCTGTTCAATCAAACTACCTTTCCAAACATGAAGGCCATCTTCAGCGGCTACAAACAACGAATCTGATTCAATGAATGCATTGTTGAAGCCTGATGCTGAAGTTGAAGCAACCACTGAGTGAGAATTTCCTACATCTAATAGATTAATTCCTCCAGATCCTATTAGAACTAGATAATTGCCATTAGATACCATCTTCACAGGTGGCCAAGATAGAAGATTAGAGGGATTTGTACCCGCTTCCATTTGCCCCATTGTGCCATTCCAATGTACTACTGGAGCAATATCTGTAGCAACATGGACTCCCCAAGAATCTGCTGCTAGATTTAGAACATTATTACTTGGTATCATATCTATGAGATATGTTCCATTTTGGGAATCTGTATCAATATCCCAAGCGGCTACACCAGGTCGTGTTGCCCCTTGTCCGTTGTGAGAAATGAATATAGATGCGTTATGATGTTGAATAATTGAAGAGTTACCCACTGTAACTTCTCTAGTTACAGAATCTGCAAATAACATTCCAGAGACTCGATTACCGATTAAACCATCAGAGTAATCTATGGTATTCTGTATTGAATAAGTTCCGGCTTCAAGAACTGTTAGTCCTGCTAATCCGCCTGCTAGAATTGTACCATTGCCTTGGATTGGACTATCTAGCAACATCAAATGTTCAATTACTGGAGATGGGAGTCCATTGTAAGAAGTAATTGGCGAATCCCAACCATCTTTTGTAAGATTGTACATACCAATACCTCCACTGGTTGCAATTAGTACATGATTATCTACCTCGAGGAAATCTCGAACAATATTGCTCGGCAATCCTGCGATTAAACTTCCTTGACCCCAATTTTCAGTATTAGTATTGAACGCTTGGTATCCTGCAGAAGTTCCAGATTCGCCCATTAATCCTACATACATAGTTCCATCTTCTTCGATGAACATTCCATCCATTTGTGAATGAAGAGCAGATGATGTAGGGGTTAATGTTCGCTGTATTAAATCAATTTTATACAAACCATTACCAGCTGTAGTCACCCACAAGTTATCTCCGTCTAAAGAAATATCATTGATTATGTCGCCATCAAATGAATAACCATATTGCCATCTAACGGTGTCGTTAACAAGCTCTCCTTGTAAAACAGATGATGCATAATATGAATTCCAGCCTAGACTCGATGTTGCCCATACATTTGTTTCGTTTGAAATAATATTCAGTATCTTACCACTTGTCAATCCGGTTAATTCATCAAAGCCGCTTTCTATCAAACCTGTTGAATCTAACCTATCTACCCTATTGATTCCTGAAGTTTGCCCGGAGCGCCCTATAGCATAGATAGGGGTGCTAGATGAAGGGGCTCTAACTATTGAGCAACCATCCATCCCTGGACTGAGTATCTGTCCATTAACAGTAGATGTTCCTGAAGTAATGATCCTAGATATTCCGCCAGTAGTATCAAATTGATGAGCAGTTAACAATACATTTCCATCGTGTAGCATACCGCCAGGGAATATTCTATCTTCTGAGATACCATCGACAGAATTTGTTAAAGTTGTTAAGAATTGATCTGTATTATAATTATATCTGGCAATTCCGACTCCTTCTTCGTCAAATCCAACATACATTATTCGATTCGCTTCGTCACAAGCAAGAGCTCGGGCGTCGTTATCTTCTAATCCATTAGAGGTTAGTAAAGAAGTGATCCACTCATCGGTAATACCATCAGAATCATGATCGGATAAATCATAACGGGCAATTCCTCCTTGATTTCCCCACCAATTAACTGCACCAACGGCTATATGAACAATGTTGTCACATACTTCAATGTCCGCAGTATAACCACTAGGAATTCCTGCACTACCCAAGTCCCATGTTGTCCAGTTACCTGAAGTGCCATTTTTACGGATTATTTCTGAATTAGTGTTCCAGCCTCCACTACTGTAACTTCCTGCCCATAGGTCATCTCCAACGACTATCATAGTATACACTTCATCATTTGCATCGGATGGTAATCCATCGTTAACAACCCAAGGATCTAACCATGTTTCATTATCGGGTTCCCATCGTAAAATACCATCCATGCTGGCAAATAAATAATCATCTTGATATTCCACTATGCCTCTAATTGGCCCAGGGATATCGGTCCATTCATCAAGTAATGTCATTGTTTGAGCGGAAAAACGACGGAGGATGTTATCTCCATATGCAATCCATAACTCACAAGATGAAACATTAATCGGGAAACATTCCCCAAGAAATTGAGCATTTACTCTCTCAACACTACCAATAGTGTCCAGAGGAGCTTCCCAAGTTTCATTGGTAACATTCCAACGAGCAATAGTCCCGTCTCCCTCATTCCAATATTGAGTTGGCCTAATTCCAATCCAAAGTTCTTCGGATACTTGACCTATGCTGTGAATTTTACCATTCCAACCTAGTTCTTGCCCTACGTCAATTGTGGACTCACTAGAATTAGAAGTTAAATTAATCCTCCAAATCTGATCATTTGATTGCCACCAGGCTGTTGACCTCTGAGTTGAATAGTGGAGTATTTCATCAATTATCACTATATCTTGTGGTGCAGAGTTGGAAAGCGTAGGTCCACCAGAATTAGAACCACGATCCCAATCAATAAGTACAGTTTCATTTACTACATTAATAAGAGTCAAACCGAAGTCTCCACCCGCCCATATTGTATCTTCAACATGTCCAGGAATTAGTACAGTTACATCATCATCATCGATGAATCCTTGGTCTCCATCCCACGTTTGAAGCCACTCTTGACTGGTGAGATTATATCGCCCTATACCTGTATTCTCAAAACCAATATACAATATATCTTGGACTTTGACTACTCTAGCTCTTTGCGTGTCATCTCCTGCAGTCCATCTTTCTACTACGTCTAATCCTACATCTCGATTTATCAGTGATGCTCCTTCATTATGTCCTGCTAAGATCCGAGTGCAACAATTTTCTGAAAGTGAGCTACTTAAGGGCACCAATTCTATTGAAAAGGTCTCGCTGAATCGTGCTGAAGTATTCATTGGAGAAATACATTCATCCCACTCATAGATATTGCTTTGAATGAGTGTCCAACCAGTCCAAGTACAAACTCCACGATTTGTCGCCGCAACTACTCCGTCGGCATCACTCTTGATGTCATTAATTTTCCATGGATCATTATTACCTCCTGGAACATCTGTTTCAAAATATTCCCAATCAGAACCATCCCATCTAGCCATTGCTTGATTAGATGTCCCTCCTGAATTAGGGACCTCCATGCCAACTATTAGGCCACCATAGTAATCTAGATGGAGAGAGAGAACATCATTATCCGGCAAACCACTGCTTCCATCTGCATCCCAGATGTCAATAATCTCACTAGTATGTCTATCGATTAATAAGATTCCAAATCCAGTTAGTCCAAAATAAATTATATCATCATCAACAGCCAATGGGGCTGCTTCTAAGTTATCGGCACCAAGGGATTGCCAAGATGATAAAATTGTAAAATCTTGTAAGTTAATTCTCATTACTCCTGAATCAGGGGTAGCAATATATGCAACCCCATATCTAGTTACAACATCATTAATAAAATTAGAATCTAACCCATCTTGTTCAGTAATAACATCTGAAAGCGTCATTGAAGATGTATTAACAAATGATAAACCATCTTCATAATGACCAACTACTAAAATTTCAGTATAAGAATCATGAGAAAGAGAGCTTACTGCATTGGAAGCAATGCCCTGAACTGTCCCCATGTATGAAGCATCAGTATTATCTAATCTCAGGATTCCAGAATTAATTGTTGCAACCCAGACCCATCCGTCTGAATCCTGAACAAATGCTGTTATTTCGAAAGGGTTACTTACATAGTCAGATATATCAATTGGAGTAAGCCATGTTTGGGTAGCTTCATCAAATCTATCGATTATAGTGCCTCCAGAGACCCAGATTTCTCCTTCTTCATTGTCATCAACAAATATAACCTGATTCATTTGGTTTGTTGAAGGGCTACTAACAAGAGTTTCTATTCCATCATTTATTTCCCCGACTAAACGTCCCAGAACACCAGAACCATCGCCTACCAAAACCAGTCCTGAATCTGGACTTCTTTGCTTACCAAGGCCTGGCCAGGAAATTATTTCATTACCGTTTTCTTTCAAATCGAAGACAGTTAATTGCCTCTGGGATGAAAAGAATAATGCATTTGTATCATATGTGTGAATAGTATTTGCGGCTAGTATGTATAACCACCCTTCAGTAAGACCGAATCCAACCACTTGATTAGAGGAAAGCCAATTATTTGTTGACCATGTTGCCATCCAAGAATTAGAAACTAAATTACGACGATCTATGCCTGCATTATCTGTTGCAATCAATAATTGAGAACCGAATAATTGCAAATCATTTATCCTATCTGAACTCAAGAAATTGTTTGTATTCCATAATACATTGCTATCTACAGTAACCGACGTCCCATTAACTCCACTGGATGTAGAAAAACCTAGTAAATGAAGGCCCTGATATGTAGATATGTACAAATCATTCCCATAAGGGACTATGTCTGTAGCCGTCTTAATAGCGCCCCCAGGGCAATAGTAGTAAGATTCTAAGCTACCTTCGCTAATGTAGTAAACACTACAACCGGAGACAGCCCAAATTGTACCATAATCATCAACCGTCAAGGCATCTACTGTCTGATTATTAGAAGAAACATATGTTTCCATAATGGAAGAATCGGATAGACTGCGTTGTAATATTGTCCCGTTAGCAGTTCCTATCAACAAACGATTGCCGAACTCATCTATTGCAAGACTTCTTCCATAAACATCTGATTCAATATCAACAATAATAGTAGATGTTTGATCATCTAAATGCAGTAAATCATCGCCTAATAGAATGTATAATCTACCATCAACTGGATTTACTGCACTATCAAATATCTCAATATCTAAAGATGAAAAAGAAACCTTTGGATCTGCTGGGCGCAACGCTTCCATAACTAAGTCGGTTATTGAAATTCCAGTAGGTAATTGCCAGCTGGTGTCGCTCACAGAATTTGGTTGTAAACGAGCGTCTAGAATACCATTGGAATTGACATCTGGTTGATTCTCAGTGAATGAGTCTTGTATGCCGAATCCTCCTAAATCGGTCCAATCTAAAATCTGAGTCTGACTATCTAGTAAAGTTATCTGTGGTTCATATGCCCACAAACCATCTGAACCATTTACTTTAACTTCAAAAGTCATATTATCGATTAATGCACCGGGTGCAAAATCAAGAAATAAGTCTCCGTATGCAAAGGTTCCATTGGATGGATTAGCTCCCTCTGCTGATAATTCAATCCAGCCAGTATCATTACTTCCACCAGCCCCCCAAGCACCAGGAATTGTGTTCATAGTTTCAGAATCTTGTTCTAGATTAGGGGACTCAAATGATGCCCAAGGAAGTAGTAGCATTAAAGCCACTAAAATCATTGCCATTCGCTTCTGGGGGCCAGAAACCGAATCATACACTATACGCATTAATCCAGTCGCGTAGTTTTATACATTATCAAAGAATTGGGCGAATGTGCCATTTATGCTCAAGCACCATAGGTGACATATTATCTGTTTAAATATTGAAAAAGGCTGTATTCAAGGCTGATAATATAAATCATTAATATCGGATAGCATCATAGGTAAGAGATATGCCGGATAGAACACAGGGGATGTAATCCTGACAGATAAACAACTTCGAAAAGATGCGCTGGAATACCATTCTTCCAAGCCTGCTGGGAAAATAACAGTGATCCCCACGAAGCCTCATGGCACACAAAGAGACCTGTCCTTAGCATACTCTCCGGGCGTAGCCTATCCATGCAAAGAAATCGAGAAGAATCCGGATGCTGCATTCAATTATACATCTAAAGGAAATCTTGTAGCAGTTATTAGTAACGGGACTGCAGTATTAGGACTTGGTGATATCGGCGCACTGGCCGGAAAACCAGTAATGGAAGGGAAAGGATTGTTGTTCAAGGCATTTGCCGATATCGATGTTTTTGATATTGAAATAGATCGTACAAATGTCGATGAATTTGTTGAAGCTGTAAAGGCTATCTCACCGACTTTTGGAGGAATAAATCTAGAGGACATTAAGGCTCCAGAATGTTTTGAAATTGAGAAGAGATTGATCAAAGAGTTGGACATTCCCGTAATGCACGATGATCAACATGGCACTGCAATTATCTCTGGAGCTGCTCTATTGAATGGTTTGGAAGTTGTAGAAAAAGAAATTTCAGAAATTAAAGTAGTTGTTTCCGGGGCTGGAGCATCAGCTATTTCCTGTGCTCGGCACTATATCCGCTTAGGAGTAAAAAAGAAAAATTTACTAATGGTTGATTCTAAAGGAATCTTGACAATTAAGCGTTCAAAAAATGGTGAATTGAATGAATATAAAGACGAATTTGCAAGAGAAATCGACGATGGAAATTTAGAAATTGCTATGAAAGATAGCGATGTATTCTTAGGGCTCTCTAAAGGCGGAATTGTTAGTAAAAAGATGGTTGAATCAATGGCCAGCAGACCTCTAATTTTTGCTTTGGCAAATCCTGATCCAGAAATATTACCAGATGATGTCTTGGATGTTAGAAGCGACGCAATCGTGGCTACGGGAAGATCAGATTATCCTAATCAAATTAACAATGTATTGGGTTTCCCATACATTTTCCGGGGGGCTCTTGATGTTAGGGCGACAGAGATTACTGAAAATATGAAAATGGCAGCAACTCATGCTATTGCAAATCTAGCAAAAGAGGCTGTTCCTGATGACGTTGCTGCAGCTTATGAAGGGGAGCAAATACAATTTGGTCCGGATTACATTATTCCAAAACCATTTGATGCGAGAGTACTGATCTGGGAAGCAAGTGCAGTTGCGCAGGCTGCTGTTGATGAGGGTGTATCCAAACTAACTAAAAATCAATTTAATATCGAAAAATATCGTGAAGAGTTAGAGGCCAGATTGGGGCTCACTCGATCGATTATGAGGGGTGTGATCAATAGAGCACGGAGAGATAAAAAGAGGATTGTATTTGCTGAAGGAGAACACCCGACAATAATCAAAGCAGCGGCTCAGTGTATTTCTGAAAATATCTGTGAACCCATATTATTAGGACACACAAAAAGAATCAATGCTGTAAAAGAAGAACTAGGTCTTGAATTTGAATGTGAAAGCATAGATGTAAGATATGACCCAAGAAGAAGAGGAGATTATGCAAAGGAATTTCATAAACTAAGAGGGAGGAAGGGACTCACTATGGAAGATGCAATCAGATTGTTGAAGACTACTACATATTTCGGACCAATGATGGTCCACATGGGTGATGCTGATGGATATCTTGGAGGAATTTCACATAATTATCCAGATATCGTGAAACCATGCTTACAAACAATTGGTCCAGCAATAGATACTCACCGTATAGTAGGGATGTACATGATGACTGTGAACGGCCAGTTAATGTTCATCGGAGATGCAACAATAAATATCTATCCGGACTCTAGGACCCTAGCTGAGATTGCAGTTCAGACTGCGAAAGTTGCAAGAAGATTTGGAGTTAAACCAAAAGTTGCAATGCTATCTTTCTCAAACTTTGGTACCAGCGGTGAAATGAGAACCGATCGTATTGAAGAAGCAATAGAGATGGCTAGAGAATTAGACCCAGGGATTGTAATTGATGGGCCTATGCAAGCAGATACTGCTCTAATTGAAGATATCCAAGAAAATTATCCATTCATGGAATTTGAAGGTCCAGCAAATGTCTTAATATGCCCCAATTTAGCTTCTGCAAATATTGCATACAAGTTGCTACAAAGAGTTGCTGGCGCGGAAATGACCGGCCCTATTCTTGAAGGATTAGCTAAGCCCGCACACGTTCTTCAAAGAGATGATAGCGTAAGAGAAGTTGTTCATATGGCTGCTATTTGTGCAGTTGATGCTCAAAGACATGCAACACAAAAATTGTAATCTTATCGTTAATCTAAGACTTTAGGAGAAGCAGATAACACTGCTTCACTACAACCCTCAGAATATTGTTCGAAATTTTCGATAAACATCTGAGCAAGTAGATTTGCAACATTATCAAATCTTTTCTTGTCTGGCCAAGTTTGTCTAGGTTGAAGAATCTCATCCGGCACTCCTTCACAAGAAGTCGGGATATTGAAACCAAATCTTTCATCTTCTACAAATATAACATCATCAAGTGAGCCGTCTAAAGCCGCATTAAGTAGTGCCCTCGTCCATTTAATCCGAATGCGGCTCGAATCGCCATAACCCCCTGCAACCCATCCTGTGTTAATTAACCAACAATTAGCATTATGATCACGTATCTTAGTTGAAAGTAAATCGGCATAAACACTAGGGTGTCTTGGCATAAATGGAGCACCAAAACATGTTGAGAATGTTGCCTGAGGCTCAGTAATACCTATTTCTGTACCTGCTACTTTAGCAGTGTATCCAGATATGAAATGATAAGCCGCTTGTTCAGGAGTTAATCTAGAAAGCGGAGGTAAAACACCGAATGCATCACAAGTTAGGAATACTACATCTTTAGGGTGGCCCGCCATTGAATCAGGAGTACGATTTTCAATTGATTCAATTGGGTAAGATCCTCGAGTATTTTGAGTGAGGGTCGCGTCTTCAAAATCAGGCACTCCATTGGCATCTAGTATCACGTTTTCTAAGACTGAACCCGGCATTCTAGTAGTAGCGAAAATTGCTGGTTCGTCTTCCTTTGAAAGCCCTATCAATTTAGCATAACAACCACCTTCAAAATTGAATACCCCATCATCAGACCAACCGTGTTCGTCATCTCCAATTAGTGCTCGTGCTGGATCTGCGGAAAGTGTTGTCTTACCAGTGCCCGATAGCCCAAAGAATAATGCTGAATTTTTATAATCAGTATTAGCTGAACAGTGCATCGGAAGTAAACCTTTAGCGGGCAAAATATGATTCATAATTGTAAAAATTGCTTTCTTAATTTCACCTGCATAATGCGTACCTCCGATTATAACAAGCCCTCTGTCCAATGCCAAGATTACAAAAACACCTGAATTTGTACCATCTTCTTTAGGTTCTGCTAATAATTCTGGCGCATGTAGGATAGTATATTCTGGCTTATGATTTACCAATTTATTTGGTTCACTTCGGACAAACATGTTGTGAAAGAAGGATGCATGCCATGCTTTTTCGGTAATTAATCGAACTGGCATTGAGTACTTTGAATCAGCACCACAATGAGCATCTTTGACAAATAATACATCTCTATTATCCAGATGATTTTGTACCTTGGATAGTAAATTATCGAACACTTCTGGAGATGTTGATTTATTCACCTCACCCCACCAAACATCATCTGCAAGTCCTGACTCTTCAACAATAAATCTGTCATTAGGTGAACGACCAGTTCTCTCTCCGGTTGTCGCCAGAAGAACTCCATGAGAAGTCAGAGTTGCCTCGCCTCTCTTAACTGCAATTTCATGAAGCTCTTCCCAACCGAGATTCCAGTGTACTGCACCTTTGGGGTCTAGTCCGTGACTCGCTAATGAGGTTGCAAATTCTGATGGGCCAGTGCCTTTCGACGACGTCTCCATGGACACTGACAATATGAATCACTTTTCAATCATTACATAGAGATATAATGAATATATATCTTAGACTTAATGAAAAAAGGGGATGAGATTATGTCATCAATACCTTTCAGAGATACTGTGAGCACCGAAGATTCGGATGATGAACTTATTCGAAAACGAGCATTTAAGATCAGTGATTCTATTGAATTAGCAGATATATTAATTCCTAGTGACACGCCAGAAATAGAAAAAGAAAAAGATACTAAACAAATTGATGAGGCTTTAGGTGATATCTTTGATCCATTCGCACAGGAAGATGAAAACTCACCAGGATATATTCAGAAGGATGGTACTGTAATTAATAGACCCGAAGTAGATTTGACAACCAACTTAGCCCAGGACGGAGAAAGGAAAGTTAATTGGATACTAATGGCATCAATGATTCTATTATTTTCTGGAGTTAGTATCGTTGCAGGAATTGCTTTAGAACCATTATTTGCAACGATTCTTTTGATATTTTTAGCAGTAATGGGATTTATTCTAGGAGAAATTTGGATACCTAAAAAGAATCTTCATTTATTGGGAATAACTTGGGTGATAATTTCAATGAAAGTATTGTATGGCTTAGCGATAGAATTACAAAGATGGAATATTATATCTGTAGAAATTCTTGGTGGACTATTGCTAGTTTTTGTAGGATTCAATGTATATCTTTCTTACCGACATAATCATGATGCAATAGCTGCACAATCAACACTGATTTTGCTAGCAATAGGTTCCGCAACAGGATTCAGTTTTGGAGAAATTGGAATTGCAGTGATGATATTAATTGCAACTATATTGGTACACGGTTTAGCTTTGCATAGAAAATCAGGTAATTTGGCAGCTTTGGGTATAGCATCAACTAATCTGTGGATTGGAATGCATGCACTTACTGAAGGATTTAGTATAGGGTCAATGAGAATACTGCCACTTGATGAACCACTACTATTATTTGTTTTAATTATCGTTATTTCTGGGATTAATGCTAGTATGGCGGCAATATTTGCTAAAGATGAGAACTGGTTTTCAAAGGCATTCAAAGCATTAGGATTAGGTGAACCGGGTTTATGGGGCGTTTCAGTATCCTTGGGGATGATTGGAGCTTTGATGGCCGTGGGTGCTAATCGACAGGATGTTGGATATGCATTAGGATTGATTTCAATTTTGGCTTCCTCTTTCGGAGGATCTTATCTTGTTGTACGAGGAATAGATGCTCGAAGAGTTTCGATACCATTATTAATTTCATCTATATTAATGACTATCTTCTTAGTAATCAATGAAACAGAAAATTTACTAACATTTGATTCTTATGAGGTATTTGCAGTAATAGGAGTATTTGTAACTGGATTTCTAATGATCAGAGACCAACACTCAGTCACAGATAGAGTGCTATGGACAGGATCTATTGGAATACTCATATTACTAGTGATAATGATTCCAGCAAATCAGACCTCGGAAAACACATTCTGTCTTTCTAATTGCGTTGCAGGGGATGGGGGGTCATTACTATTAGTTGGGCTTTCTTTAGTTCATATTGGGACAGGGTATCTTGCAATAAAAAGAAGTTCTCCCTCTTTAGGAGGAGTTACTGTAATTCTACCATGGGCATGGGTAATGATAGAAGAAATTATGGAAGAAGCGATTAGAACCTTGATTGTAGCGAATGGTAATGCTGATCCCGGTTCAATTATTCATCTAGAGCCGATTCCACTTTTAGGTTATTTTTCGGTTTCATCTTTATTGATGATTATTGTAAATTATAGATTAGGTGAAAATGATGTAAATCTAGCATCGAAATTTCTTGGAGTGACTGAAATTTCTGCATCAATTAGAGATTCGGGATTACTACAATTATGGAGTATTGGATTATGGTTGCCATTAATCACTATAACATTCATGGCTAATTTCGGAGGTTTTACTGCCGTCACTATATTGATTATTCTAGGTATAATCACTTCACTACACTTAATTTCTGAATTGAAAAAGAAGAGAATTGGAAATTCTACTGTGATGCTAACAACCCTAGCGATTGGGTATCTAATAGTACAATGGCAGTTTGGACTTGATGAGATTTTGATGATAATATACTGCCTAGCTGCAGGAGTTCTATTCTTCAAAAATGACGGCAACAAAGATGGAATTTATACTATTGGTATGACCCTCATGGGATTGCCTATGTTAATCGGTCTAATTACTAGGGGGCGAAATGAATTAATTGATACTGATATGATTCCTGAATTAGGTATTGGAAAAGCATCATTATTATGCACTACAATAATAATATTTAGTTATCTGATAAAAATAAATAAGATTGAAAAGTTACTTAATCCATCTTTAGCGTCTCTATGGTTATTAACAATCAATATAGCTCTAGTTTACAAGATTGGAAATTTTTCTGAATTAATAATAGCATTAGGATTATTCGCAATTAGTACAATCTGGATGGTAGGTAATGGAGAAGTAAGAAGAGAAATAAAGAGCATAGCGAAAAGAGATAATCTAAAAGAATTAGCGAAAAAGAAAGCAGAGCATCAAACTTTATCCCCTAGTGATGTTAAAATCTTCGATTCACAACTATTGGAAATAAAAAATAAAAGGAAGAAGAGTAGAGAAATGGGAGATGTTGATGACTTGGAAGAATTATATCTCACAGATGCGACTCATAAGCCTCTAATCATTTTGTTAGTTCTTGGATTAGTTATTATCAGTTCATCGGTTCTTAGCTTCATTGGAGGAGTAAATCAATTATTACTTCTAGTCAGTGGAATCTTTATCTCTATCTTGATATTAATTGCTCGGCAGCGAACTAAAGATTTAGAATTAGAATTGCCTCATTTTCTAGGAATTGAATTGCCAATTGCAATCGCAATAGGTGGGATGATCTTAATCCAAGTATCAGGTCATCTATCTCCTGGGATGAGTAATTCAGAACTATTTGATATGGCAATAATGGTGCTGCTAGTTTTATTACTCTGTATTATTTCTCTGATGAATCAAAAGAATTTAATGGAAAGAATCGCTATTGCGGTTGATTGGTTTATCATTCCAATATTCATAGGTAGATTAGTTGCAGCTATACTTTACGAATCACTGCCAGCACCTCTAACTGTAAATCCTACTAAAGGTGACCTCATTGAATGGATTTTGCCATGGACAATACTGGAGAGTTTATTGGTTATTTCTGTATTATTATTATCTTGGCTAGAACTAAAAAGGAAAGAAAATGGAAAAGAACCTACGAATAATAATTCAATTAGGGCAATTGCAATAATATTCATCTCAACTGGTCCAGCGGGGATTTTAGCAATTTTACTAACTCTATATCACACGATAAAGAATGAACAAGTTTCAGAGTTAGGTTTCATAGTTCCTGCAATGATTTTCCCAATAATTTCAATGTCAAATATAGTAACTAGCATAAATGGTATTGAGGATGAAATAACATTGATTATTGGACTGATATTACTATTTTTATGTGCCTTGACGGTGCCACTGAAAAAAGAAATCTGGACAATGGTATTGGCAATAGATGCACATTTAATGTTGTATACAGGGATTTTGTGGACTGGAATCTTTACAACAATTTATCTCCCAATTATTCTGGTTAGTTTGTCGACCGTTGTTTGGATTGTTGGAATATTACAACTGAGAAGAATCTTGAGATTTTGGGGGTTATTTGATCTTGCAGTAGCTATTATTGCATCTCTATTAGTGTTAGGAAGTACAATGCTAAATCCTTCTGTTTTATTGATTTCATTAATCGTTTTAGCAGCAGAATTAGGGTTCGTCACTTGGTTAAGTCTCTCTAACGAAGAAGAATTGATTAAAGATTAGTAAAAAATGTAAAAAACGATGTACTGCGCCTTTATTAATCGTAAATAAGGACTATTTTGTTACTAACGATATATGCTAACCTTGATGATGGGCTGGCTTGACAAAGTACTGTGACGAGGTCGTGGATAGCCGATACATCGGAGGAAATTGAACATCCTCCAATACCTATAGGGTTGAATGAAATGGCGGTTCCAAGAACAATGATGATTTTATCATTTGCTACAATATTAATAATATTATTTTCATCAATATGGCTCGCTTTTGCTGCTGTAGGTTTTCAAAGTGAATTAGAAAATTTATTCCCAAAAACTGTAACAGAAGCGGATGTAAAAGAAGATGGTAGGTGGACATGGGAAGTTGATCTTTTATTCGATACTTGTGATTCAAGATTGGACGATTGGGATTGGCCCGATTCATTGTCTGGACAGGATAGTTCATTCCTGTACCCTGGTGAATTAAGATGTGATTGGGAGCATCAGGGTGTTGGAGATGGAGCGAGTGTTGTAATATATAACAGAGGAAATACAACTATTGATTTGATTTTAGAAATCATCGGTGGAAGTGTTGAATTTAAAAATGAAGGGAGTGAAAACCTTTTATTGAATGGATTGGAGGGGGGAGATTCAGAAATAATTGAGATTTCTTTGACAGAAGAGATTACTGAAAAAGATATTACCATTACTGCCACACACGTAGAATTCCAATCTTCGACAATTAATCTAGATGTTCATGTTTTCAAAGGCTCAAATGAAAGAGATGTCCATATTACAGATGGAAATAATATTGAAGTGCACTACATACTATGGGATGCGGATACGGGAGATCAATTAGATGAAGGAGATTTACCAGTTACTGGAGGAGATGATTCAAGATACATCAAAGGTTTTGGTTGGGCGGTAATTGGACTAGATATTGAGGAAGACAGAGGTTGGATTCAAGATACTGGAACCACTCATACCGTTCTTTTGCCTCCCCCTATAGCATATGGAAATAGTGAAGGGCATGAATTAGAAAATACTTGGCTCCGATTTGAAGTTAAAATAGATCGTGCTGTTGTATGATACTTGAGATATGGAATGAAAAGAGGATATAAAATGACAGGGAAGAAGAATCATATCGCATTAATACCTTCAGAAGATATTGTAAATGAGGCGGGGAAGAGGGAAAGTGCAAAAGCTGCAAGAAAAGGCGAACCTTTGCTCCATATGACTGAAGATATGAGAAGATTATCTACGCCATGGTCAATATCTATGGTTAGAGCGAAACAAATTGAATCTTTTGACTTGCCTGCTGGCGTAATTCTTGATGCTGCAGTAGGTTCTGGAGCGCAACTTATTGCCCTAGCAAACGAATTGAAAAGACCTGCTTTAGGTATAGAATTAGACGGGAATATTGCAGTATTATGTGCTGCAAATATGCATTCCGCATCCAATGGTGAGGAGATGCAGAAAACTCTTGATAGAGTTATAATTGGAGATAGTAGTGATGCTGAAGGTGCAATTACAACTTACTGGAATAGCCTGATGAAATCAGGAATTAGGGCGCATCCTCCAATCGCTATGCTCCATTTGGACCCTGCTAGACCTAGGGATGCACAAAATCATCATGTTGACGAAATGAAGCCTGCTTTGATGGATGTTCTGAAATCATGGAATGAATATCTACAAACTGGCCCCAGAGGGCCAGCCGTACTACTTGACTTATCACCCAGATTAGGGGAAGAACAACAAGGAATGATTGAAGCAATTGTCGAAACTATTTTCCCAGGAGTCCCAAGAACTTGGGAATGGTTAAGCCAAGGCGGAGGGAGAGTTGACAGATTGTCACTTTGGATAGGTTCAATCTCATCAAAGGATGAAAGACGTTGTATTCGCATGGGTACAAAAAATATAATTGCAAAGATAGAAGGTAAAAAAAAGAATTCTAAGACAGAAATTTTGTCGAGACCTCCACCATTTGGAGCGTATGTCTCGATAATTGATTCAGCATTAATTCAAAGTGGCTTACAAGAAAAATGGATATCTAAAGCGGTGAAAGAAAATACTGGTTATTCATGGCTTAGAATAGAGGGGAGAAGGCCTTTATTAATACATACAGATCCTCTAATTGATAATGATGAAATAAATGGTTTTGTAGTTAGTACCGGAGAAATAATTCAGCATAGATTAACTCCTCCTGAACTAGGCAATATAGATCAAATTGCTAGTGCGGCTTCTAAAAATAAAATAGGGAAAATTACTTTGAGATGTTCTCTAGATCCTGAAATTCAACCAACATTACAAAGACGTCTAGACAAAGCATTACGTAATACTGAAGGGGCAAGAGCATACATGATAGATGTAGATCTGGAACGTGGTTCTGGAAGTCATAAATTGTATATAATTTGTAAAGAAATCTAGATTTAACATAAATATTTTATTTTTTACCTGTCGGGTGGGTTGAAATAGGGTTGGTAAGTCGCGAGGTTGCCGTAAAGGCCACTGGAAACAGTGAACACGGGAGGACCGTACAATGAGTAATGAGAAACAAGAGATTGGAGATGACTTCTCCTATATTATCAGAATGGCTGACAGCGACATAGATGGATTGAAACCAATAGCTATTGGATTGACATCTGTAAAAGGTATTGGAGTACGTACTTCACAGCAACTTTGCAGATTAGCAGAAATCGATGGAACAAAACTCGGAGGGCACCTAGATGATGAGGAGCAAAATAGACTTAGAGAAACTATCGACGGGTATGCAACAAATGTACCTTGGTGGTTAGTAAATAGACAAAGAGACTTGGAATCAAATGAGGATGCTCACCTAGTTGCAATGGATGTTAGAATGACTAGAGATGACGACATATCTCGTCTAGCAGGCATGAAGACGTATCGTGGACTAAGGCACAGAAGTGGCCACAAAGTCCGTGGTCAGAGGCTGAGAAGTAATGGTAGAAGTGGAACTGCACTTGGTGTGCAGAGGAAGAAGTGAGGTGAGATAATGGGTGATCCGAAATTCGCAAGATCTAAGACACAAACTCCAACTCATCCTTGGAAACAAGCACGTATCGATGAAGAGCATGCCTTGAAAGAAAAATATGGCCTAAAGAAAATTGGCGGCATGAAAGAAATCTGGAGAGAAAAATCCGCTTTAAGGAGACATAGGAATCAAGCTATGAAACTTATTGGAAGAGTAGATACTACAGAAGGACACTTTGCTAGAGAAAAAAGTGACATGATTGATTCATTATGTCGTAAAGGACTATTAGTTGAGGGGGCAAGTCTTGACGACGTTTTGCAAATTAATGTAGAACATATGTTATCTCGAAGATTACAATCAGTAGTATACTACAGAGGGTTAGCTCCCTCTATGAGAGCTGCTAGAAATATGATTGTTCACGGACATATTTCGATTGGTGAACAACGTATGACAGTCCCTGGTTACCACATTAAGAAGGAAGAAGAAGAATTGTTGAATTATTCTTCAAAATCAGTTTACAATAATCCTGATCACCCATTCAGAGTTGAAATGGAAAAACTAAGACTGACTATGGTTAGTGACGAGGAAACAGAAGAAGTGGAAGAACCAAAAGCAGCTACTGAAGATTTCGTAGAACAAATCAAAAAGGATGCTGAAGAGGCACCAAAAATTGAAGAAACAATTCCTAAGGAGGAGAACTGATGGGACGTAAAGCGATTTTACATATTTTCAGTACTAGTAACAATGTACTAATCACTGCCACTGATTTAACAGGGGCTGAAACTATTTGCAAGGTTTCGGGAGGCATGGTAACTAAGGGAGGTAGTGACTCAGGTGGTCAATTTGCTTCAACAAGAGCTGCGGAAAGAATTGCAGAAATGCTTGCAGAAAAAGAATTTGACCAAGTGATCGTAAAATATAGAGGTGCAGGTGGAAATAGAAACCACAATGCACCAGGAGCTACATCAGCAATCCGTGCCCTTACAAGAGCAGGTGTTCAAATTACACGTATTGAAGATGTTACTCCAATACCAACAGATGGTACAAAAGCAAAGGGTGGCCGACGTGGTCGAAGAGTGTGAGGTGTGAAATTATGGTTAAAGTTACAATTATTGAAGAATCAGAGGATAAAATCAAGATTCTATTAGCTGATACTGATAGAGCTTTGGTGAACTCAATTAGAAGAAGTTTGATGTCAGATACTCCGAAAATGGCTATAGAAACTGTACGTTTTGAAATGGGAACAATAGAACAAGAAGACCAAGTCTGGGAAACTACCGGCCCTCTTCCTGATGAAATGATTGCTCAAAGACTTGCAATGATTCCTATTCCAACACGTCATGAAGAATTCCATTTTCAACACGAATGCCCTAACTGTGCAGAACTTGTTGAAGAAGATAGAGGATGTCCGATATGTACTATGATTTACACTTGCAAAGCTTTCGGAAGCAAAGAAGGAACCATGGTTACTGCAAGAGATCTAAACTATCTTGGAGATGCAAGTTTGGAAATACCAGAATTATACAAATCAATTCCAATTACAAAACTATTCAATGGACAAATGATCGAGTTTTATGCGACTGCAATAATGGGAAGAGGGAGAGATCATGCAAAATGGTCTCCGGCATGTGGAGTTACGTTTGAAGCAAGACAAATTGGCATTATTAATAATAAAACTAAAGCTAAGATTCTATGGGATTTGAAATTAGGTATAACAGCAAAAGATTTTACTGACGGGAAATTAGAAGATTATCACAAGGTCCAAGAATTAAAGGCACAATTACATCATGTTGGTGAAGGTACTGAAGAATCAAGAACTTTCAAAGATGCTATAACTTTAGAAGATATATCTGGAGAATTCGTCCTAAGTTTCGAAACAGACGGTTCAATGACTCCGAAGACTGCATTTAACATGGCTGTCAAAGAATTAGCAGAAAAATTCGATAATATCGAACAAGATTCTAAGGCTGTGCTCTGATAAAATTAACAAGTATTTATTCAGTTAGATACAGGGTGCGATAGCATGACTGTTGTAATGGGACGTGGAGAATGCGGCTCACATGTGACTTTAATTTTCACAATTAATGACGATGATGATGAAATCATGAATCAAGGTAGTCTAGGTGCAGGACTTTGCTTGGAACAAGGAGTAGAAACTATTGCTAGGGGAATTGAAGGTGATTTTAATATCGACATTAGATTCATTGAAGGAATGGGGAAAAAAAATCTTTATGAGCGAACATTAGAATTGCTATCGGAAGAAATTACGGACGTTAGGGAATATTCTTGGGATTTAGCTGTAAAATTAAAATTACCATTATCTCAAGGATTTGGTATGTCTGCATCTGGATCGATATCTGCTGCTATGGCTTTTCAAAGAGCATTGGGCAAGCCACATGAAGAAAGTTTGAGAAGAGCTTTTTCGATTGCTCATAGGGTAGAAAGAGAATTTTCTACAGGATTGGGGGATGTTACTGCTTTAGCAGCAGGAGGAGTTGAAAGAAGAATCTCTCCTGGTGCACCATTTAGTGGGGAATTACTCAATAGAGGGCCTGGTTTGTCAGAAGGGTGGACTGGAAAAATAGAAGTTATATTAGCTTGGAAAAAAGATTCAGGGAAACATACTTCCTCATATATTGATGATGAAAAGTGGAAAGACTCAATCAGTTCTGCGGGCAAAGAACAAATGAAGAATCTTGTTAATGGTAAATGGGATGAAAAGCGTTGGGAAGAATTATTGGAAAGATCAGAAATCTTTGTCGATGAAAGCGGACTACTACAAGACTCGCTTAGATTAGAACTACTAAAGGAGGTCGAGAGAATAATAATTAAATCAAATTCTAATTTTAAACCGCTGTTATGTTTACTAGGTAGAAGTTTAGTTATTGTTCCGGAAGATATTCAAAAAGGTGACCATATTGACTACGATTCTTTGATTAATAACTTAGAAAGTACAGGTTTCAATACCATAAAAACAAAGGTAGGAAAACTATTTTGAATCTGATAACTTTTCGTGAAATGTTGCTAGAGGCTGTAAATCTAATGGGCTAGAATCTAATAAAATAGCTCCCTTTAATTTCAATGTTTCACAAAAACCATGCCGATAAACAATAGCACCTTGACCGTATTCATTGACATATCGATCAACTTGTTTCTGGGTTTTTTTTCTAGGAAATCTTAAGTCTGCTCCGAAAAAATGTTTAGCATCTATCCAAGCGCAAGGAATGCCATTAATTCTAACATCATCTAATAATAATAAATCAGGAGTAATTATCGCACGCCCTTCAGATTTTTTTTGTTCATCAAGTAATTCCTCTTGACGTCGAAATCTAACATTAAGTGAACTGAAATAATCACATAAGATATCTTCAAACACTTCAGCAGCATTTTGTGTTTCAGATTGATTAACAGAACTTACACGATCAGCAGATTCTGCAAGTTGGAATTGTTCCCTATCTCTTTTATTCAATTTACTGGGAGCCTTTAGAGTCTCTTTAATCTTATTTTTTGACCAGCCTCTTCCAGTTAAAATTGCTCTGAAGACATTAACGGGGGGGGCATCAAATCTAGTCGATAAAGACAAAACGCTTTCTCCTGAATCATATCTTCTCTTCAATTCATTAGCACGGCTCATTAACCTTCCATGAGAGTAAACACTTTTTTCTTGATTCAAAGCGCTCCTAAGAGAAAGTGATTGTTCAAGAGTTATGTCTAATTTCTCAATTTTTTTAGCAATCTGTTCAACTCTTTCTTCGGGGAGAAAACCAAACTCGCCGGGTGAGCAAACTAGCGGGCTAGCTTTATTCTGAACAGATTTGGGGACAGCATTTAACTTCCAATTAATATTAATAATTTTTGCAGGAGGATCAATGTCTTGTGTAAAACCCATTGGTTGGGGGTCTGCAGTAAAACGAGATAGAGCACGCTCAACTGCCTCGTTATCGCCGATGTTCTTTACTCCAGAGGGAGTCTTATTGCCGTTAGAACGGCGGCGGCGATTTCGGCGCTTTGGCCTCTTATTACCTTCTTCTTGGTCACTCAATAATCAACCCAAGTGAAAGAGGACCATGAACCCACCGAGATAAAGATTAGAAAAATTGCATCTAAATGAATGCTATTCCGGGGTTAAGTGGTGAAGATACTCGGGCTTTACCTGCAACATCATCACCCTCGCCGACATCATAAGAAGATACAGATGCAATTGATAGAGCGTTTGCGATAAACTCTGCATTATCATTAACAAATTTCGATTCATTAAATCTCAGATTGATCAAAGATTTTTCGGCTTCTGTCCAAGTATATACCTTACCTCTATTTTTCTTATTTCCAATTGTAAATGATTGCCAAGTTTGGATAACTTCTCCGCGTAATTTTTCAACATCAAATATTTCTAATGATTTGACATAATTCATCCCATTTTTCTTAAAATCAAAATTTTCATTCGATAGTGAAAGGGCTTTAATTGCGATATCATTCTTCCATTTGGGAGATGTTTGAATTATACACTTAGATAGAGAAATCTCTGAATGCCTACTGGCTAAGCCTTTAACATTCCTAGAACTATCAATTAAATCTCTAAGATATTCTTCTTTTGCAATATGAATTATATCATCTTCAAGTTTAGTGACATCTTCGATAACATATTCACTTACCATTCCTTGGCCACCAATTTTTGACCAAAATTCTTCTGCTATATGTGGAGTAGCTGGTGCCATCATTGGGATCCAATGTCTAAAGAAAATTTCAACCGTTTTCCTATCAGAACCCCCTCGCCTCCTATACCACTGCCAATCAGATAACATCTCAAAATGACTTATCATTACGCCTTCTCTAAGACTAACGTTTTCCATTGCTGATTGCCATTTCGCATGATTCATCCGCATCTTAGATAATAACCAAGAGTCAACTATACTAGGTGAATCTGTAAATAATCTGGAAGATTTAAATGCATCAATAATTGATTGCATTTGTTTGTGGTTTGAAATTATAGCATTATCTGACCAATCCATTCCTGCCTCTGGATTTGCTCCATACAGTATGAATAATCTTACCGTATCTGCTCCATATTCTTCTACCATAGCTCCTGGGCTAACAGTATTACCTAGAGATTTGCTCATCTTTGCCTGTCTATTTCCAAGGGGTGAATCACAGGTAGGGCATTTTCCTCCATTTTTATCGACGTGGAACTCAATATTACATTCATTACAGAATGGCGCTGGAGCATTCAACATCCCTTGACAAACCAATTGACCGAATGGTTCACCAATACTATTCATCCCAATATCTCTCATTGCTTTTGTGAAAAATCGAGCATAAAGAAGATGCATTACTGCATGTTCAATTCCGCCAATATACAAATCTACACCATCTTTCATCCAATAATCGGCTATTTCTTTGTTAAATGGATTATTCAGATTACCTGAATCTGCATATCTGAAAAAGTACCAAGATGAATCGTAAAACGTGTCCATAGTATCTGTTTCACGCTTTGCTGATTCTCCACATTTAGGGCAATTTGCCTTAAGGAAGTCATTATTCGTTGCTAGTGGGTTACCACTCTCATCCCAACTGAACTTAATATCCAAGGGTAACTTAACTGGTAAATCTGAATAAGGAACAGGGACTACTCCACAGCTTTCACAATGTAACATTGGTATCGGCGTACCCCAGAATCTTTGACGACTTAATAGCCAGTCTTTGAGCCTATATTGTACAGTACCATATCCTGAACCTTCTTTTTCAAGGAGATTAATGACCTCAGTCTTGGCTTCATTTCCAAATAATCCATCAAATCCGTCACGAGAAGAATTTCTCATATATCCAAGTGAATCAAAAACAGGGTTTTGTTCAATTGCTTCATCATTAGAGTTACGAGAAAGCACTGGCTTGATAGGTAAGTTATATTTCTTAGCAAAATCATAATCTCTCTGATCATGCCCTGGAACGGCCATTACAGCACCAGTACCATAACTGGCAACAACAAAATTTCCTGCATAAATAGGAACTCTATCTCCGTTTAATGGATTAATTGCAAATCTCCCAAGTGGGACTCCTTTCTTTTCTTTGAGCATGTTAATCCTTTCAAATTCTGACATTTTAGCACATTCATCGCGAAGGTTGCGCCAACCTTCTTCGTATTCAGTGCCTGAAACAAGCGACTCACAAAGAGGATGTTCGGGAGAGAGTGTTACAAAAGTCACTCCGAAAATAGTATCTGGCCTGGTTGTAAACGCACCAATTACTGAATCTTCTCCATCCACAGGGAAATCTATGTGTGCACCTTGCGACCGGCCAATCCAATTACGCTGCATAGCTTTCACATTCTCAGGGAAGTCTATATTTTCCAGTTCATCTAATAATTCATCTGCATATTGCGTCATACGAAGAAACCACTGTGCCATATCTTTCTGAATGACCTCTAAACCACATCTCCAACAGCGATTGTTTTTTACTTGTTCATTTGCAAGTACTGTGTCACAATCAACACACCAATTTACAGGTGCAAATCTTCTTTCTACAAGTCCTGCTTCGTAAAATTTAATGAAAATCTCTTGATTCCAACGATAATACTCAGGAGTTGAGGTTGCAAATGTACGATTCCAGTCATAAGAATATCCCATTCTTTCCTGATCCTTACGTATCATGGCAATATTTCTCTCTGTTACATAATGGGGATGGCCACCTTCCTTCTTAGCGGCATTTTCTGCAGGCATTCCAAAAGAATCGTAACCCATTGGATACAGGACATTTTTTCCCATTAATCTTTGAAATCTAGCCATTGCATCCCCAATAGAATAATTTCTTACATGCCCCATGTGCATATTTCCCGAAGGATAGGGGAACATCTCAAGACAGTAGAACTTAGGTTTTTTAGGATCCGTATAGACTGAAAAAATACTTTCATCTTTCCATTTTTGTTGCCAATATTCTTCTATCTGATGCATGTCATATTCCATCAAAACACTTCCTATAACTTTCTTTAGTTTGATATTATTGTCAAGTAACGTGTAATGATTATCGAAGAACTATTTTCTCCAGTTAATGAGTTCAACACCAGATTCACATGTGGCGACTATTAGAGTTTGATATGAATCCTCGCCTTAGAATATGAGCCGATATTGCTATGCAGTAGGTTCACTTGCATTTACTATAATGCTTGGCGATGGAGAGTTTGATATTCAAAAAAGTGAAGATGGAATTGAAGTGTGGGTTACTCAAATGGGTAATTACATGAATATGAATACAGCATGGATAAATCGCTCTACAGGTACTGTAGCGATTGTTGATCCTTTTGATTCTAAAAGATGGGTCTCGGCTCTAAAGGAAGAAGGTTTGCGGCCTACTCACTTACTTTATACACACACTCACAGAGACCATGTAGAAGGATACAGAGAAATGATTGGTCTCGTACCAGAAGTTGAGGTATGGGGACATGAAAATGCATCGGTATCTGGACTGCTATCCTTTGCTGTTTTTAAGAAAGTAGATTTTACGAATAAATGGAATAATGCACCCAACACAACTATTGAGTGGAATTGTGGTGGAATCAATCTTGGAGTCACACATGCTCCAGGGCATGCTCCAGGGCATGTCACTTTACACGGACATGGCGTTTATCACGCAGGGGATTTACTATTTACAGCACATAGCGGAAGAGTAGATTTACCAGGTAGTGACCCTTTAGCACAATGGAAAAGTATACTTTATGCCCGAAAATTGCTTCTAGATTTACCTAAAGAATGGCGATTAATACCTGGACATAGATATGATTGGATAGATGGAACAACTCCAGATTGGGTGAGTCTTGAAGAGGCCTTGAAACATAATTTCTCACTTAATTCTCCTGTTTTACAACAATTGGAGGGAAATTAATGGTCAAAATAGACGTAAAATATGAAGGAGGTTTTCGATGTGTTGCAACTCATGTTCCTTCGGGAAGAGAATTGATAACGGATGCTCCTGTAGACAATCATGGTAAAGGAGAGTCATTTTCTCCTACCGATTTACTAGCTACTTCTATGATTACATGTATAATGACTATCATTGGAATTAGAGCGGAAAAGAGAAGAATAGATGTTTCAGGAATGTTTGGAAGTGTAGAGAAAACTATGCATCAGAATCCAAGAAGAGTTGGATGTCTAGATGTCAAAATTAAATTACCTGATAATATCAAAGAAGAGGATAAACAATGGTTAATTCAAGAAGGTTGTGAATGTCCTGTATGTCACTCAGTGAATAAAACAATGGAAGTAAAAATTACTTTTGAAGACTAATGAGTCTTATCGAATCTCTCTCTAGAAATACCAAACCTTTCAACTATTTCAGTTGTTAATCCTTTTTTGACTGAGCCTTCTCTTTCTAATGCAGAAACTGTAGCTAAGACTATACTATTAGTGTCAACCTCAAAAAATCTTCTTAATTCTAGCCTATCATCAGATCTTCCAAAACCATCTGTCCCTAGAACAATAAAATTGCCACCAACCCAACGTTGAATCATTTCGGGAACTGCTGTAATATAGTCTGATACTGCTATTGTTGTAGTTGCATCTCCGAAGCATTCTAAGACATAAGGAATTCTTTCCTCTTCAGGGTATAGACGATTGATTCTTTGAGATTCTAATCCTCCTCTCCTTAATTCACCGTATGAGGTTACAGACCAGATCTCTGAGTTAATGCCTAGACTAGATAATATCTCAGATGCTTCAATAACATGAGTAAGAATTGGCCCCGAGCCTAATAGCCTAACTGTGGGCCCTGAATCATTCTTAACTTCAGATAATTTATATGCACCTTTGATGATTTTTTCATCGACATTTTTTGGTTTTGGAGGTTGCCTTTCATTCTGATTGTATAGCATTATGTAATGGAATACATCTAGATTTTCACCCCACATTTCATTAATGCCGTGTTGTATTATCGTAGCTAATTCGTATGCATATGCAGGGTCCCATGATCTGCAGAATGGGACTGTGCTAGAGTGAAGTAAAGAATGTCCATCTTGATGTTGTAATCCTTCTCCATTAAGTGTTGTTCTCCCTGCTGTAGCGCCCATCAAGAAACCACGAGCACGGGCGTCTGCTGCTTGCCAAATTTGGTCATTTACACGTTGAAAACCGAACATAGAATAAAAGATGTAGAATGGCAGGGTAGGCGTCATAGCATGAGAGTATGATGTTGCAGATGCAATCCATGAAGCTATTGAGTTTGCTTCAGATATACCCTCCTCTAGAATCTGTCCAGTAATTGACTCCTTATATTTCATAATCATTTTGTGATCTACTGGCTTATATTTTTGGCCAGAGTGAGAATATATCCCAAATTCACTGAATAATGGATCCATTCCAAATGTTCGACCTTCATCAGGAATTATTGGAACTACTTTTTCTCCTATTTCTGACTTCATAAGATTTCTTAGCAGTCTAACGAAAGCCATTGTAGTGGATACTTTCTGGCCTTCTGGGGTGCCATTATCAAATTCAGAGTAAGTTTTCTCAGATGGAAGTTTGAAATTAATATCGGGAGATTTTCTTGATGGTAAATATCCACCGAGTTTTTCTCTAGTAGAATGTATATATTCTAATGCATCTGATTCTTGATCTAATAAGTAAAATGGACTCTTTTGTAATTGTTCATCATCTAAGGGGATATTTAGGCGGTTTCTGTATGCAATTAAATCTTCCATATTCATTTTCTTTTTCTGATGGGTGGTATTTCTTCCAGCAAAGGAGTCTATGCCCCAACCTTTGACGGTGTGTGCTAATATCACTGCTGGTTTATCAGATTCTAATGCGGCGTGATAAGCAGCATATATCTTCAGTGGGTCATGCCCTCCTCTTCTTAAATCGGTGATTTCTTCATCGGAAAGTTTTGAACCAATTGAAACTAACTCCTCAGAACCACTGAATAGTTCTTTACGAAAATCTGATGGTGAAAGTGTACTCATTCTTTGGAAATCTCCATCGTTTATTTCCTCGAGTCTGGAAAGTAATACTCCATTAGTATCTTGGGAAAATAAACGATCCCAATTGCTATCCCATAGTACCTTGAAAACATCCCAACCGGCCCCTCTATAGAGTCCTTCCAACTCTTGAATAATCTTAGAATTACCACGTACTGGACCGTCCAGCCTCTGAAGATTACAATTAACCACAGTAATTAGATTATCCAATTTTTCTCTACCTGCGACTGCTATTGCAGCTATAGACTCCGGTTCGTCCATTTCACCATCTCCCAAGAATGAATAAACCGTACTTTGCGATGTATCAACTAAATCTCTATTTGTGAGATACTTCCAAAATCTCGCCTGCATGACTGCAGCTAATGGCCCCAAACCCATCGATACAGTAGGATATTCCCAAAAATCCTTCATTAAACGAGGATGGGGGTAGGATGAAAGGCCGTCAAGGAAGGCTTCCTGACGAAAATTGAGTAATTGTTCACGAGTTATTCTGCCCTCTAAAAAGGCGCGAGCATAAATTCCTGGGCTACCATGACCTTGGATGTAAAGTGCATCTCCAATCCCATTAGATTCTTTTCCTTTGAAAACATGATTGAATCCAACTTCATAAATCGTAGAGGAGGAGGCGTATGTGGAAATATGGCCTCCGATACCGTCAGTCCTTCTATTCGCATCTGAAACAATTAAAGCTGAGTTCCATAAAATAGCGTCTTGTATCTCTTTCTCGATTTCCAAATTACCAGGATATGGAACCTGATTATCCCAAGAGATAGTATTAACGTAAGGTGTCCGAGAAGCTGGACTTATTTCTACTCCCAAGTCTTGTGCTTCAGTCAGTATCTCATGCAACAATAATCTAGCCCTTTCAAGACCGGATGAATCTACAACTGAACGTAATGATTCTAACCATTCATCGGTCTCTTCTGGATCTATGTCAGGTAATCTCTGATGATGATTATTGCCTGTCATTTTACCACTCTGCCCCTAAGGGGGCAGACAGGCGAGTATGCAAAGGGTTTTGAATCTTCAAGAAATGTTTTCACATAATTCTAGTAGATTTAGGCCCTGTTACGACTAAATGGCAATGATGTAAGGTTCTGACTCCTGCAACTGTCACAGCAGAATCACCGGAAATGTTTCTTTCACCATTCCAGTTACTGACCGTGTGTGATACTGTATTAACTCCTGCTAAATTCATTGGATCTACTTTCAGTTCAACTATTACCTCTTCTATTGCGCCTAACCATTCTAATGTAGCATCGATTGATTTCTTAGCAAAACCATGTCTTTGTTCAGAACTTCTTACCCAATATCCTAGATTCCATTTGGCCTCGGTTGTCCTAGTTATGTTATCAAAACCAATGAGGCCCAATAAAGCATTATCCCATGGCCTAATCATAACCCAATGGTGCATTAATCCACTTCGGCCCATTTTTTCAGTTTCTAACAAAAATGACTCTATTTGTTCCAGAAATGGATTATCTGGATTTATCCATGGCATAGCCCGACTTACCTCTGGCCATGTTTCTTCGAATGCTTCTAATAATTTTAAGCTGTATACAGAAGAGGCTGGGCGAAGAATTAGCCCCTCATCGACCATAATTGATGATGTTGCACGTCGGGACACATCATCTCCGAGGAGGTACTAAGGCATGACTTCTGCGGAACAAATGTTTCGAAATTAAGGCCTTAATTTCTTCTTTGCAGATATTAAATTCTCATCGTTGGGAATTAATTTAGAAGCATTCTCAAACATTTTATCGACTGCTTGAGGACGCCCAATTCTCTGCAATAATGCACCTATAGGATAAATTAACTTAGAACGATCGCCAAGATGTGGTCCGACTTCATCGAGTAATACTGTTGCTTGGGCAGTGTCCTTAGATCTGGCTGCCTCCATAGCCGATTTTACTTGCAAAGCAACGTCCCTGTCTGCCCATCTTTCTTGTTGAGGCCAAGGCCAATAATTTGGTTCTTCTATTGGAATTGAAGATAATATTTGATCTGCTGGAAGTACGGCCGGTGGTGGAGGAGGTGGAGGCATAGGAGCTAGAACATCATCAATAGGAGGATT